>JAFANP010000015.1 GCA_019232625.1 Alphaproteobacteria bacterium | reverse complement strand
GCGCCGCGGGCCGCGGGGCGTGCTCGAAGCGCGCGGCGAAGCCCGGATCGAGGCCGACGCCGCCGTCTTCGCCGCCGCCGAGCCCCGGCTCGCTCACTCCTCGCCCTTGTAGATGCGGACCAGCTTGTCGAGCATCGCCATCGCCTCCTCACGCGGGCGCTGGAAGGCGTTGCGGCCGATGATCGAGCCGTTGCCGCCGCCGTCGCGGATATCGCGCGCGTCCTGGAAGACGGCGTCGGCGCCCTTTGCAGCGCCGCCCGAAAAGACCACCATGCGGCGGCCGTTGAAGCAGGACTGGACGATGTGGCGCACCCGGTCGGCCTGGTTCGACCGGTCGCCTTCATAGGGCTTCTGCGCCTCCTTCTGCTCGATATGGGCGGACGGCAGCTTCACCTTGATGATGTGCGCCCCGAGCAAAGCCGCCATGTGCGCGCCATAGGCGGTGACGTCGAGCGCCAGCTCGCCCTCCTTGGAGATGTCGCCGCCGCGCGGATAGGCCCAGATCACCGTCGCGATGCCGACCGACTTCGCCTCGGCGGAAAGTTCTCGGATCTCCTCGATCAGCTCCAGATTGTCCTCGGAGCCGGGATAGGTGGTGAAGCCGATCGCCGAGCAGCCGAGCCGCAGCGCATCGTCTATGCCGCCGGTTACGGCCTGGTCCTTGCGCGTCGCCCAGCTGTTCGAGCTGTTGATCTTGAGGATGAGCGGGATCTGCCCGGCGAAAGTGTCGGCCCCGGCCTCCAACGCGCCGAGGGGCGCCGCATAGGCGCTGAGGCCGGCGTCGATCGCCAGCTGATAATGGTAATGCGGGTCGTAAGCCGGCTCGTTCATCGCGAAGCTGCGGCCGGGGCCGTGCTCGAAGCCCTGGTCGACGGGGAGGATGATGAGCTTGCCCGTGCCGCCGAGCCGCCCCTGCATCAGGATACGGGCGAGGTTCGCCTTGGTCCCGGGATTGTCGCTCTCGTAATTGGCGAGGATGGCTTTGACGGCCGGCGTGATGCTCATCGTTGGTCCCTGTGCGGTGGTGGATTGCGGGCGGCCCTAAACCAGCCGCCCGCAGGGAGCAACGCCGCGAACGGACGACCGCCGCCCGATCCTCCCCGTCCGCGAGAAGGGGACAGTAACTATTTGTCCGGCCTTTCCCGGACAAATAGTTACTGTCCCCATTAGCGCCCGGCGCGGTCGCGGTCCCGCGGGCCAGGGGCTAGTCGTCCACCTTGGTGAGCTTGCCGTCCGGCCCCTTGACGAAGTGGAGCACCTTGCGCCCCGCGGCCCGCTCCGCGGCGATGATGTCCGTCTCGGCGCGGACGATCCGGACGTAGCCCGCCGGCTGGCGCGCCGCCCAGGCGCCGAGCTCCGCGCCCAGCGCCTTGCAGGGCGCGCACCACTCGGCCCAATAGTCGACGATCGTCACCTTCGCCCGGCCCTCGGCCTGGCCCAGGGCCGGCCGGCCGTCGCGAGTCTCGAGCTCGGCCATCGTCTCCGCCAGGCTCGGCCCGCGCACCGGAGTGCGCCTGCGGATCGCCTGGAGGATGCTCGCGCCGACCTTCCCTGCCTCGAGGCCGAAGCTGCGCAGGACGAGGCGGTTGCCGGCATCGTAGACGCGGATCTCGGGGAGCTGCCTCTTCCCCTTCGCCTTGTCGGGCGAGGCGACGTAGGCGCGCGCGGCCGCCTGGGTCCATCGCGTCTCCAGCACGGGCGCCGGTGCCGGTGCCGGTGCCGGTGCGGCGGCGACGAGCAACGGGATCGACAGCGACAGCGACTTCATGCCCGGCCCCCCTGGTTTGCGCCGAGCCTAGGCTGGAGCAGGGAACCGGTCCAGCGGGATTCGGCTCAGGATTCCAGAGCCTTCACCCCAGGCAGCTCCTTGCCCTCCATCCATTCGAGGAAGGCGCCGCCGGCGGTGGAGACGAAGGTGAAGCCGTCAGCGACGCCGGCATGGTTGAGCGCCGCCACCGTGTCGCCGCCGCCCGCCACCGAGACGAGCTGGCCCGCCTCGGTCAGCGCCGCGGCGGTCCGCGCCAGCTGGACGGTGGCGCGGTCGAAGGGCGGCGTCTCGAAGGCCCCGAGCGGGCCGTTCCAGACCAGGGTGCGGCAGGTCTTGAGCACGTCCGCCAGCGCCTCGACGGCGGCGGGTCCGACGTCGAGGATCATCTCGTCCCGCGCCACCTCGTGGACGTTGCAGGTGCGAAGCGACGGCGGGTCGGGGGCGAATTCCTTCGCCACGACGACGTCGTAGGGGAGATGGACGGTGCAGCGCGCCGCCTCCGCCGCGTCGAGTATCTCCAGGGCGATCCCGGTCAGGTCGTGCTCGCAAAGCGACTTGCCGACGTCGACGCCGCGCGCGGCGAGGAAGGTGTTGGCCATGCCGCCGCCGATGATCAGATGGTCGACCTTGGCGACGAGGTGGCGGAGCACTTCGAGCTTGGTCGAGACCTTGGCGCCGCCGACCACCGCGGCGACCGGCCTCTCGGGCGCGCCGAGCGCCTTTTCCAGGGCCTTGAGCTCGGCCTCCATCGCCCGTCCCGCAAAGGCCGGCAGGCGGTGCGCCAACCCCTCGGTCGAGGCGTGGGCGCGGTGAGCGGCCGAGAAGGCGTCGTTGACGTAGAGGTCGCCCAGCCTGGCGAACCGCTCCACCACCGCCGGGTCGTTCTTCTCCTCGCCGCCGAAGAAGCGCGTATTCTCGAGGATGGCGACGTCGCCCGGCCGGAGCATGGCGACATTCTCGTCCGCCACCTCCCAGTCGACATAGCTCACCGGCCGCCCGAGCACCGCCTCGTACGGGGCGGTGAGGAGGGCGAGGGAATATTCCGGGCTCGGCGCCTTCGGCCGGCCGAAATGGGCGAGGAGAAGGACGATGGCGCCCCGGTCCGCCAGCTCGGTGACGGTCGGCAGCGTCGCCCTCAGCCGCGTGTCGTCGGTGACGCGCCCGTCCTGCATCGGCACGTTCAAATCCTCGCGGACCAGAACCCGCTTGCCGGCGACGTCGCCGATATCGTCGAGGGTCCGAAACTTCGTCATTCGCTCCATCTCCTCCCCTCCCTGCAAGGAAAGGGCTGGGGGCTCACAGCAGCCTCGCCATCGCGCCGGCCGTGTCGACCATGCGGTTGGAGAAGCCCCATTCGTTGTCGTACCAGGAGAGGACGCGCACCAGCTTGCCCTCCAGCACCGCGGTCTCGAGGCTGTCGACGGTCGAGCTCGCCGGATCGCCGTTATAGTCGATCGAGACGAGCGGCTCCTCCGAATAAGCGAGGATGCCCTTCAGCGGCCCGCTCTCCGAGGCCGCCCGCAGCGCGCCGTTCACCTCGTCGAGGCTGGTGTCGCGCTTCGGAGTGAAGGTGAGGTCGATGACGCTGACGTTGGGTGTCGGCACCCGGATCGAGGAGCCGTCGAGCTTGCCCTTGAGCTCCGGCAGCACCTCGCCGACGGCGCGGGCGGCGCCGGTGGTGGTGGGGATCATCGACATCGCCGCGGCGCGGGCGCGGCGCATGTCCTTGTGGATCTGGTCGAGGATGCGCTGGTCGTTCGTATAGGCGTGGATCGTCGTCATCAGGCCGCGCTCGATGCCGATCGCCTCGTTCAGCACCTTCGCCACCGGGGCGAGGCAGTTGGTGGTGCAGGACGCGTTGGAGACCACGACATGCTCGGCGGTGAGCTTGTCGTGGTTGACGCCGTAGACCACGGTCAGGTCCGCCCCCTTGGCGGGGGCGGAGATCAGCACCCGCTTCGCGCCGGCGGAGAGATGGGCCGCGGCCTTGTCGCGCTCGGCGAAGAAGCCGGTGCATTCGAGCGCGATCTCCACCCCGTTCTCGCCGTGGGGGAGCTTGGCCGGGTCCTTCTCGGCGGTGACGCGGATGCGGCGCCCGTCGATGATGAGGTCGTTGCCCTCGGCACGCACCTCGCCGGGATAGGCGCCGTGGACCGAATCCCGCTTGAACAGGAGCGCGTTCGATTCCGCGTCGGCGAGGTCGTTGATCGACACCAGCTCCAGCCCGCTATCCTGCTTCTGCAGCAGCGCCCGCGCCACCAGGCGGCCGATGCGGCCGAAACCGTTGATCGCAACTCTCGTCATTCCAACACTCCTTCACCTCTTCCGTTCGGCCCGAGCCGGTCGAAGGCCATTCCTTTCCCCCGCCCGCGGCGAGGGAGGGCTTCGACAGGCTCAGCCCGAACGGCGACTATCCAAAGCCGCCAGGACCCGCGGCGCGATCGCCTCGGCGGTGAAGCCGAAGCGCCTGAAAAGATCCTCCGCCGGCGCCGACGCGCCGAAACGGTCGAGCCCGACGGCGAGCCCGCCCGGGCCGACATAACGCTCCCACCCCAGCGTCGTGCCCGCCTCGATCGAGACCTTGAGGAGGTCGGCGGGCAGCAGATCGGACCGGTAGGCCTCGTCCTGCGCGTCGAACAGCGACCAGCAGGGCATCGACACGACGTCGGCGCCTATCCCTTGCGCCTCCAGCGCGTCGGCGACGGCGACCGCCACCTCCACCTCGGAGCCGGTCGCGATCAGCACCGCCCGGCGCGGCGCCGCCGCCGCCCGCAGCCGGTAGGCGCCCCGCGCGCAGAGGTTCTCCGCGCTGCGCTCCGACCGCAGCTGGGGCAGGTTCTGGCGGGTCAAAGCGAGCAGCGACGGTCCGTCGCGCCGCGCCAGCGCCAGCGCCCAGCATTCCGCCGTCTCGACCGCGTCGGCGGGCCGATGGACCGCCAGGTTCGGGATCAGGCGCAGGCTGGTCAGATGCTCGACCGGCTGGTGCGTCGGCCCGTCCTCGCCGAGGCCGATCGAATCGTGGGTCATCACGAAGATCGCCGGCGCCTGCTGGAGGGCGGCGAGGCGAATGGCCGGGCGGCAATAATCGGAAAACACCAGGAAGGTTCCCCCATAGGGGATAACGCCGCCGTGCAATGCCATGCCGTTTAGAGCCGCCGCCATTCCGAACTCGCGGATGCCGAAGTAGATATAGCGGCCCGAATAATCCTCTTTGGTGAGCGGCGCCTGCGTCTTGGTCTTGGTGTTGTTCGAACCGGTAAGGTCCGCCGAGCCGCCCAGCGTCTCCGGCACCGCGGCGTTGATCGCCTCCAGTGCCAGCTCGGAGGCCTTGCGGGTGGCGATCTTCTGCGGCGCCTCGGCGAGCCGGTCGAGCCACGCCTCGAGGCCCGTGTCCGCCGGCAGGCGTCCCTCCATGCGGCGGACGAGCTCGTCCCGTCGCGGACTCGCGGCGAGCCGGGCGCGCCACGCCTCGTGCGCCTCGGCGCCGCGTCCGCCGGCGCTCCGCCAGGCGGAAAGGATCGGCGCCGGTATGTCGAACGGCGCGCTGTCCCACACCAGCTGCTTGCGCGCCGCCGCCACCTCCTCGGCGCCGAGCGCGGCGCCGTGGGTCGCCGACGTGCCCTGCTTGTTCGGCGCGCCCCAGCCGATGATCGTCCGGCAGGCGACCAGCGAGGGGCGCGGATCGGCCAGCGCCTCGTCGATCGCGCGGCGGATGTCGGCGAAATCGTGCCCGTCGCAGCGCACGACGTGCCAGCCGTAGGCGGCGTAGCGCGCCGCTATGTCCTCCGAGGTCGAAAGGGCGGTCGCGCCGTCGATGGTGATCTTGTTGTCGTCCCAGAAGGCGATCAGCCGCCCGAGGCCGAGATGCCCCGCCAAGCCCGCCGCCTCGTGGTTGATCCCCTCCATGAGGTCGCCGTCGCCGGCGATCGTCCAGGTGCGATGGTCGACCAGCTCGTCGCCGAACACGGCGTTGAGGTGGCGCTCGGCGATCGCCATCCCCACCGCCATGCCGAAGCCCTGGCCGAGCGGCCCGGTGGTCGCCTCGACGCCGGCGAGCAGGAAATTCTCCGGATGGCCGGCGCACGGGCTGCCGAGCTGGCGGAAGCCGCGAATGTCCTCGATCGTCGGCCGCTCGTAGCCGGTGAGGTGGAGCAGGGCGTAGAGCAGCATCGAGCCGTGCCCGGCCGAGAGCACGAAGCGGTCGCGGTCGTGCCAGGCCGGGTCGGCGGGATCGTGCTTCAGATATTCGGTCCACAGGATCGTGGCGACGTCGGCCATGCCCATCGGCATGCCGGGATGGCCGCTGTTCGCCGCCTGGACCGCATCCATCGCCAGGGCCCGGATGGCGTTGGCGAGCAGTCTCTTGTCGGCGGCAGCCATTCGGATCCCTTGCGGAAGGCCTCGGGACTCGGACGATCCCGGCTCGCCGCCCCCTTTATCGGCGCCAAGCCGCGCGTCAACCGCGGCGCCGCTCCCTCACAGCGGCAGCATGAGGCGGAGGGCCGGCCGGGCCGGCCGCGCGCCGGCGGCGAAGCGCAGCCTCGCCGAGGCCGGGGCGACCAGCGCCAGCGCCAGCGCCAGCGCCAGCCAGCCATAGGCGCTGAGCCACTCAGTCCATCGCTCGAACAGCCCGCCGCGCGGCGCGGGGTCGGCGTTGACGTGCGCGAGCCGGATGGCGCCGTGCCGCGCCGCCCAGCGGGCTCCGGCGAGCAGCGCCGGCTTGTGCCGGTAGAGCCGCGGCAGCGCGCTTCCGTCGATCACCCGATCGAGCGGGACTCCGACCTGCCTCGCTTCCTGGTCGGGATCGTAGAACAGCCATTGCCCGTCGACCCGGGCGGCCACGGCGAGATGGCCGCGGGAGGCGGGATCCGCCGAAGGCCAGCGCATCAGCACCGCGCCGGAGGCGATGCCCTGCCGCCGCAGCAGCTCCATGAACACGATCGACTGCTGGCTGCAGAGCGCGCGCCGGTGCTGCAGGATCGAGTCCGGCCGCACCGGGATGCGCAGGTTGAGCCAGGCCAGTCCGGCCAGGCGGGCGACCCAATTCTCCTGCCAGCTGATCTCCGAGGCGCCGTGGAAGAAGCGGTCGCGAAGGAAGCGGTCGACGGCGGCGGCGGTGCGGCGCTCCCGCGATCCCGTCTCGTGGGCGACATAGGCGGGCAGGATGCGCTCCGCCTCGGCGACGCTGCGCACCCGCGCAAGCTCCGGCCTCCAGGCGTCGGCGATCGTCGCCGGCAGGGGCGCGGGCTGCGCCGGCAGGAGCCGGCTGCTCAGAGTCATTGCCGCGAACAGGGCGAACAGCGCCGCCAGCAACGCCCGCCCGTATCGGCGCACCACCACGATCCCAACAACCCTCTGAAAACACGATGCTTTTCATCACATCCCGATGCTTCGCAATACCGTATTCCCTCGGTTCGATCCTCGCCGCGACCGGCTATGAGCGGGTCCGGGAACCGCCGGATTTCCTCTCCTCCCAACCCATGCTATGCTCGGCCGATGGGGGACGAGAGGGTGCTTGCGGCAGTGGGGCGTATCGAGCGGGCGCTCGCCAGGCTCGAGGCGGCGGCCGATCGCTCGCCCGCCCCGGGGCCCGCGGATGGCGAGCTGCGCCGCGCCCACGAGACGCTGAAGGGCAAGGTCGAGCAGGCGATCGCCCGCATCGACCGCCTGCTTGCCTCGGCGGACTCCGACTGATGGCCAATGTCGACGTCGAGATCGCGGCCCGCCGCTATACCGTGACCTGCCGAGACGGCGAGGAGGAGCATCTGCGCTCGGTCGCCGCCATCGTCGACGGCAAGGCCCAGGACGCCGCCGCGGCGCTGGGCAGCCTCAGCGAGGTCCGTCAATTGCTCTTCGCCTCGCTCCTCCTCGCCGACGAGATCAAGGATCGCCGCGCCGGCGGCGCGCCACCGGTGGAGGCGCGGCCCGACCCCTCCGTCGCCGAGGCGCTGGATCGGCTCGCCGATCGGATCGAGCGCCTCGCGGCCAGGCTTGAGCGCGGCGCCCCGAGCGCCTAGATAGAAGGCGACGGGTACTGCCCGGTACGAGCTTTAGCGAACATCCCTGAGGCGATAAGACATCCTAGGGGGCTGTCCCTGGCCGGATCCCGGTTCGGCACATATGGTCCCCACCTGACGTTCTGGCGTCAGAGGATATTCCGGCAAACGGCCATGGCGGTCCCGTCACCCTTCCCCAAAGCCGAGCTTCGGCGCCGGGCCCTTGCGGCGCGGCGCGACTATGCCCGCTCCCTGTCGCCGGAGCTGCGGTCCGAGCTGGAGGAGAAGCTCGCCGCCCTCCTTCTCCCGCGCCTCATCGGAGCGAAGATCGTCGCCGGCTACCACCCGCTCAAGGACGAGATCAGCCCCTACGCCGTCCTCGACCGGCTCGGCGACGGCCAGCGCGCCGCCCTGCCCTGGTTCCTCGATCGCGATTCCCGCATGATCTTCCGGGAAGCCCCGGCCGTCGCGCCCAGCCCCTGGGGCGTGCTCCAGCCTTCGGTGGACTCCGAGGCGCTGGCGCCCGACACCGTGCTCGTGCCGCTCGTCGCCGCCGACCGCCGCGGCACCCGCATCGGCCACGGCAAGGGGCATTACGACCGCGCCCTCGCCCACCTTCGGGAGGGGGGCGCCGTGTTCACCATCGGCCTTGCCTGGGAGCCGCAGATCGTGGAAGCGCGGCTCGAACCGGATCCGTGGGACGTTCCGCTGGATGCGATCGCCACGCCCGGTGAATGGATCGACTGCCGATGACGCCGACGCCGCAGCCCAGCTGGCGCAAGCCCGCCGGCATCTTCCTGATCCTCGCTCTTATCGCGGCGTGGGCGGCGTTGGTGGCGACCGTTGCCGGATGGCTCCCGGCCCTCCCCTGGCCGGTCGAGGCGCTGTTCTTCGTCGCCGCCGGAATCGCGTGGATCCTGCCGCTGAGGCCCTTGCTCCGGTGGATGGAGACGGGGCGCCTTTTCTGAAGAATGGCGCGAGTGACGGGGCTCGAACCCGCGACCTCCGGCGTGACAGGCCGGCGCTCTAACCAACTGAGCTACACCCGCGTGAGGCCGGCGACCTAGGGGCTGGCCGGAAGCCTGTCAAGCGACCTCCCCGCCGGGCGGCAGGGAGATTTCCCTCAGCCGCCGGGCTCGTCGTGATGCGCGGTCGTGAGCGTCCCCTCCTCGAAGAGGAAGCCGGCGATGTCGGGCTTTCCGGCCGCGCCGAGCACGGTCTTGAGGATGATCAGCAGGGGCACGGCCAGCAACGCGCCGGTAGTGCCCCATACCCAGGCCCAGAAGCTCAGCGAGACCAGGATGAGGAGCGGATTGATCGTCAACCTGCGGCCGACGAACATCGGCGTGATGACGTTGGACTCGACGAGGTGCAGGCCGACGAAGCACAGCGCCGGGAGCAGCGCGTACCAGGGCTCGTTGAAGGTCATGAGCCCGCCCAGCGCCAGCAGCAGCGCCGAGGCGATCGGTCCGAGATAGGGTATGTAGTTGAGCACGGCGGCGATGCCGCCCCACATCAGCGGCGTCGGCATCTCGAGCAGCCAGAGCACGAACGCGACCGTCAGGCCGAGGCAGATGTTCACCAAAGTGATCGTGCCGAGATAGGTGGAGGTCGCGTCCACCATCTCCTGGATCGCCCTCGCCGTCGTCATCGCGCCGTCGAAGCTCGCCCGGCCGGTGATCGTGCGCCGGCGCATCCGCGTCCACCCCGAAAGGAAGAAGAAGACGACCAGCACCGCGAAGAACATCTGCACGGCGGCGAGCGGCGCCGAGGTGGCGATGATCCCCAGAAGCGAGTTCGGCTGCTCGAGCGCCACCGTTCGGGTCGTCGCATGATGGACCGTGCCGAACTGCCGGACGAGATCGTCGATGAAGCGCTCGAGCTGGGAATAGACCCGCATCACCGGCGCCAGCGTCTCCCTTATGCGGCCGATCCGCTCCGGAAGCAGCCGCACCCAGTCGCTCGCCGGAAGGACGATCGAGGCGACGGCGATGTTGGCGACTCCAAGGAAGGTGAGGACGCAGATGAAGGCGGAGAGCCCCGAGGGCAGGCCGCGCCGCTCCAGCCATTCCAGCATTGGCACGAGCGCGATGGCGATGACCAGGGCCGCCGTCACCGGGAGGAAGAACTCCGCCCCCGCCCGCAGCGCGAAGGGCAGCGCGAGCACCAGGCCGGCCCCGGCGATAAGGGTCAGGGCCGCCAGCAGCCGGTCTCTCCGGAAGGCGATCGCCTCCGCTTCCACCGACGGCTCGTGATGCGGCTCCGGCGCCTGCACGGCCGCGGCAGCGGGCGGAAGCTCCGCGGGATCGACCCTCCTCATCCTCGCCCTTTCCTTCGCGGTTTCAATCGCTTGGCTGATTAATCGGCGTAGCTAAAAACGCGTTAACTATTCTTTATCGACCTGTCCCGCAAAAGCCGCACCGAACAAAGGCTCTTTGGGGGAGCGGGAATGGGATATCAGGCCAGGAGCGCCAAATCATCGGCGTTCGCAAAAAATGCTTTGCTGGCGGCCGTCTCGGCCGCCTCCGCCGGCATGGCCGCGCCGGCGCACGCCGCCGGCACGCTCGCCGGCACCAACATCACCAACGTCGCGACCGCCACCTACGACCTGCCGAACGGCACGCCGACCAGCGTCGATTCGAACACGGTGACTCTGAAGGTGGACGAGTTGCTCGACGTCACGGTGGCATGGCGCGATCCGGCCGACGTGGTGAGCGCCCCCGGCCTCGCCGGCCAGGTGCTGAGCTTCACCGTCACCAACGCGGGCAACGGTCCGGAGAGCTACACGCTGGGCACGATCGCCAATGGCGGCGGCGACGATTTCGATCCCACCGTCACCGCCCTCTTCCTCGACAGCAACGCCAACGGCGCTTTCGATGCCGGCGTTGACACCGCTTACGTGCCGGGGGTCAACGATCCGCAACTGGCGCCCGACGGGTCGGCGACGGTCTTCGTGCTCTCGACGATCCCGCTGCTCGCCGCCGACGGCAATCGCGGCAAGGTCGATCTGACGGCCGTCGCCAGGACCGGCAGCGGCACTCCGGGGACCAGCTTCGCCGGCCAGGGCGAGGGCGGCGGCAACGCCGTCGTCGGCGCGACCGGCGCGAAGGCGCAGGACGACGGCTGGTATGCGGTCCGCAAGGCGTCGCTCTCCTTCGTGAAGAGCGCCACCGTCGCCGATCCGTTCGGCGGCACGACCCAGGGGCCCGGCGCGGTCATCACCTACACGCTGACCGCCACGGTCAGCGGCAACGGCAGCCTCGCCAACGTCAAGGTGAGCGACGCGGTCCCCGCCGGCACGACCTATCAGGCGGGCAGCCTCACGCTCGACGCGGCTTCGCTCACCGACGCGGCCGATTCCGACGCCGGCAGCTTCGACGGGACGGCCGTTTCGGTCGGCCTCGGCTCCGTCGCGGCCGGCACCACCAAAATCGTGAAATTCAAAGTGAAGATCGACTGAGGGAGGTCATGAACATGAAGATCTGGCTCGCACTCCTGGCGCTCGCCGCCCCTGCCGCGGCCTTCGCGGCCGAGAACGTCACCCTCTCCAGCGAAGTCTTCGTCGAGCGGGTGAAGCCCGGCGCCGACGGCAAGCCGGCTGTCGTGCGCGAGGCGCCCAAGATCGTGACGCCCGGCGACAAGCTGGTCTTCGAGCTCAGCTACCGCAACCAGGGCGCCCAGCCCGCCACCGGCTTCGCGCTGACCGATCCGATCCCGGACTCGGTCGCCTTCGCCGGCTCGGCGAGCCCGGGCGCGACTTTCTCCGTCGATGGCGGGCGGACGTGGGGTCCGCTCGCCTCGCTCAAGGTCGTGAAGGCGGACGGCACCAGCCGCCCGGCCCTCCCGTCCGACGTCACCCACGTTCGCTGGGCTTTCGGCCAGGCCATCCCGGCCGGCGCCAGCGGCAAAGTCAGCTTCAGAGGCGTCGTCAAATAGCCTCGACCCGCGACGGGCGCCGGCGGGGGGAACTTGGCGCCCAGTCTTGAGATGATTGGATCGAACGATGACCAGAAACATGCGATGGCTCGCAACCGGCAGCGTGCTGGCGGCGGCGGCCTTCGCGGCCTCCCCCGCCGCTGCGGCGGGAACGGCCGCGGGTACCAGCGTCACGAACAACGTTACCCTCGACTACAAGGTCGGGGGTGTCGCGCAAACGGCGGTCGCCGCCAGCGACACCTTCACCGTCGACCGCAAGGTGGTCATGACCGTCGTTTCGAACGACGGCACGACGATCAGCGTCTCGCCGGGCCAGGTGACGGCGGTGACCACCTTCACCGTGACCAACGCCTCGAACGCGACGCTCGATTTCGCGCTGAGCGCGGCGCAGCTGGCGGGCGGCACCGCCGCTCACGGCGGCACCGACAATTTCAACGCGAACAACGTGCGCGTCTTCGTCGACGGCAACGGCAACGGCACCTATGAGTCGGCGAGCGACACCGCGACCTACATGGATCAGATCATCGCCGACGACAGCCGCAAGGTGTTCGTCGTCGTCGACATTCCGCTCGGCCGCGCCACGGGCGACGTCGCCGGAGTCAAGCTGACCGCCGTCGCCTCCGAGGCGACCGCGGCCGGCTCGCTCGGCGCGACGGTGACCCAGACGAGCGGCGCCAACACCGCCGGCGTCGACACCGTCTTCGCCGAGCCCGGCTCCGCGAACGGCAACGTCCAGTATGACGGCCAGGAATTCGCGTTCGACGATTATACCGTGTCGGCCGCGGCCCTGACGGTCACCAAGACCAGCCGGGTGATCAGCGATCCCGTCAATTCGACCACCAACCCCAAGATGATTCCGGGCGCGGTGGTGGAATATTGCATCGCGGTCGCCAATGCCGCGGGAAGCGCGACGGCGACCAACATCTCCGTCACCGACACCCTTCCCGCCCAGACGACCTATTTGTCGGCCTTCGGCATCAAGGTGAACGGGACGGTGACGGGCTCGACCTGCAACGCCGACGGCGCCAGCGGGGGCAGCTATGCCTCCGGCGTGGTGTCCGGTGCCCTCGCGGACATCACCGCCGGCACGACCAAGACCCTGGTCTTCCGGACCACGGTGAACTGAGCCGAGACGGGGAGGCGCGGCGAGGTGAAGAACCTCCGCCGCCCCTCCCCCTCGCTTCCGATGACGAGGCTGACCCGGATTTTCGGGGCGATCCTGCTCGCCCTGGCGACATTGCTCGCCGCCCTCGCGCCCGCGCGCGCGGGCGGCCTCGTCGTGCCCCAGCACCACACCATCTCCAACGTCGCCACGATCGAGTGGGGCGGGGAAGGCGAGCGCCAGCAGCTCTCCTCCAACCGGGTCGACATCGCCGTCGGCCGGAACAGCGTGCCGCTGGCCCTGACGGTTTACCGTTTCGGTACAGGCACCGAAGCTGGAACCGTCGCTCTCCCGGCGCCGCAATGCACTGCGACGGACGGGCTCCGCGCCGCCTCGCTCGGCGCGGCCTGGCAGGGCGAGTCGCTCGCCCCCGCCTCGATCGTTCCAACCGAAAAGGTTCATCCGGGCGATCCTCTGCTGTTCGTGGTGGACGATCCGGGAAGCAATCGCGATCCCTCCCGCGCGGAGACGATCGAGGCGGCGATCCTGTCAAGCAGCGGCGACCGGGAGACGCTGACCATCTATGAGACCGGCCCCGACACGGGCCGCTTCGCCGGCTTCCTGCAGACGGTTCGCTCGCCGCCGCCGGGCGTGCCCGGCGACTGCCGCCTCGGCGTCGAGCCTGGCGACCGAATCCTCGTCGAAAGCCTCGGCCCCGACCATAAGGACGCTACGGCCTCGGCCTCGCTGGACGTTCTCGGCGATCCATTGGGGTTCGTTTTCGACAGCCTCGACGGTCATGTCGTGGACGGCGCCCGGGTCACTCTGCTCGACGCCGACACCGGTGCGCCGGCGACCGTGTTCGGCGACGACGCACAGTCCCGCTACCCATCCACCGTTGTCAGCGGGGCCGGCGCCACGGACAGCAGCGGCCGGGCCTATGCCTTCGCGCACGGGCTTTACCGTTTCCCGCTGGTTCGTCCGGGCCGATACCGCCTCTCCGTAGAGCCGCCCGCCGGCTACAGCGCGCCCTCCAGGCGCAGCCCCGCCGAGCTTGCGCCGCTGCGCGATCCCGACGGCTCGGCCTTCGCGATCGGCGACGCCTCCTACGGCGCCGCTCTCACCGTCGCCGGCGCCGATGCGGTCGAGGTGGCCATCCCGCTCGACCGCCACGGCAGCGCCGTGACCATCGCCAAGAGCGCGTCGCGCGCCGATGCCGACGCCGGCGACGCGATCGTCTACACCGTCGACGTCCACAACAGCGATCCGCGCCTGGCGAGCGGCCGCGTGACGCTGCGCGACCGCTTCCCGGCCAGCCTGCGCCTGCGCGCCGACACCATCCGCGTCGACGGCCAGCGCCCCTCCGGCCTCACTGCCGGCAGCCACGGCTTCGATCTCGATCTCCCGACCCTTCCCGCCGGCGCCACCGCGCGGGTGCGCTACGCGCTCGAAGTGCGGCCGGACGCCGAGGAAGGCGATGCCGTGAACCGCGCCCAGGCGGTCGACGCGCTCGGCAACGTCAGCAACGCCTCCGATGCCGCCGTCCACATCCGCCGCGACACGATCGCCGGGCGCATGACCATCGTCGGCCGGATCGTCGACGCGCCCTGCGGTCGGGATGGCAAGGGGCTCGGCGGGGTCCGGATCATGCTCGAGGACGGCAGCTACACCGTCAGCGATTCGGAAGGCCGCTATCATCTCGAGGGGGTCGTGCCCGGAACGCACGTCGTCCAGCTCGACGAGATGACGCTGCCCTCCGGCCGCGGCCTCGTCGATTGCGCTTCCGACACCCGCTCCGGCGGTCGGGCCTTCTCCCGTTTCGTCGACGGGCGCGGCGGAATGTTGAAGCGGGTGGATTTCCACGCCGTGCCGAGCGCCGGCCGGGCGGCGCCCGCACCCGCGGCGCGGGCGCGTCCCGCCGTGCCGAGCGACGCCGCGGCCGCCGGCGCCGAGCGCGACTGGTTCGCTGGAGAGGAAGCGGGCACCGGCTGGCTCTTCCCGGACGCCGGCTACAATCCGCGCGCGCCGATCACGCGCGTCGCGGTCAAGCACCTGCCGGGCCAGACCGTGACCCTTCTCTCGGGCGGCAAGCCGGTCGACCTCGTGGCCTTCGACGGCGCCCGCAAGAACGAGGCGGGGACCGTGGCGGTCAGCCTCTGGCGCGGCGTGCCGCTTCAGGAGGGTACGACCGAGCTCACCGCCGAGATCCGCAACGCCGACGGCAGCCTTGCCGAGACGCTCCGGCGCAGCGTCCATTACGGCGCCTCGCCGATGCAGGCGGAGCTGCTGCGGGATCGGTCGGTGCTCGTCGCCGACGGGGTGACCCGGCCCGTGCTCGCCGTTCGCCTCACCGATCGGGACGGCCGCCCCGTCCGCCACGGGCTGGTCGGCGACTTCGAGGTCCCGGCGCCTTATTACCCGGCGGTGGAAGCCGATGCGCAGCAGGCCCGCCAGCTCGCCGGCCTCGAGCGCGCCCGTCCCTTCTGGCGGGTCGAGGGCGACGACGGCGTCGCCTACATCGCCCTCGAGCCGACCACCGCGTCCGGCAGCGTCTCGCTGCGTTTCAACTTCCGCGAGGAACGCACCGTGCGCGAGCAGCGCATCGAAGCCTGGCTGGAGCCGGGCGACCGTCCCTGGACGATCGTCGGCCTTGCCGAAGGGACGCTCGGCTACAACCGGCTCGACGGCCGGATGGAGAGGCTCGGCACCGAGCGCGGGAAGCTGCTCACCGACGGCCGCCTCGCCCTCTACGCCAAGGGACGGGTGCGCGGAAAATGGCTGATGACGCTGTCCTACGACAGCGACAAGAAGGAGGATCGCACCCGCTTCGCCGGAGTCATCGATCCCCAGGCCTATTACACCGTCTACGCCGACCGCTCCGAGCGGCGCTACGACGCCGCGTCCGTGCGCAAGCTCTATCTGCGCCTCGAGCGGCCGCAATTCTACGCGCTGTTCGGCGACTATGAGACCGGCATCGACGAGCCGGTGCTCGCCCGCTACGTCCGCAGCTTCAACGGCGCCAAGGCCGAATATAAAGGCGAGCGCGTCTCCGCGACGGCCTTCGCCTCGGACACGCCCTACCGGCACAGGCGCGACGAGATCCAGGGCAACGGCCTCTCCGGTCCCTATGCCCTCGGCGCCCGCAACATCCTCGCCAACAGCGAGCGCATCACCCTGGAGATACGCGACCGCCTGCGCTCCGACCGGATCGTCGACAGCCGGCTGCTCGTCCGCAACGCCGATTACGACATCGACTATCGCGCCGGAACTATCCGCTTCCGCGAGCCGATCCTCAGCCGCAGCTCGGATCTGGACCCCCAGTTCATCGTCGCCGACTACGAGGTGGACGGTATCGGCAGCCGCAGCCTCAACGCCGGCGGCCGCGCCGCCTGGCGGACCGCCGATCGCAAGCTGCAGGTGGGCGCCACCGCGATCCACGACAGCGACGAGCAGCGCAGGAGCGACCTCGTCGGCGTCGACCTGCGCTACCGCCCGTCCGCTTCCACGGAGATCCGCGCGGAAGCCGCCGTCAGCGACACGCGGGCGAGGCAGAACGGCACGGTCGCCAATTCGGGGACGGCGACCGCCTGGCTGGTCGAGGCCGAGCATCACGGGCCGAAATACGATCTCCTCGCTTACGCCCGCCAGCAGGGTGTGGGCTTCGGCCTCGGCCAGACCAACGGCGCCGAAGCCGGCACCCGCAAGTTCGGCTTCGACGGCCATGTCGCGCTGACCGAGACGCTGAGCCTGACCGGCAGCGCCTGGCTGGAGGATTATCTCGCCAGCGACGCGCGCCGGGTCGCCGCTCGCGCCCTGCTCGAATATCGCGGCCGCACCCTTTCGGGCCGGGCCGGGCTGACCTTCGCCGACGATCGGCTGGCCGACGGCCGCACCGCCCGCTCCACGCTCCTCCAGCTCGGCGCCACCAAGCGCCTGCTCGGCAACAAGCTGGAGCTGGACGCCCAGACCGAGATCCCGCTCACCGCGGCCGAGAGCGTCGACTTCCCGGCGCGCCACCGCCTCGCCGCCCGCTACGCCTTTTCGAACGCGGTGCAGCTCGTGGGCAGCTACGAGATCGTCGACGGCCGCAACCTCGACGCCCGCACCGCCCGAGTGGGCTTCGACCTGCAGCCCTGGGCCGGCGCCCGGATCGCGGTGAGCGGCAACGTTCAGGACATTGCCGAATATGGGCCGCGCACCTTCGCCGCGTTCGGCCTCAGCCAGTCGTTCGTGCTCGGCAAGCATTGGTCGCTCGACGCCAGCCTCGACTCGAACAAGACACTGGCCGGCATCGATCCCGCCCGCGTGCTGAACCCGCTCCATCCGGTGGCGAGCGGCGGCTTCATCGGCAGCGGCGGGATCACCGAGGATTTCATCGCCGTCACCGCCGGCGCCACCTATCGCGCCGGCCCGTGGAGTCTCACCGGCCGAGCGGAATATCGCGACGGCGAGCGCGAGAATCGCTGGGGCTTCACGGCCGCGGCGCTGCGCCAGATCGGCGAGGGCCGCGCCGCCGGCGCCGCCTTCAACTGGTTCACCGCCAGCGGCCCGGGCGGCCAGCAGACCCGCACCGCCAACCTCCAGTTGAGCTGGGCCAACCGGCCGGCGGGCAGCGCCTGGACCTGGCTCGACAAGCTCGAGCTTCGCGACGACCGGGTGACCGGCGCGGTCGCCGGCCTTCCAGGCTCGCTCGGCCCGATCCTCACCGTGTCCGGCGACGCCCGCTCGCGCCGCGCCGTCAACAGCCTCTCGATCAACTATTCGCCCGCGCCGGGGCGCGAGATCGCCCTCTTCTGGGGGTCGCGCTACGTCTCGGAGCGGGTCGGCGCCGACGATATCGGCGGATGGAGCAACGTCGTCGGCGCCGATATCCGCTTCGATCTGGCGAAGAAGGTCGACATCGGCGTCGCCGCGACGGTGCGCGAGGGCCTCGGCGGCCGCTCCCTCGCCTATTCCGCCGGGCCGAGCGTCGGCATCCGCCCGTTCGACAATGGCTGGATGTCCATCGGCTGGAACGTGGTCGGCTTTCACGACCGCGATTTCGAGGATGCGCGCTACACCCGCAGCGGACCCTACGTGACGATGCGGATCAAGTTCGATCAGCTGAGCCTGCAGTCGCTCGGCCTCGGGCGGCGGTGATGGTTAACGCTCTCTTTACCCTCCCCGGCCTATTCCCCTTCCGGTTCAGGGGGGGAAGATTGGGCCGGATCGTCAAAGCCGCGTGGCGCCTCGCCGCCGCCGCCTTCATCCTGTCGGCCGCCGTTCCGGCCGCGGCGGGCACGTGCAGCGCCGCCAACACCTACAATTTCACCTTCAACAGCCGCCCGGCGGCGACTTTGAGCTACACCGGCAGCTACACCTACACCGCCTCGACCAGCGGCGGCGCCAACCAGAACTTCACCACCAGCTTCGCCACCAACGGGCTAAGCGCGAGCACGGTCGATGCCGGCAACGGCGCGGTCCAGCTGCCGGCGATCAGCGGCATCGTCACCGGCGTCGGCACCGGCAACACGCTCGTCATCGGCGGCACGTTCGGCGGCCGCAGCAACACCACCTTCACCACCCGCTTCATCAAGGTGACCTTCACCTTCGCCACGCCGATCCGCGACTTCTCGATCCGGGTGCACGACATCGACTATACCAACGACCAGTATCGCGACTGGCTGATGGTCGAAGGCTTCAACGGCGCAGCCACCTATGTGCCGACGCTGACGGCCCCTGGCACGAGTCCGACCCTGGTGATCGGCCCCAACGCCACCTACGCGTCGCTGACCGCCGGGCAGGCGCTCGGCACCGCGGGCAACACCAACACGGGCACCAGCAACGGCGACGTCAGCGCCAGCTTCGCCCAGCCGGTGACCTCCGTCACCGTCCGCTACGGCAATTATCCGTTCGTCGGGAACGAGAACTCGACCGGCCAGCAAGCCTACGGCATCTCGGCGATCAGCTTCTGCCCGATGCCGGACATCTCGACCACGAAGACCTCGGCCCCGCTCGCCACCACCGGCATCGCGCGCTTCAACGCGCCGGGCTCCGACGTCGTCTACACGATCACCGTCACCAACAGCGGCGGCAGCCCGGTCGACGCGGCGAGCCTCGTCCTCACCGACGCGCTGCCGGCCGAAGCGAAGTTCTACAATGCCGATTTCGACACGACGCTTCCGGGCACCGATCCTTTCCTGCTCACCGCAGGAACCAGCGGGGTAACGCTGGCGGCGTCGAACGTCACCTATTCGAACAATGGCACGAGCTACGGCTACACTCCGGCGGCCGGCTACGACGCCAATGTCAAGGCGGTCAAGTTCGCCGTCCAGGGCACGATGGCGGCCAATTCCAGCTTCACGATCAAGTTCCGGGCGCAGGTGAAATAGCCCGGCGGCTCCGGTCGCCGACGACGTCGAATTCTCTTGGCCCAGGGGCGCGTTTCCGGCGCCGCCTGGTGCCCCCGGCCGGAATCGAACCGGCACTCCTTGCGGAACTCGATTTTGAGTCGAGCGCGTCTACCAATTCCGCCACAGGGGCACGCGCCGCCTGCTAGCCGTCTGCGGAGCGGGGCGCAACGGCCCCGCTCCGCCGGCATGGTTCAGGCGAAGACCTCGGCGTCCACCCGGCCCTTGGGGTCCGGACCATATTTGTTGGGTCCCTTGGTGCCGTCGAGCACCATGAACACGAAGAGCATGATCGCGTAGATCAGCACCGCCAGCGAGAAGAGCATGCTGAGCGCTCCCGGGCCGCTGCTGCGCGTCAGGACGTTGCTCACCACGGCGAGCAGGAAATAGCCGCCGAGCCACCAGCCGCTCCGGTCGGTGTCGTGCAGCCGGCGTATCCCCACCGCGATCGAGGGAATGAGAAGGACGAGCCAGAGCAGCCCGCAAAGTACGAGCACGATCATGATGGCGCCCCCGGCCGCCATGGCCGAGCCCGCGCCGCCGCCGCTGCCGAAGCCTCCGAGGATCGCGGTTCCCGCGAGGCCGATCATGAGGCCGAACAGAACGACCCACATGACGATGATGAACAAGGTGAACATCCAATATTCCATCCGGCGCGACCGGCCGGAGAATTCGGCGTAGCGCTTCAGCGGCAGAAACATATATTCCATGGTCTTCCCCCTTTCCTGCCGCGGCTCCGCGGCGGAAGCCCAGCCTCACCGAAATCGATCCGGTAATCAAGGCGGCAAAGGTTGCGGAAGCGGCGCCCCTCCGCTACAGGCCCCGCTTCCCCGTTCATGGTCATCCCTGGAGGCGTGAGCGCGGGCGTATGAACGTTGAACTCTCAACCTTGGAGACATGCACATGAGCGAACAGCTTACGCTGTCGGCCGAGACGCGCGAGCGGGCAGGCAAGGGAGCCTCCCGTGCGGTGCGTCGCGAAGGCCGCGTCCCCGCCGTCGTCTACGGCAATCGTGAAGAGCCACTCGCCATCCACGTCGAGGAAAAGGCGCTGATGAAGATGCTGAACACCGGGCACTTCATGAACTCGGTGGTGATGGTCGAGGTCGCCGGCGGCGTCACCGCCCGCACCCTTCCGAAGGACGTCCAGTTCCACCCGGTCACCGACCGGCCGCTGCATGTCGATTTCCTGCGCATCTCCGAACATTCGAAGGTGCACGTCAACGTTCCGATCGTCTTCATCGACGAGGAGAAGTCGCGCGGCATCAAGCGCGGCGGCGTGCTCAACGCCGTCCGCCACGAGCTCGAACTGGTCTGCGACGCGGCCGAGATCCCCGATGAGATCGAGATCAGCCTGAAGGGCCTCAACATCGGCGATTCGCTGCACATCTCGGCGGTGACCCTGCCCAAGGGCGTCGAGAGCGCGATCACCGACCGCGACTTCACCATCGCCACCATCGTGCCCTCGTCGGGCGCGGTGATGGAGGCGGAGGACGCTGCCGCCGAGGCCGAAGCGCCGGCCGACGAGGTTCCGGCGACCGACGCCGCCCGCGGCGACGAAGCTGAGGACGAGCCGGCCCAGGAGGGCTGACCTTGTCCGTGCTGAGATGGCTCGGCTCCTTCTTCGGCGCGAAGCCGGTGGAGGTGCCGGGCCAGCCTCTGGATGCGCCCGAAGCGGCTGGCTGGGGGGATTTCGAGCCCGTGCAGATATGGGTCGGCCTCGGCAATCCGGGCGCGCAATATGCGATGCACCGGCACAATGTCGGCTTCATGGCGGTCGACGCCATCGCCGCAACCCATGGCTTCGAGCCGCCCCGGAAGGCCTTCAAGGGCTGGACCCAGCAGGGCCGGATCGGCGGCGCGCGCATCCTCCTCCTGAAGCCGGCCACGTTCATGAACGACAGCGGCGGCTCCGTCCGGGCGGCGATGGACTTCTTCAAGAAGGAGGTCGGCGACGTCACCGTCTTTCACGACGAGCTCGATCTCGCCCCCTTCAAGGTGAAGGTGAAGGTCGGCGGCGGCACCGCGGGCCATAACGGCCTCCGGTCGACCGAGGCCCATATCGGCAACGCCTTCCGGCGGGTGCGCATCGGCATCGGCCATCCCGGGCACAAGGACCGGGTGACCGGCCACGTCCTGGGCAATTACGCCAAGGCTGAGACGGACCGCCTCGCCGACCTGCTCGGCGCCGTCGCCGCGGAGGCGCGATGGCTGGCGGAGGGCGACGACGCCCGCTTCATGAACGAGGTCGCGCTCCGGCTTCAGGAGGACTGAGCCTCCGTCACCATTCGGCAAGGCGGCAGTGGCAGGACGGCCCGGTGAGCCTTTATCCCCTCATCGTCCGCACAGGGCCCCGGAGGTACGGAGGGCCTTCCTGCTCCTCCGGATGCGATCGTCGCCGCCGTGACGTTTAGGGCCTGGAGCGCGACCCCGCCCGACGGGCCTAACCTCCATATTCCCACGCGTACGGCACCCCGGTCTCCCCCAGGGCGGCTCGGACGAGGCCCGGGAACGCCTTTTCCAGCCGGACGTCGTTGGAGAGGATGACGACGCACCTCCTGCCGCGCTCGACGCAGACCAGGCTGTTGCCGGTCTGGTCGTCGTGGCCGCCCTTGTAGAAGCCGGGCCCCTGAGGACCGCGGAAGGTGACGACTCCGAGCCCGGCCGAGAGGTCGCGGCGCCGCCCCGCCGGCGGCAGCTCCGGCTGGAGGGTCGGGAATTGCGAGGCGGAGGTGATGGCGAGCTGCGGCCGCACCATCTCGGCCCGCGAGCGGGCGCTGAGGCCCTCGCCGCGGACGAGGCCGGCGGCGAAGAGGGCGAGGTCGCCGATGGTCGTGTCCATCGAGCCCGAGGCTCGAACTCTGCCGCGCTCGTCGTGAGGCACGGCGGTTCCGTCCGCCTTCCAGCCGTCGGCGAGGTTGGGCCGGAAGTCCGGTCGCCATTTCAGGCTGGTCCGCCTCATCCCGAGGCGATCGAACACCCGCCGCTGGCTCTCCGCGCCGAGGTCCAGGCCAAGGCCCGTCTCGAGCGCGAACTGGAGCAGGATGATCCCTTCGCCCGAATAGGCGTAGCGGGTGCCCGGATCGAAATGGAGGCGCAGCTTCCCGTCCGGCTCCAGGAAAGCGTAATTGGCGAAGCCGGTGCTGTGCGTGAGGATCATCCGCGGCGTGATCCGACGCCAGCGCTCGTCGCCGGCAAGATCGCCCCAATTGCCGTAGGCATCGAGATTTCCGTATTCGGGGAGCGGCTTGGGCAGCATCTCGGCGATCGGGCGGTCGAGGGCCACCCTTCCCTCGTCGACGAGCTGCATCACGGTGTAGGCGAACACGGCCTTGGTGATCGAGGCCCCGTACATGATCGTGTCGGTGCGCAGCGGGTCGCCCGCCGCGTTGCGCACCCCCCATGCCCGCACCAGCACCGGCCGCCCCCGCTCGACCACGGCGAGGGCGAGGCCGCGCCCCCCGGTCTCTCGCATCGCCCGCCGCGCCTCCCGGTCGATCCTGACCCCCAGCGTCTCGCCGGAGCCCCGCGGAAGGGCTCCGGCCGGTACGGCGAGGCCGACGAGCGCCCCCGCGACGATCATTGCCCTGAACACCCCGTCCCCCTCCTTCCGGGCGCGTCGAAGCCCTCCGCCCGCCGGCGCCCGGTTTGGCACAGGGCGGTGGGCGGCGCCAAGGGTCGCGGCCGCGACGGCGAAGGCTTGGCTCCTCCGCCGGTCCCCGCGCCCGCCGTCAGGGCTGGCGCCGCGCGGCATTAGCCCCTAATCGGGCGCCGTTCCCCCCTCAGGCTAGGTATCGAAATGGGTTTCCGCTGCGGCATTGTCGGCCTTCCGAACGTCGGCAAGTCCACTCTCTTCAACGCGCTGACGGAGACGGCCGCGGCGCAGGCGGCCAATTATCCCTTCTGCACCATCGAGCCCAATGTGGGGCGCGTCGCCGTTCCGGACCCGCGGCTCGACGAGATCGCCCGGATCGCCAGGTCGGCGCAGGAGATCGAGACCCAGCTGGAGTTCGTCGACATAGCGGGTCTCGTCCGCGGCGCCTCCCAGGGCGAGGGGCTCGGCAACCAGTTCCTCGGCAACATCCGCGAGGTCGACGCCATCGTCCACGTCCTGCGCTGCTTCGAGGACGGCGACGTCACCCATGTCGAGGGCCGCGTCGATCCGATCGCCGACGCCGAGACGGTCGAGACCGAGCTCATGCTGGCGGACCTCGAGAGCCTCGAGAAGCGAGTGCCGGCTTTGGCGAAGAAGGCGCAGCAGGGCGACAAGGAAGCGAAGGTCCAGGCCTCGGTGCTCGGCCAGGCGCTCGAGCTGCTGCGCGAATCGAAGCCGGCGCGCCTCGCCCAGCCGCGAGACGCGGAGGAGAAGCTCGCTCTCGATCGTGCCCAGCTGCTCACCGCCAAGCCCGTTCTCTACGTCTGCAACGTCGACGAGGCCGATGCCGCCGAGGGCAATGCCCACAGCGCCCGCGTCTTCGCCCGGGCGGCCGCCGAGGACGCCCGCGCCGTCATCGTCTCGGCGGCGATCGAGGCGGAGATCGTCACCATGCCGGCGGAGGACCGGGGCGAGTTCCTGTCGGACCTGGGCCTCGCCGAGACCGGCCTCAGCCGCGTCATCCGCGCCGGCTACGACCTTCTCCACCTCATCACCTTCTTCACCGCCGGCCCCAAGGAAGCCCGCGCCTGGACGGTCGAGAAGGGCTCCCGCGCGCCCCAGGCGGCCGGGGCCATCCACTCCGATTTCGAGCGCGGCTTCATCCGCGCCGAGACGATCGCTTACGAGGACTTCGTCCGGTACGGCGGGGAGGCGGGGGCCAAGGAGGCCGGCAAGATGCGCTCGGAAGGCAAGGATTACGTCGTCCAGGACGGCGACGTCATGCTGTTCCGCTTCAACGTCTGACGCCCCCACCCCCCCAACCCCCCTCCCTGCACGCAGGGAGGGGCTGGGGGTGGGTACGCCTCCGCGAAACCCACCGCGCTCCATCGACGCGCCCGCCCCGCCCCGACCGCAGGCTTGGCTTTCACTCCGCAGCGGTCTTGGCCTAGAAGCCGCCCGGGAGGGCCGGACGAGCCTCTCGAAACCAGGGGAAGACGCCAATGTTCAGTCATGTGATGCTCGGCGCGGACGATCTCGACGCCTCCCGCCGCTTCTACGACGCGACCCTCGGCGCGCTCGGCCTCAAGCCGGGCCGGGAGGACGACCATGGCCGCATCTTCTACCGCAGCCCGGCCGGCGTCTTCGGCCTCACCAAGCCGATCGACGGCCGACCGGCATCCTGCGCCAACGGCAGCACGATAGGCTTCGCCGCCGAGTCTCCCGAGGCCGCCGACGCCTGGCATGCGGCGGGACTCGCCCATGGGGGCACCGCCTGCGAGGACCCGCCGGGAGTCCGCGAGGGCGCCGGCATGAAGCTCTACCTCGCTTATCTGCGCGACCCGGCCGGCAACAAGATCTGCGCCCTCCACCGCCTGCCCGCCTGAGCCGTCACGCCCGCCGCGCAGGACGGCCGAAGCGGCGGTGGATTCCGCCGGGGGAAGCTGTATGTCGCGTTCCCAGGGCGGCACCGCCGCCGCCAGCGTGAGACCCGGAAACGCATGTCTTTCTTCCCCCGCCTGCGCCGCGGCGCCCTTGTCTTCCTCGCTCTTGCGCTGGCCGCCTGCGCGGCGACGCCGCCGCCCTCCGGCGCCGGCGCGACGGCCGAACGGCGCGAGCCCGTCACCATCCTCGTCTCGATCGACGGCTTCCGCGCGGACTATCTGGACCGGGGCCTGACGCCCAACCTCAACGCGCTTGCCGCGCGCGGCGCCAGGGCGGCGATGCGGCCTTCCTTCCCGACCAAGACCTTCCCCAACCACTATACCCTCGTCACCGGCCTGCGGCCGGACCGGCACGGCGTGGTCGACAACAACATGGAGGATCCGCGCAAGCCGGGCGTGCTGTTCAAGATCAGCAACGCCGAGGCCATCAATCCCTTCTGGTGGGACGCAGCGGAGCCGCTTTGGATAACGGCGGAACGTCAGGGCATCCGCACCGGCACCAGCCTGTGGCCCGGCGCGGAGGCGCCCTGGGGCACGACCCGGCCGGCGAGCTGGATCCGCTACGACGAGCATATCACCAGCCGCCAGCGCGTCGACACCGTGCTGGACTGGATTCGCCGCCCCGCCGCCAATCGCCCGCGCTTCGTCACGCTCTATTTGGAGACGGTCGACACGGCCGGCCACGATTTCGGCCCCGAGGGCCGGGAGACGAACGAGGCCGTTCGCGAGGTGGACGGCGAGATCGGCTACCTCGTCGCCCAGCTCCAGGCCATGCGGCAGCCGGCCAATCTCGTCGTCGTTTCGGATCACGGCATGGAGGCCACCGCGCCCGAGCGGGTGGTTCGGATCGACCGTCTCGTCGACGCGGCCGCCATCCACGTCGTCTCCGACGGGCCGTTCATGACGCTGGCCGCCGCGCCGGGGCACGAGGCGCAGGTCGAGGCGAAGCTGCTCGGCCGCCGGGACCATTTCCAGTGCTGGCGCAAGGGCGAGCTGCCGGCGCGCTTCGCCTACGGCCGCAACCCGCGCATCCTGCCCATCTTCTGCCTCGCCGATCATGGCTGGCTGCTCTACGCGCGCGACCTCAAGCCGCCCTTCGACCTCGGCAACCACGGCTACGACAATGAAGACCCCGACATGCGAGCGCTGTTCGTCGCGGCGGGCCCCGGCGTCGCGAAGGCGGGCACGCTCCCGCTGTTCGACAATGTCGACGTCTACCCGTTCGTCGCCCGCCTGATCGGAGTCGCCCCGCGGGCGAGCGACGGCGATGCGGCGACGCTCCAGCCGCTGCTGCGGCAAGGATCCGGAGGCGCGCGATGATCTATCTCGAAGACCTGGAGCTCGGCGCCGAAACCCATTTCGGAAGCTACGAGGTGACTCGCGAGGAAGTGCTCGACTTCGCCCGCAAATACGACCCCCAGCCCTTCCATCTTTCCGACGAGGCGGCGGCGAAGACGCATTTCGGCCGCCTCGCCGCGAGCGGCTGGCATACCTGCGCGATGGTGATGGCGGTCATCGCCCGCAACGTCGTGGAGACCGAGCAGGCCGGGCTCGGCTCTCCCGGCATCGACGAGCTGAGGTGGCTGAAGCCCGTCTATCCCGGCGACACCCTCCACGTCGCGAGCCGGATCGTCGACATCCGCCCGTCGCGCAGCAAGCCCGACATCGGCTCGTTCCGCTCGGCGACCACGGTCACCAACCAGGACGGCGTTCCCGTCCTCACCTTCACCTCCATCGTCCTGATGCGCCGCCGCCCCCCTTCCCCCTCCTCCTGAACGCCTCTCCTCCCCCCTCCCTGCACGCAGGGAGGGGCCGGGGGTGGGTACGCCTCCGGAAACGCCCTGCCCTCCATCGACGCACCCACCCCTAACCCCTCCCTGCGTGCAGGGAGGGGGGGACGCGGTGCCCGGCGTGTCGATCAGTGCCTAATCCTGGCGGTGGCCCCGGGGGCCGCGGCCCTCGCCGCGCGGGCCGCGCGGGGCGGACTCGCGCTGCTGGCGCCATTCCTGGCGCCACTGCTGGCGGGGCTGGACCGCCTGCGGCGTCGCCGCGCTCCCGTCGGTGGAGGGGCGGCCATAAGCCTGCGAGCGCTCGCTCCACGGGCGGGCCGTGGAGCGGTCGTCGCGATATTGCCAGCGGCCGCGCTGACCGTCGGTGCCGTCCCGCCTCTGGAAGCCGTCCCAGCGCTGCCAGCGCCGGTCGTTCCAGTCGCGATTGCCGTAGCGGCCGCGCCGGCTCTCCCAATAGCGCCGCTGGTCGTCGTTCCAGCGATAGCGGCGGCCGTAGCTGTCGTAGATGTAGAAGCCGATGCCCGGATAATAATAATTGCCGTACCAGCCGTACCACGGGTCGCCGTAATAATCGTCGTAGCCGTAGCCGCCATAGCCATAGTCGCAGCCGTAATAGGGATCGCAGGCGCCCCGGCCGCCATAGCCGACCGACACGCCGCCATAGCCGTAGCCGTAGCCGTCGTCATAGGCGCAGGCGGAAAGGCCGGCCGCTCCGGCGACGACGAGCATGGCGGCGCGAAGACGTGAACTCCACATGGGCGACTCTCCCGAAAAGCCGAGCAGGGGAGGAAGGAAGCTCCGCCCCGCAGGGTGAACGGCCGGTTAACCGGCGCGAGCCCGGAAAACGCCGGAGCCGGGAGCGCAGTTCCTGGGAGCGGGAGGACGTCCCTCTCCCCCCTCCCTGCACGCAGGGAGGGGCCGGGGGTGGGTACGCCTCCGCAAGGCGCACCGTCCTTCATCGACGGACCCACCCCTAACCCCTCCCTGCGTGCAGGGAGGGGGATCTCCGCGCCCGCCCGCCGACGCGGGGTGACAGTCACGTGACCGTCACCAGAGTGTCCCCCTTCCCCCCTCCCTGCACGCAGGGAGGGGGGGGGTGAATTTGAGGAGCGGGCGCGGCGGCCCGAAGCCTCGAAGCTCAGAGGTTGACGCCGGCCTCGCGATTGGCCTCGTCGCGCCTCTCCATGTTCTCCGGGTCGAGGGGGCCGGTGATCCGTACCCGCCGGCTCGCTCCGCCGTGCCAGATATTCTGGTAGGCCATGTAGGCGAGGACGGTGGCGAAGATGAGGAAGATGAGGCTGGCGAGCCCCGCCCGGTGGCGGTTCTCGAGCCGCGGCTCGGCCGTCCAGGTGAGGAAGGCGGCGATGTCCTTCGCCATCTGGTCCACCGTCGGCTTGGTGCCGTCGGCATAGCTCACCTGCCCCTCGGAGCGGAGCGGCGGCGGCATGGCGATGTTGAGGTTCGCGAACCACGGATTGTAGTGGAGGTTCGGCCCCGGGCGGCTGTCGGCCGGAAGGTTGGCCGGCGGGTCCCGATAGCCGGTGAGCAGCGAGTAGACATAGGCCGCGCCGCCCTCGCGCGCCTTGGTGATCAGCGACAGGTCCGGCGGCAGCGCATTGTTGTTGGCGGCGCGGGCGCCGACCTCGTTCGGATAGGGGCTCGGGAAATGGTCGGCCGGGATCGCCTTGCGGGTGTTCGCCTCGCCGGTCTTCGGATCGACGTCGGGCACCTCGATCTGCCACTGGTTGGCGATCGCCTTCACCTCGGCCTCGTTATAGCCGATCTCCTCGAGGTTGCGGAAAGCGACCAGGCTCAGCGAGTGGCAGGAGGAGCAGACCTCCTTGTAGACCTGGAAGCCGCGCTGCAGCTGCCGGCGGTCATATTTGCCCAGCGGCCCGTCCGAGGCGAGGTGGAGGGCCCGCGGCTCCTGGTGGAAGGCGTGGACGACATTCTCCTCGCGCGGCTGGGTGACGAAGGCGAACGCGCCCCAGACGAGCGACCAGGCCGCGACGGCGACGAAGACGAGGCCGACCAGGAAGCCGAAGAAACGAACCATGACCCGTCTATCCCCTTAATGCGCGCCCGTCGCGGGCGCCCTGCCGAGAGCGCCCCCGAGATCCGCCGGCGCCGCCTCCCGCTCCTCCCCGTGCAGCACCGAGGCCGAGATCGAGCTGGGCAGCGGCAGCGTCCGCTCGACCTTGGAAAGGATGGGCAGGACGATCAGGAAGTGCGCGAAATAATACATGGTCGCGATCTGGCTGATCATCACGTACGGCTCCTCGGCCGGCCGGCCGCCGCAAAAGCCCAGCACCAGCACGTCGACCACCAGCAGCCAGAAGAAGCGCCTGAACATCGGCCGGTAATTGCCCGACCGCACCGGCGAGGGGTCCAGCCACGGCAGGAAGAAATGGATGAGGATGGCGCTGAACATCGCCAGCACGCCCCACAGCTTCGCGGGCAGGATGAAGTCGACGGTGAAGGCGCGCAGGATCGCGTAGAACGGCCAGAAATACCATTCCGGCACGATGTGCGCGGGCGTCGAGAGCGGGTTGGCCGGGATGTAATTGTCGGCGTGGCCGAGATAGTTGGGCGCGAAGAAGGTGACGAGCGCGAACAGTATGAGGAACACGCCCGCGCCGAACCCGTCCTTGGCGGTGTAGAAAGGATGGAAGGGGACGGTGTCCTGCGGCGTCTTCACCTCGACGCCGGTCGGGTTGGACGAGCCCGGAATGTGCAGCGCCCATATGTGGAGGATGATCACCCCAGCGATCACGAAGGGCAGGAGGTAGTGGAGCGAGAAGAAGCGGTTGAGCGTCGCCTGGTCCGGCGCGTAGCCGCCGAGCAGCCATTGCTGGATCGGCTCGCCGACGAGGGGGATGGCGCCGAACAGTCCGGTGATCACCTTGGCGCCCCAGAAGCTCATCTGCCCCCAGGGCAGCACATAGCCCATGAACGCCGTCGCCATCATCAGCAGCAGGATGACGAGGCCGAGCATCCAGACGATCTCGCGCGGCGCCTTGTAGGAGCCGTAATAGAGGCCGCGGAAGATGTGCAGGTAGGTGACGATGAAGAAGAAGCTCGCCCCGTTGGCGTGGGCGTAGCGCAGGAACCAGCCCTGGTTGACGTCGCGCATGATGTGCTCGACCGACTGGAAGGCGTGGTCCCCGGTTGAGGCGTAATGCATGGCCAGCACGATGCCGGTGACGATCTGGATGGTGAGCGCGAGGCCCGCCAGCACGCCGAAATTCCAGAAATAATTGAGGTTGCGCGGCACCGGATAGCCGCCGCCGACGGCGCCGTAGACGAGGCGCGGCAGCGGCAGGCGCTGGTCGATCCAGCGCATCAGCGGATGCTTGGGCTCGTAAGCCTCGGCCCAGGGAAAGCTCATCTTATGCCACCTCGCCGACGGTGATGACGGTGTCGGACTTGAAGGCATAGTCCGGCACTTCGAGATTCTTGGGAGCGGGCCCTTTGCGGATCCGCGCGGCGGTATCGTAGGCCGAGCCGTGGCAGGGGCAGAAATAGCCGCCGAACGGGCCCCTGTTCTCGCCCTCGCCGGCGCCGAGCGGCACGCAGCCCAGGTGGGTGCACACGCCCATCGTCACCAGCCACATCGCCTTGCCCGGCTTGGTCCGCTCGGCGAGGCTCTGCGGATCGCGCAGCGAGCCGACGTCGACCGCGTTCGCCGCCTGGATCTCGGCGGGCGTGAGGTGGCGGATGAAGAGCGGCTGCTTCCTGAAGATGGTCTTGATCGCCTGTCCGGCCTTGATCGCCGAGATGTCGACCTCGATCGAGGCGAGCGCCAGCACGTCGGCCGAGGGGTTCATCTGGTTGACCAGCGGGTAGAGCAAGGCGGCGCCGCCGACCCCCGCCGCCGTCACCGCCGCGATGTTGATGAAGTCGCGCCGCCGGACGCCGTCCTCGACGCCCGCGTCATGCGCTCCGCCGCTTTGTTCAACCGTGGCCATAGGATCCTTCAGCGGTTCGAACCAGGATGCGCAGAGGCCCGCCGGGACCGGGAAATCGCCCGGAGCGACGCCCCTGCACAGCGCCGCGTGAGAGGCCGGCGACGGCCCCCTGGCGGCTTGGCGCGCCTGATAGACGGGTGAGCGCCGCTTTGCCAACGGTGTTTTTGCGGCCGCCGGGCGGGCCCGCCGGGCGGCTACCTCTTCGCGCCGCGCCGCTCTACGGTCGGCGCATGCGCCTCGCCCTTTACCAGCCGGACCAGGCCGGCAACGTCGGCACGATCATCCGCCTCGCCGCCTGCCTCGGCGTGCCGCTCGACCTCATCGAGCCGTGCGGCTTCCCCTTCTCCGACCGGGCGCTGAAGCGGGCGGGGATGGATTATGCCGAGGTCGCCGCGGTCGCCCGGCATCCCGGCTGGGAGGCGTTCGAGGCGCGGCGGGAAGGGCGGCTGGTGCTGTTCACGACCGGCGGCGCGCTGCGCCTGCCCGAGGCGCGGTTCGAGGCGGGGGACGTGCTCCTGTTCGGGTCGGAGAGCCGGGGGGCGCCGGACGAGGTGCACGCCCGCGCCGACCTCGAGGTGCGCATCCCGCAGGCGGCGGGCACGCGCTCGCTCAACCTCGCGGTGGCGGCGGGGATCGGCCTCGCCGAGGCGCTGCGCCAGACGGGGCTGTGGCCCTAGAGCGGCGCTCGGCGGCGTTGAGGGCGGCGGCGGCGCGGATGAGGGCCTTCAGCGCCTCCCCGTCGATCGCCTCGCCTTCGCGCAGGTCGATGGCGCGGCGGGTGCCGCCCTCGAGGCTGGCGTTGAACAGGCCGGACGGGTCGGGGAGCGCGGCGCCCTTGGCGAAGGTCATCTTGACGACCGCCTTGTAGGTCTCGCCGGTGCACAGGATTCCGTCATGCTCCCAGACCGGCACGCCGCGCCACTTCCAGGTCTCGACCGCCTCGGGATCGGCCTCCCTCACCAGCGCTCGGATCCGGGCGAGCGTCTCGCCCCGCCAGTCGCCGAGCTCGGCGATGCGCGCGTCGATCCGCTCGGAAGGGGTTGCGCTCCCGCCGGGGCCGCTCTCGCTCATCGCCGTTTCTCCTCGTCGGGACGCGGGATGCGTCGCCGTCATTGGGGGTAGGGGCCCGGCTCGCGATGCACAATCGGTTGAAAGTCGGCGCTGGGCGGCGCAAGCGCGGACGATGATCGAGCTGGACGACGAGCAGCGGCGCGCCCGGGACTGGTTCGAGGCGCTGCGCGACCGGATCTGCGCCGCCTTCGAGGCGCTGGAACGGGAGGCGGGGAGCGACGCCGCCTTCGACTATACGCCCTGGCGCCGCGAGGACCCGGACGGCGCGCCCGGCGGCGGCGGCGTTCGGGGGCTGATGCGCGGCGCCGTGTTCGAGAAGGTCGGGGTCAACGTCTCCACCGTCGGCGGCCGGTTCAGCCCCGAATTCGCCGCCACCATCCACGGCGCCGGCGAGGACCCGCGCTTCTTCGCCACCGGGATCAGCCTCGTCGCCCACATGGCCAATCCGCACGTCCCCGCCGTGCACATGAACACGCGCTTCCTCGTTACCACCCGGCGCTGGTTCGGCGGCGGGGCGGACCTCAATCCCCCCCTCCCCTACGAGGAGGATACGGCCGACTTTCACGCCCGCCTGAGGGCCGCCTGCGCGGCGCACGACCAGACCTGGTACGAGCGGTTCCGCAAATGGGCCGACGATTATTTCTACCTCCCCCACCGCGGCGTCCACCGCGGCGTCGGCGGCATCTTCTACGACCATCTCGAAGGACCCTTCGAGGAGACCTTCGCCTTCACCCACGACGTCGGCGAGGCGCTGCTCGACATCTTCCCGAAGCTGGTGCGGCGGCGGATGGACACCCCTTTCACCGAGGCCGACACCGCCCGCCAGCGCGAATGGCGCGGCCGCTATGCCGAGTTCAACCTCCTCTACGACCGCGGCACCCTGTTCGGCCTTCGCACCGGCGGCAACGTCGACGCCATCCTGATGAGCCTCCCCCCCCTCGCCACCTGGTCCTGACCCCCCGAAAGGGGACACGGACTTTTGAAAGGGCACGTACTTTTCCACTGAAAAGCACGTGTCCCCTCCTTCCCCCCTCCCTGCACGCAGGGAGGGGCCGGGGGTGGGTACATCTTCGCAAAACCCGCCGCCCTCCATGGGGGACACTCTGGTGACAGTCACGTGACTGTCACCAGAGTGTCCCCGTGTGGGAGCGCGCCGGCTGTGCTATTCGCGGCCGGCCGCAAAAGGGGAGACGGACATGCGCAGGATCATCGGCTCGGCTTTCGTCTCGCTGGACGGCGTCATGCAGGCGCCCGGCGCCCCGGAGGAGGACCGGAGCGGCGGCTTCGCGCTCGGCGGCTGGATGGCCGGCTATTTCGACGCGGCGGTGGGCGAGCGGATCGAGGCCTTGTTCGACGGGCCGTTCGACCTGCTGCTGGGGCGGCGCACCTACGACATCTTCGCCGCCTACTGGCCGTTTGCGCGAGGCGACAACGCCTCGATCGGCCGGCGCTTCGACTCGGCCGCCAAATATGTCCTCACCCGCGGCGACGGGGAGCTGAGCTGGGAGAACAGCCGCCGCCTTCCGGGCCTCGACGCCCTCGCGGAGGTGAAAGGCGGCGACGGGCCGCCGCTGCTCATCCAGGGCAGCGCGACGCTCTACCCGCAATTGCTCGCCGCGGGCCTCGTCGACCGCCTGGTGGTGATGACCTTCCCGGTGCTGCTCGGCGGCGGCAAGAGGCTGTTCGGCGACGGCACCCCGCCGCGCTCCATGCGCATGGTCGAGCACCAGGTCACCCCCACCGGCACCGTCATCGCCGCCTACGAGCCCGGCGGCGAGGTCGTGCCCGGCAGCTTCGCCACGGAGCCCCCCAGCCCCGCCGAGCTCCACCGCCGCGCCCGCATCGAACAAGGCACCTGGTGAGGGGTGAAAGGGGGACACGTACTTTTCCCTGAAAAAATACGTGTCCCCTTCTCCCCCTCCCTCCCTGCGTGCAGGGAGGGGTATCTCCGCGCCCGCCCCCTCCCGGGGTGACAGTCACGTGACTGTCACCAGACTGTCACCAGAGTGTCCCGCAGGTTCAGCTTCACCCCGGCCAGGTTCTACGACCCGCGCCCCGGCGGCACGTAGTGGAAGGCGACGAGGTAGACGTTGCGGCCGCTGCCGTGGCGGGCGAGCTTGAGCAGGTCGACGACGCCGTCGAAGCCGGTGCGGCGGGCGAGGTCGCCGTCCACGTCGCCGAGCGCGATCGGCCGTACCGAGTCGACGACGATATGCCCCTCCTCCATCCGGTAGACGCCGCCCGCCTTGACGTGCGGCCGGGTCCAGATCCGCACGCTCTCGGTGATCCGGCCCTCGCGGACTCCTTCGCGCAGGCGCCTGGCGAACATCATCGCTTCATATTATCCCACCTTCCGCGGCCGCGGAAAAGCCGGAGCCGCGCGCGGCCGGACCGGGGGCGGGAAAGGGAGATGCGCATGAGCGAGCTGGTCCTCACCACCTTCGACTGGGTCCCGGAGCCGCCGCGCGGCTATGTCCGCGACCTGCGCGTGCGCTGGGCGCTGGAGGAGGCGGGGCTGCCCTACCGCGTCGCCAGCGTGCCTTTCGAGGGCCGGGACGCCGGCCATTTCGCCCACCAGCCCTTCGGCCAGGTGCCGTGGCTGACCGACGGCGCGCTGTCGATCTTCGAGAGCGGCGCCATCCTGCTCCACCTCGGCGGGCGCGGCCCGGCTCTGATGCCGGCCGACCCGGAGGGCCGCGCCGCGGCGGTGGAATGGCTGTTCGCTGCGCTCAACTCGGTGGAGATGGCGAGCCTTCCCTGGGCGCTGTTCAAATTCTGGGGCGACGACGGCCGGTCGCCGGGGGGGCGCGGGCTCGAATCCTTCGTCGCGGCGCGGCTCGGCCATCTCGAGCCGGTGCTGGAGGCGCGGGAATGGCTCGCCGGCACCTTCTCCGTCGCCGACATCGCCATGGCCGACGTGCTGCGCCTGGTCGACCGCTTCGGCGGCCTGGCCGACCGTCCGGCCTGCCGCGCCTATCTCGCCCGCGCCCTCCGCCGGCCGGCCTTCGTCAAGGCGCATGACGACCAGCTCGGGCATTTCGCGGCGGCGGATCGCGCGCGCGCCGGGGCCGCGTGAGGCCTTTTCGTCCCGGTTCCGGGTGGAGGATCCCGTGCTGAGCGAGATTGCGGCGGGCGAGGTCGGCGCGGTCGTCACCTATCTCGAGATGATTGCGCGGCCGGCGCCCCGCCCCTTCCCCCCCTCGACGCTTCGGCTGAAGCGGTGGCCGAGCCCGGAGCCCGAAAAGTACCGGCGGCTGTTCCGGCGGGTTGGGACGCCGTGGCTGTGGTATTCGCGCCTGGCGATGGACGATGCGCGGCTGGGCGCCGAGATGGGCGAGGTCCATGCGGTGGTCGATGCGGCGGGAATCGAGGTCGGAATGCTGGAGCTGGATTTCCGGACGCCGGGCGAATGCCTGATCCGCTTCCTGGGGCTGGTGCCGGAGCTGGCCGGCCGGGGCCATGGCGCGTGGCTGTTCGCGCAGACGCTGGCCCTCGCCTGGCGGCCCGGCGTGCGGCGGCTCGCCGTCCATACCTGCACGCTCGATCATCCCGCGGCGCTGCCGGCCTATCTGAAGGCGGGGTTCCGCGCCTACAAGCGGGCGTTCGAGAGCTTCCCCGACCCGCGGCTCACCGGCATGCTCCCCGCCGAGGCGGCGCCCCGGCTGCCGGTGATCGGATCCTGAAGGGTCAGGGCGAAGCGTCGCCGGCGAGCTGGGCGTAGAGGCGCGCCACCATGACGGTGAAGGCGACGGCGAAGGCGGCGTTGAGCAGGCCGCTCATCAGCAGGATGACGAGCCGCGAGAGGCTGCCCGGCTCGGGCATCCCGAGGAGCAGGACGACGAGCGTGCCGCCGACCGCGCCGACCGCCATGCCCAGCACGATCAGGACGACGAAGACGAGACCGACGAAGCCGAGCAGGGTGGCGAAATGGCCGGCGGTCAGCCGCCAGCTGCGCATCAGGATGGCGATCGGACCGGCCCGCTCCGCGGCGGCCACGGGGGTGGCCATCAGCAGCTTGACCCACAGGACGAGAAGCAGGGCGAGGAGCAGGCAGGCGAGCAGCAGCGACAGGCCCCGCGCGCTCACCCAGTGGGTGGTCACGAAGAGGAAGACCGGCGCGGCGACCAGGCCCGCGGCGAGTCCCGCGATCAGCACCGCGCCGAGCAACGGCCAGAGCCGCCTCGCGGCGAGGGCGAGCGAGGCGCCGACGACATTCTCGCGGCCGAGCGCGAGGAGGGTGATCGAGAGGCTGCCGAGCATGGTGAGGAGCAGGACCGGGAAGACGAGCAGCGCCATCACCGGCGATCCGGCCTCGCCCGGAGTCGGCGGCGGCGCGAAGAACTGCCAGGCGGCGCCCGGCAGCGCCATCAGCGCGAAGGCGATGAGATAGAGGGTGCCGCCCTCCCGCTTGAGGAAGTCGGCGCTTTCTTCCCATGCCCTGGTCAGCGACAATCTGGTCATCTTGCGCGCCAGCCTAGGGTCCGGGCCGGGGGCTGGCAATGGCCGGGATCGCGCCTTCGAAGCGGGCCGGAACGCCTCGGCCGCGCGGCGCGGCTCTTGCCAGGGCGGCGGCGGCGGGCGAGAGGGCGCGCGATGGATCTGCCTGCCGGCCTCGAATGGCGCGTGACGCCGGGCCTCACGCCCTATGCGGAGGCGCTCGCCGACATGGAGGCGCGGGCGGCGGCGATCCGCGCCGGCGACGCCGGCGAGCTGGTCTGGCTGCTCGAGCATCCGCCGCTCTACACGGCCGGCACCAGCGCCGACCCGGCCGAATTGTTCAATCCCGACGGCCTTCCGGTCTTCGCGGCCGGGCGGGGCGGGCGCTACACCTATCACGGGCCGGGGCAGCGGGTCGGCTACGTGCTTCTCGACCTCGACCGGCGCGGACGCGACGTGCGCCGCTTCGTCCACGCCCTCGAGGGGTGGATCATCGCCACCCTCGCCCGGCTCGGCCTTCCCGCCCATCGGGCGCCGGGGCGGATCGGCATCTGGACGCCGCGCGGCGGAACCGAGGCCAAGATCGGCGCGATCGGCGTGAGGGTGCGGCGCTGGGTGACCCTGCACGGCTTCGCGGTGAACCTCGACCCCGAACTTTCCCACTTCTCAGGGATAGTGCCGTGCGGTATTGCGGACTTCCCAGTGACCAGCCTTTTCGACATGGGAGTGTCCGCCGGACAGGAACGATTAGATCTGGCGCTGAGGCAGGGGCTCTGCGAATTTCTCGCCACCCTCGGGGAGGGCGGTGAGAAGGGTTGAGAGCCGTCTCCATTCCGTTTATTGTGCGTAACTGATTTGGCAAAAAAGGGGCCAACCCGGCCAGATCGTCAACCTAGGGAGTTTCTAAATGCGTGACCTCTTCAAGAAAGTGATGACCGGTTCGATGGTTGCCGGTGCGGCCCTGCTCGTTGCGGCCTGCGGCGGCGGCGACGATGCGGCGACCAACAACACCAGCAACTTCGCCACCGACGATGCGCTGATGAACTCGAGCGACGTCACCGCGGTCGACGCGACCAACACCGGCGACGCCAACCTCGGCGCCGCGGCCGACACCAACACCTCGACCACCACGACCGTCGGCGGCAACACCACCGTCACGACCGAAGGCGGCAACACCACCACCACCACCACCGGCGGCACGGGCAACACCACCGGGATGTAATCCCCGCCGGTCCAGCGTTTCGAAAAGGCCGTCCGGGCGACCGGGCGGCCTTTTCTCATGCGCTCCAGCCGCTTAGAGTCCGCTCGGCCGGGTAGAACCGCCCCGCCCTCCGGCCGGTCGCGTGAATCACGCTCTATTCAATCGGTTAGGCCTTGATCGCCGGTCCGATTCACGCCATCGGCCGAAGCGCGGATGCGCGGCGGTCCGACGATCGGGCCGCGGCCATGGTAAAGCGTGCCGGCCGCGCGACGGGCCATTCCACCTCCTCTGGATTGACGCCGCCGGATCGTCCAGCATGGCGCGCGCGCAGGCGCTGGGGTGAGAGGGACGAACCGACGTGAACTGGATGTACCGCTTCAAAGCCGCGGCCTTCGCCGCGGCGGCCTTGCTCGGAGCCGGCGGCGCGCCGGCCGGAGCGCAGCTGTTCCTGAGCCAGCCGGACTTCCGGCCCGGGCCGATCGAGCCGAGCGACCCGCTGGTCGGCGTGCCGCTGCCGGGCGCGACCCCGGCCGAATATCGCGCCAGCCTGCTGTGGAACCTGCGCGCCGGGCTCAACGTGGCCGCGCTTTCCTGCCAATTCTCGCCCTATCTGCGGGCGGTGCCCAATTATAACGGCATCCTCGCCCACCACGCGACCGAGTTGGCGGCCGCCTACACGACGCTCAACAATTATTTCAAGCGGGTGCAGGGCCCGGTGAAGGGCCAGAAGGCGTTCGACGATTATTCGACCGTCACCTACAACAATTGGTCGACGCTGCAGGCGCAGATGGGCTTCTGCCAGACCGCCTCCAACATCGAGAAGAGCGCGCTCGCGACGCCCAAGGGGGAGCTCTACACGCTCGCCCGGATGCGGATGCGCGAGCTCAGGAACAGCCTCGTCCCCGCCTACGAGGCGAACCTCGTCCGCTTCAACCCCTACGCGATCCGCATCCCGGCCATCCCGCCGATGCGCGCCGACTGCTGGGACAAGAAGCGCGACTTCCTGCTGGCGCGCTGCGCGCTCGGCTAGGCCGGGCATCCCCCCGCCCCGGCCCCCATCCGGAGTCCGGGGGCGGGGGAGCGCTTCAGAAGACGAAGTCGCTTGCGCCCAGGGGGTGGGCGAGGATTGTGTCGACCTGGATGACGAGGTCGGCGGCGCCGTCGCCGTCGACGTCGCCCTCGACGAACCAGCTGCCGTTGGACTCGCTCACCCTGAGCTCGCCGGCGACGTTGTGGAACGCGTCCGAGCCGATGAAGGCGAAGGCCTGGTTGCCGCCCGCGATCGAGTCCGCGTCGATCGCCGAGAGGTCGATCTTCTCGCCCGCCTGGAAGTCGGCGATCCGGTCCATCGC
>JAFANP010000039.1 GCA_019232625.1 Alphaproteobacteria bacterium | reverse complement strand
CTTGCCGAGAACGATCGCCTTCTGGCTGTCGCGGGCGACGAGGATCTGCTGGTGGATGGCCGCCGAGCCGTCCTTCCTCTCTTCGAACTTCTCCGTCTCGATCGCGCTTTCGTAGGGAAGCTCGGCGTGGAGCTGGAGGTAGAGCTGTTCGCGCGTCACCTCGGCGGCGAGCATGCGGTCGGTGGCGTCGGACACCTGCTCCTCGGGGAAATGCCAGGGCCCTTCCGGCACCCGCGCCGCGAGCGCGCGCTTGAGGTCCCCCACCCCGTCGCCGCTGGCGGCGGACACCATGAAGACCTCGTCGAACCCGATCCGCTCGCCGAGCCGGGCCGCAAGGCCGAGCAGCGCCTCCTTCTTGACCAGGTCGACCTTGTTGAGGATCAGTATCTTCGCTTCGCGCCGCGTCTCGAGCTGGCCCAGCATCTCCTCCAGCCGCCGCGAGAAACCGCTCTCGGCATCGACCACCAGGGCGATCACGTCGGCCTCCGCCGTCCCGCCCCAGGCGGCGGCGACCATCGCCCGGTCGAGCCGCCGCTTGGGCTCGAAGATGCCCGGCGTGTCGAGCAGCAGCAATTGCGCCTGCCCTTCTATCGCGATGCCCATGATCCGCGTCCGCGTCGTCTGCGCCTTGGGGCTGACGATCGCCACCTTCTGGCCGACCAGCGCGTTGACCAGGGTGGACTTGCCCGCATTGGGGGCGCCGACAACGGCGACGAGGCCGCAGCGTTCGCTCATCCGATCCGGTCCAGCATCGCCGTCGCGGCGGCGGTCTCCGCTTCCTGCTTGCTCGTGCCCTCCCCCTGCGCCTCGCCATGGCCCTTGACCGAGACCTCTACGGTGAAGCGCGGCGCATGGTCGGGCCCGCTCGTCTTCACGACCCGATAGGCCGGCGGGCGGCGGTTATTGGCCGCGGACCATTCCTGAAGCGCCGCCTTGGGATGCTTGGGCGGCGCGGCGAGCCGGTCGACCCGCTCCCCCCAGGCGCGGCGGATGAAGCCGACGGCCGCCTCCAGCCCCTGGTCGAGATAGAGGGCGCCGATCAGCGCCTCGACGACGTCGCCGAGCACATAGTCGCTCTGGAACACGCCGTCGTCCTGCGCCTGCTTGCCGAGCCGGAGGTGGGCCGGCACGCCGAGGTCCCGCGCGATCTCGGCACAGACGTCGCCGCTGACGAGGGCGTTGAGGCGGTGCGAAAGCTTGCCTTCGGATTCGCCCGGATAGGTTTCGACGAGCCAGTGGGCGACGGCCAGCCCCAGCACGCGGTCGCCGAGGAACTCCAGCCGCTCGTAATGCTCGGGGCCGAAGCTCGCATGGGTGAGCGCGCGCTCGTAGAGCGGGAGCTTCCGCGGCGCGGTGCCGAGCGCCCGCGCCAGCCAGGCGGCGAGGTCGCTCAGAAGGTCCTCCCGATCCGCTCCCAGCGCATCGCCGAGAACCACGTCCAGGGCTTGAGCCATTCGGCCGAGCCGTCGGTCGAGAAGAAGGTGACGACCGGCCGCCCGATGAGGTTGTCCCGCGGCAGGAAGCCGACGCCCTGGTCGGCGAGGGTGAAGCGGCTGTCGGCGCTGTCGTCGCGATTGTCGCCCATCATGAAATAATGGCCGGCCGGCACAGTGTAGACCGGCGTGTCGTCGGCGATGCCGTGGATCTGGTCGAGCACGTCGTAGGAGCGGCCGTTCGGCAGAGTCTCGCGGAAGCGCGGATAGGGGCAGAAGTCGCCGTCCCCGTCCGTCGCCGGCGCCGGCCTGTAATTGCCGACATAGCGGCAGGGGCTGTTGGCGCTCCTGGGCATGCGGAAGTCGGCGATCCGCACCCTCGTCACGGGCCTGCCGTTGAGGAACAGCTGCCCGGCGCGCATCTGCACCTTGTCGCCCGGCAGCCCGATCAGCCGCTTCACCCAATCCTCGTCCTTGCCGGGATAGCGGAAGACGACGATGTCGCCCCGCTCCGGCTCGCCGGCGAGGTAGCGCCCCTCGAACCGCCCGAGCCCGAAAGGCATGGCGTAGCGCGAATAGCCGTAGGGCCATTTGGCGACGAACAGATAGTCGCCGATCATCAGGCGCGGCAGCATCGATCCGGACGGGATCATGAAGGGCGCGATGATGAAGGTCCTCAGGAACAGGGTGAAGACGAACAGGAAGAGGAGGAAACGCGTGGTTTCCGCCAGTCCCCCCTTCGCCTTCGCCTGCCGCCTCGGCTTCGCCGCACTCGCCATCGCGCCGCTTTCGCGTGGCGAAGGGAGCGGGTCAAGGCGTATCCCCCTCCCCGCACGCAGGGAGGGTCGAAGGCTAGGCATGCCGTTCCCGCCTCATTAAGAGCGCCGCATGAACGCAGACCAAGCCTGGGCCGCCGTCGAGCAGGCGGAGAGCCGGACCTTGAAATCCCTGTTCGACGCGGAGCCCGACCGGGTGGAGCGGCTCGCCGTCGAGGAAGCCGGCCTTCGCTTCGACTTCTCCAAGACCCACCTCGACCGCGACCTCGTCGCGGCCTTCCAACGCCTCGCCGAGGAGCAGGACCTTGCCGGCGCGCGCGACGCCTTGTTCGCCGGAGCGATCGTCAACCCGACCGAGGGGCGGGCCGCCGAGCACAGCGCCGAGCGGGGCCAGGGCGCACCTGAAAGCGTGGCCCTCGCCTCCGCCCTCCACGCCAGGATGCGCGCGCTGATCGACGCGATCGAGGCGGAGGCGTTCGGGCCTATCCGCCATGTCCTTCACATCGGCATCGGCGGTTCCGCCCTCGGCCCCGCCTTCCTGATCGACTCTTTGGGCCGCGAGGCCGGCCGCTACGACGCGGCGGTGGTCTCCAACGTGGACGGCGCGGCGCTCGAGGAAGCGCTGGCCGGCTTCGACCCGGAAGTCACGCTGATCGCCATCGCCTCCAAGACCTTCACGACCAGCGAGACGATGCTCAACGCCCGCTCCGCCCTCGCCTGGCTGGAGCAGGGCGGCGTCGCCGACCCCTATGGCCGCGTCGTCGCGCTCACCGCCTCGCCGGAACGGGCGGTGGCGTTCGGCGTCGACGAGACGCGGGTCCTTCCCTTTCCCGAGACGGTCGGCGGCCGCTATTCGCTCTGGTCGTCGATCGGCTTTCCCGCCGCCCTCGCCTTGGGCTGGGAGGCGTTCGAGCAGCTGCTCGAGGGCGCGGCGGCGATGGACCGCCACTTCCGCCTCGCCCCGTTCGAGGCCAACGCCCCGCTCCTCGCCGCCTGCGTGGACCGCTATTACGCCAACACCCGCCGCGCGGAGACGCGCGCCGTCTTCGCCTATGACGAGCGGCTGCGGCTGCTGCCCCCCTACCTCCAGCAGCTCGAGATGGAGTCGAACGGCAAGTCGGTGAAGCTCGACGGCTCCCCCGTCGGACGCGCCACCGCGCCGGTCACCTGGGGCGGGGTGGGAACCGACGCCCAGCACGCCGTCTTCCAGCTCCTCCACCAGGGCACCCACCTCGTGCCGGTGGAGTTCGTCGCCTGCATCGAGCCGGGCCACGCGCTCGACGAGGCGCACCACCGCCAGCTTCTTACCAACTGCTTCGCGCAGGGCGCGGCGCTGATGGCCGGCAAGGCGAGCGACGATCCGCACCGATCCTATCCCGGCGACCGGCCGTCGACGACGATCCTCCTCGACCGCCTCGATCCGGCGACGCTCGGAGCGCTCATCGCCTTCTACGAGCACCGCACCTTCGCCAATGCGGTCTTCCTCGGCATCAATCCCTTCGACCAGTTCGGAGTCGAGCTGGGCAAGGAGATGGCGAAGGCGATGGACGGCGCCGATCCGCCTCGCTTCGACCCCTCGACGCAGGCGCTGATCGCCCGCGCGCTGGGGGAGGCGCGGTGAAGCGCGCCCTGGCCCTGCTCGCCCCGCTCCTCCTCGCCGCCGCGCCCGCGCACCGCATCGAGCTCACCAACGACCGCCTGTTTCTCCCGGTCGAGGTCGACGGAGTCACCGTTCCCGGGCTGCTCGATTCGGCGGCGGAGGTCAGCGCCGTCGACGACGGCCTCGCGCGCCGCCTCGCCCTGCGCCTCGAGGGCGGCGACGAGGTGAAGGGCACCGGCGGCACCGCCCGGGTGCGGTTCGCGGGCGGAGTCACCCTTGCCGCGGCCGGCCTCCGGCTCGCCCCCGCCACCGTCGCCGTGCTCGATCTCGACGAGGTGGTCGGCCGCCTCGTCCATCGTCCCACCGAGGTGATCCTCGGCCGCGAGCTGTTCGATGCGGGGCGGCTCAGGATCGACATATCGGGCGGCCGGATCGCCGCCGTCCCGCCGGGCCGGGCGCCGCGCGGCGTGCGCCTGCCGCTCGTCACTCGCAAGGGCGTCGAGACCTTTCCCGTCGTCGTCGAGGGCCATCCGCCCGTCTGGGCCGATTTCGACCTCGGCAACGGCAGCGAGGTTCTGGTCGGCCGCGCCTATGCCGAGCGGATCGGCCTCGCCGCGCCCGGCCGGATCCGCGGGCGCAAGGCGGGCGGCGGCATCGGCGGCGCCGTCGAGCGGGACCTGGTCGTCCTCGAGACGCTGCGCGTCGCCGGCCGCACCTTCCACGACGTGCCGGCCGCGATCGATCCCTTGCCCAACGCCGCCGACCTCAACGTCGGCACGGCGATCCTCAAGCATTTCGCCATCACCACCGATTTCCCGCAGCACAGGCTGTGGCTGGAGGCGCTCCGATGAGCTTCGACTACGACCTCTTCGTCATCGGCGCCGGCTCGGGAGGCGTGCGCGCCGCGCGAGTCTCCGCAGCCCACGGCGCCCGGGTGGCGATCGCCGAGGAGCACAAGGTCGGCGGCACCTGCGTCATCCGCGGCTGCGTCCCCAAGAAGCTGCTCGTCTACGGCGCCCATTTCGCCGAGGACCTCGCCGACGCCCGCCGCTTCGGCTGGGACGTGCCGCAATGCGCCTTCCACTGGCCGACGCTGCGCGACAACGTGCTCGCCGAGGTGGAGCGGCTCGAGGGCGCCTACACCGACACGCTGGGCAACCATAAGGTCGAGATCGTCAAGGAGCGGGCGACCCTCGCCGGCCCCCACGAGGTGCGGCTCGCCGGCGGCCGCACCGTCACGGCGAAGACCATCCTCCTCGCCACCGGCGCCACCCCCGTCGTGCCCGATTTCCCCGGCGCGGAGCACGGCATCACCTCCAACGAGGCCTTCCACCTGCCTGAGCTGCCGCGCCGCGTGGTGATCGCCGGCGCCGGCTACATCGCCAACGAGTTCGCCGGCATCTTTCACAATCTCGGCAGCCACGTCACCCTCGTGAACCGCTCCGACGTCATCCTGCGCGGCTATGACGAGACGATCCGCGACCGCCTCCTCACCATCTCGATGATGAAGGGGATCGAGTTCCGCTTCCACGTCTCCTTCGCCGGGATCGAGAAGCGCGACGACGGCAGCCTCAGGGTGGCGATGGACGGCTGCGACCCGATCGAGGCCGACGCGGTGATGTTCGCCATCGGCCGCCGCCCCGCCACCGACGGTCTCGGCCTCGAGAAGGCGGGGGTCGAACTCGACGACAAAGGCGCGGTAAAGGTCGACGCCGACAATCGCTCCACCTGCCCGTCCGTCTACGCGGTCGGCGACGTCACCAACCGCGTCCAGCTCACCCCCGTCGCGATCCGCGAGGGCCAGGCCTTCGCCGACAGCGTGTTCGGCAACCGTCCGACCCGGGTCGATTACGGCTGCATCCCCTCGGCGGTGTTCAGCCACCCGCCCCTCGCCGGAGTCGGCCTCACCGAGGGCCAGGCGCGCAACCAGCTCGGCGCGGTCAAGACCTACACTTCCGACTTCCGGGCGATGAAGAACGTGCTCGCCGGCCGCAACGAGCGGGCCCTCTACAAGCTCGTCGTCAACGCCGAGACGGACGAGGTGGTGGGCCTCCACATGATCGGCCCGGACGCGCCCGAGATCCTCCAGGCCGCCGCCATCGCGGTCAAGGCGAAGCTCAAGAAGGCTGATTTCGACGCCGTCGTCGCCCTCCACCCGACCATGGCCGAGGAGCTGGTGCTGATGCGCTGAGGTCCTTCGAGACGGGCCTTCGCCAAGCTCAGTCCCTCCTCAGGATGAGCGGGTTGGGCTTACTGAGGACGGCTCATCCTGAATGATGGCCCGGACCTGTCCCCCGGACAGGTCCTTAGGTGGGCCCTCATCCGGTGAGCTTGTCGAACGGCGTCTCGAAGGATCACATCCGCCAGTGCCTGCTCACCTGCGCCGGGGTGAGGCGCAGAAAGCGCGCCGCGTTGTTGTAGAGGATATCGCGCTTCCGACGCGCGCTGAGGAACGGCGCCCGCTCGATCGTCCGGATCGCGGCCTCGATCAGCCCGGGCCAGACGCCCTGGTCGGTACCGAACATGATCCTGTCGCCATAGCCCGCCTCCACGATCTCGCGCAGGTAGCGGTAGAAAGCGGGCTTCGGCTCGGTGGCGACGATGGCGGCGATGTCGACATAGACCTGCGGATGGGCCTCCATCAAAGCGAGGAGGTCGTCGATCATCGGGAAGCCGGCATGCATGATGTAGACGCGCAGCCGCGGGTGCCGGACGAGCACGTCCTCGAGCTTGAGCGGGCTGCTGTCGCGCACCCGATAGGCGCCGCTTCCGGAATAGGCGTCGCCGCCCCCGCCCGGACCCATGTGGATGGCGACCGGGATGTCGAGCGCCTCCGCCAGCGCCCAATAGGGCTCCAGCCGCGGATCGTCGGCGGCGACGCCTTCATATTGCGCCATCACCTCGCCGAGCACCTGGAACGCGCCCGCCGCGTGAAGCGCCCGGACCTCCGCCGGCGAGCGCGGCTGGAAGCGTGCGGAAGGCGGCCGCGGCGTGATCCTGAGGTCGAGGCCCGCGATGATCCGCTCCGGCGCCGCCGAGCGCCACCGGGCGATATCCGCGGGCTCGCCGCTCGCCATGGCGATGATGTTGCGCCGGGCCAGGATCGCGAGCGTCTCGCGCATCACCTCCTCTCCCGAGGCCGCGGGCCGGAGCGGATGCGCGCAGGATGGGACGCTGAGCCCCTCGCCGATCGGGCGGCCGTTGTCCCAGCGGGGGTTGGCCGGGGGCGGCGCGCAGAGCGCCGGCGCCCCCTCGATGGGCCCGAGCCGGCGCGCATGCAGATGCATGTCGATGATCGGCGGCCGGGCCGAGGCGGCGCCCGAAGCGACCAACACCAGCAGCCCCAGCCCCGCTCTCATCGCCATCGCGACCACTCCCTGCTTCCGACCGCGCGAAAAGGTCCGCCGGCGGGCCCCGAAGGACGCGGTCCTATCCGTTCGCCCCGAGCCTGTCGAAGGGCTTCCCTTTCTTCTAAAGAGGAAGAGGGGAAGGGCTTCGACAAGCGCCGCCCGCACGATATGGGGGTTTCCGGATGTACGCTCAGAATTACCTCTCCGGCTTCGGCAGCCACTTCGCGACCGAGGCGGTGCCAGGGGCGCTCCCGGAAGGCCGCAACTCGCCGCAGAAGCCCGCCTTCGGCCTCTATGCCGAGCAGCTGTCGGGCACGGCCTTCACCGCGCCCAGGGCGGAAAACCGGCGTTCGTGGCTCTACCGCCTGCGCCCCTCGGCCGAGCATCCGCCTTACCGGCCCTATGAGGGCGCGCCCCATTTCAGCGCCTCCGCCCTCGCCGACCCGCTGCCCCCCAATCGCCTGCGCTGGGATCCCTTGCCCCTCGACGAGGAGCCGGCGGACCTGATCGACGGCATGGCGACCATGGTGGCGAATGGCGGGCCGGAAGCCCTCTCCGGCTGTGTCGTGCATGTCTACCGCGCCGCGCGCGACATGGAACGCTGCTTCTTCAACGCCGACGGCGAGATGCTCTTCATCCCGCAGCAGGGCCGGCTCGCACTCGCGACGGAGATGGGGCGGATCGAGGTCGCGCCCGGCGAGGTGGCGCTCGTCCCGCGCGGAGTCCGCTTCCGCGCCGCCTTGCCCGACGGTGCCGCCCGCGGCTACGTCGCCGAGAATTACGGCGCCCTCTTCCGCCTGCCCGAGCTCGGGCCGATCGGCTCGAACGGCCTCGCCAACCCGCGCGATTTCCTGACCCCGGTCGCCGCCTTCGAGGACGAGGAGGGCGAGGTGGAGCTGGTCCAGAAATATCTCGGCCGCCTCTGGACGACGAGGCTCGACCATTCCCCGCTCGACGTCGTCGCCTGGCACGGCAATCTCGCGCCCTGGAAATACGATCTCGACCGCTTCAACGCGATGGGAACGGTGAGCTTCGACCACCCCGATCCCTCCATCTTCACCGTCCTCACCAGCCCGTCCGAGACTCCCGGCCGGGCCAATGCCGATTTCGTCATCTTCCCGCCGCGCTGGATGGTCGCCGAGGACACGTTCCGGCCGCCCTGGTTCCACCGCAACGTGATGAGCGAGTGCATGGGCCTGATCCGCGGCGCCTACGACGCCAAGGCCGAGGGCTTCGCGCCGGGGGGCCTCAGCCTCCACAATCTGATGGCCGGCCACGGGCCCGATGTCGCCAGCTGGAAAGGGGCGAGCGAGGCCGAGCTGAAGCCGCACAGGATCGAGGGCACGATGGCCTTCATGGTCGAGAGCGGCTGGCCGTTCCGCCCCACACGCTTCGCGATGGAGATGCCGGCTCTGCAGGAGGATTACGACGCCGCCTGGGGCGGCTTCCCCAAGGCGGGCCTCCCGGCGTGATGAGGGACGGTCGCCAGTGACCGTCCCCTCCCCGCTCACCCCGTCCGCGCGATCGCCTGGCGGGTCCCGTCGCCGCGGACCAGGTCGAAGCCCGTCGTCGCCCCGCCCGCCGCGGTGAATTCGAGCCGCGCCGTCGGCTCCTCCTCGAAGGCGAAGGCGTTGGGCCCGGTCGCGACCAGCGGCAGCTTGGGCCCGTCGGCCCGCTGGTAGGTGAGCCGCCCCCCCTCGACGCGCAGCGTCCGGTCGCCGAAGCGGCCCGCATAGGCGTCGAGCGGCAGCGCCGTCGCCACCGGGTCCAGCTGCGCCGAGATCGCCGCCGCCATCGCCTCCAGGTCCCTTTTGTCCTCCGGCGCCGCGGTCGCCGCCAGCCGCTGCATGGCGTGGAGCCGTGCCACGTCCAGCGCCCGGTCCACCGGCACTGCGGTGGTCGGCGCGATGCCCACGCCCTCCCAGTCCTTGCCCGTCGAGGCGAGCACCGCCCGCCCCACCGACACGCTGAGCAGGAAGCCCTCCGGTACCGCGAAGAACTCGTTGCGGAAGCCCGCGCCGGCCGTCTTCTCGCCGATCAGCTCGCCGATCCGGTAGCCGCCGACATGGCCTGCAAACTCCTCGGCGGCGCTGGCGGTGCGGCCGCTGGTCAGGACGTAGAGCGGCTTGCCGACCAGCCGCCCCGCCGGAAGCGTCTTCAGCGCCGTCACCTTCTCGGCCGGGTTCGCCCCCATGTAGAAGGTCATCAGCGGCGTGTCCGGCGCGACGAAGTGGCTGACGAGATACTGCACCGCGTCGGGGCTGCCGCCGCCATTGTGGCGCAGGTCGATGATCACCGCGTCGCCGCCGGCGAGGAAGCGCATCGCATTGTCGTAGGCCGCCGCCGTCGTGGGGCCCGCCCAGACGAAGCCGTCGGTGTCCATGTAGCGGACGTTGCCCGGCAGCAGCTTCAGCGCGACGAGGCCGTGATTGCGGCGCTGGGCCCGGCGTATCTCGTCGGCCGTGGGCGGGGCGTCGTCCGCCTGGGGCGGGCGCGAGGCGGTGCGCGCCGCCTGCTCGGGCGCGTAGCGGAAGTTGGTATGCCTGTCGTGACCGGCGGCGGCGAGATCCGCGTTGATCCGCTCGGCCAGCAGGCGCGGGTCGTCGACGTCGTAGCGGCCCTCGGCAAGGGCCTTGGCGAGGGCGGCGTCGAGCTTCGGCCGCATCTCCGGCAGGACGTAATGGGCGGCCAGCACCCGCCGCACCTCCGCCACCGCCGCCTTGGCATCGAACGGCGCGGCCGTCGCGGCCGGGGCCGCTGGCGCCATCGCGGCCCGCGGCGCGGCCGGCCCGGGCTGGGCCGAGCCCGCCGTCGCGGCCGCCACGGCGGCCGCGCTCCCCATCAGAACGAAACGCAACATGTCCCCTCTTCTCCCTCATCCTTCGAGACGGCGGTTATGGCACGGCACGGCCGGCCGGTGAGGGCAAAGGCCGCCCGCCTTGTGCCAATTTTTGGCACGGAAGGCCCCCCGACACGGTCTTTTGGCGGCGCCCCGCTCTGTCCCGATCCCGATGCGGCTCGACAGGCCGGCGCCGCCGCCCTAGGCCGCGCCGCCGGCAAGAGGCTGAAATGGATGCGATAACCGGAAAGACGGTGCTCAAAGAGGCGGTCCCCGCGTCGCGGGCGGGAGCCCCGGCGCATCCGCTCGGCTACGTCCCGGCGATCGACGGCCTGCGCGCCGTCGCCGTGCTGTCGGTCGTCGCTTATCACGTCGACCATGGCTGGCTGCCGGGCGGCCTGGCCGGCGTCGACCTGTTCTTCGTCATCTCCGGCTTCGTCGTCACCGCCTCGCTCGCCGGACGGGCGTCCGGCCGCCCCGGCGCGGACTTCGCCGCTTTCTACGCGCGGCGGGTGGTGCGGATCGTCCCCGCGCTCGCCGCGTCGCTTCTCGCCGTCTTCGCGCTGGCGATGCTGTTCATCCCGGAGCGCGGCCTCGGCGAGCATGGCGTCGGCGCCGGGCTGTCCGCCTTCGCGGGCTTCAGCAACCTCTTCCTCTATGCCAATCTCGGCGACTATTTCGCGCCGCGCTCGGCGCTCGACCCGTTCGCCCACACCTGGTCGCTCGGCATCGAGGAGCAATTCTACCTGCTCCTCCCCCTCGCCCTCTGGCTGACGCTGAGGAGGGAGAGGGGATCGGGCGCGCCGTGGCGGGCGCTGGCGGCCGTCGGCCTCGTGTCGGCGGCCTCGCTCTTGCTCTACGCGCGCGACGCGGGCAGCGACCCGCGCGCGGTCTTCTACCTCACCCGCTACCGCCTGTGGGAGCTGGGCGCGGGCGTGCTCCTCTGCCTCGGCATGCCGCTGTGGCTGGGCCGCCTCCGCGCCCTCCGCCCCGCCCTCGCCGCCCTCGCCTGGGGCGCCGGCGTGGCGGGCCTCGCCTGGTTCCTGGTCCGCTATCCGGGCGCACATCTGGGAATGCCGCCGCTCGTCCTGCCGGTCGGGGCGAGCGTCCTGCTCGTCGCCTTGTGCTGCGCGCGTCCGGCCGACCTCCCGGCCCGGCTGCTGGAGTCGCGTCCGGCCGTCGCCGTCGGCCTCGCCTCCTACTCGCTCTACCTCTGGCACTGGCCGCTCCTCGCCCTCGCGCGCTGGACCTTCGGGCTCGATACGCCGCTGAAGCTGTCGGCGACCCTGGCCGCCGTCGCCTTTGCCGCCTTCCTCTCCTACCGCTTCGTCGAGCGCCCCGCCGCCGCCGCCCAGCGGGCGGGGCGGCTGCCGCCGCGCCGCGCCCTCGTCGCCGGGCCGGCCGCCCTCGCCGTCGCGGCCGCGGCCGCCTTCCTCCTCGTCCACTATCGTCCCATCAGCCTGCTGACACCCATGCCCGAGATACGGGACGGCGATCCGCGGGGCTGCGTGACCCACGACGCCCGCGCCTTCGCGGGGGGCACGCTGGAAGCCTGGAGCCCCTGCGGCGGGGGCAGATCCGCCCTCTTCGTCCTCGGCGATTCGCACGCCTGGACTTATCGCCCACTCCTCCCCGCCGCCGCCGGCCAGGCGCGGCGCCCGGTCCGCCTCTATTACCTCTTCGCCTGCGCCTTTCCCCGACTCGCCGTCAGCGGCATGACGCCGCCTTATTGCGGCCGCTTCCAGGAGGCGGCGATCCGCGACATCGCCGCCGCGGCGCGGCCGGGAGACACGATCTTCATCGCCTCGCGCTACGTCGCGCCGCCCGGCCGGGCGCCCTCCCCCCAAAGCGAGGCGGCGGCCCTGCGCGAGGCGGACCGGCTCGTCGCCGCCCTCGCCGCCGCCGGCGCGCGGCTGGTGTTCGAGGCGCCCAAGCCGGTCTTCCCGGCGGCGCCGTTCCGCTGCATCGACTGGTTCAACCGGATGAATCCCGCCTGCCGCGGCGGCTTCGCCGTCACCGAGGGCGAGACCCGGGCGATGCGCGCCGCGCCGCTCGCCGCGCTGAGGCGGCTCGCCGCCCGGGCGCCGGGCGCGATCGTCTGGGATCCGCTTCCCCTGCTCTGCCCCCGCTATCCGTGCGGGGCGATCCAGCAGGGACGGTTCGTGTTCCTCGACGACAACCATCTGTCGCTCGAGGGAGTCGCGCGGGTGGCCCCGAGCCTCGAGTCGGCCCTGGCCCCGCCTCCCTAGGTTCGGCGCCGGAAGCGCGGGCCGAGGACAATTCCGGGCCCCGCCCCTCGCCCGCTGGCGGGCGGCGGCGGCCCTGCCTATAGGGGCGTCATGCGGGGAACGGACCGGACCGACGTGCTCATCGTAGGCGCGGGCCATAACGGCCTCGCCTGCGCCTTCTATCTGGCCTCCCGCGGTCTCAGGGTGACTATGCTGGAGCGCCGCGCGGTCGTCGGCGGCGCCGCCGTGACGGAAGAGTTCGCCCCCGGCTTTCGCAACTCGACGGCGAGCTACACGGTGAGCCTTCTCAACCCCAAGGTGATAAACGACATGCGGCTCTACGAGCACGGCCTCAAGGTCGTGCTCCGCAAGGTCGACAACTTCCTCCCCACCCTCGGCGCCGACCATCTCCTCTCCGGCCGCGGCGGCCTCACCCGGCGTGAGATCGCCCGCCATTCCGCCCGCGACGCCGAAGGCTATGACGCCTATTCGCGGGACCTCGCCTCGGTGGTCGCCCTGCTGCGCGACTGGATCCTTCGGGCCCCGCCCAATGCCGGCGGCGGGGTCGGCGACGCGCTCGCCGCGCTGAAGCTGGGCGGGGGCATGCGCGCGATGGACGCCGAGCAGCGCCGCAACCTGCTCGATTTCTTCACCAAGTCCGCCGCCGACATACTCGAGCGTTATTTCGAGACCGACATCGTCCAGGCGCTGTTCGGCTTCGACGCTGTCGTCGGCAATTATGCGAGCCCGCGCAGCCCCGGCTCGGCCTACGTCCTCCTTCACCATCTGTTCGGCGAGGCGGCGGGGGTGGCGGGCGCCTGGGGCCACGCCATCGGCGGCATGGGCGCTATCACCCAGGCCATGGCCCGCGCCTGCCGGGAAAAGGGGGTGGAGATCGTGCTCGACGCCCCGGTCGAGGAGATCATCGTCGAGCGGGGCCGCGCCGCCGGCGCGGTGGCGGGCGGCCGGACCTACCGCGCCCGCGCCGTCGCCGCCAACGTCAACCCGCATCACCTCTTCGCCGCGCTCCTGCCTGAAGGCGCCGTCGATCCGGCAATAAGCCGCCGCATGGCCGGGTGGGCGGCCGAATCGGCCACCTTCCGAATGAACGTCGCGCTCTCCGAGCTGCCGCGCTTCACCAGCCTGCCCGGGCCGGGCGACCACCTCACCGCCGGGATCATCATCGGCCCCTCGCTTGGCTATATGGACCGCGCCTACGTCACCGCCCGCGCGGAGGGCTGGTCGCGCGAGCCGGTGGTGGAGATTCTCATCCCCTCCACCCTCGACGACAGCCTCGCCCCGCCCGGCGCCCATGTCGCGAGCCTCTTCTGCCAGCATTTCCCCTACACGGTGGAGGGCGGCTGGGAGGCGCGGGTCGAGGAAGCGGCCGACCACGTCGTCGCCCATGTCGACCGCTACGCGCCGGGCTTCAAGGCCTCGGTGGTCGGCCGGCTGGCCTTGTCGCCCTGGCACCTCGAGCAGCGCTTCGGCGTCCCGCGCGGCGACATCTTCCACGGCAAGATGGGTCTCGACCAGCTCTTCTCCGCCCGCCCCCTGCTCGGCCATGCCGACTATCGCATGCCGCTTCCCGGCCTCTATCTGTGCGGCGCGGGCGCCCATCCCGGCGGCGGAGTCACCGGCGCCCCCGGCCACAACGCCGCCCGGGCGATCTGGGCCGACCGCCGCCGGCTCCGCCGCACCGCCTGACCCGCTCGCCGCCCCTTCCCCCTCCCTGCGTGCAGGGTGGGGAACCCCGGGGCCGGCCGGAACCCACGACCTATCGCACCGCCGGCAAGATGTCGTTCGGGACGAGCTCGCGCTGCGGGATGAGCAGGGCCGGCTCGGCGTAATTGCCCGCGGTAAAGCCTATCGCCAGGTCGAGCTCGGGGATGGCGAGGAAGATCTGGCCGCCATTGCCCGCGGCGAACACCGCCCGCACCTTCCGGCCGCGCCACGGATAATCGGCCGTGTTCCAGAAATAGCCGAAGCCCTGGACGGCGTTGAGCGCGTGATAGGGCGTGGACTCCTTCGCCACCCAGTCGCGCGAGACGATGCGCCGCCCCTGCCAGGTGCCGCCGTTCAGCATCAGCTGGGGCAGCTTGAGCATGTCGCGCGGCCGGACATACCAGCCGCCCGCCGTGTAGAGCTCGCCCGTGGGCGTCAGGTTCAGATAATAATCCCGCATGCCGAGCGGTGCTGCGACGAGGCGGTGGAACATCTCGGGCAGCGGCTCTCCGGCGACCTTGCGCAGCACCCCGCCGGCGAGGATGGCGTCCACGCTGCAATAGACGATCTTCTCGCCGGGCGTCCGGTCCATTGGCAGCGCCAATATGTATCTGTAATAATCGGGCTCCGCCGTCTGGTCCTGCATCACCGTCTCGTTGCCCGGCGCCGCGTCGTTCGAATCGTCGCAGAAATGGCCGCTCGTCATCGTCATCAGGTGGCGCAGGCGCATCCCCTTCTTGCGCGGGTCGGCGCCCGGTCCGAGCGGGCCGAGCATCGTCTCGTAGACCGGCGTATCCTCCGTTATCGGCACGCCGCTCGCCATCGCGGCGCCGATCAGGGTGGCGGTGAGGCTCTTCCCCGCCGAACGTATGTCGTGCGGCCGGTCGCGCTCGTAGCCGTGGAAATATTCCTCCAGCACGAGCTTGCCGTGGCGGGCGACGAGCAGGCTGTGGAGCTGGAGCCCGCCCGGCTCCATCTTCATGTCGATCAGCCGCTGGACCAGCCTTTCGATCGCGGCGCGGTCGATCCCGGCTTCCTCCAGCGTTCCCACCGGCCAGCCGTCGCCGAGCCGGAGCGGCGGGCGGTAGGAATAGCGGCTGCCCGGCGCGCGCGGGTAGAAGCCGCTCGTCGCTGCCTGCTCCCGGACGAAGTCGAAGGTGGCGCCGCGCAGCGGCAGGGACAGGATGTCGGACTGCGGGTCGTAGCGCCCCGCGGCGACCGTCGCGTCGGGCTTGCCGCCCTGCGGGCCGAGCAGGCGCGCCGCCGCGCCGTCGACCTCCATCCGCGTCACCTCGAGGAAGCGGCCCTGGTTGCGCTCCGGATTGCGCAGATAGGCCGAATAGCCGGCGCCGTCGCGGACCGCCGGGAGGTACCAGGTGAAGGCTTCGGCGAGCGGCGCCACCTCGCCGCGCCACCGCCCGTTTCCGTCCGGGCGAAGCGTGAGGGGCGAGGCATATTCGATGCCCCCGCCGGCGCTCTTCTCCTGCACCCATTGCCCTTCGATCGCCGCGCCGCGGCGGCGGCCGCTGAACCGGCCTTTGCCGTCGGGCAGCGCGAAGGAAAACCGGTCCCCCTCGACGCGCACAGGAACGTCGTAGCCGGCGAGGTCGGCGCGCCAGCCCGCCGGCGTCTCGAGCAGGAACAGGGCGCCCCGCACGTCGGGCCCGAAGCGCAGCGTCGCCGCCCAGAGGCCGGAAAGATCCGGCGCCGGCGTCTCGGCGCGGCTCGCCGCGCCGGTCAGCAGCAGGGCGGCGGAGAGCAGAACCGCCTTCACCGCCTGCGCTCCCGCGCTGCGAGCCAGTCGAGGATGGGCTGCAGCCCGCTTCGCATGTTCGCCTCCAGCGCCGCGCACGCGCCGTCCATGTCCCCCGCCTCCAAAGCCGCGATGACGGCGGCGTGCTCGTCGCCGGTATGGTCGACATCGGCACGCTCGCGCATCAGGCCGAGCTCGTAGCGGCGGGTGCGCCACATCATCTGCTCGATGAAGCCGAGCAGAAGGGCGTTGGGACAGCCCGCGACGAGCTCGAGATGCCATTGGTCGTCGGTCCGGACCGCCTCCAGCGGATCCCTCGCCGCGACGAAGCGCGCGTTCAGGGCCTTGAGGCGCGCGATCCGGGAGGCGTTGGGCAGCCCCGCCATGCGCAGCGCGGCGGGATCGAGGATGGCCCGCACCGGGTAGAGCTGCTCCAGCTCCTCGGCGCTCAGCGGCACGACATGGAAGCCGAGGCGCGGCACGTGGGTCACGGCGCCTTCGGCGGCGAGGCCCATCAGGGCCTCCCGCAGCGGGGTGCGGCTGACGCCCAGCCGCGCCGCCAGATGCACCTCGTTGATCCGCTCGCCCGCCGCCAGCGCCCCGTCCACGATCATGTCGCGAACGGTGCGACCCAAATCCTCGGTAAGGCTCGGCCTGACGACTCGCTGCATACTGTATACAATAGCGCCGGTGGACAGGTCGCTCAAGGGCTCCCTTCGTCTACCTCCTGCCCCGCCGGGCGAGCACGAGCGCCAGCGCCAGCGCCGCGAAACCGCCGCCGGCGAGGAAGGTCGCCTCCGGTCCGGCGCGGTCCCAGAGCAGCCCGGCGAGGAGGCTCGCCGCAAGCATCGCCGCGCCGGTCGCGAGGTTGAACAGGCCGAAGGCGGAGCCGCGCAGCCGCGGCGGCGCCGCGTCGGCGACGAGCTTTCCGAGCAGCCCCTGGGTCAGCGCCATGTGTCCGCCCCAAAGCGCGATACCGGCGAAGACGGCGGCGAGGCCGCTCGCCCAGGCCAGCACCAAGTCGGCGGCGATCAGCGTCGCGAGCCCCGAGGCGAAGAGGCCGCGCTGGCGCCCCCGGTCCGCCAGCACCCCGGCGGGATAGGCGCCGAGCCCGTAGACGAGGCTCATCGCGACGAGGACCAGGGGCGCGAGGGTGAGCGGCAGGCCCCGGTCGGCGGCGCGCAGGACGAGAAAGGCCTCGCTGAAGCGGGCGAGGGTGAAGACCACGCCGATACCGACCACCTTCCAGAAGGGCCGCCCGAGCGCCTTCACCTCGGCGAAGCGGATCGGCGGCGGGCGCCCTTCCGCCGGGGCCGGCGCGTCCTCGACCCCCAGCGCGACGAGCAGGACGCACAGCAGGGCCGGCACGATCGCCACCCAGAAGACGGCGCGTATGTCGTTGGCGAACAGCGCCATCAGCCCGACCGCGGCGAGCGGGCCCGCGAACCCGCCGATCGTGTCCATCGCCTGCCTCAGGCCGAAGGCGCGCCCCCTGATCTCCGGCGGAGTCACGTCGGCGATCAGCGCGTCGCGCGGCGCGCCCCTCAGCCCCTTGCCGATGCGGTCGGCGAACCGGGCGCCGAGCACCGTCGCGGCGCTCCCCGCCAGCGGGAAAAGCGGCTTCGACAGGGCGGCGAGTCCGTAGCCGAGCAGGATCAGCGGCTTGCGGCGGCCGATCCGGTCCGACAGCCAGCCGGAGAAGACCTTCGAGATCGAGGCCGTCGCCTCGGCTATGCCGTCGATCAGCCCGACCATCGCCACGCTGGCGCCCAGCGTCACCGTCAGGAACAGCGGCAGCAGGCCGTGGATGATCTCCGAGGAGAGGTCCATGAACAGGCTGACCAACCCGAGCGCCCAGACCGTGCGCGGCATGTTCGGGCGATCTCGTCCCACGGCGGCTTCCCCTTGTCCTCCCCGTGCGCGCAGCGCATGGGGAGGGGGACCGGGCGAAGCCTGGTGGAGGGGCCTCTCTCGCTCGGCCGGCCCGTCCGCCGCGCTGCGCGCGGTCCCCCTCCCCACCGCCTGCGGCGACGGGGAGGACGAGTCAAACTGTCAGAGGACGAAGATGAAGACCAGAGCCGCCATCGCCGTCGCCCCCAACCGGCCGCTGGAAATCCACGAGGTCGACCTCGAGGGTCCGCGCGCCGGCGAGGTGCTGGTCGAGATCATGGCCACCGGCGTCTGCCACACCGATGCCTACACGCTGGAGGGCAAGGATTCGGAGGGGATATTCCCCTCGATCCTCGGCCATGAGGGCGCCGGCATCGTCCGCGACGTCGGCGAAGGCGTGACGTCGGTGAAGCCGGGCGACCACGTCATCCCGCTCTACACGCCCGAATGCCGCCAGTGTAAATCGTGCCTCAGCCGCAAGACCAACCTGTGCACCGCCATCCGCGCCACCCAGGGCAAGGGGGTGATGCCCGACGGCACCAGCCGCTTCCGCCTCGGCGGCGAGACGATCCACCATTATATGGGCTGCTCGACCTTCTCCAACTTCACGGTCATGCCGGAGATCGCCGTCGCCCGCGTCCGCGACGACGCGCCGTTCGACAAGATCTGCTACATCGGCTGCGGCGTCACCACCGGAGTCGGCGCGGTGATCTGGACGGCGGGGGTGGAGCCGGGCTCCAACGTCGTCGTCTTCGGCTTGGGCGGCATCGGCCTCAACGTCATCCAGGGCGCGCGGATGATCGGCGCGAACCGCATCGTCGGAATTGACGTCAATCCGGCCAAGCGGGCGATGGCCGAGGCGTTCGGCATGACCGACTTCATCAACCCCGCCGAAATCGGCGCCGACCAGGTGGTGGCGGCGATCCTCGATCTGACCGGCGGCGGCGCCGACTACAGCTTCGACTGCACCGGCAACACCGAGGTGATGCGCCAGGCGCTCGAATGCTGCCACCGCGGCTGGGGCGTGTCGACGATCATCGGGGTCGCCGAGGCGGGGCGCGAGATCGCTACGAGGCCGTTTCAGCTCGTCACCGGAAGAGTCTGGAAAGGCTCGGCTTTCGGCGGCGCCCGCGGGCGCACCGATGTGCCGCGCATCGTCGACTGGTACATGGACGGCAAGATCGAGATCGACCCCCTCATCACCCACGTCATGCCGCTGGGCGACATCAACAAGGCCTTCGACCTGATGCACGCCGGCGAGAGCATCCGGAGCGTGGTCGTCTACTGACGAAGCGCCGGCTCGCCGCCGGGGAGGCCGCCGCCTCGGCTCCCCTCTCCTCATTGCCGCTTTGCCGTTCCGCCCGCCCGCTCCTATCATCCCCCTCGGGGGGAGAGTCGCGTGGACAATCCTGATCTAGGCCGGGCATTCGCCAACCAGCTACTCGACGCCTTCGGGTCCCACATCGACCGCGAAGCGCCGGCCCTCGTCGCCGTGCTCGAACAGGCCGGTCGCTTCTGCTTCCCCGACCAAAAGGTCGGCGAGATCGTCATCGATCGCCGCGCGATCCTCCTGGCGATGCTCTTCGTCGGCACCGACCAAGCCTACGCCCCCTATGCGAGCACCGCCTCCTGGTTCGCGGACTGGCTGAAGTCGCGCCTCCCGGGCCGGCCCGTCGAGCCCGCCCTCGCCCGTGCGGCGCTTCCGCCGGCCGAGGTGCTGGGTCTTTGGCGGGAGGGATACAGGACCACTCTGTCGCACTCCGTCGTAGGCGAGATCGTCGCGGCCTCGCAGCTCGCCGCCGCGACGATGGGTCAGCCGCGCGCGAAGCTGCGGCACCTGTTCGTCGCCATGCTGACGGATCCCAAGCACATATTCGAGATCGAGGACCTCGACTGGGAGCTCCGCGCCGACGACCGCCGCGACCTGTGCGACACGCTGATGCGCCACATCGCCGCCGATCCCGAGCCCAACGAGAAAGTGGAGGCCTGGGCTCCGATCCTCGAGCGCGCGCGGCTAGGGCTTTCGAGCCCGTCGCCGAACCCGCCGGCCACTCCCTCACCCGTCCCCGGACGCGCGCCTGCCGACTTCGTCAGCGGCTTCTTCGCGGACCGGACGACGGACCATGACAGCGATCCGCTGGAGACGGAGGCGGACGTTCTCGCCATGGCGCGGCTCATCTGCCACGAGGAGGCCGATCCGCCTATCTCGATCGGCGTCTTCGGCGGCTGGGGCTCGGGCAAGTCCACCTTCATGGAAGCCCTCCAGTGGGAGGTCGCGCATCTCGCCAACCCGGACCGGAAAGACGCCCAGCCGGAGAACGGGCCCCGCTTCGTCTCTCCGATCGTCCAGATCCGGTTCAACGCCTGGCAATTCGCCGATGCCGATCTGTGGGCGAGCCTCACCGCTGAATTTTTCGACCAGCTGCGTGCCGGCGGCTTCCAGGGCGGCGGCAAGCGCATCCATGCCCGCCTCATCCAGGACGTCAACGAGCATGTCCGCGGCCTCAGCAGGGAGGCGGGCGTCCGCCGCGCCGCGGTCGATCTCGCCGAAACGAGGCTGCGCGACGCCCAGATCAAGCATGACGACGCGGTCAGGCGCAAGAACGAGGAGGTCGGCCAGGCCTTGGTCAGCAGCCTCGCCGAAGCCTATCAGCGCAACAAGGTGGAGCTGGAGCGCTACGGCCTCGTCGATCCGGCGTCGGCGGACAGCCTGGACCGGTTCATCGCTCTCGCCAGGGAGGGGCGCAGCCAGGCGGGCCAGCTCCGGCACATCGGCACCATCCTGCTCGCCCAATGGCCGCTGCTGCTCGGCCTTCTCCTCCTCGCGGGCGTTGCGGCGGCGGCCGCCCTCGCCGTCGCGCCGGACCGGCCGCTCACGGCCACCATAGCCGCCGTCCTTACCGCCGCGGCGGGCTTGTTGCCCCTCGCGCGACGCGGGCTCGACGTCATCCACGCCATCGTCCGCGAGGTCGGTCCCGTCGCGGACAGGATCGCGCAGGCCGAGAAGCAGGGCTTGAAACAGGTCCTCGAAACCGAGGTGGCGCTGCGGTCGGCGGCGGCGGAGTCCGAGGCCCTGCGCGCCGTCGCCGACCGAGCCGACCGGGCGCTCGCCCGCTACGTCGATCCCTCGGCCCGTGCCAACCCGCCGCGCGTCCTGCGCTACCTGCTCGAGGATGATCCCGACACCAAGGCGCTCGAAAAGGAGATCGGCCTGATCGGGCGCGCCCGCCGGCTGTTCCAGGCACTGGACGAGATCGTCGCCGCGAACGACGCCAGCAAGGAGCGGCTGCGGGCGCTCCGGGACCCGGCCCGCCCACCCCTCGGCGAGGAGGAGCGGCGCGAGGCCAAGGCGCTGGAACAGAGCATCGACGGCGACATTCCGGACCGGATCGTCCTCTACATAGACGATCTGGACCGGTGCACGCACGACCAGGTCTACAAGGTGCTGCAGGCCGTCCACCTGCTGCTGGCGTTCCGCCTCTTCGTCGTCGTCGTCGCGGTCGACATGGCCTGGGTGGAGGCGGCCGTCGCGGCGAGCATCGAATTTGCCGGGGAGGGATCGAAGGACGCCAAGGCGAAGGAGAAGGCGCGGCGGGAACGGGCCATCGAATATCTCTCCAAGATCTTCCAGCTTCCCTTCTGGCTCAAGCCCTTCGCGGGCGCCGACGATCGGCGGTACGAGAAGTTCGTGCGCTCGCTCACCGGCACCCTGGCCGACGCTCCGCCGCCTTCTCCTCCCCCGTCGCGCATTCCGGACCGGACCCCGGAAGATCTCCCCGAAGCGGCCGACGATGCGCCCGGTGGCGGGCCGGCCGAACCTGTTGCCGCGTCCGCCTCGACCGACGACCGGAAATCGGCGGCCGGCGGGGGGCTCGGGCAAGGGGCGGCGGACGCGGTCGTGCGGGGGCTGAGAACCCTTCAGCTCACCGGGGACGAGGAGGATTTTCTCGCCAGCCCCGCCATCTGCGCCCTGGCCGCGTCCGATCCACGAGGGGTCAAAAGGCTGGTCAACGTCTACAAGATCGCTCGGGCGCGGCTGAGCGAGATGGACGAGGCGATGATCCTAGGCGACGATACGCGCCCGCCGGCCTATCCGTTCATCGCGCTGTTCGCCGCCGTGGAGACGGGTCGCTCCTTCGCGACTGCGGACGCCCTCTACGACGCGGTGCGCTATGCCGCCGCCCAGGACGCGACCCTGGAAAGCACCGACGCGGGGATCAGCGCCGCCATCGTGGCCACTGTCAACGTGCGGCACGGCGCCGCCATAACGGGCAAGGAGGCGCTGGTCGTGGCGCACGTCGTCCGCCGCTATTCGTTCAACCGCTATCATTGAGCCGCGGTGCTGGACTTTCCCCGTCCTTGGAGCGACGGAAGCGGCCATGACCCTAGAGACCCTCTCCACCGTCAAATCCTTCGGCGGCACGCAGGGCGTCTACCGCCATGCCAGCCGGGAGACCGGCACCGACATGACGTTCGCCGTCTACCTCCCGCCCCAGGCGGAGGCCGCCGGCGCGAAGCTCCCGGTGCTCTGGTATCTTTCCGGCCTCACCTGCACCCACGCCAACGTGATGGAGAAAGGCGGCTACCAGCGCGTCTGCGCCGAGCTCGGCCTCGTCCTCGTCGCGCCCGACACCAGCCCGCGCGGGGCGGACGTCCCGGACGATCCCGGTTACGATTTCGGCCAGGGCGCCGGCTTCTACGTCGATGCGACGGAGGCGCCCTACGCGGCGCATTATCGAATGGCGAGCTACATAAGCGGGGAGCTTCCAACGTATCTCGCGGCCCATTTCCCGGTCGATGCGGCGCGGCAGGGGATCACCGGCCATTCGATGGGCGGCCACGGCGCACTCACCCTCGCCTTGCGCAATCCCGGCCGCTACCGCAGCGTCTCCGCCTTCGCCCCGATCGTCGCGCCCAGCGAGGTGCCGTGGGGCGAGAAGGCGCTCGGCCGCTATCTCGGGCCGGATCGCGCCGCCTGGCGCCGGCATGATGCGGTGGCGCTGATCGAGGCGGGCGCGCGAGTCCCAGAAATCCTAGCAGATCAAGGGACTTGCGACACGTTCCTCGATGAGCAATTGAAGCCGGAGCGGCTCGAGGCGGCGTGCCGCGCGGCCGGAATCCCGCTCATTCTGCGCCTGCAGCCGGGCTACGACCACAGCTATTATTTCATCGCCACCTTCATGGAGGATCACCTGCGCTGGCACGCGGAGCGGCTCGCTCCATGACGTCGCCCCTCCTCCGGGTCATGATCGACGCCGCCCTGGAGGCCGGCGCCGAGATCGAACGCCTCTACGGCGAAGGCTGCGCCGTCGAGGAGAAGCCCGACGGCTCCCCCGTCACCCTCGCCGACCGGCTCGCCGAGGAGATCATCCTGCACCGCCTCCATGCCGCTTTCCCCGACATTCACATCCTCGCCGAGGAGGAAGCCGCGGCCGGACGCGTGCCCGAGCTCGGCCGCCGCTTCTTCTGCGTCGACCCTCTCGACGGCACCAAGGGCTTCGTCCGCCGCACCGGAGAGTTCACCGTCAACATCGCCCTCGTCGACGAGGGCGCGCCGATCGCCGGCGTGGTCTACGCCCCCGACGCGAAGCTTCTCTACTGGGGCGAGGCCGGCGACGGCGCGTGGCGGGCCCGCGACGGCGGCGCGGCGGAGGCCATCGCGCCGCGCGCCCCGCCCGCCGACGGCCTCACCGGGGTGGGCAGCCGCAACCACGCCGCCCAGGGCACCGAGGCGCGCAACGCCCGCCTCGGCATCGTCCGCTACGTCCCCTCCGGCTCGTCGCTCAAATTCTGCCTCGTCGCGGAAGGCACGGCCGACGTCTACCCGCGCTACGGCCCCACCTGCGAGTGGGACACGGCCGCCGGCCAGGCGGTGCTGACGGCCGCCGGAGGCCGGGTGGCGGCGCTCGACCAGGCGGACCGGGAGACCGGCCCGCTCGCCTACGGCAAGCGCGACCGCCGCTTCGAGAACCCGCACTTCATCGCCTGGGGGCGCTGAGCCTCAGCCGAAGCTGTGCTTGAGGCTCAGCTGAGGCACGACGTGCTTGTTGCGGAAGCGATATTCGAACAGATCGGGGTTCGGGTTGCGACGGTCCGGCGAGAAGAAGGTCCGCGCCCGGTAGGCGGGGCCGTCGGTCAGGTTGTCCAGGCTGAGGCGGATCGTCGTCTTCGCCGTCGGCCGGTATTCTGCGAAGGCCGAGACGTAGGGGATGGAGCCGTAGGGCTTGTCGATCTCGTTGCGCCGGTAGAAGCGGTTGGCGGCGTTGCCGCTCGCCTCCAGGCCCCAGGCGAACTTGCCGAGATCCTGGCGGAAGTTGACGTCGAAGACGAAAGGCGAGTTGCCCGAGAAGGGGCGGTCGCGAAGCGTATAGGGGTCCTGAACCGACGTCTTGACGTAGGAGAGGTAGACGGACAGGCGGCCGCCCTTGATCCCGAGCCGGCCGAGCGGCGCGTCGATCGTGTTCCTGAGGATGAAGACGCTCCCGTCGCCCAGATTGCCCGGCGCGTCGAAGCCCTCCGGGGTCGGGATGCGGTCCTGGACCAGCGAGACCCGGTTGTAGCCCGCCTCCACCTTGACGAGGCCGTCGCCGAGGATCGGCCGCTCCAGCGTCGCGAGCAGCTCCCAGGCGCGCTGCGGCACGAGATCGGCATTGCCGCCGTTGACGCGGTCGTTGGTCAGCTCGGCGAGGCTGATGAAGTCCTCGAACTGAAGCTGCGCCACCGTGCGCGAGAGGGAGAGCTGGGCGTGCCAGCCTTTCCCGGGCCGCCAGTCGAAGGTCGCCTTGGGCTTCAGGAACTTCAGGACCCGCTCCGCCGTCGCGTCGCCGCTGACGGTGAGGCGGGACGCCTCGTAGGTAAGGCCGAGGTCCACGCGCAGGGTCTTCGACAGCGGCCGGCCGGCATTGACGAAGGCCTCGCCGCGATATTCCTTCACCACCGCCTGGTCGATCGGCAGGTCGAAGCGCGTGCGCCCGCCGCCGGCGTCGAGCAGGAAGACGTTGTTGTCGCTGTCCAGCTTGTTCAGCACCCCCTCCGCCCCGGTCTCGACGCTCCAGCCGGCGAGGTTGGAGCGGTTCCAGACGATCCGCCCCACCGTCTCGTCGCGGTCGTCCTTGAGGTCCTGGACCGACCCGCCGGTCACCTGGCTCTTCACCCGGTTCAGCGAGGTGTCGACATTGTGGCGGTGGCGCCGGGTGGCGAGGCCGATCAGCTTGAGCCCGCCGCCGAGGAAGGGTCGGGTGACGTCGCCGCCCAGCTCGATGTTGCGCCGGTCGTAATCCTGGCTCAGCCGGTCGTCGCGCACCGGACCGGTGCGCGGCGTCACGTCGTTCGTCTGCCTGAGGTCGAACCAGTAGCGGGCGGCGCGGAAATTGACGTGGGCGGTGCGGTTGGCGCCGTCGTTGAGCTCCCACGATCCGGACACATAGGCATCGCGGTCGGCGATGTCGTTCGTCTTGCGGCGATACTCGAACAAGCCTCCGTCGGGGAGCGTCGTCAGCCGGTCGTAGCCCTCCTCGTTCTGGTGGTAATTGTCGTATCCGGCCGAGGCGTTGAACGTGGACCGGCCGCGCCTCAGCAGCAGCGAGACGCTGCCCTGCGGCGCGATCTTCCCCTCGAAGGTGCGCATCACCGAGGCGTTGACGGTTCCCGCCAGGCCGCCGCCGGCGGTGAGCACCAGGTTGACGACCTGGGGCTTGCCGGAGAATTCGGAGCCGAACAGGTCGCCGGGCCCGATCTCGATCCGCGCCACCCGGCTCGCCGGGATGCGGGCGAGGATGGTGTCGAGCGTGTCCGCCTTGGAGCTCGGCCGCTGGCCGTTGATCACCAGGTTGCCGGCCGCCTGGCCGAACCCCCTCACCTCGCTGTCGCCGACCTCGAGCGTGAAGCCGGGGATGCGTCGGACGATGTCGAGCGCGGTCGAGGGCGAGAAGGTCGTGAAATAGGCCGCCTCGTAGACCGTGCGCCCGCCCGGCCCCACCGTCTGCGCGGCCGCGCCGGCCGCCGCCAGCGCGAACCAACCTGCCGCCGCCACTCCCGCCCAGCGCCCGTATCGAAGCACGAATGTCCCCTTCCGTTTCCCACCAAGGCTGCAAGAAGCGCGCCATCGCCCGCGCCGATGCGGCGCCTCGCGTCGGGCGGCGTCAGTGTCCGCCGCCGCACATCACCGTGTCCGATCCCGGACGGTCAGATGATCGGATGGCGCTCCCAATTGGGGCGGTCGGCGCGCTTCAGGAGCGTGCCGCTGAGCCGCCGCACCGTCTCGCTGCCGGTATTGGCGAAGAGCCAGGGGCAGACCGCATGGACGAGGCAGGCGAGGCCGCCGCCGATCATGCGCAGGCCGAAGCCGGCGGCGTGGCCGAAATGCTCGGCATAGGTCTCATCCACCTCCCGGAGGTGGCGCGTCAGGGGATTTTCGGCCATGGGCCGGTTCATAACGTTACTGTCCCGTTCCCGCCACCCCAACCGCCGCCCGAAGGAGGATCCGCCTTGGCCGAAGCCTATATCGTCGCCGCCGCGCGCACCGCAGGAGGGAAAAGGGGCGGCGCGCTGAAGGACTGGCACCCGGCCGACATGGCGGCCGAGGTCCTCGACGCCCTCGTCGAGCGCTCCGGCATCGACCCGGCGGCGATCGAGGACGTCATCATGGGCTGCGTCGGCCAGGCCGGCGAGCAGGCCTTCCACATCGGCCGCAATGCGGTCCTCGCCTCGTCGCTCCCCGTCTCGGTCCCGGCCGTCACGATCGACCGGCAGTGCGGCAGCTCCCAGCAGGCCCTCCAGTTCGCCGCGCAGGCGGTGATGAGCGGAACCCAGGACGTCGTCGTCGCCAGCGGCGTCGAATCGATGACCCGGGTGCCGATGGGGCTCCCCTTCACCCTGCCGATGCAGCACGGCATCGGCACCGGCCCCTTCTCCCGGCGCATCCAGGAGCGGTTCGGTGTGGCGATGTTCAGCCAGTTCGCCGGCGCCGAGATGATCGCCGAGAAGCACGGGCTGGCGAAGGAGGCGCTCGACGCCTTCGCCCTGGACAGCCACCGCAAGGCCGCTCGGGCGACCGGGGAAGGCGCGTTCGACGCGGAGATCGTGCCGCTCGCCGTCCTCGACGGGGAGGGCCGCGAGAGCCTCCACGTCAGGGACGAGGGCATACGAGCGGACGCGACGCCGGAGAGCATCGCGTCGGTCAAGCTGCTCAAGGAGGGCGGGCGCATCACCGCCGCCAATGCCTCGCAGATATGCGACGGCGCCTCGGGCGTCCTCGTCGTCTCCGAACGGGCGCTACGGGCGCACGGGCTGACTCCCCTCGCCCGCATCGTCAACCTCACGGTCACCGGCGGCGACCCGGTGATCATGCTCGAGGAGATCATCCCCGCCACCCGCCGGGCCTTGGGGCGCGCCGGCATGAAGATCGACGAGATCGACCTCTACGAGGTCAACGAGGCGTTCGCGCCGGTCCCGCTCGCCTGGCTCAAGGAAATCGGCGCCGATCCGGAGCGCCTCAACGTCAACGGCGGCGCCATCGCGCTGGGCCACCCGCTCGGCGCCTCGGGCACCAAGCTGACGACCACCCTCCTCCACGCCCTCGCCGCCCGCGGCAAGCGCTACGGCCTCCAGACCATGTGCGAAGGCGGCGGCCTCGCCAACGTGACCATCTTCGAGCGGCTCTGATCACCCGCGCCGGGATGCCCGATCCCCGGCCGCCGCCGGTCCCGAGACGGGAGCGTAAGACGACCGGCTCTCCTGCCCCGACCGCCGAGCCCCGGCCGGACGTCGGCCGGCGCTACGCCGCGAGCGCCTCTTCGGCGTCCGGCTCATCGCCGCCGTCGATGACGTCCCAGCCCAGCGCCTCGGCGCGGGCGAGCGCCTCGATCCGCGCCGCCTCCGCGTCGAGCCGCGCGTCGCCGGCGGGGCCGGGCGCGGTCCACCCGCAACGCCGGCAGACGGCGTCGTTGCGGACCGGCTGATGGACCCCCCACGGCCGCTCCCTGGAACACTCGAGCATCTACACGCGACTCCACATCTAACGTGCGAATGTATAATTATGCGATTTGGTGCATACAAGATGCATATCACATGAACCGACACGGCTTGCCCGCGCCCCGCGCTTCGCCCTAGGAGCGGCCGGCAATCCACGGGAGTCACGTGCATGAAGCTCGACAGCAACATCGCCGCGGTCGTCACCGGCGCCGCCTCCGGGCTCGGCGAGGCCACCGCCCGCGCGCTCGCCGGCCGCGGCGTCAAGGTGGCGGTGTTCGACCGCGACGCCGAGAAGGGCGAGAAGGTGGCGGGCGAGATAGGCGGCGTCTTCGCGCAGGTCGACGTCACCTCGGACGAGGCGGTCGAGGCCGGCTTCGCCAAGGCGCGCGAGGCGCACGGCCAGGAGCGGATCCTCGTCAACTGCGCCGGAGTCGCCAACGCCGCCAAGACCGTCGGCCGCGACAAGACGACGGGCGAGGCCAAGCCCTATCCGATCCACCAGTTCGAGCTCGCCATACAGATCAACCTGATCGGCACCTTCCGGATGATCGCCAAGTCGGCGTTCGGAATGGTCTCGCTCGACCCGCTCGAGGACGGCGAGCGAGGCCTCATCGTCAACACCGCCTCGGTTGCGGCGCAGGACGGGCAGATCGGCCAGGCCGCCTATTCGGCGTCGAAGGCGGGCGTGCTCGGCATGGCGCTGCCGATCGCGCGCGACCTCATGAACGAGGGCATCCGGGTCAACACGATCCTGCCCGGCGTGTTCGAGACGCCGATGGTGGCGATGATGCCGCAGAACGTGAAGGACGCCCTCGCCGCCCAGGTGCCTTTCCCGAAGCGGCTCGGCCGGGCGGAGGAATATGCCCGTCTCGCCTTGTTCATGGCGGAGAACAGCTATCTGAACGGCGAATATGTCCGGCTCGACGGCGCCATCCGCATGGCGCCGCGCTGAAGCCTGGACCATGATCGCTTCAGGCTGAATCAGCCTGAAGCGTGAATCATGGTCCAGACATGTATCGAGAGCCTGATTCACGCCTCAGGTTGAAGCGCCACCGGCGTTTCAACCTGAGACGATCAGGCTCTAGCCGAACACCTCGGCCAGGGCGTCCGCGGGCGGGCCGTCCTTCCAGTTGCGCAGCTCGATGTAGAGCGAAGTATGGACGACGCCCCAGACGGCCGAGATGAGCGTCTGGGTGATCGCGCTGAGGCCGAGGGCCCAGAAGGCCGGGAAGCCGGAGCTGGCGGCGGCCATGGCGGTGACGCTGCCGTAGATCGCGATGGTGATCGCCGCCACGAGCGCCGAGAGCATCCAATAGCCGACCACCACGACGAGCTCGATCGCGAAAATCTTCCACCGCGCGCCCTGCGTCAGCTCGGCGCTGCGCAGCAGGGCGTCCATCGGGCCGAGCCTCTCCTCCACCACCGCCGGCCCGGCCGCGACCCACATGATGTAGAGGATGATGCCCGGCACGACGAGGAAGATGAACCCGATCACCGTGCCGATGCCGCTGATGATGGCGACGCCGGCGAGCGGCAACCCGACCGAGAGGCCGGCGGCGAGGCATTCGCCGAGGCTCGCATGGCGCCCTTCGCTATGGGCCACGGTCGCCCGCACAAGCGCTCCCTGCGTGATCACCGCGAAGACGAGGCCCACCAGCCAGGAGGCGACGCCGACGGCGAACAGGCCCGGCGTCCCCAGCCGCATGAGCAGCTCCGTCCGGTAGACCTGCACGACCAGGGTCAAGCCGACGCCGGGAAGGGCGCCGAACAGGAAAGCGATCCCGAAGGTGGCGAGCGGATGGGTGCCGAGCGTTCCGAACGCACGCCCGAAGACGCTGCCGATCGACACCTCGCGATCGCCGTAAGCCGGCGCCTGGCTGGCCATCTTTCCCGGTCTCCCCCACCCCCTGCCGCCCGACGAAAATGGTTCGGCGCTCCGCGCCTGTCCAGCGCAATTTGCCGTTGCGCCCCTGCCCCCTTCGGTTAAACCCTTGGCCTCGGGGGCGAGAGCGGAGGCGATCATCCGGGGGGACATGCAGCAGGCGGCCGACGCCGCCGAGAGATTGGCGGCTGCGCACCGGGCGTTGAAGGCGGATCCTTCGATCCAGTTCTCGCTGCAGCCGGCCGCGCCCCCGCCGCAACCGCCGAAATGGCTCAAGGACTTCTTCGATTCGCTCGCCCGGGCGCTGAAGCCGGTCGGCCGCTTCATGGACTGGGTCGGCAGCTTCCTCCCCGACGCGCCTTATGCGCGCGCTTTTCTCTGGATCGTCCTCGCCGCCGCCGCGGCATTGGTCCTGTGGATGGTCTATGAGCGGTTCCGCCACGGCGAATGGCGGCTGCCGCGGCGCCGCCGCGCCGCCGAGGCGGTGGCGCCGGAGGAGGAGGAAGGATGGGCGCCCGAAGCCGCGCCGGCGCGGTCCTGGCTCCGCGAAGCCGACGCCCTCGCCGCCGAGGGCCGCTACGCCGAGGCCGTCCGCCACCTGCTGTTCCGATCGATCGAGGACATACAGGTGCGCCGCCCCCGGCTCGTCCGGCCCGCGCTCACCAGCCGTGAGCTGGCGGCGGCGAGCGCAATCCCGTCCGGCCCCCGCCAGCTCTTCGCACGCATCGCGGCGCTGGTCGAACGCAGCCTGTTCGGCGGCCGCGAGGTCGGCGCCGAGGAATGGGGCGCCGCGCGCAAGGCCTATGCCGATTTCGTCCTGCCGGGAGCCTGGCGGGGATGAGCGACATCGCCATCGGGCGCACGCCGCGCACCGGCAGCGCCTTCCGCCCGGCGACGATGATCGTCCTGCTCGCCGTCGGCGTGCTCGCCTTCGTCGCCATGCTCGTGCTCGGCGCCTATGCGCCCGACCTGCGCTCCGGGCGGAACGGCGGCAGCCATGCGCTGTCCAATGCGGCGACGGGGTTCAGCGGCCTCGTCGCGCTCGCCCGCGCCACAGGGCGTAACCCGCAGGTGGTCCGCGATCCCTCGATGCTGGACGCCGAGGACCTCGTGGTGCTGACCCCCGAAACCGGCGCGACCGAGCTCGGCGAGGTGCTCGGCCGCCGTTCCGCCAAGCCGACCCTCATCGTCATGCCGAAGTGGAACACGGCGGCGGACTCGAAGCATGCCGGCTGGGTGCGGGTGGAGGGGCTGCGGCCTCCGTTCGACCCGGAGCGCACGCTCGCCCCCAGCCACCCGCTCCGGGTGGAGCGGCGCAAGGGCCAAGGGCGGCCGCTCAGGACGGTGGATCCCGACGCCCCGGCGGAGCTGCGATTCTCCGCGCCGGGTGCGCTGCAGACGATCGGGTCCAAAGAGCTGAAGCCGATCGTCACCGATCCGGACGGGCGGATCGTGGTCGCGCAGGTCGGCGACGAGCCGCTCTACCTGCTGGCGGACCCGGACCTGCTCTCCAACCACGGCATCGGCGACCTTCGCCAGGCGGCGGCGGCCCTCGCCCTGCTGGACTTCCTCAATTCCACCGGCGCCAGGTCGATCCTGTTCGACGTGACGCTGAACGGCCTCGGCCGCTCGCGCAGCCCGCTCAAGCTCGCCTTCGACCCGCCTTTCCTGGCGACGACGCTGGCGATCGCCGCGGCGCTGCTCCTCGCCGGGGTGCACGCCGCCGCCCGCTTCGGCGCCCCGCGCCGGCCCGAGCGCGCGCTCGCCTTCGGCAAGGCGGCGCTGATCGACAATACCGCCGCGCTGGTGCGCAAGGCCCGCCGCCAGGCGGCGCTCGGCAGCCGCTATGCCGACGTGATCCGTGAGCGGGCGGCGCGGGTCTTCTCGGCGCCGCCGCGGCTCAAGGACAAGGCGCTCGACGCCTATCTCGACCAGATCGGCACGAGCGGCCGCTTCTCCGATTTGGCTGCCGCGGCCGGCGAGGCGCGACACAAGGACGACCTGCTCGCCGCCGCGCGGCGGCTCCACCGATGGCAACGGGAGAATGAAGGGTGACGGTAGCGCAAGTGCAGGCCCTCGCGGGGGCGATACGCGAGGAGATCGCCAAGGCGGTCGTCGGCCAGGAGGCGACGGTCGACCTGATGCTCGTCGCTCTGTTCGCCGGCGGCCACATCCTCCTCGAAGGCCCGCCGGGGACGGCCAAGACGCTGATCGCGCACAGCTTCGCCCGCGCCGTCGGCCTGGATTTCGGCCGCATCCAGTTCACCCCCGACCTGATGCCGGGCGACATCATCGGCGCCAACCTGTTCAACTTCCAGACCTCCACCTTCACCCTCACCCGCGGGCCGATCTTCACCGAGCTGCTGCTTGCGGACGAGATCAACCGCACGCCGCCCAAGACCCAGGCGGCGCTTCTGGAGGCGATGCAGGAGCGCACCGTCACCATCGACGGCGAGAGCCTGCCGCTGAGCGAGCATTTCATGGTCGTGGCGACTCAAAACCCGATCGAGCAGCAGGGCGTCTATCCGCTCCCCGAAGCGCAGCTCGACCGCTTCCTGTTCAAGCAGACGGTCGATTATCCGTCGGCCGAGGAGGAAAGGCGGATCATCGCCACCCACGGCGCCCGCCAGGCGGCGATGGAGCCGGCGCAATGGGGCGTCGAGCGGAAGGCGGATGCGGGCCAGATCGCCGCAGCGATCGCCTGCGTCGGCGAGGTCAAGCTGGTCGACGAGGTGATCGACTATATCGCCGGGCTGATCCGCGGCACGCGCGACGTCGCCGATCTCGAGACCGGCGCCTCGCCGCGCGCCGGCGCAATGCTCGCCGGGGCGGCGCGGGCGCGGGCCGCGCTCGACGGACGCGACTTCGTCATCCCCGACGACGTCAAGGCACTCGCGCCCGCGCTTCTGCGCCACCGCCTGATCCTGTCCCCCGCCGCGGAGATCAACGGCCGGCTGGTCGAGGACGTGGTCACCGGCATCATCGAAGCGATCGAGGCGCCGCGTTGATCTACCCCTCGCGCGCGGCGGTGCTGACGGCGGCGGCGGGCGTGCCGCTGACCCTGGTCGTCGCCGCCGCGGCGCCGGAGCGATGGTATGCGGGCCTCGCCTGGCCGGTGGCGGTGCTGACCCTGACCCTGGTCGACGCGATCCTCGCCGCCGGGGGCCCCGAGCTCCGGCTCGACCTGCCCGGCTTCGCCTATGTCGGCGAGACGCGCGACGTCCGGGTCACGGTGGCCGTTCCCGGCAACCGTCCGCCCTCGTCGGCGGCGGCCGCGCTGGCGCCTTCGCCGCTGTTCGAGACGGTGGACGACGGCCGCCTGCTGGTCCCCCTCGACGACGGCCGGGGCGCCGCCCTGCTGCCGCTGACCATGGTAAGGCGCGGCCATGCGACGATCGACACCGCCTGGCTGCGCTGGCGCGGCCCGCTCGGCCTCGCCTGGCGCCAGATCACCCTGTCGCTCGACGTGGGCTTCCCGATCCTGCCCGACATCAGGCCGGTCCGGGAACGCGGGGCGCAGATCTTCCAGCGCCAGGCGATGGAAGGGCTGATCACCCAGATGAAGCGCGGCGAGGGCTCCGACTTCGACGCCTTGGTCGAGTTCCGCTCAGGGATGGACCGCCGCGCCATCGACTGGAAGCAGTCGGCGCGCCACATGAAGCTCCACGCCAAGGAATATCGCACCGAGCGCAACGCCCAGATCGTCTTCGCCATCGACGCCGGGCGGCAGATGTCGGAGCCGGTGGCGGGCCTGCCGCGCGTCGACCGCGCGGTCTCCGCGGCGCTCCTCACCGGATGGCTGGCGCTGAAGCTCGGCGACCGCGTCGCCCTCCACGCCTTCGATTCCCGCCCGCGCATCGGCAGCGGCCTCGTCTCCGGCGCCGGCGCCTTCACCGAGCTGCAGCGTCTCGCCGCCGACATCGACTATAGCGGCGACGAGACCAACTACACCTTCGCCCTCACCACGCTGGCGACGCGGCTGACCCGCCGGTCGATGATCGTCCTGTTCACCGAATTCACCGACCTCACCTCCGCCGACTTCATGGTCCGCGCGGCGCGCCGGATGGTGGAAACCCACCTCCTCCTCGTCGTCGTGCTTCGGGACGAGGAGCTGGAGACGATCGCCGACGCGGAGCCCGCCGAGCCGGACGACGTCACCCGCGCCGTCACCGCCGCCGCCCTCCTGCGCGACCGCCGCCTCGCGCTGACCCGGCTCCAGCATCTCGGCGTCCATGTCATCGAGAGCGAGCACGATCGGGTCGGCGAGCGGCTCGTCGCCGGTTATATCGACCTCAAGCGGAGGAACCTGCTGTGACCGTCCAGACCTCGGCGATCCCGACCTCGGCGATTCTCGAGGCGCGCCCGGCGCTGGTCAACGCCACCCGCTTCCGGGCCGCGCACCAGGACGATTGGGAGCGGCTGGACGGGCTTCTGACGCGGATCGAGAAGCGCTCGATCCGAGCCTTGCCCGAGGAGGATCTGCTGGCCTTGCCGCTCCTTTACCGGACCACCCTCTCCTCTCTCTCCGTCGCCCGCGACACGTCGCTCGACCGCAGCCTGATCGTCTATCTCGAGCAATTGTGCACCCGCGCCTATTTCCAGATCTACGGCGTCCAGACCTCCGCATGGCGGCAGATCGGCCGGTTCTTCGCCCGCGGCTGGCCGGAGGCGGTGCAGGCGCTGTGGCGCGAGACCTTGGTGTGCGTGCTGCTCACCGCCGCCAGCGCCGTCGTCGCCTATCTTCTGGTGCGGGGCGATCCGAGCTGGTTCTTCGGCATCATCCCTGAGGGCCTTGCCGGCGGGCGCGACCCCTCCGCCTCCACCGAGTCGCTGCGCGCGACGCTCTACGACCGCCAGGAGAAGATGCTCGCCACCTTCGCCACCTTCCTCTTCACCCACAATTCCCAGATCGCCATCTTCTCCTTCGCCCTGGGCTTCGCCTTCGCGGTGCCGACGGTGCTGCTGATCGCCTATAACGGCCTGATGCTGGGGGCCTTCTTCGCGGTCTTCGCGGCCAAGGGGCTGGGCTGGAACCTCGCCGGCTGGCTGATGATCCACGGCACCACCGAGATATTCGCGATCTGCCTCTCCGGCGCCGCCGGGCTCAGGATCGGCACGGCGATCGCCTTTCCAGGCCGTGAGACTCGGACCGAGGCGGCGGTGCGCGCCGGGCGGTCGGCGGCGGTCGCAATGGCCGGCACGGTGATCATGCTGGCGGTGGCCGGGCTGCTCGAGGGGATCGGCCGCCAGACCGTCATCGACGACACCAGCCGCTTCCTGATCGGCGGAGGCGCGCTCGCCGGCTGGCTCCTCTATTTCTACCTGCCGCGCGGCCGGACGGCGCGATGAACTGGCCGTTCCGCCGCCGCCCCAAGCCGGCCGGTCCGCGCAGCATGCGGCGCAGCTTCGTCACGCCCGAGGGCGTCGACCTCCAGCTCGAGCTCGGCTCGGCCGGGTCGCGCGCGGCTGCCTTCCTGTTCGACAGCCTGATCATCGTCGTGACGCTGGTCGCCTTCACCATCGCCGTCGCCACCCTGCTCTCCGCCGGTGAGGCCGAGGTGCTGATGATCCTGTGGCTGCTCGGCTTCTTCGTCCTGAGGAACGGCTGGTTCTCGCTGTTCGAGATGGGCGGGCGCGGCGCGACGCCGGGCAAGCGCCTGCTCGGCCTCAGGGTGGTGGCCCGCGACGGCGCCCGGCTCACAGGAGGCGCCGTCATCGCCCGCAACGCGATGCGCGAGATCGAGGTGTTTCTCCCCCTCTCCTTCCTGGGCGAGCAGGCGGCGCAGGGCACGGCGGACGCCTTCCTCACCCTCTTCGCCTTGCTGTGGAGCGGCATCTTCCTGTTTTTCCCGCTGTTCAACCGCGACCGGCTGCGGGTGGGGGACCTGATCGCCGGGACCTGGGTGGTGCGTACGGTGAACAGCAAGCTCGGCGCCGACCTGGTCGCGGCGGCGGAGCGGCCGCGGCGCACCTTCAGCGAGGCCGCGCTCGGCCTCTACGGCGTCTACGAGCTGCAGACGCTGGAGGACGTGCTGAGGAACGGGCGCGAGGATTCGATCGCCACGGTCGCCCGGACCATCCGCCACAAGGCGGGGATCGAGGAGGAAGGCGACGATCTCGGCTTCCTCTCCGATTATTATGCGGCGCTGTGCGCGCGGCTGGAAAGCGGCCTGATGGTCGGCCGCCGGCGGGAGAACAAATATTCCGAGCCGGTGCGGAGCGGCGGCCGGGTTAGGATTTGACCTCGCGCAAGCCCGTTTCGGGACAGCCGGTTTTGCCCGATTGCAGCCCACTCCAAGGCCCGTCATCGCGGCGGTGCCGCTTCCTCCTCACACCGGGCGGCCATGCGATGGATGGAGATAGTCATGCGTCAGCTCAGCCAGAACGAACTCGCCTCTGTCAGCGGCGCCGGCTGCTACACCCCGCCGCCGCCCTGCGGCTGCGAGTGCGGCGGCAAGGCCAAGAACAATAACGGCTACGGCAACGGCGCCGAGTCGGGCCCGCCCCCGGGCCATTCGGGCGACCACAACCCGCAGCTGACCAGCTGGAATTCGGGCCCCAAGGGTCCGCGCTAGGCCATAGCGCCACGCGGCTTTCGCCGACGGCCCGCAATCTCCCCCGGGGATTGCGGGCTCGTCCGTCAACGATGCGGCCGGGCGGGAGCCGGCGCGGGCGGAAGCACTTGCGGTTTCGCCGTCGCCGCGGGCGTCGGGCTCGTCGGCGGCGCCGACGACCAGCCCCAGATGGCGAGGCCGGCGATCAGCACGAGCAGCAGCAGGATCATCAGGATCGCGGTTCCGCCGGTGGGTCTGCGAGGGGGTTTCGTCGCCATGGTCGAGATCCAACCGGCACCGGCTGCCGCGGTTGCAGCCCCAGTCAAATTTTCGGCGTCGGGGGCCCTCAGCTCAGCGCCGAATAGATCATCGCCTTGAGCTGCCGGCGCACCGGATAGGCGGAGGAGGGCATGAGCTGGGTCATGAAGATCATCGAGACGCGCTCGGCGGGATCGACGAAGAAATAGGTCGAGAAGATGCCGCCCCAGTAGAATTCCCCCGGCGTCCCGGGCGCCATCGCCTTGGCCGGGTCGAGGTTTATGCCGAAGCCGAGGCCGAAGCCCTGGCCCGAATAGATCGCCTCGCTGAACATCGAGCGGCTGAGCTCGGTGAGGTCGCCGCCGCCGGGGAGGTGGTTGCGGGTCATCAGCTCCAGCGTCTTGCGGCCGACCAGGCGCACGCCGTCCAGCGCGCCACCGCCCAGCAGCATCCGCACGAATCGATGATAGTCGGCCGTCGTGGAGACGAGGCCTCCGCCGCCCGAGACGAGCACCGGCGGCTTCGCCCAGCTGCTCTGCGCGCCGGCCGGGTCGAACAGGACCGTGCCTTGCTCGGGATTGAGCCACCACGCCTCCGGCAGGCGATGCGCCTCGCCGGCGGGGACCTGGAAGCCGGTGTCCTTCATCCCCAGCGGGAGCAGGATCCGGGTCTCGAGGAAACGCTCGAGCGGCATCCCCGCCGCCCGCTGGACGGCGAGGCCCAGCACGTCGGTCGAGACCGAATAGTTCCAGGCGTCGCCCGGCGAGAATTCGAGCGGCAGCCCGCCCAGCCGGCCGACGAACTCCTCCAGGCCCAGCTCCGCCCGGATGACTCCTAGCCGCCGCTCGCGATAGGCCGCGTCGACGTTCGAGTGATGCTGGAAGTCGTAGGTGAGGCCGGACGTGTGGCGCAGCAGGTCGATCATCATCATCGGCCGGTCCGCGGCGCGGGTATGGAAAGGCGTGCCGCCGCCCCCACCCTCGTAGACGCCGACGTCGGCGAGCTCCGGGACGAGGCCGGCGACCGGCTGGTCGAGCGAGACCCGCCCCTCCTCGACCAGCATCATGAAGGCCAGCGACACGATCGGCTTGGTCATCGAGGCGATGCGGAAGATCGCATCCTCGCCGAGCGGCGCGCCGTCTCCGCGCGCCCGGCCCAAGGTGGAGAAATGGACCGGCTTGCCGTCCCGCGCGACCAGCAGCTGGGCGTGGGGCAGCAGGCCCGGCGTCAGATAGGTGTCGGCGAGGAAGCGGTCGAGCCGCGCGAGCCGCGCCGGGTCGAAGCCGAGATCGGCCGGGTCGTGAAGGTGCATAGGCTCTCCCGAAGCTCCGCCCCCGTCTCTACGGGCGGCGCGGCGGGCGCAATAGCCCGTAAACATGGAGAAGCCCGCCGGGGAGGCCCCAGTGGGCTTGCAGAGCCGTGGCCGCGGCCCTGACGCGGCGGATTCCGGCTTTTTCCAATGGGGCCGGGGCCCCGCGAAAGGTTGGCGGGCGCGCGGCGGCCGGCATGGCCCGGGTTCCTGGCCGGAGCGAGCGGGCATTGCCGGTTATCGGTCGGCGCCCTAGATGCGGCGGCGATGAAGCGGCGCTTTCTCAAGATGCAGGGCCTCGGCAACGACTTCGTCGTCTTCGACGCGCGCCGGGAGCCGCTCGGGATGGACGGGGCGACGGTGCGCGCGCTCGCCGACCGCCGCACCGGCATCGGCTGCGACCAGCTGATCCTGCTCGAGCCGAGCGACGCGGCGGATCTTCGCATGCGCATCTGGAACCCGGACGGCGGCGAGGTGGAGGCGTGCGGCAACGCCGCGCGCTGCGTCGCGCTGCTGGTCGGCGGCGCGTGCCGGATCGAGACCGCGGGCGGGATCGTGGCCGGCGTCGCCGACGGGGGGGCCGCGACCGTCGACATGGGCGCGCCGCGCTTCGGCTGGGACGACATCCCCCTCGCCTACCCGCTCGACACCGCCTCCGTGCCGGTCGCCTGGGAGCCGCTGGAACAGCCGTTCGCGGTCAACGTCGGAAACCCCCACGTCGTCTTCTTCGTCGACGATCCCGACGAGGTTCCCCTCGAGCGGCTGGGGCCGCTGGTCGAACGCGACCCGCTCTTCCCGCAGCGCGTGAACGTGAACGTCGCCTCGGTCGAGGAGGACGGGGCGCTCAGGCTTCGCGTCTGGGAGCGGGGCGCCGGTCTCACCCAGGCCTGCGGCACCGGCGCCTGCGCGACCGCGGTGGCGGCGATCTCGCGCAAGCTCGTCCGCAGCCCCGTGCCGGTGCACCTGCCGGGCGGCACCCTCACCATCGCCTGGGAGCCGGGCGGATCGATCCGCATGAGCGGCAGCGCGGCATGCGTCTTCGAGGGGGAAATCGCGCTTTGAGCGGCCCGCAGGTGATCACGCTCGGCTGCCGGCTCAATGCCGCCGAGAGCGAGGCGATGCGACGGCTGGCGGCCGGCGAGGACGACCTCGTCATCGTCAACAGCTGCGCCGTCACCAACGAAGCCGTGCGCCAGACCCGCCAGGCGATCCGCCACGCGAAGCGGGCGCGGCCGGCCGCCCGAGTGGTGGTCACCGGCTGCGCCGCTCAGATCGAGCCTGAGACGTTCGCCGCCATGCCCGAAGTGGACCGGGTGGTCGGCAATCGGGAGAAGCTGCTCTCCTCCTCCTTCCTCCCCGACGAGGCCGTCCCCGCCGCGCCGGTGCGGGTGGCCGACATCATGGCCGTGCGGGAGACGGCGCCCCACCTCGCCTCCGGCTTCGCCGAGCGGACCCGGGCCTTCGTCGAGGTGCAGAATGGCTGCGACCATCGCTGCACCTTCTGCATCATCCCGTTCGGCCGCGGCAACAGCCGCTCGGTGCCGGCGGGACGGGTGGTGGAGCGGATCAAGGCGCTCGCCGGAGAGGGGGTGGAGGAAGTCGTGCTTACCGGCGTCGACGTGACCAGCTACGGCCCCGATTTGCCGGGCGGACCCAGCCTCGGCCTGCTCGTCGAGCGCATCCTTCGCCACGTGCCGACGCTGCCGCGGCTCAGGCTCTCCTCGCTCGACTGCATCGAGATAGACGCGCGGCTGGAGGCGATCATCGCCGGGGAGCCGCGCTTCATGCCGCACCTCCACATGAGCTTCCAGGCCGGCGACGACCTCGTCCTGAAGCGGATGAAGCGCCGCCACAGCCGCGCCCAAGCGATCGAGACCGTCCAGCGGCTGAAGGCGGGGCGGCCGGGCCTCGCCATCGGCGCCGACCTCATCGCCGGCTTCCCGACCGAGACGGACGCGATGCACGAGAACAGCCTCAGGCTCGTCGAGGAGTGCGACATCGTCATGGGCCACGTCTTCCCCTTCTCGCCGAAGCGCGGCACCCCGGCGGCGCGGATGCCGCAAGTCCCGCCCGCGGTGGTGAAGGGCCGCGCGCGGCGGCTTCGGGAGGCCTGCGCGCGGCAGCGGGGGAAGTGGCTGGAAGGCCTGGTCGGAACGACCCAGCGCGTCCTGGTGGAGAAGGACGGCCGCGGCCATGCGGAGAATTTCGCGCCGGTAGGGCTCCGTCGTCCCGGCGAAGACAGGGGCCTCGTCGCCGCCCGCCGGCCCTACTCGTCCCAGGGCCGCGGCCCGCGCGGGGGCGACGGAGGCGTGGTCGAGGCCCTCATCGTCGCCGTCGAGAACGACAGCCTCGTCGGGGTGCCGGCATGAGCGAGGGCACCTGGCTCGACCGGCTGAACGCCGGCTTCCGCAAGACCTCGGAGCGGCTCGGCGACAACCTCACCGGGCTCTTCACCAAGGCCGCGCTCGACGAGACGACGCTGGACGAGATCGAGGAGGCGCTGATCGCCTCCGACCTCGGCCCCTCCACCGCGGCCAGGATCCGGCGGCGGCTGGCCGGCGAGCGCTTCGAGCGCGGCCTCAGCGAGCATGCGGTGCGCGAGATCATGGCCGACGAGGTGGAGAAGATCCTCGCGCCGGTCGCGAAGCCGCTCGAGATCAGCGCCTTTCCGCGTCCGCAGGTGATCCTCGTCGTCGGCGTCAACGGATCGGGCAAGACGACGACCATCGCCAAGCTCGCCCATCTCCTGCTCGAGCAGGATTACGGCGTCCTCCTCGCCGCGGGCGACACGTTCCGCGCGGCCGCCATCGAGCAGCTGAGGATCTGGGCGGACCGGATCGGCGTGCCGCTCATCGCGGGACCGGAGGGCGGAGACAGCTCGGCGATCGTCTTCGACGGCGTCAAGAAGGCGACGGCCGAGGGGATCGACACGCTGATCGTCGACACGGCCGGCCGCCTCCAGAACAAGAAGGGCCTTATGGACGAGCTGGCCAAGATCCGGCGGGTCCTCGGCCGGCTCAATCCCGCGGCGCCGCACGACGTCGTGCTGGTGCTCGACGCCACGACCGGGCAGAACGCCCTCAGCCAGATCGAAGTGTTCAAGGAGGTGGCCGGGGTGACCGGGCTCGTGATGACCAAGCTCGACGGAACGGCGCGCGGCGGCGTGCTCGTCGCCGCGGCCGAGCAGTTCGGCCTGCCGATCCATGCCATCGGCGTCGGTGAGGGGGTCGAGGACCTGAGGCCGTTCGACGCCCGCCAGGCGGCGCGGGCGATTGCGGGCCTGGGCGGATGAGCGAGGCGCCGGAAAAGTCCGAGGAGCCGGGCGCGCTCGGCAGGCTGATGATAGACCTCGGCCCGTTGGTCGTGTTCTTCGCGGCCAACGCCTTGAAGGGCATCTTCATCGCCACCGCGGCCTTCATGGTCGCGATCGTGATCGCGATGGTGGTTTCCCTGGTCAGGTACCGGCGGGTTTCGCCGATATTGTGGTTCTCCGCCTTCATGGTGCTGGTGCTGGGCGGCCTCACCCTCTGGTTCCACAAGGAATGGTTCATCAAGATCAAGCCGACCATCTATTATGCGATGGTCGCGGCCATCCTCGCCTTTGGGCTGGCGACGGGACGGAACCTGCTGAAGGCGGTGCTCGGCACCGCCTATCCGGGCCTGTCGGAGCGCGGCTGGCAGGTCCTCACCCGCAACTGGGCGATCTTCTTCGCGGTGATGGCGGTGGTGAACGAGATCGTCTGGCGCAACAGCACGACGAGCTTCTGGGTCGGCTTCAAGCTCTGGGGATTCCTCCCCGCCACCTTCCTGTTCGCCCTCGCCAACGTGCCGATGCTGATGCGGCACGGCATGGAGCTGGACAAGAAGGCCGAGCCGCCGGTGCCGCCCTCGCAATGAGCGACGCGGTCGTCTCGGTCCGGGGGCTCTCCAAGCGCTATGCCGGCGGGCACGAGGCGCTGAAGGACGTCAGCCTGGACATAGTTCGAGGCGAGATCTTCGCCCTCCTGGGCCCGAACGGGGCCGGCAAGACCACCCTCATCTCGATCATCTGCGGCATCGTCACCCCCAGTTCGGGCACTGTGCTGGCCGACGGCTACGACATCGAGCGCGACTATCGCGCGGCGCGCACCCGGATCGGGCTCGTGCCCCAGGAGCTGCACACCGACGCCTTCGAGCCGGTCTGGTCGACGGTGAGCTTCAGCCGCGGCCTGTTCGGCCGGCCGCCGAACCCGGCGCATATCGAGAAGGTGCTGAGGGACCTGTCGCTCTGGGACAAGCGCAAAGCCAAGATCAAGGAATTGTCGGGCGGCATGAAGCGCCGCGTGATGATCGCCAAGGCGCTCGCCCACGAGCCCGAGATCCTTTTCCTGGACGAGCCGACGGCCGGGGTCGACGTCGAGCTGCGGCGCGACATGTGGGCGCTGGTCCGGCGCCTGAGGGAAAGCGGCGTCACCATCATCCTCACCACCCATTATATCGAGGAAGCCGAGGAGATGGCCGACCGGGTCGGCGTCATCTCCAAGGGCGAGCTGATCCTGGTCGAGGAGAAGCACGCCTTGATGGAGAAGCTCGGAAAGAAGCAGCTGACCCTCATCCTCGCCGAGCCCATGGCGTCGCTCCCGGCCGGGCTTTCGGACTGGTCGCTGGAGCTGCGGGCGGACGGGGGCGAGCTCGTCTACACGTTCGACGGCAAGGCGGAGCGCACCGGCATCCCCTCGCTGCTTCGGCGGATGGGCGACCTCGGCATCGGCTTCAGGGACCTCGCCACCCGCCAGAGCTCGCTCGAGGACATCTTCGTCAGCCTTGTGAGCGACGGCAAGGGAGGCGGGCGATGAGCGTCGGCGCGTTCAACCGCCACGGCGTCTGGGCGATCTACAAGTTCGAGATGCACCGCTTTCTGCGGACCATCGCCACCGGCCTCGCCACCCCCGTCATCACCACCTCGCTCTATTTCGTCGTGTTCGGCTCGGCGATCGGCTCGCGGATGAGCCAGATAGGCGGCGTCCCCTACGGCAGCTTCATCGTGCCCGGCCTGATGATGCTGTCGCTGTTCAACGAGAGCATCTTCAACGCTTCGTTCGGGATCCACATGCCGCGCTTCACCGGCACCATCTACGAGCCGCTTTCCGCCCCGCTCTCCGCCTTCGAGATCGTGCTCGGCTATGTCGGCGCTGCCATGACCAAGGCGATCGCCGTCGCCCTCGTCATCCTCGCCACCGCCAATCTGTTCGTGCCGGTGACGATCCTCCATCCCGGCTGGATGCTAGCCTTCCTGCTGCTGGTGGCGGCGACCTTCTGCCTGTTCGGCTTCATCGTCGGCATCTGGGCGAAGGGCTTCGAGCAGCTCCAGATCATCCCGATGCTGATCGTCACGCCCCTCACCTTCCTCGGCGGCGCCTTCTACTCGATCCACATGCTGCCCGAGCCGTGGCGGACGATCACCCTGTTCAATCCCGTGGTCTACCTGATCAGCGGCTTCCGCTGGACCTTCTACGGCCAGGGCGACGTGTCGCCGGGCGTCAGCCTCGCCGCCACCCTCGGCTTCCTCATCATCTGCCTCGCCGTCATCGCCTGGATCTTCCGTACCGGCTACCGGCTGAAAAGCTGATCGAGACGCCCCGTCCAGGCGTCCCTGTCCGGGTGGATGCGTCTGCCGTCACCCTGAACAGTTCGGGGTCCAGTCCGCCGCCCGCTCCGCCGCCTCCAGCGGGAGCGCCTCAGCCCAGCGCCTCCGCCACCTCCGCCGGCGTCGCCTCGCCCGCCTCGTCGGCGCGCTCCAGCCCGCGGCCGTCGAGGTTGCGGGCGACGAAGTCCCAATTGACGAGGTTGCCCAGCACCGCGTCGGCGAAGGCGGGCCGGGCGTTGCGATAGTCGATATAATAAGCATGCTCCCACACATCGAGCGTGAAGAGCGGCTGCATCCCCTCATGCGCGACCGGCGTGTCGCCGTCGTGGAGCGAGGTGATGCGCAGGCTTCCGCGGTCGAGCACCAGCCAGGCCCAGCCGCTGGCGAAATGGCCGACCGCCTCCTCCTTCAGCCTGGCGAGCATCGCTTCGCGCGTGCCGAACCCCTCCTCGATCAGCCGGGCGAGACGCCCGTCCGGCGCCCGTCCTTCGGCGGCGGGGGCGAGGCACTGCCAGAAGAAATTGTGGTTCCACAGCTGCCCGGCATTGTTGAACAGCGCCTTGTCGCCGCCGTCGCGCGCGGCGCGGATCACCTCGGCCAGCGACGCGCCGCTTTGCCCCTTGTCGGCGACGAGCGCATTGGTCTTGTCGACATAGGCCTTGTGGTGCTTGCCGTGGTGGAATTCGAGAGTCTCGGCCGACATGTGAGGCGCGAGCGCCTGCCGGTCGTACGGCAGATCGGGCAGGGTAAAGGGCATGGGCTCCTCCTTCCCCCCTCAACGCGCGGCGCGCGGAGAGGCTTCGTCCCGGGCGGCTTTCGCGAAGAAAAGGGTGCCTCCGCCCCCGCGGAACCCGCCCCGTCATCCCGGCCGAAGCCGGGATCTCCCTTCCTCCCCACGCGGCGGAATGCGCAGCCCGCAAGAAGGGCGACTCCGGCTTTCGCCGGAATGACGGGGAGGCGCCTTTCGCCCTAGGACGAAGGCGCTTCCATCGGGTGCGGCGCCCGCGGCTGCCGCAGTCCCTACGGTTGGCGCACCGTGAAGCGGCTGAGCTCCGCCTTCGGATCGCCCCAGCGCGGCTCGAGCAGGCTCGCCTGGCGATAGTCGAGATAGGCTTGCTTGATGTGGCCGCCCATCTCGTTGGCCACCGCGCGGCCGAAATAGGCGATGGCCGGCCGCCGCGTCCGCTTCTCGATGCCGGTGTCGAACAGGGTCACCGCATCGCTCCAGCCGTCGCTGCGGCGGAGCATCGCCATGCCCTTGTTGACATAGGCTTCCGCCTGGTCCGGATCGCGCGCGATCGCCCGGTCGAAATCGGCGATCGCCTCGTCGACGAGGCCGAGCCTCAGCCTCAATATGCCGCGGTTCACGTAGGTGGCGACGGTGTCGTAGTCGGACAGATTCTCGTGCCCGAGCGCCTCGTTGCACCGCTCTATGCCCGCGGCCGGCGTGACGAACTTGGATTCCGCCGCATCGTAGCACATGCGCGCCGCCGAGCTGCCGAGGACGGTGACGGCCGCGAAGGCCGGCGCCGCCGTGGCGCCGAGCGCGGCCAAGAGAAGGAGTCTTCCTTTCTTCATGGTCCGGTCCCTCCTGGGGAGCGCGACCATAGCACGATTCGTCGCGTCAGGCCATCAGCTGGTGGCGCTTCATCGCGTGGCGCAGCTGGTCGTAGCTGAGCGCCAAGGCGGTGGCGGCGGCCCGTTGATTCCACCGGCACTTCTCGAGCGCGGCGGCGAGGATCGCCTTCTCATATTCCGCCACCGCAAGGCGGAAGTCGGCGCAGCCCGCCGGATCCCAGGCCGAGGGCGCGGCGGCCGGCACTGGCAGGTTCGCCCCCTCCCCGCCGCCGGGCGCGGCCGGCCGCGGCGGCGGCAGCCAGGGCGACTCGAACGGGTCGAACTGGACGGCGTCGACCGGCCGCTCCGCGTCGCCCCAGCGGTAGACGGCGCGCTCGACGACGTTGCGCAGCTCGCGCACATTGCCCGGCCAGCTATATTCGAGCAGCCGGTTGAGCGCCGCCGAGCTGAAGCCCGGCCAGGACGGCCATTCGAGCTCCAGCGCCATGCGCCGGGCGAAATGGTCGGCGAGCACGGGTATGTCGCTGGAGCGGTGGCGCAGCGGCGGAAGGGTGACCACCTCGAAACACAGCCGGTCGAGCAGGTCGGCGCGGAACCGCCCCTCCTCGGCCAGGCGCGGCAGATGCTCGTTGGTCGCGGCGACGATGCGGACGTCGACCCGCATCGGCTTCGACGCGCCGATCCGAGTCACCTCGCCATATTCGACGGCGCGGAGCAGCCGCTCCTGAGCGCCCTGACTGAGGGTCGCAAGCTCGTCGAGGAAGAGCGTGCCGCCGTCCGCCTCCTCGAAGCGGCCGACCCGCGACTTGGTGGCGCCGGTGAAGGATCCCGCCTCGTGCCCGAACAGCTCGGCCTCGATCAGCGTCTCCGGCAAGGCGGCGCAGTTCATCACGACCAGCGGCCCGTCCCAGCGGCTCGACAGATGGTGGAGGCGCTCGGCGATCAGCTCCTTGCCGGTGCCGCGCTCGCCGATGACGAGCACCGGCCGGTCGAGCGGCGCGGCGCGGCTCGCCCGCTCGACCGCGTCGAGGAAGGAAGAGGATTGGCCGACGAGCTGGGTGGTGCGCTCCATTGCCAAATGTTGGGACATTTCCCCACGGCTTGGCAAGAGGAAACCTGCCCGACAAGCCTCCAATCGCACAGGAAATGTCGGTTTTCCGCCATTCCTTCCACTTGGCACGCTGCTTGAAAGAGGAAGGACGTGCCGCCGCAGGGCGGAAGGTTTCAGGGATTAGGGAGGGACGTGAAATGATGGCCATGGGCAGGATCGGACAGAGCCTGATCGCTACTTTGGGCGCGGCTTTGCTGACGGTGACGGCGGTGGGCGCGGCGGTCGGTCCGGCGCGGGCCCTCGAGGCGACGCCGGTGACTATTGCGGCGGGCCAGGTTTCGGGTCAGGCTCAGGTCTGACCCGGCGGCAGCGGGTCGGCGGCCTTCCCCCTTGGCCGCCGCCCGCCGCCTTATTCGGATGTAAGGAGCTTTGCATGGGTATCTTCTCGCGCACCCGCGACATCGTCGCCGCCAACTTCGCGGACCTTCTCGACAAGGCGGAGGACCCGGCGAAGATGATCCGCATGATCATCCTCGAGATGGAGGAGACGCTGGTCGAGGTACGCGCGAGCGCGGCCCGAACGATCGCCGACCAGAAGGAGATGCGGCGCCAGATCGCCCGGCTCGACAAGCTGCAGGAGAGCTGGGTCGAGAAGGCCGAGCTGGCTCTGTCGAAGGGCCGCGAGGACCTCGCCAAGGCCGCGCTCGTCGAGAAGCAGAAGGCGGCCGACATGGCCGACGGGCTCAAGGCGGAGATCGAGGTGCTGGACGACGCCTTGCGCGCGTCCGAGGCCGACATCGCCAAGCTCCAGGGCAAGCTGCGCGAGGCGCGCACCCGCCAGAACGCGATCCAGTCGCGCCTCGAGAGCGCCAACCAGCGGGCGCGGATGCGCGAAGTCTATGCCGGCCCGAAGGTCGACGAGGCCTTCTCCCGCTTCGACGTGCTCGAGCGCCGGGCCGATTATGCGGAAGGCCGCGCCGAGGCGCTCGGCCTCGCCGCCCCGCCCAAGACGCTGGAGGAGGAGATTGCCGAGCTTCGCAACTCCGAGAAGGTGGATGCCGAGCTCGAGGCGCTGAAGGCGCGCCTCGCCGGACCCGCCGCCGGCGGCCAGGAGGGCTGAGGCGATGGAGGACCTTCCCCAGGTGATCACCGCCATATCGGTGGTCGGCGTCCTGTTCCTCGGCCTGCCCTGGCTGATCTTCCACTACATCACCCAGTGGAAGAAGGCCGCGACCCTCACCGGCGAGGACGAGAAGCTGCTCGAGGAGCTGCACGACGTCGCCCGCCGCCTCGACGAGCGGCTCTGCTCGATCGAGCGGATCATGACCGCGGAGAACCCCAATTGGCGTGCGGTCGCGTGCGAGCCGGAGGCGCTTCAGATCGGCGCCGCCGCGGACCGCACCGTCAGCAACCAGCCCCGGAGGATCGGACAGTGAGCGCCCGCCACACCAAATTCTACCTCGACAAGAAGAACAAGAAGTGGCTCGGGGTCTGCGCCGGAATCGCCGATTATACGGGCGTCGACGTCACCTTGGTCCGGATCGGCCTCGTGCTGCTCACCTTCCTCGGCAACGGCGTCACCATCCTCGCTTATTTCGTCGCGGCCTGGCTCGCGCCGGTGAAGCCGCGCGACCTCGCCCACGAAACCCCGGAGGACGCCAAGTTCTGGCAGGGCGTCCGCGCCTCGCCGGCCCGGACGGTGCGCGACGTGCGCTCCCGCTTCCGCGAGATCGACCGCCGCCTCGCCGACGTCGAGACCTACGTCACCAGCTCCAACAGCCGTCTCGCCCGCGAGATCGAGCAGCTCCGCTAGGCGGGCCGTAAGGGGGGATCCGAAGTGAACGACAATCTGGCCATATTCCTGGTCCTGACGATCTCGATCGTCTCGGCGGTGGTCCTCGTCATCGCGCTGGCCTCGATCCGCGCGAAGGCCAAGCTGCGCGGCATCGCAGCGGCGGGGGGCGCCCTCGTCCAGCCGGAAGTGGAGCGCCTCGGCATCGAGAACGGACAGCTGCGCGCCGAGCTAGGCGCGCTCCATCAGCGGATCGCCGTTCTCGAGACCATCGCCACGGATCCGGCGGCGCGCACCGCCCTCGAGATAGAGCAATTGCGTTAGAACTCAGCGACGGGGATGAACGATGAACTGGGGCATATTGGTACCGATCGCGGCGATCGTCATCGGGCCGCTCACCTGGGTGCTCCACACCTGGATCAGGGCGAAGCACGGCTATCCGCTGCAGGACAAGAAGGGCAATCTCATCGGCCGCGAGGAGCCGCGCCTTCGCCAGGAGAATGACGCGTTGCGGGAGACCGTGCAGCGGCTCGAAGCGCGCCTGCAGGTGCTGGAGAGGATCGCCACCGACCCGGCGGAGCGCACCGCGCGCGAGATCGAGAGCCTGCGCGAAACGCCGCATGCCGTGGGAGACCGCTGAGATGCCGGCGTTCCACGAAATGGCGCCGCTCATCGCCATCCTGGGCATACTCGCCATCGGCGGCTGGATCCTCACCACCTGGATGCGGATCAAGCACGGCTATCCCCTGGACGGCGCCTGGGGCCAGGCCATCTATCCCAAGAGTGCGGACGAGACTGTCGAGCGGGTCAAGCTCCTCTCCGGCGAGAATGCGCAGCTGCGCGCCGAGCTCGGCTCGATCAAGGACCGCCTCGCCACCGTCGAGCGGATCGTCACGGACGACAGCCATCGCCTGACGCAGGAGATCGAAGCCCTGCGTCTGCCGAAGAATTGAACAAGGGGATGAGTTGAAATGGTTGCGACCTGGATCTGGGTGCTGATCCCGCTGGCGGCGATCTTCACCGGCGTGATCAAGCGCTGGCTCGACATCAAGGAGAAGCAGATGGAGGCGGTGAGCCGCGATGCCATCCACCGCGCCGAGCGCTACGCCGCCCAGACCGAGCGGCTGGAGGAGCGGGTGCGGGTGCTGGAGCGGATCGTCACCGACAAGGGGCTCGGCGTCGCCGAGGAGATCGCGCGCCTGCGCGACGAGCGCGTCGGCTGACCGGAGGCAGCGCCATGAACCAGTATGAATTCGTCCTCGCCATCATCCTCATCGTGACGCTCGGCAGCGCCATGAGGACGTACCTGAAGCGACGCCCGCCCGAGCCCGCCGAGCCGGAGAACGATCGCCTGCGCGAGGAGGTCGTCATGCTGCGCGATCGCATCGCCGTCCTCGAGCGGATCACGGTCGAGAAGGAGAACTCGCTGGAGCGCGAGATCGAGAAGCTGAGGGACCGGTGAGGCGGTGATGTCCGACGCCGCCCTCCTCCCCCTCGCCGCGGCCCTGCTCGCCGTCACCGGCATGGCCGTCGCCGCCGCGCTGCGCGGCTGGGACGAGTGGCTCGCCGTCAAACGGGACGCGCTGGCCGCCGGCCGCGCCCGCGGTGCCGGCGCCGCGCCGGACCTCGCCGCCCTCCGCGCCCGCGTCCGCCGCCTCGAAGCCATTGCCGACGGCGCCGAGCTTTAGGCGAAATCATTCCCCATCCTTCCCGCCCGCGCTGCAAACCCCCTCTCCCCGGGGGGAGAGGGCCGGGGTGAGGGGCTCAATCCTCCCCGTCCGCGAAGCGGATGGGGAGGGGGACCATGCGAAGCATGGCGGAGGGGCCTCCCGCCTCCGAAAGCCCCTCCACCGCTCTTCGAGCGGTCCTCCTCCCCATCGGCGCCGCCGACGGGGAGGACGGGGAGACCTACCGGGCCTCGAACCGCCGGCCCTTCCCGCCCTCTCGCCGCTCTGGTAGCGCCGCGCCATGCCTTCCCTCGACGACGTCCAAGCCGATTACGAGCTGCTCGAGCCCGACGATCGCTACCGCCTGCTGATCGACCTCGGCCGCGCGCTGGAGCCGATGCCCGATGCGCTCAAGACCGACGCCAGCCTGGTGCGCGGCTGCTCCGCCTCGGTGTGGGTCTATCCGGTCCGGCGGGAGGATGGACGGCTCCATTTCCTCGCGGACAGCAACGCGGCGATCACCAAGGGCATCGTCGCTTTGGTGCTGCTCACCGTCCAGGATCGCACCGCCGAGGAGATACTCGACGCCGACATAGAGCGCGCGCTGGCGCCGTTCGAGCTGCGCGCCCAGCTGAGCTCCAACCGCACCCAGGGCATTCCCAACATGATCGCGCTCGTCCGGCAGACCGCCGAGCGGCTGCGAGGATGAGCCCGCCCGATCCCCCGCCGGGCTTCGACCCGCAGCTCTTCACCCGCTACGCCAGCCGCGTAGGCCATGGCGGCGCGCTCGGCATCCACTATGTCGGCCACGGCCCGGACTGGGTCGAGCTTGGCCTCGCCTGGCAGGAGAAGCTGGTCGGCGTGCCCGAGACCGGCGTCCTCGCCTCGGGTCCGATCGTCAGCCTGATGGACATGGCGACGAGCATGGCCATCTGGGTCCGCCTCGGCCGCTTCCGCCCCCAGGCGACGCTGGACCTCAGGGTGGACTATCTGCGTCCCGCCGCCCGCGGCCGCACCCTCGTCGGCCGCGGCGAATGCTACCACGCCACTCGCAGCATCGGCTTCGTCCGCGGCCTCGCCCACGACGGCGACCCCGCCGACCCCGTGGCCCACGTGACCGGGACCTTCATCGCCACCGAGTGAAGGCGAAGGCTAGCCCCGCCGCTCCTCGGCCTTCCTCAGCACCTCATAGGCGGCCTGGACGGCCTGGAAGCGGATCGCCGCGTCCTTGTCGCCGGGGGCGGCGTCGGGGTGGTTGGCCTTGGCGAGGCGGCGCCAGGCGGACTTGATGTCCTCGAAGCTGGCGTCGCTCTCCACCTCCAGCATTTCGAGCGCGCGCATCTCCTCTCGCGAGCGGGTGCCGTCGCCGGGGCCGCCCCAGGCGTAGTGGCGCGACTGGCGGAAGCCCTCGGCGCCGCGCGTCTCGTCGGCCTCGCGCGCCGCGGCGTCCTCGGCGGTCAGGCCTTCGAAATAATTCCAGCCGCGATTGTACTGGGCGGCATGAGCCTCGCAGAAATACCAGCGTTCGGGGCTGTTGGGCGATTTGGGCGCGGGGTGGTTGCCCGGCTCCGAGCAGCCGTCGCGGTCGCACAGCCGTACCTCTGCCGCCTCGCGGCTGCTTCCATAGGCCCGCCAGCGCGGAAAACCCCAGTCGTTCGAGCGAGTCTGCCGAGCCATATCCTTCTTCCAACGCGCTCCGACGCCATAGTGTGCCAGAGGATCTATAAGCCGGGTTCTGTCCCCCGCCATAGCCGAAGCCAAGCGGATGGGCGGCCATTCCTCTAGGAGGCGGATCGCTCCGCCCCTCCAGCAATCAACCCGGACGGCATCGGCCGCAGCGAGGCCGCCGTCCCTATTCGATCTTGCTCCCGGTGGGGTTTGCCGTGCCGGCCGCCGTTGCCGGGGCCGCGGTGGGCTCTTACCCCACCCTTTCACCGTCGCAGGGCCGAAGCCTTTGCGACCTGCTCTCTGTGGCACTTTCCCTGGGGTCGCCCCCGCCGGGCGTTACCCGGCACCTTCGCTGCGTGGAGCCCGGACTTTCCTCGCCCCGCTTGCGCGGGCCGCGGCCGCCCGATCCTCTGGCCCGGCTCATGTAGCGGGTGCGTTGCGCCGATCCAAGAGGAGGCCGAGAAGGATGGCGCGGCATTCGCCGTCGATCACCCCGTCCAGATGCTCGGGACGGAAGCGGCGCTGGAAGGCGGCCACCGCCTTTTCCGGGTTGCGCACGTCGTAGCCGAAGCGCTCGAGCGCCAGCAGGAAGCCGCTGTCGGTCCAGCTCGGGTCCATGAGGTTGCGGGTCGGCCGCTCGGCGGCGAGGCCCAGGCGGGCGAGGCGCTGCCAGGGGAAGAGCTCGCCCGGGTCCTGCTTGCGGGTCGGCGCGATGTCGGAATGGCCGACGACGTTGGCCCTGCGGATGCCGTGCCGGCGGACGATGTCGGCGACGAGCGGGATGAGCGCGTCCATCTGCTGCTCGGCGAAGGGCCGATAGCCGAATTCGTGGCCCGGATTGACGATCTCGATGCCGATGCTGGCCGAGTTGACGTCAGTGACGCCGCGCCAGAAGGAGCGGCCCGCATGCCAGGCCCTCTTCTCCTCCGGCACGAGGCGCAGCACCTGGCCGTCCTCGGCGACGAGATAATGGGCGGAGACCTTCGCCTCGGGGTCCCGCAGCCGCGCGATCGCCCCTTCGGCCGTCGGCATGCCCGTATAGTGGAGGACGAGGATGCTGACGGGCAGCAGCCTGTCGTCGCAATTGGGCGAAGGGGCGTCGATGATCTCGCTCACGCGGCGCAAACCGCGTCAAAAAAGGCGCGAGGTCAAGAGGCCGCGGCGAAGCGTGCGGCGCTTTTCCCGGTCCTGACGTAGAGGCCGCGGGCTTCGGGATCGGGGGCGAAGGCCTCCGTCTGGCCGATCACCGTCTCGCCCGCGCCGAGCATCAGCACGGCGTCCTCGGCCGCCGCCTCGGCGAGGCGCGAGAAGACGAGGCGCCGGGTCGGCTCGGCGAAATAGAGCATGACGTTGCGGCACAGGATCAGGTCGAACCGCCCCGGCTCCGGCGGCGGCTCTATCAGGCTGTGTACACGAAAGCGCACAAGCCTCTGAATTTCCGAGGAGATGCGCCAGGTTCCGGGTTGCTGGGCGAACCAGCGCATCATCTGAAGCACCGACAATCCGCGCTGCACCTCGAACTGGGAATAATGGCCGGAGGACGCGCGCTCGATCGCGGCGCGCGACACGTCGCTGCCGAGGATGTCGATGGTCCAGCCGGCCCAGCGCGCCTTCTGCTCGGCGATCCGCATGGCGATCGAATAGGCTTCCTGGCCGGTCGAGCAGCCGGCGCACCAGATGGCGATCCGCTTCTCGCCGGCCCGGGCCCGCTCGAGGCGGGAGAGGACTGGGCCGAGCAGCAGGTCGAAGGCCGGCCGGTCGCGGTAGAAGAAGGTCTCGTTGTTGAGCAGCGCCTCGACCGCCTTTTCGGCAAGCGCCGGTTCGCGGCCGCCGACGAGCGAGCCGGCAAGCTGGTCGAGCGAGGCGATCGACCGCTCCCGCATCAGCGGCTGGAGCGCGGTCTCGATCCGCCAGCGGCGGCTGAGGCCGAGCTGCTGGCCCGTCCGCGCCTCGAGCAGGCCGGCCAGGATCCGGGTCGCGGAATCGCTCATCGGGCGAGACCCGCGCGCCGCGCCGTCAGCTCCGCCAGCGCTCCGGGGGGCGCGACCGCCGAGGCGAGTCCCGCCTCGTCTATCCCTCTGGGCATGCCCCACACGGCCGAGCTCTCCGCGTCCTGGACGATCGCCGCGCCGCCGCGGGCGACGAGCTCGCGGACTCCGGCGAGGCCGTCGCGGCCCATGCCGCTCAGCACGACCGCCAGCCCGGCTCGGCCGTAGATCCGCGCGACCGCGGCCACCATCGTGTCGACCGAGGGCAGGCAGCCGCTCGCCGCGGCGCCCCGCGCCAGCCGCACCGCGACCCTTCCCCCCTGCTGATCGAGCTCGATATGGGCGTCGCCGGGGGCGAGCAGGACCTCGTCGGCGGCGAGGGCGAGGCCGTCCTCGGCGATCCGGGTCGGCCGCCCCGAAGCGGTCTCGATCTGCCGCGCGAAGAACGGCATGAAGAGGCCCGGCAGATGCTGCGTCACCAGCAGTGGCGCGCCGATCCTCGGCGGCAAGGCCCGCAGATAAGCGGTGATGGCGTGCAGGCCGCCGGTCGAGGCGCCGATCGCGACGCAGCCCAGCCGCCCCTCCGGCATCGGGCGGATTCGCGCGCGGGGCGCGCCGGCGGAGGGGGGCGGCGACCGGACCTGCGAGCCTGCGACCCGCCTCACCCGATCCGCGAGGACGGCCGAGAAGCGACCGCCGAAATTCTCGATGCCCGGCTTGGGAAGCGCGTCGGCCGCGCCGCGGGCAAGCGCCTCCACCGTCGCCTGGGCGCCGCTTTCGCACAGGCACGAGACGATCAGGACCCGAGCGCCTTGTCCGGCCGCGATGATGTCGGGGAGCGCGTCGATGCCGGTTCCGCCGGGCATCTCGACGTCGAGGATGACGACGTCGGCGCTCACACCTCCCAGCACCTGCACCGCCTCCTGGGCGCTGGACGCATGGGCGACGATCTCGAAATCGGGCTGGGCGGCGAGCATGCGGGAGAGCACGGCGCGCGCGATCGCCGAATCGTCCACGATAGCGACCCGGATGGGCGGCGCGGCTTCCTCGGGCTCGATGCGGAGACGCGGCGCCGCGGCGGCAAGCGGGGTCACGCGACCCCGACGATCTGCAGCTTGCTCTCCAGCGTGTCCCGGTCGAACGGCTTCATCACATATTCGTCGGCGCCGGCGTCGATCGCGGCGCGGATATGGGCGGCGTCGTTCTCCGTCGTGCAGAAGACGACCTTGGGCTGGGTCTCGTAATCCGCCCGGCGAAGGGTGCGCAGGAATTCCATGCCGCCCATCACCGGCATGTTCCAGTCGAGCAGCACCACGTCCGGCATGTTCGCCTCGCAGCGGGACAGGGCCTCGCGGCCGTCCTCGGCTTCGTCGACGACGAAATGAAGCGTCTCGAGGATGTGGCGGGCGACCTTCCGGATCACCTTGGAATCGTCGACGACGAGGCAGCTCTTCATGACCGTTCCCGATGGTTGGGCAGCCGGACGAGCCTAGCCGCCATTGGTAAGCACAGGCTTAAAGCGCGGCTCACGCCGCCTCGGCCGCCGGACCCGCCACGATCGCGGCGAGATCGAGCAGGAGAAGGAGGTCGCCCTCGGCCTCGACGGCGGCGCGGGCGACTCGGCTCCAGCCGCCGCCGAGCGAGCCCGGCAGCGGCCGCGGCTCGCCGCTCGCGGCGACGACGTCCTCGACTCCGTCGACGAGAAGTGCGTAGGGATGGCCGCCGATCACGGCGACCACCGCGTCCCGGCGGCTGCGGCACGGCTCGCCGCCGATCGAGGCGGAGCCGTCGATCACGGTGACGACCCGGCTGCGGAGCGCGGAGAGGCCGACCACGTGGGGCGCGGCGCCCGGAACGGGAGTCACCCCCTCGAGCTCGACCACGCCTTCGACATCCGTCGCCGGCAGCGCCACCCGCTCGCCGCCGAGGCGGACCAGGAGGAGCAGCGCGCTCACCTTCCGCCCCTCACCGCGGCCAGCGCGGCCATGAGAGCGTCGCGATCATAGCGGTGGATGCTGTCGTCGTCCTCGCCGGCGGGTTCGGCGCACGCCCGGACCCTGAGGAGCGCGGCGCCCTCGGCTGCCGGCTCCTCGCCTGCGGAGGCGATCACCAGATCGGGCGATGCCGCCTCGCCCGCGGCCGCCACCCGGTAGCCCGCGCGCTCGACCAGCGGCCGGAGGATCGTCTGCATCCACGGGTCTCCGGCGGGGAGGACGCAGACCGGCGCGGCGCCGGCGGCCGCGGCGGGCGCATGACAGGCGAGCAGCCAGTGGAGATCGAGCAGCTCGACCTGCTCGCCCGCATGGAGGATCACCCCCCTCACCTCGCCCGGCGCCGCGGCCGGGAGGACGGTCCCGGCGGGGCGGACGATGTCGACCACCTCGTCCAGGGCGTAGCCGATCTCGCAGACCCCGTCGGTAAGGCGCATCACCCGCATCGCCCGGCGCGGCGGCTCGGCGCCGCAGCCCGCGAGCGGCAGGACGGTGGGACCGATGGCGACATGGAGCCGTCCGGCGGTCGCGCGCACCGCGCTTTCGGGCACCTCGTCGATCCGTTCGACCGCGGCCACCTCGACGAGGCGGGCGGCGCCGGACAGGGTCCTGAAGAGCAGGCACGGCGGCGCCTGGGCGGCGTCGACCGCTTCCGGCACGGCGGCCCCGTCGTCTATGTCCCGGCGATGGAGCGACAGTCCCGCGCGTGCGGCGATTCCGGGCGGGTCGAGCAGGAGCACGGGGCGCCCGTCGTCGGCGAGCGTCGTGCCGGCATAAAGGCCGGCGGCCATCACGGCGGGGGCGGCCGGCTTCACCACCAATTCCTCGTGATCGTGGACGACATCGACGGCGAGCGCGTAGACGCCGCCGCCGGCCGGCTTGAGGACGATCAGCGTTTCTCCGCCTCCGGCGGGCTCGCGGCCGATCAGGTGGGCCAGCGACAGGACCGGAAGGCGGCGGCCTCGGATCGTCGCGACGCGCGAGCCGGCGAGGCTCTCGATCCGCACCGCGGCCCCGTCGAGCCGCACCAGCTCCTCGATCGCGGAGCGGGGCAAAGCGAAGGTCTGGCCGCCAGCACCGATCGTCAGCGCCGGTATGATGGTCAGCGTCAGAGGCACGCGCAGCACCAGCCGCACGCCCTGGCCGGGCCGGCTTTCGATGTCGACGACGCCGCCGATCCGCTCGATGTTGGCGCGGACCACGTCCATGCCGACGCCCCGGCCGGAAAGCTCCGTGACTTCATCCGACGTGGAGAGGCCCGGCTCGAAGACCAGGGCCAGCCTCTCGGCCGGCCCGAGCCTCGCCGCCCGTTCGGGCGTCAGCGTGCCGGCGGCCACGGCCTTGCGGACGAGCGCCTCGGCGTCGATGCCGCGGCCGTCGTCCGAAACCTCGATGACGATCTGGTTGCCCGTCTGCCGGGCGGAGACGCACAGCGCGCCGGCGGGGGGCTTGCCGGCGGCGCTGCGGGCGGCCGGCGCCTCGATCCCATGATCGATGGCGTTGCGGACGATGTGGGTGAGCGGATCGCGGATCATCTCGATCATCTCGCGGTCGAGCTCGACGTCACCGCCGTCGAGCGCGAGCGCAACGTCCTTGCCGGTCTCCGCGCCGAGGTCCCGCACCATCCGCGGCAGAGGCGAGAAGAGGTTGTCGATCCGCTGCATGCGGGTGCGGGTGATCGCGTCGCGAAGGTCGGCGATCGACGCCGAGACGCGATCGAAGCAGGCGTCGACCTCGACGGCGCCGCCCCGCTCGCGCAGCCGGCGCGACAGTTCGTTGCGGGCGAGCACGAGGTCGGAGACCCCGCTCATCATCCGGTCGAGCAGCTCTACCGGCAGGCGGACGCTGCGCACCGGCGCGCGCGCCGCGGCCGGAGCGGCGGGCGCCGCGACGGGAACGGCCGCGTCGGCGGACAGGGCGGCGACCAGCGCCGCGTCGTCGCCGCTCGGCACCGCCTCGCCGCTCTCGATCGCCTGGACCAGCTCGCCGAGCCGGTCGATCACGGCGAGGACGGCGCTGACCAGCTTCGCATCCGGCTCGCGCTCGCCGGCGCGGACGGCTGCGAGCGCATCCTCGGCGGCGTGGCTCAGCGCCTTGATGCGGGGCAGGTCGAAGAAGCCGCTATTGCCCTTGACGGTGTGGACGAAGCGGAAGATCGCATCGAGCCGCGCCCGATCGGCCGGCGCCGCCTCCCAGGCGACGATCTCGCCGGCCAGCCCCGCGAGCATCTCGCGCGTCTCGGCGATGAATTCGGCGATGAGATCGTCCATGGCCCCGCCGGTATGCGGAGGCGATGGTTAAGAACGAGTTTACTTCCGGTCGGAGCCGCCGGCGGGAACGCTGGCGCCGATGAGGAGGACGCCTTCCTCCTGGTCCGCGACCTGCACCTGGCCGCCGCTCTCGTCGACGAGGCAGTGGGCGAGCCAGGCGGCGGCGGCGCGCGGCGCGATCGTCTCCTCGTCCACCTCGCCGGCCAGCACGCGTTTCAGCTCCGGGTCGAGGACGATGCGGGGGCCGTCGGCCCGCACGACGATGTCGAGCCCGCCGTCATGCTTCTCCGCGCCGACGTCCAGGCGGCCGCCGCGCACCAGGGCATCGCCGGCGATGAGGACGAGGTTCAGCAGGACCTTGAGCGCGGATTTGCCCATGGTCGGCTCGTCGACCATCCAGCCGAGCTGGATGCGGCCGTCGCCGCCGAACAGGCCCTCGATCGCCACCCGCGCCTCGCGCGTGTCGACCTCCTCGCCGAAGCCGCCGGCGGCGCCGAAGGCGAGGCGGAAGAATTTGAGCTTGTTGGCGCTGGCGCGGGCGCTCTCGCCGAGCAGCTCCATGCAGCGGGCGCGCATCTCGGGATCGTGCTCGTCCGAAAGGAGCTCGATGCCGTTGTTGAGCGCTCCGACCGGCGAGAGGAGGTCGTGGCAGAGGCGCGAACAGAGCAAGCTCGCGAATTCGTGAGATTTCATGACGAAAGCCGGCCCCTGTTGCGCGTCGCTGCTCCCTAATGGCGGCATGGGATTCCGCTTGCAACCCGGCAGGCTTGATATCGCCGAGATCGTCGCCACATCGGAGTTCGAATGACCCGGGGGGAGTCGATCATCACCGCCACGATCGCCGACGATGCGGCTGACTGGCGCCTCGACCGGGCGCTCGCCGCGGCCGTCCCGATCCTCTCGCGCGAGCGGCTGAAGGCCCTGATCTCGGGCGGGCGGGTGACGGGACCGAGAGGCCCGGTCCGCGATCCGGCCGCCAAGGCGCTGCCCGGCCCCTATGCGGTCAGCGTTCCGGAGCCCGCGGCTCCCCACAACGAGGCGCAGGACATCGCGCTCGACATCGTCTTCGAGGACGACCACCTCCTCGTCGTCGACAAGCCCGCGGGCATGGTCGTCCACCCCGCGGCCGGCAATTTCGACGGGACCCTGGTGAACGCCCTCCTCCACCATTGCGCGGGGCGGCTCAGCGGCATCGGCGGCGTGGCGCGGCCCGGAATCGTTCACAGGATCGACAAGGACACTTCGGGGCTTCTCGTCGTCGCCAAGACGGACGTTGCGCACGAAGGGCTGGCGGCGCAATTCGCCCGCCACAGCATCGACCGGCGCTACCAAGCGGTGGTGGCGGGCCTGCCCAATCCGGCCGAGGGCAAGGTCGACGCGCCGCTCGCCCGCTCCTCCGCCAACCGCCAGAAGATGGCGGTGGTCGAGGGCGAACGCGGCAAGCGGGCGGTGACTCACTACCGGCTGGTCCGCCCTCTTCGTGAATCGGCGCTGGTCGAATGCCGCCTGGAAACGGGCAGGACTCATCAGGTTCGCGTGCACATGGCTTCGATCGGCCATCCGCTGCTCGGCGATCCCGCTTATGGGCGAACCCGACCGGCGCATCGTGAGTTATTGAAAAGACTGCATTTTGAACGGCAGGCGCTGCATGCGGCGGAGCTAGGCTTCATCCATCCCGTGACACGGGCGGCCTTGTCGTTCAAAAGCGCCGTTCCGTCCGATATGCAGGAACTGTTAAGCGCGCTGGCGCTATAAGGATCGACGGACCGGCAGAGCAAAAACCACCGGATACCAGGGAGTGAGACGGCAACATGGCTAGCGGTAAGAACCTGGCGACGATTCCCGCCATGGGCGGCGAGGCGGGCCTCAACCGCTATCTCGCCGAAATCAAGAAATTCCCCATCCTCGCCCCCGAGGAGGAATATATGCTGGCCAAGCGCTGGACCGAGCATCAGGACACCGATGCCGCGGCCAAGCTGGTCAATTCGCACCTGCGCCTCGTCGCCAAGATAGCCATGGGCTATCGCGGCTACGGCCTGCCCGTCTCGGAACTGATCTCCGAGGGCAATATCGGCCTGATGCAGGGCGTGAAGAAGTTCGAGCCCGAAAGGGGCTTCCGTCTCGCCACCTACGCTATGTGGTGGATCCGGGCCTCGATCCAGGAATTCATCCTGCGCTCCTGGTCGCTCGTGAAGATGGGCACGACCGCCGCGCAGAAGAAGCTGTTCTTCAACCTCAGGCGCATGAAGAACCAGATCGAGGCGTTCGAGGACGGCGATCTGAAGCCCGAGGACGTCACCAAGATCGCCACCGATCTCGGCGTCTCGGAAGAGGACGTCGTCTCGATGAACCGGCGCATGGCGATGGGCGGCGACACAAGCTTGAACGTGCCGCTGCGCGAGGAGGGCGAGGGCCAGTGGCAGGACTGGCTGGTCGACACCGATCCGCTTCAGGACGAGCGCGTCGCCGACGCGCAGGAGACCCGGGTGCGGCACGAGCTGCTGGTCGAGGCGATGGAGAGCCTCAACGAGCGCGAGAAGCACATCCTCACCGAGCGGCGCCTCACCGACGATCCCAAGACGCTGGAGGAGCTCTCCCAGGTCTACGACGTCAGCCGCGAGCGCATCCGCCAGATCGAGGTCAGGGCTTTCGAGAAGCTCCAGAAGGCGCTGATGAGCCTCGCCGGCGAGCGGCGCCTGCTGCCGGCGATGTGATGGCCCTTCCCGTCTCCCCTCCCTGCACGCAGGGAGGGGCCGGGGGTGGGTACGCCTCCGGAGACGCACCGGACTTCATGAACGCACCCACCCCCCACCCCTCCCTGCGTGCAGGGAGGGGCGTTCTCCAGTGCCCCGCATAAGAGCCCGAAGGCGCGGTTGGCTCAGCCGGACGATCCGATGGATCGCCGCCGGGCTTGCCGCCTTCCTCCTCCTCTCCTTCCTCTGGGTCCTCCTCTACCGGGTCGTGAACCCGCCTTTCACCTTCACCATGCTCGGCGACACCCTGCAGGGACGGCAGATCAGCCGGAAATGGATGTCGATCGACCGGATCGACCGGGACATGGTCCGCGCGGCGATCGCCGCCGAGGACAGCAAGTTCTGCTCCCATTGGGGCTTCGACCAGGACGCGATCGCGGCGGCGATGCGTCGCAACGCGCGGGGCGGGAACGTCATACGCGGCGGCTCGACGATCAGCCAGCAGACGGCGAAGAACGCCTTCCTCTGGCAGGGCGGCGGCTATGTCCGCAAGGGCCTGGAGGCCTGGTTCACCCTGCTCATCGAGAAGATGTGGGGCAAGCGGCGGATCATGGAGGTCTACCTCAACCTCGCCGAGACCGGGATCGGCACCTACGGCGCCAATGCCGGATCGATGCGCTATTTCAACCACGACGCGTCGAACATGAGCGCGATCGAGGCGGCGCGCATCGCGGCGGTCCTGCCGCTGCCCAAGAAGCGGGGCGTCGTCGCGCCCAAGGGCTTCACCCGCCGCTACGGCAACATGATCGCCGCGCGGGTCGGGGTCGTGGGACGCGACGGGCTCGACGCCTGCGTCTATCGCAACTCCGCGGCTCCGCCCGACCAGCCGGAGCGGGCCTTGCCGGCGAAGCGTCCGCGAAAGGCCGCGCCGCCTCCACCCCCGGCGGAGCTGCCCGGCGAGGAGCTGGAGGCGCCGGCGGCGGCGCCGCCTCAGCCGCAGCCCGTCCCGCAAGACACCCCTCCCCCGCCGGCCGAAACCAACGGCGGCGGCTAGAGCGCGTCCTGGCTTGATGGAATCGCCTCTCCGTTCGGGCCGAGCTTGTCGAAGCCCTTTCCTACCCTCGGAGCGGAACAAGGAAGGGGCTTCGACAGGCTCAGCCCGAACGGAATTGGGCAGGTCCGAGCGGCCACTGCCCTGGCCCCTCCCCGCTTGGGAGGAAAGCGGCGCTTAGAACGGCATCTTGAAGCCCGGCGGCAGGGGCAGGCCCGAGGTCATTTTCTGCATCTCGGCGCCGGCGACCTGATCGGCCTTGGCCCGGGCGTCGTTGATCGCGGCGGCGACGAGGTCCTCGACCATCTGCTTCTCGGAGGGCGCGAGGAGGCTCTCGTCGATCTCGACGGCGATGATGCGGCCCTTGGCGCTCGCCCGGACCTTGACGAGGCCGCCGCCCGACAGGCCCTCCACCTCCAGCTTGTCGAGCCCTTCCTGGGCCTTCATCAGCTCGGCCTGGGCATTCTGGGCCATCTTCATGATATCGTCGAAATTCGGCATGGGTCACGCACTCCGTTGATCGTCGAGCCTGTAGCCCGCGAGCTCCGCGTCGGGAAAGGCCTCGAACGCGGCTTTCACCAGCGGCGCCTCGAGCACCGACTGGCGGAGGCGCTCCGCCTCCTGCTTCTCCTGGTCGAGCAATGTCGGCTGCGCCGGCTCGTCCGACACCTGCACCTTCCACAGCGTCTCGGTGATCGCCTTCAGCGCTCCGGCAAGCTCGCGCGCCAGGTCGCCGGAAAGGGGCTTGGCCGGACGGATCACCAGCTCGGGCGGGGCATAGCGGACGAGGCCGCAATAATCGTGGAGCTGCTGGGCAAGGTGCGCCTTGCCCCGCGCGGCGAGGAGGTCGACGAGGCCGGCAAAGGTCTCCGGCGCCTTCATCAGCGCCCCCTGCTGCGGCGCCGCGGGCGCGGCCGTAGGCCGGGCGGAGACCGCCTCGCCGCTCGCAAGCTTCTCCATCAGCGCCGCCGGATCGGGCAGCTCGGCGGCATGGATGACCCGCAGCAGCGCCATCTCCGCCGCCTCGAACGGCATGGGCGCGCTGTTCACTTCGCCGAGGCCTTTGAGCAGCAGCTGCCACAGCCGGTGGACGGCGGCGTGCGACAAGTGGCTGGCCCACTCGCCATAGGCCTCTCGCTCTTCCGACGACTGGGCCGGGTCGCCCGGCCCGCCTACCTTGGCGCGGGTGATGCCGTGGACGCTCTCCAGCAGCCCGCGCAGCACCGCCGAGGGCTCGACGCCGAGATCATATTGGTCGCGCAGCGCCGCGAGGGCCCCCGGGGCGTCGCCGGCGAGCAGCAGGCCGAGCAGGCGGCGGATGGCGCCGCGGTCGGAGAGGCCGAGCATGGCTCGGACCTGCCCGGCGGCGACTCCGCCGGCGCCGTGGGCGATCGCCTGGTCGAGGATCGAGAGGCCGTCGCGGGCCGAGCCTTCCGCCGCCCGGGCGATGAGGGCGAGCGCCTCCGGCTCCACCTCGACCCCCTCGAGCCGCGCGACCTCGCCGAAATGCGCGGCGAGCGCTTCGGCCGGGATGCGCCTCAGGTCGAAGCGCTGGCAGCGGGAGAGGACGGTGACGGGCATCTTGTTCACCTCGGTGGTGGCGAACAGGAACTTGACGTGCGCCGGCGGCTCCTCGAGCGTCTTCAGAAGCGCGTTGAAGGCGTTCTTCGACAGCATGTGGACCTCGTCCACGATATAGACCTTGTAGCGCGCCGAGACGGCGGCGTAGCGCACCGCCTCGATGATCTCGCGCACGTCGTCGACGCCGGTATGGCTGGCGGCGTCCATCTCGACGACGTCGATGTGCCGCCCCTCGGCGATCGCTCGGCAGGGCTCGCAGACGCCGCAGGGATCGATCGTCGGCCCGCCCGCGCCGTCGGGCCCGACGCAGTTCAGCGCCTTGGCGATCAGGCGGGCGGTCGAGGTCTTGCCGACGCCGCGAACGCCGGTGAGCAGGAAGGCGTGGGCGAGCCGGTCGCGGCGGATGGCGTTGCCGAGCGTCTGCACCATGGCATCCTGACCGATCAGCGCGCCGAAGCTCTGCGGCCGGTATTTGCGGGCGAGGACGCGGTAGGGCTGGGCCGCCCCGGCGCCGCCCGCCGGCGGCCTGGCCGGCTGCGGCGGCTCGTCGAGGCCGAGCCCGAAGCCGGCGTCGTCTGGGGATTCGGAGGACATGGTAAGGAGACTAGCCTATTCCGTCATCCCGGCGAAGGCCGGGGCGACGCCTGGGGCCGGGTGGGAGCCGGAACGACCCGAAGCGAAATCGTTACGGCTGCTTCCTTCCGGACCTGACCGGGTTGGCGACGACTTCGTCCGCCCGACTCCCGCGCCGCATATAGAGGTTCGGTCCGCGAATTCAAACGCGGATCGAGACCGACGTCAGCGCCGCCTCCCCGCACGGGCCCGCTGGGGACAGTAACTATTTTCCCGAACGCTTGGGCGGCACCGCCGCCGGGTTGGGAAAATAGTTACTGTCCCCATTCAGCCGAAGGCGGCGGGATCGGCCGCGGCGGCGAGCGCGGCGAGGAGCGGTGCGCGATCCTCTTCCCGCTTGAGGGCGCGCAGGTTCGTCTCGGCATTCTCCACGGCGACCAGCCGGGCGACCTTGAGCAGCTCGCGCCCGGCGACCAGGTCGGCGCGAATCGAGGCCTTCACCGCCGCCTCCATCTCGACGCTCGCGGCATAGGCGTCCCTGGCGTGGCGCAGCGTGGCGAGCGCCGCCTCGGTCGCCGCCACCGCCGCCCGGCGCAGCGCCTCGCTCCGCTCCGCGGCCTCGGCTTCGCTCGCCCGCGGCAGCCTTGCGGCGCGGACATAATCGTCGAAGGCGCGCCCGTCGGCGTCCGCGTCGGCCGCGAACGCGGCGGCGAGCGCCGTCAGGCGCGAGTCGATGCCGGCATGCCGCTCCGACTCGTCGCTGCCGCGCACGGATATCCTCAGCGCCTTGAGAATGAGGGCGATGCCCAGCCTCGCGGTCAGAGCGGTGACGGCGCCGCCGCCCGGGGCCGGGTCGGTCGAGGCGGCGCGCTCGAAGAGCTCGGCGAGCGGCAGCGTGTCGAGGGCGGGGGCGGGGCCGGGGGCGGTCACGGCCTGTCCGCCTGCTGGAGGTCCATCGCCCGCAGGAGGTTGGCGAAGAGGATGGCGTTGGTCACCGTGCCGACGCCGCCCGGCACCGGAGTCACCACCGCGCCGCGCGCGTCGGCGGCCGCTGAGTCGACGTCGCCCACCGTCCGGCCGTCGGCGAAGGAGATGCCGCAATCGACCACCACCTGCCCTTCGCGCAGCCACTCGGCGGCGAGGAAGTGGGGCTTGCCGACCGCCGAGACGACGATTTCGTGCTCGCCAAGCAAGGCGGGGAGATCGCGCGAGCGGGAATGGCAGAGCGTCACCGTCGCGTCTCGGTTGGTCAGCATCGCCGCCACCGGCCGCCCGACGGTGCGGCCCCGGCCGAGGACGGCCACGCGTTTCCCGGCCACCGGCCCGAGGCGCTCCAATATGTGGACGGCGGCGACGGCCGTCGCCGGCAAGATCGCCAGCGCCTCGCGGCCGGTCGCCAGATAGGCGGTGTTGCGGGCGCCTAGCCCGTCAATATCCTTCGCGCCGGCAATGGAGTCGGCGAGGCCGTCGGCATCGAGGTGCGGGAACATCGGCAGGCCGAGCATGATGCCGTGGACCTCGGGCGCGCGGTTCAGAGCCTCGACCCGCTCCCGCACCTCCTCCGTCCCGGCCTCGGCGCCGAGCTCGATCGCCGCATAGTCGACGCCGAGCGCGGCGGCCTTCTTCGCCTTGGTGCGGACGTAGGATCGCACCCCCTCGTTGGCCGTGGCGACGATCTCGCGCAGCGCCGGGGTGCGGCCGGCGGCGGTCCGCTCGCGCACCGACTCGGCGACCGCCTCCTCCACCTCCCTCGCCATCGAGCGGCAATCGACGAGCATCTCTTCCTGCCGGTAAGGGGGCGCGGCGCGAGCGCCGGATGCCGGCGGCGATAGGCAATGGTTCCCCCCGGCGCAAGGCTTCGGTGGGGCGGCGGCGCTAGCGTCCCTGCATGTTCGTCGCGCCGGCGGGGAGCTGCACCGTCAGGCTCTCCAGCGCCTCGCTGAGCACGATCTGGCAGGCGAGGCGCGAGCGGCGGGTGACGTGGGCGGCGAGGTCCAGCAGATCCTCCTCCTCCTCGCTGGCCGGGGGCAGCTTCGCGAAATCGGCGGCGTCGACGATGACGTGGCAGGTGGAGCAGGCCATCTGCCCCTCGCACGTCCCCTCCAGCGGCTGCCCGTCGGCCTGGGCGACGTCGAGCAGCCGCTCACCGGCGGCCGCCTCCACCTCGCGCACGCTCGCGCCGTCGGCCGAGACGAAGCGGACCCGGATCATGCCGCGAAGCTCAGCTGGCGGGCCGCGGCGGCAAGGATCAGCTCGGCGGCCCGGTCCACCTCGTCGGCGGTCGTGTAGCGGCCGAGGCCGAGGCGGATGCTGCTTCGCGCCTGGGCGTCGGTGAGGCCGATCGCCTTCAGCACGTGGCTGGGACGGCCCGAGCCGCTGGCGCAGGCGGAGCCCGAGGAGAAGGCGACCTCCCTCACCTCCGAGATGAGCCGCGCCGAATCGACTCCGTCGGCGCGGAGGTTGAGGTTGCCCCACCAGCGGGCCGAGCGGCTGCCGTTCACGTGCCATCCGGAATCGCGGAACGGCGCCCTCAACCGACTGGAAAGCGCATTCACATGGGCGAAATCCGCGTCCGCGCGATCGGCCGCAAGCTTCGCCGCCGTGCCGAAACCCACGCAGAGGGCGGGGCTGAGGGTGCCCGAGCGCAGCCCGCCCTCCTGCCCGCCGCCGTGGAGGAGGGGATCGACCTCGACGCCGTCGCGGATCCACAGGCCGCCTATGCCCTTGGGCCCGTGCACCTTGTGCGCCGAGACGGCGACGAGGTCGCAGGCGCCGAGCGGAACCTGCACCCGGCCGAGCGCCTGGACGGCGTCGCAGAGGAACAATGCGCCCGCCGCGCGGGCGATGCCGGCGATCCGCTCCACCGGCTGGATCACGCCGATCTCGTTGTTGACCAGCATCGCCGCGACCAGTCCGGTGCGCCCGTCGACCGCCGCCTCGACATCCGCGATCCGGACCAATCCGTCGGGCTGGACCGGCAGGACGCTTGTTTCGAAGCCTTGGCCGGCGAGCCACTCGACCGTGTCGAGGACGGCGGCATGCTCGGTAGCGAGGGTGACGATCTTCTTGCGCGAAGAGCGGGCGAGAGTTCCCTTGATGGCCCAGTTCAGCGCCTCGGTCGCGCCGCTCGTGAAAAAGAAGCGCCCCTCCTCCGCCGCCGGGCCAAGCGCCTCGGTCACGCGCTCCCGCGCCACCTCCACCGCGGCGGCCGCTTCCCGGCCCAGGCGGTGGCTGCTGTGGGGGTTGCCGAAGCCCGTCTCCAGCCACGGCCGCATCGCCGCCGCGACTTCCGGCGCGAGCGGCGTCGTCGCCTGGTAGTCGAGATAGATCACGCCGCGCGGCGCTTCCCGATCAGCGCCCGATATTCGGCGAGCAACGCATCGATGTCGCTCTCCACCGTCTGCGGGCCGAAGCTCACGCGGATCACCTCGCGCGCCGAGTCCTCGGGCCAGCCCATGGCGGTGAGGACCGGGCTGGTCTTGAGGCTGCCGGACGAGCAGGCGCTGCCGGCGGTGACGGCGATGCCGGCGAGATCGAGCTGCATCATCTGGGCGGCGCCCGGCACGCCGGGCATGCGGTAGCCCGCGATGGTGGCGATTCGCGGCGCGTCGCCCGCCACCACCTCGCCGCCCGCCGCCATCACCCCCTCGTCCAGGCGAAGGCGGAGGCGCTTCGCTTCCTCGTACCAGCCATGGTCCGCCTCGCAGGCGGCGGCGAAGCCCATGATCGAGGGAACCGCGGGCGTGCCCGGCCGGTAGCCGCCTTCCTGCCCGCCGATCGCCTCCAGCGTGGCGGGATCGCGGACCAGGAGGGCGCCGACGCCCGGCGGGCCGCCGAACTTGTGCGCCGCGACGACGAGGAAGTCGGCCTCCGGCAGCGGCAGCTTGCCCGCGCTCTGGGCGCAGTCGGTGAGGAGCAGCCCGCCCGACGCCTTCACCCGGGCGTAGACCTCATCGATCGGATGGATGACCCCGGTCTCGTTGTTCACCGACTGGACGGCGACCAGCGGCCGCTCGGCCCCGTCGAGGGCGCGGTCGAGATCGGCCAGGTCGAGCGTGCCGTCGGCGCGGACCGCGACCTGGCGCGCGCCCGGCGCGCTGCGATGGACGGCGGGATGCTCGACCGAGGCGATGACGAAGCGCGCCGCATGCGCCCGCTCGACGACGAGGGCGATGGCCTCGGTCGCGCCGGAGGTGAAGATGAGGGTCCCGTCCCAGCCGAGCGCCTCCGCCACGCGCCGCCGCGCCTCCTCCAGGCGGGCGCGGACCGCGCGCCCCTCGGCATGCGGCGAGGAGGGGTTGGCCCAAGCGCGGCATGCCTCCGCCATCGCCTCGGCAGCGGCCGGCAGGATGGGCGTGGTCGAGGCATGGTCGAGATAGATGCGGGTCTGCACGTCGTCCCTTTCAATTGCGCCGGGCGGCTCTGGACCTATATAGAGCGGCACGCGCGCGGGGGCAGCCCCGCTCTTCGTCCCGCCCAAAAACCAGCGCAGGTCCCATGCCCGAAGTCATCTTCCCCGGTCCGGAAGGCCGTCTCGAAGGCCGTTTCAGCCCCGGCCCGCGGCGCCGCGCGCCCGTCGCGCTCATCCTCCATCCCCACCCGCAAGGCGGGGGGACGATGAACAACGCGATCGTGCAGGCGCTCTACAAGACCTTCGTGCGCCGCGGCTTCGCCACCTTGCGCTTCAACTTCCGCGGCGTCGGCAAGAGCCAGGGGATATTCGACAACGGCATCGGCGAGCTCTCCGACGCGGCGTCCGCGCTCGACTGGGTGCAGCAGGTCCATCCGGAGGCCGAATCGACCTGGATCGCCGGCTTCAGCTTCGGCGCCTGGATCGGCATGCAGCTCCTCATGCGCCGGCCCGAGGTGCGCGGCTTCATCTCGATCGCGCCGCCGGCCAACATGTACGACTTCACCTTCCTCGCCCCGTGCCCCTCCTCGGGGATCATCATCCAGGGCGAGGGCGACGAGGTGGTGACTCCGAACGCGGTCCAGAAGCTGGTCGACAAGCTGCGCACCCAGAAGCACATCACCATCCACTACGACACCATCCCGCACGCCAACCACTTCTTCGTCAACGAAATGCCGCAGCTGATGCGCTCGGTGGACGATTATCTCGACTTCAGGCTGGACCCGTCCTGCCCGATAAGGTGAGGGTAATGGGGACAGTAACTAATTTCCCAGGCGCCGCTGAATGGGGACAGTAACTAATTTCCCAGACGCCGCTGCCGGGATCTAAGGGCGGTAAGGGGGAAATTAGTTACTGTCCCCATGACCGCGATAGTTACTTTCCTCATTTACGCGGTCAAAGCGACCAGATCAGGACGTTGGCGATCAGCACCGCCGCCATTACGAGCATCAGCGCCCCCTGGCGGTAGACCCGCCGCTTCCAGATCAGCCAGGTGCCGCCGGCGGCGAGGGCGAAGGCGGCGAGGACGGCCAAGGACAGGGCGGTGGTGGCGATGGCGTACATGGGCTGCGTCTTTGGCATCCGAAACGGAGCGAAGAAAGACCGAGCGGTTTACGCTTGGTTAAACCGCCGGGCCTAGCCTTCCCGCCATGGCCGAAGCGGACCCCCTGCGGAGCCTGGAGGCGGCGTTCGACGGGATCGAGGGAACGATCCTGCCGAGCCTGTCGGTCATGCTCGACACCCTGCTCGAAGCCGCCTCGCTGGCCCGGCCGGGCCACGACGCGGACGTCTATGCCGCGGAGCTGCGGACGATCGGCTACCAGCTCGAGGCCCTGACCCGCGAGGTCGAGGCGGCCTCGCCGGCGCGGGTCGAGGTTCAGCCGCCGCGGCGAGCGTCGGCCGCCTGAGCGGCGAGGATCCCGGCGTAGAGCGCCGGATCGACGTTGCCGCCCGAGACGACCACCACCGTCCGTTCCGACACCGGCCCCGCCTTGCCGGCGAGCAAGGCGGCGAGCGCCACCGCCCCGCCCGGCTCGGCGACGATCCTGAGGTGGCGGGCAGCGAAAGCGATGGCGCGCTCGATCTCCGGCTCGCTCACCCACAGCCCGCGCGCGTGCGCCTCGGCCAGCGCGCCGAGGGTCAGGGGCGAGACGAGCTTGGTCTGAAGCGCGTCGCAGCGGGTCGGCGGCGCCGGCTCGCGGACCGGCACGGGCTCGCCCGCCTCCAGCGAGCGGGCCATGTCGTCCCATCCCTCCGGCTCGACGGTGACGATCTCCGCCTCCGGCAGCGCGAGGGCGATGCCCGCGGAAAGGCCGCCGCCGCCGCAGGGGACGAGCACCTTGTCCGCCGCCATGCCGAGCTGCGCCCTTATCTCGACGCCGACGCTGCCCTGCCCCTCGATGACGTCGACGTCGTCGAACGAAGGGACCAGCACCGCGCCCTTCTCGGCGGCGAGGCGGGCGCCGATCGCTTCGCGGCTCTCCGTCTCCCGGTCGTAGGCGACGATCTCGGCGCCCGCGGCGAGGGTCGCGTCGCGCTTCACCGCCGGCGCGTCGGCGGGCATCACGATGGTCGCGGCGATCCCAAGGCTTCGCGCCGCCAGCGCCACGCCCTGGGCGTGATTGCCCGAGGAGAAGGCGACGACTCCCCGCTCCCGCTCCGCCTCGGAAAGCTGGAGCAGCCGGTTGATGGCGCCCCTCAGCTTGAAGCTGCCGCCGCGCTGCAGGCACTCGGCCTTGATCCAGACGCGGCCGCCCTCCCAGTCGAGCGGCAGGAGCGGCGTCCGGGTCACGTGACTCGCGACACGCTCCGCCGCAGCGGAAACACCCTTTGCCGACGGCCGTCTCTCTGTCACTCAAGCCTCTGATTTCAGGAGGGAAAAAGCAGGTCTTTACACGGGGGAACGCCGCCAATATATCACGCGCCGCTGCCCCATGGGGACTTCCAACAACCGCAAGGCAGCCTTGTCGTCAACTACCCCTCTGGAGGTCCCTTGAGTTGCACACGCACCATAGCGCGCTGGGGCTAGCTATCGCCCGTACCGGCAACGCCTGCGTTGCCGACATCGCCAGGCAGCGCCCGGTCCAGCCGGTCACGCTCATCCGTCCGCACGCCGCCCGGCGCGCCGCCCGCTTCTTCGCCGAGAAGTTTCCGGGCCGCTCGCTCTATGCGGTGAAGGCCAATCCCTCGCCGGACCTCCTCCAGCTGCTGTGGGAGAGCGGGATCACGCATTACGACGTGGCCTCGATCGCCGAGGTAAGGCTGGTCGCCGAGACGCTGCCGGAGGCCGTGCTGTGCTTCATGCACCCGGTGAAGGCCGAGGAGGCGATCGCTGAGGCCTATGCGCTCGGCGTGCGCACCTTCTCGCTCGACACGCTCGACGAGCTCGACAAGATCGTCCGCGCCACCTCCAAGGATGGCGTCGAGGCCGACGACCTCAACCTGTGCGTCCGCATCCGCGTCTCCTCCGACCATGCCAAGCTCAGCCTCGCCGCCAAGTTCGGCGCCGAGCCGGAGGAGATGAAGGCGCTGCTCCTCGCCGCCCGCCAGGTGGCCGACGCGCTGGGCATCTGCTTCCACGTCGGCAGCCAGGCGATGACTCCGGCCGCTTATGCCGAGGCGATGGAGCGCGTCCGCGCCGCCATCGTCGAGGCGGCGGTGACGGTGGACATCGTCGACGTCGGCGGCGGCTTCCCTTCCGTCTATCCGGGCATGGAGCCTCCGGCGCTGGAAGCCTATTTCGACGTCATCTCGCGCGCGTTCGAGAGCCTCCCGGTTTCCTATTCGGCGGAGCTGTGGTGCGAGCCGGGCCGTGCGCTGTGCGCCGAATATGCGAGCGTCCTCGTCCGCGTCGAGAAGCGCCGGGGCGACCAGCTCTACATCAACGACGGCGCCTACGGGGCGCTGTTCGACGCCGCCCATATCGGCTGGCGCTTCCCGGTGCGGCTGGTGCGCGAGGAGGAATCGGACGCGCGCGACATGCCGTTCAGCTTCTACGGGCCGACCTGCGACGACCTCGACCACATGGCGGGGCCGTTCCACCTCCCGGCCGACGTCGGGCGGGGCGACTATATCGAGATCGGCATGCTCGGCGCCTATGGGTGCGCGATGCGCACCGCCTTCAACGGCTTCGGCGCCGTCCAGAAGGTCGCGGTGGAGGACGAGCCGATGGCGACGCTCTACGGCGGGGACGCCCGCGAGGTCGCCCGGAACAACGTGGTCCAGCTCTAGAGCCTGATCGTCTTAGGTTGAAACGCCGGTGGCGTTTCAACCTGAGGCGTGAATCAGGCTCTCGATATATGTCTGGACCATGATTCACGCTTCAGGCTGATCCAGCCTGAAGCGATCATGGTCTAGGCGGGCCTCCCCTCCTTGGGAGGGAGGGGAATGGGGGTGGGTAGCGGCCGGCGCGGGCCGCCGAACCGCCCGCTACGCGGTCGCGACCCACCCCTGACCCCTCCTTTTCATGGAGGGGGAAATACCTCCCGCGGGGAGGACCGAACGGGTTTCCGCGTCCCCGAACGACGTCGGTTCATGACTGAAGTGATGGAATCGAAGATGAACGACCAGCCCAAGATCAACGACACCCGCAAGGCCGAACTGCTCTCCACCGTCGTCGAGCATATCGACATCACCAGCTTCGACGCTCGGCCCATCGTCGATGCGATGAAGAAGATGAGCTTCACCTCGCGCGACCTCGGCCGCGCCGCGGACATCTACAACCAGATGCTCGGCGACCGCGATTGCTCGATCATCCTCGTCATCGCCGGCTCGACCTCCGCCGGCGGCTGCATGGACCTCTATGCCGAGCTGGTGCGCAACAACATGGTCGACGCGATCGTCGCCACCGGAGCCACCATCGTCGACATGGATTTCTTCGAAGCGCTTGGCCACAAGCACTACCAAGCTCTTGAGATTCCTGACGACGATACCCTGCGCTCGCTCTACATCGACCGCATCTACGATACCTATATCGACGAGGAGAAGCTGCAGGAGACCGATCACACGATCGGCGACATCGCCAATGCGCTCGAGCCCAAGGCGTACAGCTCGCGCGCGTTCATCCGCGAGATGGGCAAGTGGCTCATGACCCACGGCAAGAAGGAGAACAGCCTCGTCAAGCTCGCCTACGAGCATGACGTGCCGATCTTCTGCCCGGCCTTCGTCGACAGCTCCGCCGGCTTCGGCCTGGTCAAGCATCAGGTCGACGCGATGAAGGCGGGCAAGCCGTACATGGTGCTCGACGCCATCGCCGACTTCCGCGAGCTGACCCAGCTCAAGATCGAGGCGGGCACCACCGGCCTGCTGATGATCGGCGGCGGGGTGCCGAAGAACTTCACCCAGGACACGGTCGTCTGCGCCGAGATCCTCGGCCACGACGACGTCGAGGTCCACAAATATGCCGTCCAGATCACCGTCGCCGACGTCCGCGACGGCGCCTGCTCCTCCTCCACCCTCCAGGAGGCGGCGAGCTGGGGCAAGGTTTCGACGGCGCTGGAGCAGATGGTGTTCGCCGAGGCGACCAGCGTCATGCCGCTCCTCGCCAGCGACGCCTATCATCGCGGCCTGTGGAAGGACCGCGAACCGCGGCGCTTCGCCAGGCTGTTCGCGCAGGACTGACGCAGCTCGAGCGGGGGACTGTCGCTTGACGGGGCCCGCGACGGGGCGACGGTCCGCGAGAGACCGTCGCTTCCCCGCTCAGAAGACGAAGTCGCTTGCGCCCAGGGGGTGGGCGAGGATTGTGTCGACCTGGATGACGAGGTCGGCGGCGCCGTCGCCGTCGACGTCGCCCTCGACGAACCAGCTGCCGTTGGACTCGCTTACCCTGAGCTCGCCGGCGACGTTGTGGAACGCGTCCGAGCCGATGAAGGCGAAGGCCTGGTTGCCGCCCGCGATCGAGTCCGCGTCGATCGCCGAGAGGTCGATCTTCTCGCCCGCCTGGAAGTCGGCGATCCGGTCCATCGCCCCTGCGGTCGATTCCGACGCGCTCTCGTAGCGGAACCAGTCGCGCCCGGCGCCGCCGCGAAGCTGGTCCGCGCCGAGCCCGCCGTAGAGCCCGTCGTCGCCGCCCAGGCCGTAGAGCTGGTCCGCCCCCGCCCCGCCGGCGAGATAGTCG
>JAFANP010000060.1 GCA_019232625.1 Alphaproteobacteria bacterium | reverse complement strand
TCGAAGGTCGGCGACGGCGCCCTGCGTCGCCGTCCGCTCGAAGAAGCTGAGCTTGTCGCCAAAGCCCGTGTCGATATTCTCGGCGCCGTCGTCCGACTCCCCGTCGAAGCTGTCCACGCCCGCGCCGCCGCGAAGGTTGTCGTCGCCGCCGCCGCCGGCAAGATGGTCGGCTCCGCTGCCGCCCAGGATCTGGTCCTGGCCCTCGCCTCCGTTGAGCGTGTCGTTGCCGGGACCGCCTTCGAGCAGGTCGTTGCCATCCTCGCCGTTCAACGTGTCGTCGCCGCCGAATCCCGCGAGATAGTCGGCCCCGTTGCCGCCATTGATGGTATCGGCGAAGAGCAAGCCCTGGAGGTTGTCGTCCCCGGGGGTCGCGGCGAGCGCCGGTGCAGCCGGGTTGGCGACCGCGACGAGGCCGGTATCGGTGATGACCGTGAAGAAGCGGCCCGAGGGATCGAGCAGCAGGCGGTTGCCAAAGGCCCCGCCGCTCCAGCCGCCGACGTCGACCCCGAGCGCAATGGTCTGGACCGTGCCCCAGTCCACGGTCGAAAGCTGGACGATCGTATTGGCCTGATTGTCGAGGACGAACAGATATCGTCCGGTCGAATCGAAGGTGAGATCGGTAATCTGCCCGCTATTCCATTCCGGATGGGCGCTGCCGAGGTCCTTCACCAGCTTGAGCGCGCTGTCGAAGATCAGGATACCGTCGCCATAGGAATAGGTGGCGGCCAGGGTGCCGGAGGGCCTGAAGGCGTCGATTCCGAAGTTGAAGCCGCCGAAGCCGCCCTGAGCGACGATTCCGCTCCCGGCCTGGTAGATATCGATGGCGCCGCTGGAGATGTTGGCCTCGGCGATGAACACCTTCGAATGATCGGCCGAAGGGGTGAGGACCGAATTTTGGCGAACCTGCGGCCCGAGGGCGAACTGGCCGGTCGCTGGATCGAGCAGCTTCATGCTGACCCAGCCGGAGCCGTTGAAACTCTGGGTCAGAAGCACCTTGCCGCTCGACAGGATCGCGACGTCGAAGAAGGTAAAGTCAAGGCCGTTCCCCACCATCGTGTAGGCCGTGGTCTGGCCCGTCGCCGTGTCTACCCTGTAGACCCGGGTGTTGAACGAGTTGCCGCTGCGGTCGAAGGCGTCGCGGTCGACGACCATCAAGAAGCTGCCGTCGGGCGCGATGTCGATTCCGCCGAGCTGGGTTCCGATCTTGGCGGCGGAGAGAAGCTCGCCGGTCTGGGCGCTGTAGGTCCGCAGATACCCGTCGGTACCGGCCGAATAGATACGCTTTCCGTCCGGACTGATGACGACATCGCCCGGCCTCGCCGTCTCCAGAGTCACGACTGCAGTCACTTCATCCCCCTTCGGCCTTACATCCCCGTTCACCGCTAAGCCGTTCTCACGGCTGTGGAAAGCCGAAAGGGAAACGAGGCCGTCCGCGTCCCGCCAGGCTCCGACGCGATGGCCCTTCGCCGCCTCTCCCCGACTCCTGCACCCCATCTCCATTCGACACCCGACGCGCTTTGGGCTAGCGGGGCGGCGCCAGAAGGATCATATCGCCGGACGATGACCGACCGCCCTCCAACGCCTCTTCTCGACCGGGTCGCGACCCCCCAGGACCTGCGAAAGCTCCCGCCGGACCAGCTGCGCCAGCTGGCCGACGAGCTTCGCGCCGAGACGATCTCGGCCGTGTCGGTGACCGGCGGGCATCTCGGCGCGGGCCTCGGCGTGGTCGAGCTCACCGTCGCGCTCCACTACGTGTTCGACACGCCGACCGACCGGCTGATCTGGGACGTCGGCCACCAGGCCTATCCGCATAAAATCCTGACTGGCCGCCGCGACCGGATTCGCACGCTTCGCCAGGGCGGCGGGCTTTCCGGCTTCACCCGGCGCAGCGAGAGCGAGTACGATCCGTTCGGGGCTGCTCACTCCTCGACCTCGATCTCGGCCGGCCTCGGCATGGCGGTAGCGCGCGACCTTGCCGGCGGCAACAACCATGTCGTGGCCGTGATCGGCGATGGCGCCATGAGCGCCGGGATGGCCTACGAGGCCATGAACAATGCCGGTGCCCA
>JAFANP010000012.1 GCA_019232625.1 Alphaproteobacteria bacterium | reverse complement strand
AACCGGGCACGGTGGTGATCGCCTCCGGCCAGGTCAACGACGTGCGCCTCTATCGCGATCTCGTCGCCTCGGGCATTCAGGATTATCTGCTCAAGCCCTTCTCGCTCGACCAATTGCGCGACGCTTTCGCCAATGCGCAGATGACGATCTCGGGGCCCCGCCTGGTCGAATCCGGCAACGAAAAGCCCAACGTCATGGCCGCGGTGATCGGCGTGCGCGGCGGCGTCGGCGCCTCGACCGTCGCGACCTCGCTCGCCTGGCTGCTCGGCGACAAGGCTAGCCGGTCGACCGCTTTGCTCGACCTCGACGTCCATTTCGGCACCGGCGCGCTGGCGCTCGATCTCGAGCCCGGCCGCGGCCTCACCGACGCGATCGAGAATCCGAGCCGCATCGACGGCCTGTTCATCGAGCGCGCGATGGTGCGCGCCAACGACAAGCTCTGCGTGCTCTCCGCCGAAGCGCCGATCAACCAGTCGATGCTGACCGACGGCTCCGCTTTCTATCAGCTCCAGGAGGAGATCCGGCACGCCTTTGAAGGCACAGTGATCGACCTGCCGCGCAGCATGATGGTGCACTATCCGCATCTCTTGAACGACGCCCATGTCGTGATCGTCGTCGCCGAGTTCACCTTGTCCGGCACGCGCGACGCGATCCGCATCCTCTCCTGGCTGAAGGCCAATGCGCCCCAGGCGCGGGTGATCGTCGTCGCCAACCGGGTCCAGGCCGCCGTCCAGGAGGTCAGCCGCAAGGATTTCGAGCATTCGATCGAGCGCAAGGTCGACGTCTGCCTGCCCTTCGATGCGAAGACCGCCGCGCAGGCCGCCAAGCTCGGCCAGCCGCTCGCCAAGGTGACGAAGTCCGCCAAGCTGTCGCAGCCGCTGAACCAGCTGCTCACGCTCACCGTCGAGCATGGCGCGGCCGAGAGCGACGACAAGGCGAAGCCGACCGCAGGCGGCTCGCTGCTCGGCAAGCTCGGCAGCTTCAAGTCGCTCGTCGGCAAGAAGCCAAAGGAGGCGTCCGCCGCGGCCTGACCGCCGTAGAGCCGGCCGACGAGACGAGGAGGCGAGATGCCGAGTATGACGATGCTCCTGTTGCTGGCCGGGATTCTCGGCACGGCGATGCTCGTGTTCGGGGCCTTTGCCGGCCCGAATGCCGGCAAGCAGGTGACTCGCCGGCTCGATGACCTGCGCGAGCGACACAGCCGCTCGACGGACGTCGCCGCCGCGGCGCAAATGAAGCGCATCTTCGCCAATCGGCAGAACAAGGGCGACGGCTTCGCCAAGCGCTTCATCCCCAATCCGGCACTGCTCCAGCTGCGCCTCTCGCAGACCGGCTACAGCTGGACGCTGGCCCAATATCTGATGGCCTCGGCCGGCCTCGCCTTGCTGGTCACCTTCCTGCTCATCTTCAAGGGCGTGCCGCCGCTCTACGCTTTGCCGTTCGGCATGCTGATCGGCGTGGGCCTGCCGCATCTCGTGGTGAGCAAGATGATCAAGCGGCGCGTCGCCAAGTTCACCGCGCGCTTCCCGGACGCGATCGAGCTGATGGTGCGCGGCCTGCGCTCCGGCCTGCCGATCTCGGAGACCCTGAACGTCGTCGCCGACGAGCTGCCGGGGCCGATCGCCGACGAGTTCCGCACCGTCTCCGACAAGATGAAGATCGGGCGGACGATGGAGGCCTCGCTTCAGGAGACCGCCGACCGGCTCGGCACGCCCGAATTCCAGTTCTTCGTCATCACCCTGGCCATCCAGCGCGAAACGGGCGGCAACCTCGCCGAGACGCTCGCCAACCTCGCCGATGTGCTGAGGAAGCGCGCCCAGATGAAGCTGAAGATCAAGGCCATGTCGTCCGAATCCAAGGCTTCCGCCTGGATCGTCGGCTCCCTGCCCTTCATCGTCTTCCTGCTCGTCCTGTTCATCAACCCTGGATACATGGGCAAGTTCTTTGAAGATCAGCGCCTGATCATCGCGGGCCTCGGCGGCATGTGCTGGATGGGGTTCGGCGTCTTCATCATGGCCAAAATGATCGATTTCGAGGTCTAGGAGCGCATGTCGATAGCACCCACCCCCGGACCCACGCTGCTCGGCGTCGACGTCATCATGGTGGCGACCTTCCTCGCCGCCGTCGCCACGTTCGCCGTGCTCGTCGCCATCTACGCCGCGACCACGGTCAAGGACCCGATGGCGAAGCGGGTGAAGGCGCTCAACGAACGCCGCGAGCAGTTGAAGGCCGGCATCGTCGCCTCGACCTCCAAGCGTCGCCGCAACATCACCAACAAGAACGAGATGGCGGACAAGGTCCGCGGCTTCCTCGGCTCGTTGAAGATGCTTCAGGACGAGCAGGTCGAGAAGGCGCAGAAGCGGCTGATGCAGGCCGGCATCCGCTCCAAGGACCTGGCCTTCGTCGTCATCTTCGCGCGCCTGGTGCTTCCGCTCGTCTTCGGAACGATCATCATCCTCGGCGTCTACGCGCTGGACTGGTTCCCGCACTGGAGCGCTCTGAAGCGCTACGGCCTCGTCGCAGCCACCCTGCTGCTGAGCTACAAGGCGCCCGATTTGTGGCTGAAGAACAAGGTCACCAAGCGCACCCACGCCATCCGCAAGGGCCTGCCCGACGCGCTCGACCTGCTCGTCATCTGCGCCGAGGCCGGCCTCACCGTCGACGCCGCCTTCAACCGCGTCGCCCGCGAGCTGGGCAAGGCCTATCCGGAGCTGGGCGACGAATTCGCTTTGACCTCGATCGAGCTCGGCTTCCTCACCGACCGCCGCTCCGCGTTCGAGAACCTCGCCAACCGGATCGACCTCGAGGCGGTGCGCGGCGTCGTCACGACCATGATCCAGACCGAGAAATACGGCACTCCGCTCGCCTCGGCGCTGCGCGTCCTCGCCGCCGAGTTCCGCAACGAGCGGATGATGCGGGCCGAGGAGAAGGCGGCGCGGCTGCCCGCGATCATGACCGTGCCGCTCATCCTCTTCATCCTGCCGACGCTTTTCATCGTGATCCTCGGTCCGGCGGCCTGCTCGATCAGCGACAACCTGCTGAACCGGTAACGGCGCGGACGGGGGCGGCCGGACGGGCCGTCCCCCGGGGCCCTTCCTTGAGACGGGGGCGGAACAATCCGGCGGCGGAGCCGGTTCATCCTTCGCCATTCCCGCGCAAGGAGAGTCAGCTTGCCCGCTTTCACCAACGACCAGTGGGTCATCGTCGCCCTCGTCTTCCTGCTCGGCGCCGTCATCGGCATGATCCTGATGGCCGGCGGCAAGTGGAAGCGCCGCTACCGTGAGGAGAGCGCCCGGGTGCGCGAGCTCGAGGCGGAGAATGCCCGCCTGAGGAAGGAGGCGGGCGAGATGGACACGCTCCGCCAGGCCGCCGCGCGCGACGAGGCGCGGCGCCGCGTCGACGGCCCGGGGCCGCTCTAGGAGCGGCGACTGGGGACAGTAACTATTTTCCCGACTGCGGCGCGGGTCTCGCTCGGCGTCGGGGGAAAATAGTTACTGTCCCCATTTAACGGTCCCGGCGTCGGGGGGAAATAGTTACTGTCCCCATTTAACGTACGGCGGCGGGCCTACAGGCCCAGCGCTTCGGCCGCGCGGCGGTGCCTGAGCGCGGCCTGGGCGGCGGCGAGGCGGGCGATCGGGACCCGGTAGGGCGACGCGCTGACGTAATCGAGGGCGACGCTCTCGCAAAAGGCGATGGAGGCGGGGTCGCCGCCATGCTCGCCGCATATGCCCAGCTTCAGCCCCTCCTTCGCCGCCCGTCCCCGCTCCGCGGCCAGGGCGATCAGCTCCCCCACCCCCTCCTCGTCGATCGACACGAACGGGTCCTTGGGGAAGATGCCCTTCTCGACATAGGCGGTGAGGAAGCGGCCGGCATCGTCGCGGCTGAGGCCGAGCGCGGTCTGGGTCAGATCGTTGGTGCCGAAGCTGAAGAATTGCGCCTCCTCGGCGATGCTTCCGGCCCGCAGCGCCGCGCGGGGCAGCTCGATCATCGTGCCGACGAGATAATCGAGGGTCCGCCCCTTCTCGGCGAAAACGGCGGCGGCGGTCCGGTCGATCAGCGCGCGGATGATCTGGAGCTCGGCGCGGGTCGAGACGAGCGGCACCATCACCTCCGGGATCGGCGCCTCCCCCGTCTCCTCCGCCACCGCCACCGCCGCCTCGAAGAGGGCGCGGGCCTGCATCTCGTAGATTTCGGGATAGGTGATGCCGAGCCGGCAGCCGCGGTGGCCGAGCATCGGGTTGAACTCGTGCAGCTCGGCGGCGCGGCGCCGCAAGGTCTCGACCGGAACGCCGGCGGCGGTCGCGACCTCGGCGAACTCCTCTTCGCTGTGGGGCAGGAATTCGTGGAGCGGCGGGTCGAGGAGGCGGATCGTCACCGGCAGAGGGGCCATGATCCGGAAGATCTCCTCGAAGTCGCCGCGCTGGGCGGGGAGGAGCTTCAGCAAGGCGGCGCGGCGCCCGGCCTCGTCCCCGGCGAGGATCATCTGGCGGACGTTGGTGATCCGCTCGGAGTCGAAGAACATATGCTCGGTGCGGCAGAGGCCGATCCCCTCCGCGCCGAACTCGCGGGCGGTGCGGCAGTCGAGCGGCGTCTCGGCGTTGGTGCGGACCTTGAGGCGGCGCACCTTGTCCGCCCAGACCATGAGCGTGCCGAAATCCCCGACCAGCTCGGGCTGGACCGTCGGCACCGCGCCGAGCATCACCTCGCCGGTCGAACCGTCGAGGGTGATCGTCTCCCCTTCCCTCACCTCGGCGCCGCCGATCCGCATCAGCCGCGCCGACATGTCGATCGCGATTCCTCCGGCGCCCGAGACGCAGGGCCGGCCCATGCCGCGGGCGACGACCGCGGCGTGGCTGGTCATGCCGCCGCGGGCGGTGAGGATGCCCTGGGCGGCGTGCATGCCGTGAATGTCCTCCGGGCTTGTCTCGACCCGCACCAGGATGACCTTCTCACCGAGCGCGGCGCGCGTCTCGGCCGTGTCGGCGTCGAACACGGCGGCGCCGGACGCGGCGCCGGGCGAGGCGGGCAGGCCCTTGGCGATGACCTGCCGCTCCGCCTCCGGATCGAGCGTGGGATGAAGGAGCTGGTCGAGCGCCTGGGGGTCGACCCGCAGCACCGCCTCCTCCTCGCCGATCAGCCCCTCCTCCGCCATGTCGACGGCGATGCGCAGGGCCGCCTTGGCGGTGCGCTTGCCCGAGCGGGTCTGGAGCATGAACAGGCGGCCCCGCTCGACCGTGAACTCGATGTCCTGCATGTCGCGATAGTGACGCTCCAGGAGGTCGAAGACGCGCGCCAGCTCGGCGAACACGCCGGGCAGGGATTCCTCCATCGACGCCGCCTTGGCCCCCGCCGCCTCGCGCGCCGCGCGGGTGAGATATTGCGGGGTGCGGATGCCGGCGACGACGTCTTCGCCCTGGGCGTTGATCAGGTAGTCGCCGTAGAAGGTGTTCTCGCCGGTGTTCGGGTCGCGCGTGAACGCGACTCCCGTGCCCGAGTTGTTCCCCGTGTTGCCGAAGACCATGGCCTGCACGTTCACGGCCGTCCCCTTCAGGCCCATGATGCGCTCGATGCGGCGGTACTCGATGGCCTTCTTCCCCTCCCAGCTATTGAACACAGCCATGATGGCCGCCCAGA
>JAFANP010000006.1 GCA_019232625.1 Alphaproteobacteria bacterium | reverse complement strand
CGACCGGATCAACCTCGCCGCGCTCGACGCCGACGGCAATGCGGCGAACGGCGACACCGCCTTCACCTTCATCGGCTCGGCCGCCTTCACCGCCGCCGGCCAGGTCCGCGCGGTGGAGGACAATTCCAATCCCGGCCACTGGACGGTCGAAGCCGACCTGAACGGCGACGGCAACGCCGACCTCTCGATCGCCGTCACCGTCGTCGACGGCCACAGCTTCGCCCATACGGACTTCTACCTCTGACGGGGGGGGAATGGGGACAGTTACCGGCCGCCCAGGCCGTCGCGAGCCTGCACAGGCCGGTGGGGCCGGTAACTGTCCCCCGGCGCGGAGGTGAATGGGGACAGTTACCGGCCGCCCAGGCTGTCGCGGACCCGCACAGGCCGGTGGGGCCGGTAACTGTCCCCCGCGCCCCGCGGCAACTGTCCCCCCACCCGCTCGTTCGTCGCGCGATCTCCCCTTCTCTCGTCGATCTCAGGTGAGGGCGCGGACGCCCATTCTCGCGCCCGCCTACTGCGGACTCGTCGGGTCGCCGTCGACACGCCGTATGGTGACGCAGTACCCGTAGTAGGCGGTCAGGATCAGAACGCTATTGGGGCTGGCGACCTGTCTCGCGAAGGTCAGGCGATAGACTTGTTTTCCTCCCGGAGACTGAGCGAAGGCGGCGCTGCGCGCGTTAATCATGATGTTGTCCTGCTCGGCGATCGTGAACAGGTGGGTGTTTCCATTCATCGTTACCGGGCCGATGTAGACTTGCTGCGGCGCTCGCTGCCGTGCGCAGGCCGGTTGGGGAACGCAACCAGGCGATTCGTGCAGACTGGTGAGATCCTGGCCCAGATTCGACCATGAAACCCCGTTATAGCGCGGACAATTTGTCCCGGGCGGCGGCGGCCATGTTCCGGGCCAAACCCCATTCGCGACAGCAGGGCTGGAAGGTCCGACCCTACTGGAAAGCGCGCAGCCATGCAGAGTCGCGACTGCTGCGGCCGTCAGAAGCGTTCTGGTCCACCCTGCCACGACATTCCTCCCGCTCGCTAGAACTCGAAACCGTGGTCTTGCTCCGGCGGCGAAGGCACGACCGGGTCTGACGCGTGATCGCCCCGCTCTTGCGCAGCGCGGGGCACCTCCATCCATGGGCTTCTTTCAAGGTGCCCCATGGGTGTGGCAAAGTCATCCATCGCTGAATTGATCGACGGATGGAATGGACGCAGCACGAGTGTCCGTCACTTGGCGGCCGAACCAGGCTTGCTCCACCACCTTATGGCGAACGTCACCAATCACGTCGCCGGCGAGATCAGTGAAAGCGCTCAAGCGACTCACCTTGACTTAGCCTATCGCAGGAACGGGGGGATGGCGGACTCGGATTATCTCCGTTTCGGTGGATCTCGGTGCTCCGGTGCCGAGACTTTACCGGCGCGATGCTTTCACCCTGCGCGACGCGGTGCAGGGGGTGCTGATCACCGGCGGCCCGGCTCCGGTAGACGAGTGGCTCCGGCCAGGCGCTTGCCTCGGCCCCCAACGGCTATGGGAGCAGGTGCAGCTGCAGCTGGATGTCCGTGGCACGACGCAGCCGCAGTATCAGCGAAGGCCGAAGCATCTACTCTCCGGGCTGGGACCGTGCGGTCTCTGCGGTTCCGGATGGATCAAGATCCGAAACGAATTCTGGGGATGCGCCGGAGCCAAGAACGGTCACGGATGCTCCAACACCAGAATCATCAGCGACGAACGTTACGAGGCGCGAGAGGACGCGATCCCCCGAATTCGTGCTCTCATAGAGTCGATCGTCCTTACGCCAGCGGCCACTGGCCGAAGCGTCGACATCGAAATCGGCGGAAGGCTTGCCACGATGATCGACCGGCCGGCCCGCTGGGACCAAGGTGGGTTAACGCTGGAGCGGGTGAAGGGAATCGAACCCTCGTCGTAAGCTTGGGAAGCTTCTGCTCTGCCATTGAGCTACACCCGCTGAACCGCGGGAAACCGCCATTCCAGGCGCTTCCCCGGCCCGCGTTTCGACCGGTCTCGAACGAGAGCGGATTTACGGGCTCAGGCGGCGGCGGTCAATCGGCAGGTTGCCGGTCGTGGACCCCGCCGGGCCTCCGGGGGTTGAACCACGCAACCTCGAGCGGCGACAATAGTTTCGCGTTGCAACTCATAAGCATCCTTATTATATATGTGCCATGGACACCAACTTCGCCTTCGACGTGAATGAGACGGCCCGCGCCCTGCGCCGCGCCTTCGAGCATCGCGCCGCGGATCATGGCGTGACCCGTGCACAATGGCGGGTCTTGTCGCACCTCAAGAGGCAGGACGGCCTGCGGCAGGTCGAACTCGCCGACCGGCTCGACGTCGAGCCGATCACCTTGTGCCGGATGATCGACCGGCTCGAGGAAGCGGGGCTGGTCGAGCGGCGGCCCGACGAGGCGGACCGCCGCGCCTGGCGCATCCGTCTCACCCCAAAATCGGGCCCGATCATCGAGGATCTGCGGCAGATCGCCGAGGAATTCCTCGAAGACGCGCTCGCCGGCGTCACCGAGGTGGAGCAGGCGGCCGTGCGGGACGTTCTGGCGCGGGTGCGGGCGAACGTCGCCCCCGGCGCCGCAATCGCACGGAGAGCATCATGAAGGAAGGCGCCATCAAGGCCGCCGACAACGAAGCCGTCACACCCGAGACGGAAGCGCCGGCGAAGAAGAAGCGGCTGAGGCTGATCCTCATGCTGTCGGTCCCGCTCATCATCCTCGCGGTGGGCGCCTATTTCTACCTGACCTCGGGCCGCTACGTCGCGACCGACAACGCCTACGTCCAGCAGGACAAGGTCTCGGTGTCGGCCGAGGTGACCGGGCCGATCGTCGAGGTGGCGGTGAAGGAGAACCAGCGGGTCAGGAAGGGCGACCTCCTGTTCCGCATCGACCCCCGCCCCTATCGGATCGCGCTCGAGCAGGCGGAGGCGCAGATCGCCGCGGCGAACGTTTCCGTCCACAAGGCGCAGGCGGAGACGCTGGGCACGCGCGAGGACATCAGCGCCGCCCAGGCCAACCTCGCCTTCGCGCAGACCGCCTTCGGCCGCCAGGCGGAGCTGCTGCGCCGCGGCTTCACCACCCGCGCCCGTTACGACGAGGCGCTGAACGCGGTCCAGCAGGCCAAGGAGCGCGTCGCGGGCGCCCGCGCCAATGCCGAGGTCAAGCAGGCGGCACTCGCCGCCGGCCCCGCCGACTCCCAGCCGGCCGTCGCGGCGGCGGTCGCGGCGCGCCACAAGGCGCTCCTCGACCTCCAGCGCACCGAGGTGCGGGCGCCGATCGACGGCTATGTCAGCCAGACGGAGCGGCTGCAGCTCGGCAACATGGCGGTGCAGGGCCTCGGCATGGTCACGGTGGTGCGCAGCGGCGACACCTGGATCGAGGCCAATTACAAGGAGACGGACCTGCGCAACATGGCCCCGGGCCAGCCGGCCGAGGTCAAGCTCGACGCCTATCCCTCGCACAAGCTCAAGGGCCACGTCGCCTCGATCGGCCGCGGCACGGGCTCCGAATTCTCGGTTCTCCCGGCCCAGAACGCCACCGGCAACTGGGTCAAGGTGACCCAGCGCGTGCCGGTCCGGATCGCCATCGACGAGACGCCGGGGCGGCCGCTCCTCGCCGGCCTCTCCGCCGAGGTGACGGTGGACACCAAGGAGCAGCCGTTGCCAGGCGCGCGGCCGGCGGCGGCGCAGCGGACCGCCAGCCGCTGAGCCATGGCGACGGCCGCGCTCAACCCCCACCAGCCGACGCTGAAGCTCGACCGGGTCGAGCACGGCATCCTCACCGTCGCCATCATGATGGCGGTGCTTCTGCAGGTTCTGGACACGACGATCGCCAACGTCGCGCTGCCGCACATGATGGCGTCGATGTCCGCGACCCAGGAGACGATCAACTGGGTCCTCACCTCCTATATCGTCGCATCGGCCATCGCCATCCCGATCACCGGATGGCTCGCCGACCGGGTCGGGCGGCGGCGGCTGTTCATCTGGTCCGTGATCGCCTTCACCGCGGCGTCGGTGATGTGCGCGATGGCTCAGAACCTCCCCGAGATGGTGGTCTTCCGCGCCCTCCAGGGGGTGTCGGGCGCGTTCCTCGTGCCGATCGCCCAGGCGGTGATGTTCGACATCAACCCGCCCTCCAAGCACGCCCGCGCCATGGGGATGTTCGGCATGGGGGTGATGATCGGGCCGATCCTCGGCCCGGTGCTCGGCGGCTGGCTGACCGAGAATTTCAGCTGGCGCTGGGTGTTCCTCGTCAACCTCCCGGTCGGCATCGTCTGCACCCTGCTGCTGCTGCGCTTCATGCCGTCGAGCGCCGTCACCAGGCGGCGGTTCGACCTGTTCGGCTTCGCCCTCCTCGCCTTGGCGCTGGGCAGCTTCCAGATAATGCTCGACCGCGGGGAGCAGCTCGACTGGTTCCAAAGTTGGGAAGTGTGGCTCGAAGCGGCGCTTGCCGCGTCCTGCGCCTGGATGTTCTTCGTCCACCTGGCGATGGGCCGGCAGCCGCTGTTCGACCCCAAGATGTTCGCCGACCGCAACTTCAGCTTCGCCTTGGTCTTCATGGTGGTGACGGGGGTGCTCCTCCTCGCCGGCCTCGCACTGCTGCCGCCTCTGCTCCAGCGCCTCTACGGCTATTCGGTGCTGGATTCGGGCTTCCTCACCGCCCCGCGCGGCATCGGCACGCTCATCTCGATGATGCTGGCGGGGCGGCTGACCGGAAAGGTCGACGCCCGCATCCTGATCTTCGCCGGAATCAGCTTCCTCGGCCTGTCGCTGTGGCAGATGTCCGGCTTCACCCTGGTCATGGGCTCGCGACCGATCATCATCTCCGGCGTGGTCCAGGGCCTGGGCCTCGGCTTCATCTTCGTGCCGCTGCAGTCGCTGGCCTTCGCCTCGCTGCCGCCCAGCTACCGCACGACCGGCGCGTCGCTGCTCAACCTGTCGCGCAACATCGGCGGCTCCGTCGGGATCTCGGTGGTCACCGCCCTGCTCGCCCGGAACGTCCAGGTGAGCCACTCCGACCTCGCCGCGGCGGTGACCCCCTATACCGTGCCGGTGGCATCGCCCTCGTTGGTCAACCAGCTCGGCGGGATGGGCGACACGGCGTTGGCGATGCTCAATGCGGAGATCAATCGGCAGGCTCTGATGATCGCCTATCTGGACGACTTCCACCTGATGATGCTGGTCACGCTGGGCTCGCTTCCGCTCGTCTTCCTGCTGCGCAAGGCGCGTCAGCAAGGCGCCGGGCCGCCGGTGATGGCGGACTGACCGGCCGCGCGAGCAAGCTGGTGCCGCCCCCTTTCTTCAGCCGCGGCGCTTCGGCTTGTCCGCGCGGGGCTGCGGCAGGGGCGGAAGCTCGGCTCGGGTCAGGCGGCCGTCGCCGTCGCGGTCGAGCAGGAGGAAGCGCTCGCCTGCGGCGCGTGCGAACTCCTCTCGCGACACGCCGCGGTTGAGGTCCTGGTCGGCGGCGATGACGGGCTCGGGTATGTTGAGGAAGGAATAGCGGCCCGCCCCCTCCAGCCCTTCGTCATAGCCCCCGCCCGGCGGAGGCTCGCGGCGGCGATGACGGCGGCGGCCGTCGTCCCACCCGCGCATCTGAAGCCCAAGCTGCACCTCCCGGGCCACCTCGTTCTCGTAACGGGAGAGCTCGGCCGGCCCGATCTCGCCATCGCCGTCGGTGTCGAGGGCCGCGAAGAAGCGCGCGGCGTCGGCCTTGACCTCGCCGAGGGTGAGCGCGCCGTCGCCGTCGGCATCGGCCGCCCGGAACCAGGCGCCCACCAGGTCGGCGCCGGCGGCCGAGGCGCGGAACGGCTCGCCCATGGGGCTGAGGAAGACGGCGGGCGGCCGGGCGTCCGGAGCGGGCTGCGCCGTCGCGGCGGCGGGGAAGGCGAGGATCGGGAGCAGCCAATTGCGCATGCCGACCCTTCACAAGCCCGGCGGCAAAGCGCAAGCGGCGCGCATGTCGATCGGAGTGACTTATCCGATCCGAAGGTGCATGGTTCGAGACGAAAGGAGCCGTGCCGATGAGCGAACCGGCCGACCCTGACGCGCCCCCGGCTTCGGCGCCGGCCGGGCGGCTGCCGATGCGCCTGCTCGTCCTGCTGCTCACCTTGCTCGGACTGTGGATCGCGCGCTCCTTCCTTCTGGAGCTCGCCTGGGCCGCGGTGATGGCGGTGGCGCTGTGGCCGCTCTACAGCCGCCATGCCCGGGCCGGGCCGGGCGGGCGCCCGCCTATCCTCGCCCCGCTCGGCTTCACGCTCGCCCTCGGACTGCTGCTCATGCTGCCGCTGGCGCTCGTCGCCGTCGAGGCGGCCCGCGACAGCCAGGCGGCGCTGGGCTGGGTGGCCGAGGCGCAGAAGAGCGGGGTCCGAGCACCGGGCTGGCTCGGCGCCTTTCCCTATGTCGGGCCGCGCCTCGTCATGTGGTGGCAGGCGCACCTCTCGAACCCGCGCGCGGCGGCGGAGCTGCTCGGCGAAACCGATGCGGGCGCGCTGGCGCGCTGGACCGGCGCCATCGCCGCGCAGGTGGCGTCGCGATCGGCCTTCTTCCTCCTCACCCTGCTGGCGCTGTTCATCATCCTGCGGGACGGCAGCCGCCTGGCCGCGACCTCGATCCGGACGGCGCGCCATTTCTACGGCGATTTCGGCGAGCGCTTCCTCCTGCGGCTGGCCGAGGCGGTGCGCGGCGCGGTCAACGGCACGGTCTTCGTCGCCATCGGCGAGGGGACGATCATCGGCTTCGGCTATGCCCTGGCCGGCGTGCCGCGGCCGGTGCTGTTCGCGCTGGCGACGATCGCGTTCGCCATGCTGCCGTTCGGCGCCTGGGCGGCCTTCTCGCTCGCCTCGCTCATCCTGCTCGTCCAGGGTCATGTCGCGGCCGCGATCGCCCTCTTCGCTTTCGGCGCGGCGGTGATGCTGATCGGCGACAATCTCGTTCAGCCCGCACTGGTCGGCGGGGCGGTCGAGCTCCCCTTCCTGTGGACCTTCATCGCCACCTTCGGCGGCCTCGAGACGTTCGGCCTGGTCGGCCTCTTCATCGGCCCGGCGGTGATGGCGGCCTTGTTCCTCGTCTGGCGTGAATGGCTGGGAGAGGAGGCGCCGCCCAAGCGTCCCCGCGGTCGACTCCGCCGCCGCGCGGGCTGAGCGCTCTCACCGCCGGAGCGAAGCTGGCTGGAGCCCCTGGGGCGGATCGACATCAACCCGCAGGTCGCTCCCTCCCCATCCTCCCCCGGGATTTTCCGGGGGAGGGGGACCGCGCGAAGCGCGGGGGAGGGGTTTCTCGGGCCCGGCAAGCCCCTCCACCAAGCTTCGCATGTTCCCACTCCCCTGCAAATGCAGGAGAGGAGTTCAGGGCGGCCGGGCGTTGCGTCAGGGTTCCGTGCGCGAGGCGGCGTCGAGACGGGCGAGCTGGTCCGGCGAGAGGTCGAGCGTCATCGCGCCGATCAGCTCCTCCAGCTGCTCCGGGGTGCGGGCGCTGGAGATGGGCGCGGTGATTCCGGGCTGGGCGGCGACCCAGGCGAGGGCGACCTGCGCCGGCGTCGCGCCAGCCTCGGCGGCGACGGCATCGAGCGTATCGAGGACGGCGAAGCCCCGACGGTTGAGATACTTGCCCATTCGGTCGCCGCGGATGCTCTGCCCCTGGTCGGCGGCGGAGCGATACTTGCCGGTGAGGAAGCCTGAGGCGAGGCCGTAATAAGGCAGGACTCCGAGGCCGCGCTCCATGCAAAGGCGCTGGAGCGCTCCGTCATATCCGCCGCGCGCCATCAGATGATATTCGTTCTGGAGCGCGCCGTAGGCGGCGTAGCCCTCCTTCTCCGAAACCGCCAGCGCTTTCGACAGACGCTCGGCCGTGAAGTTGGAGGCGCCGAGCGCGCGCACCTTTCCGTCGCGGACCAGACGATCGAAGGCGGCGAGGCTCGCCTCCATCGGCGTCGCCGGATCGTCCTGGTGGGCGTAATAGAGGTCGATCGTCTCCACCCCGAGGCGGTTGAGCGACGCCTCGGCCGCGGCCGCGATCCGGGCCGGCTCCAGCTTCTCGCCGCCCTCGCCGGGAAGCATGCCCACCTTGGTGGCGATGAGCATCTCGCCCTTGCCGCCGCGCCGGCGCAGCCATTCGCCGATCAGGCTCTCGGATTCGCCGCCGCGATGGCCCGGCGCCCAGGCGGAATAAACGTCGGCAGTGTCGATCATTCGGCCGCCCGCCTCCGCGAACCGGTCGAGAATGCGGAACGCCGCTTCGCCGGACGCCGTCCAGCCGAACACGTTTCCGCCCAGCACGAGGCGTGGGGTGAAAAGCCCCGTCCGCCCGATTTCCCTCATCTCCGGCACGATTCGCGGCTCCTTGTTGCGAGCGCGCCTTCTGCCGCCCCGCCGCCCCGCCGTCGAGCGCTACTCGCCGCGCCGCTCGATAAGGGCGTCGATCGCCTCCTGGACGCGCTGGGTGTCGCCGCGCGGCACGACCAGCACCGCCCGCTCGGTCGCGACGATGACGAGGTCCGAGACGCCGAGCGCCACCACCGTCGGCCCGTCGCTGCGGATGAGGCAGTTGGCGCTTCGCGGCGCCACCACGTCGCCGGAGAGGAGATTGCCGTTGGGATCGCGCGGACCGCGGGCGTGGACGGCATCCCAGCTGCCGATGTCGGACCAGTCCATTTCCACCGGCACCACCGCGACCCGCTCGCTCCTCTCCATGACCGCGCGGTCGATCGAGGCGGAGGGGGAGGCGGCGAAGGCCTCGGAGTCGGGGGTGAGGCGCGGCCCGTCCCCCGCATTCGGCAGCGAGGCGCGGGCCGCGGCGAGGACCTCGGGGGCGTGCGCCCCGAGCGCGTCGAGAAAGGCATTCGCCTTGAACAGGAAGAGGCCGGTGTTCCACAGCCACCCCCCGTCGGCGAGATAGCGGGCCGCGGTCGCGGCGTCCGGTTTCTCGGCGAAGGCGTCGGCCCGGAACGCGCCGGCCGTCAGCGCCTCGCCGCGCCGCACATAACCGTAGCCGGTCTCCGGCCGGTCCGCCGCGGCGCCGAAGGTCACCAGCCAGCCCTGCTCCGCCGCCTCGCGTCCCGCCGCCACCGCCGCGAGGAAGGCGGCCTCGTCGCCGACCGCATGGTCGCTGGGGAGGACGAGGAGCAGCTCGTCCGGCGCGGCCAGCGCCGCCAGCGCGGCGGCGGCGGCGGTGCTGCGCGCGGCCGGCTCGAGGATCAGGCGCGCCGGGGGGAGGCCGATCGCGCCGAGCTGCGCCTCTATCTCGTCGGCATGGGCCTCGCCGGCGACGACCAGCGGCGGCGCGAACAACTCGGAGTCGGCGACGCGGGCGGCGGTTTGCTGGAGCATGGTCGAGTCGCCGGTCAGCGACACGAGCTGCTTGGGCCGGCCGAGCCGCGACAGCGGCCACAGCCTCGTGCCGGCCCCGCCGGAGAGGATGACGGGCCTGATGCGCGTGCCTGAGGACATCGGCCGGGTTTAGCAGAGCCCCCGGGCGGCGCCAGTGTGCCTTGCGCGCACCCTTCCCTACCGCTCCCCGAACGACCGGCTCACCCTCTCTTGCTCTCCAGCAGCGCCGTCAGGCGCTCGACCGACCGCGCCAGCGTCAGCATCTCGCGCTCCCTCAGCTCGTCGAGCTTCTGGTGGAGCAGCTCGATCTCGAGCTCCGCCTTGACGTTGATGCGGTAATCGTCCTCCGCCTTCAGCCGGTCGACGTCGGCCTGGCGGTTCTGGCTCATCATGATGAACGGCGCCGCATAGGCCGCCTGGAAGGACAGGGCGAGGTTCAGGAGAATGAACGGATAGGGATCCCAGTGGCGGACCCAGGCGGTGATGTTGAGGCCGATCCAGAAGGCGAGGATGGTGGTCTGGACGATGATGAACCGCCACGACCCCATCGTCGCGGCGACGCCGTCGGCGATGCGCTGCCCCGGGGTGAGCGGCGGCTCCGCCTGACCGGGTCCCCGCTTGCGTTCGCGGCGCCTCTTTGCGCGCAGGTCGCGCAGGAGCTGGCGTTCTTCCTCGCCGAGCTTGTGGGGGTGCGGCGCCGCGGCGTCGGTGGGAGCGGCGGCTCCCGGCTGCATGTCGCTCTGTCCCATGCCCTCCCCCCCCCACGGACCGGGGCCGAGCTTAGGAGCGGCGCGCGGCCATGGCCAGCCCGTTGGCGAAGCGCCGATCCTTGCTTATGGGAAAGCGCGATGAAGTGGCTTGCATTCCCTCTCGCCGTCGCCGCCGCGGGCTGCGCGGCCCAGCCGGTGGGCCCCTCCGCGGCGGTTCCGCAGGCGGCCGGCTGGCGCGGCACGGCCTCGGCGCACGATCGCGGCCGGCTGCGCGGATGGCGCGAGGCCTGGGTGAAGGGACTGGCCCAGGCGCGCGCCGCCGGCAACGGGCCCGCGATCGCCGCGGAAGGCGCCTTGCTGGATCCCGACGCCGGGCTGGACTCCGTCCGCCTCGAGCCGGGCGACTATCGCTGCCGGACGATCAAGCTCGGCTCGCCGGGCGGGCTGCTTCCCTACGTCGCCTATCCCGCCTTCCGTTGCCGTATCGGCGCGGCGGAGGGCGGCGTCTTCGCGTTCGAGAAGTCCACCGGCTCGCAGCGCCCGGTCGGGCGGATATTCCCCGACGCGGCGCGGCGGATGGTGTTCCTTGGCACGCTCCAACTCGGCGACGAGCGCGGAACCCTGCGCTACGGCCACGACCGCGAGCGCGACATGATCGGCCTCGTCGAGCGCGTCGGCGCTCGGCGCTGGCGCATCGCCTTCCCCTCGCCGCACTTCGAATCGCTCACCGACGTGATCGAGCTCGTCCCCGCCAGCTGAAAGGGCACCGCATGCGCCGCCTCCTCCCGCTCGCCTTGGCCGCCGCCGTCGCCGCCGCGCCCGCCGCCGCCGATCCGCTCGCCGACGCGGTCCGGGCCGACATGCCCTCGCTGATCGCCCTCTACCGCGACTTCCACGCCAATCCCGAGCTCAGCATGCAGGAGACTCGCTCCGCCGGAATCCTCGCCGCCGAGGCGCGCAAGCTCGGCTTCACGGTGACGGAAGGCGTCGGCAAGACCGGCGTCGTCGCGGTGATGCGCAACGGGCCCGGCCCCGTCCTGCTGCTGCGCGCCGACATGGACGCGCTGCCGGTGGTCGAGCAGACCGGCCTGCCCTTCGCCAGCACCAAGCGGGGCACCAGCCTCGCCGGCGTCGAGAGCGGCATCATGCACGCCTGCGGCCACGACACCCACATGACGGGCTGGATCGGCACCGCCCGGCGGCTCGCGGCGATGAAGGGACAGTGGCGGGGCACGCTGATCATGATCGGCCAGCCCGGCGAGGAGATCGGCGCGGGCGCCAAGGCGATGCTGGAGGACGGGCTCTACAGCCGCTTCCCCAAGCCGACCCACGTCATCGCCTTCCACGACAGCGCGGCGCTTCCGGCGGGCATGGTCGGCTACACGCCGGGCTACGCGCTGGCGAACGTCGACAGCGTCGACATCGTCGTCCACGGCATCGGCGGCCACGGCGCCTATCCCCAGGCGACCAAGGACCCCATCGTCCTCGCCAGCCGCATCGTCATGGCGCTGCAGACGCTGGTCAGCCGCGAGAACGACCCGCAGCAGCCGGCCGTCGTCACCGTCGGCAGCTTCCACGCCGGCGCCAAGCACAACGTCATCTCCGACGAGGCGAAATTGCTGCTGACGGTGCGCAGCTACAGCGACGAGACCCGCAAGCTCCTGCTCGACGGCATCGCCCGCATCGTCCGCGGCGAGGCGATCGCCGCCGGCATACCGGACGATCGCATGCCTGAGGTCAGGCTCAACGTCGAGAACGTCTACACGCCCGCGACCTTCAACACCGGTCCGCTGACCGACAGCAGCGTCGCCCTCCTCACCCGCCGCTTCGGCGCCGACCGGGTGAAGCGGATGCCGGCGACCATGGCGGGCGAGGATTTCAGCCGCTTCTGGCTCGCCGACAAGTCCGTACAGAGCTTCATCTTCTGGGTCGGCGGGGTGCCGCAGGCGAAATGGGATGCGGCGGGCGGCGATCCGACCAAGCTGCCCTCGCTGCACAGCCCCTTCTGGGCGCCCGACGCCGCGCCGACCATCGAGACGGCGACGGAGGCGATGGTCACCGCCGCGCTCGGCGTGCTGGGCAAATAGCCGGCGGCGGAAATGGGGACGGGCGGAAATGGGGACGGTTACTTCGCCGCGACGGCGTCCACGGACGGTCGCCGCCCACGGGCGAAGTAACTGTCCCCCTCCTGCCGTCGGGTAACTCTCCCCCTCCCCCGTCAGGGCGCGAGGCTGGCGAGAGGGGCGGTGAGCCTCCAGCGCAGGCCGTCGGGACTATAGTCCGTCTCGATCGCGCCGCGCAGGCGGCCGCCGATCAGCTTGGCCATCATCCGCGAGCCGAAGCCCTTCCGGCTCGGTATCTCGCAAGGCGGGCCGTCATGCTCCGCCCACTCCAGCCGGAGCCAGTCGGCGCCGTCGCGCGGCTCGATCGACCAGGCGACCGCCACCCGGCCCTCGGGACTGGCGAGCGCGCCGTATTTCACCGCATTGCTCTCGAGCTCGTGGACGACGAGGGTGAGCGCCATGACGGCGTCCGGGCCCAGCCGCACGTGCGGCCCGGCCAGGGAAACGCGCGGCTCCTTCTCGAGCAAGGCGCGGCGCACCAGCGCGCCGAGGTCTCCCGCCGTCCAGCCGGTCTGGAGCAGCATGTCGACCGCCTCTCCCATCGCCGCCAAGCGCCCGTCCAGCGCCACCCTCGCCTCGTCGACGGAGCGCCCGCTCCTCAGCGTCTGGTTCGCCACCGCCTGGGTGATGCCGAGAAGGTTCTTGATGCGATGGCGAAGCTCGAGCAGGCGGATCGACGAGACGTCGAGATCATCGTCCTCGCTGCGCATGGGCTCCGCCGCGACGGCGTCCCCCTTCACCGCACGTCGCCGGAATCCGCGATCTTCTGCGGCTTCACCTCGGGCAGCACCTCGCGGAAGTGCCGCTCCACCGCCTGATAGCATTCGCAGGCGCGCGCCTCGGCGGCCTGGCGGTCGAGGATGCGGATGGTGCCGCGGCGGTAGCCGATCAGCCCCTGCTCCTGCAGCGTCCGGGCGACGGCGCTGACCGTCGTGCGCTGCACGCCGAGCATCTCGGCGAGATATTCCTGGGTGAGCGGGATGTCCTCGGCGCCCGCCCGGTCCTGGGCGGTCAGCAGCCAGCGGCAGCAGCGCGCTTCCAAGGCGTGGAAGGCGTTGCAGGCGACCGACTGCATGACCTGTGCGAGCAGCGCGTCGGCGTAGCGGCAGAAGAGGTCGCGGACATGCGGCGAGCGCGCCTTCGCATCCTCCAGCGCCTTGAGATCGACCTTGAGCGCCGCGCCCGGGATCTGGACCACGGCGCGGGCGAAGGCGGGCGCCTTGCCGCCGCTGACGATCCCGCCGACCGCCCCTTCCTTGCCGATCGTCGCCACCTCGACGGTGCGCCCGTCGAGGAGGCTGACGAGGATGGCGACGACCGTCCCAGCCGCCGGGAAGAAGGTCGCCGGCACGTCGCGGCCGGCATCGAACAGCACGTCGCCGCGTTGCAGCTGGACGGCGGTGGCCGCCGCTTCGACCAATTGCCGGTCGGCGGGCGAAAAGGTGCAAAGCAGCCGGTTGCTGCAAAAATGCAGCGGAAAGCGGGACGAGCCGGCGCTGTCGGCTTCCTCCACAATCGTCGGCACGCTGTCACCCCGCTACTGTCCCGCTCTCTGCCGGAGCGGGTCCCCGGGGATGATAGTAACAAAGCCGGAAGTGCCTGTCTGTCTGCCACTCGACATTGCGGGAAAGGAAGCGGCGATGCCCGCGGCGCTTGAGGAGCGCGGGGCGCCGGGGCTAAGGGCTTTCGCGACTGCAGGAGTGAAGAGGATGATCGGGAAGAGACGGCTTGGCGCGGGCGGCCCCGAGGTTTCGGCGATCGGCCTCGGCTGCATGGGTATGTCCGAATTCTACGGGGCGACCGACGATGCGGAATCGATCGCGACGATCCACGCCGCTTTGGATGCCGGCATCGACTTCCTCGACACGGCCGACATGTACGGCGTCGGCCGCAACGAGGAGCTGGTCGGTCGGGCGATAGGCGGACGGCGCGAGGAGGTGTTCCTGGCGACCAAGTTCGGGAACGTGCGCGGCGCGGACGGCAGCTTCGGCGGCGTGTGCGGCCGCCCGGACTATGTCCGGTCGGCCTGCGAGGCGAGCCTGAAGCGCCTCGGCGTCGAGACGATCGACCTCTATTACCAGCACCGCGTCGATCCCGACGTGCCGATCGAGGAGACGGTCGGCGCAATGGCCGGCCTCGTCGCCGAGGGAAAGGTGCGCTTCCTCGGGCTCAGCGAAGCCGCGCCGGCGACCATCCGCCGCGCCCATGCGACCCATCCCATCGCCGCCCTCCAGACCGAATATTCGCTGTGGAGCCGCGACGTCGAGGCGGAGGTGCTGCCGACCGTGCGCGAGCTCGGCATCGGCTTCGTCGCTTACTCGCCGCTGGGGCGCGGCTTCCTCGCCGGGCAGTTCAAGCGGCCCGAGGACTTTCCGGACGACGATTTCCGCCGCTTCCACCCCCGCTTCACCGGCGAGAATTTCCAGAGGAACCTCGACCTCGTCCGCGAGATCGGCCGAATGGCCGACGAGAAGGGCTGCACCGCGGCGCAGCTCGCCCTCGCCTGGGTGCTGGCGCAAGGCGAGGACATCGTGCCGATCCCGGGCACCAAGCGCCGGACCTATCTCGAGCAGAATATCGGCGCGCTCGAGATCGAGTTGAGCGAAAGCGACCTCGCCCGGATCGACGCCATCTTCCCCGCCGGAGCGGCCGCCGGATCCCGCTACCACGAGCGCGGCATGGCGACGATCGACCGCTGACGCGAACGCCGGCTCGAGAGCGCAAGGACCTCCTGGAGGGAGCCCCCGCCACGGCACCCGCTCGCCGGCCGAGCCTCATTCCTCCCCTGCCTTCGCAGGGAGGGGAACCATGCGCAGCATGGTGGAGGGGCCCCGCCGCCCGCCCGCCGGACGAGAAGCAGTAAGAAGACCCTCACCCTGCCCTCTCCCGCGAGCGGGAGAGGGGAAGCGGGGGCGTACTCCGCAAGCCGGGGAGGGAGGGGACTCGCCGGCCTGCCCCTTCTCCCGCGCGCGGGAGAAGGTTGGGATGAGGGTTTTCTTCTCCCCTTTTTCCGCCCTTGCGCAGCGGACGGGAACGACCGGGTGGACCCGGCCTTCCCTCGCTCGACTTACCGCCCAGCCGGCTTGCGCACGATCAGCTCCGCGACCAGCGGGGTGATCATCATCGCGCCGTCGCCCGCCCGGTCGAGCGCGGTGGCGAAGCGCTCGGCCTCGTCGGCAGTCGCATAGCCGAGGTCGCGCAGGCGGCGGGCGTTGACGGCCATGAAGGCGGCCGGCCAGCGCCACGCGAAGTCGCCCGGGCGGACGATGTCGATCAGCGGCCGCGCCTCCACCGTCTCGAGACCGGCCGCGGCGAGCATGGACGGCAGCTGGAGCGCGATGTCGGGCTCGCCGCCCTCGTCGCGCCAGCTCTGCATCACCAGCGTGCGGAACCGCTCGACGTCGGGATCGGGAGGCATCGTCCGCCACGCGCCGTAATCGGCATATTCGTGGAAGATGGCGACGCCGCCGGGCTTCAGCGCGGCGGCGAGGTTGCGCACCGTGGCCGCCGGATCGGCGACGAAGGAAAGCACCCAGCGGCACCAGGCCGCGTCGGCGACGGACTCGCCGAAAGGGCCGTCCGAGACGTCGCATTCACGCGCCTCGACGTTGCCGAGCCCCAGCCGGGCGGCGCGCGCCTCCAGCGAATCGAGGAAGCGCCGGGAGCGTTCCAGCGCCAGGACCCGGCCCTGCGGCCCCACCGCTTCCGCCAGGTCGACGGCGGCGAAGCCGGGACCCGCGCCGATGTCGAGCACCGTCATCCCGGGCGCGAGGCCGGCGCGCGCCCAGGCACCCAGCATCCGATCCCTCCACACCCGGTGCTGGAGCCCCAGCCGCTCGATTTCCTCGTCCTGCGTGCCGAGCACGTAATCGCGATCGTCCATGGCGCGCCTGTCGCACCCCGGCACGGGCGCGGCTATCCGAAACTTGCCGTCGAATCCGAGTTGACAGCTTTCCTCGTTTGGCAGATATTTCTGTCATGACAGAAATAACAATCGACTCGAAATTGCCGGCGGCGGTGGAGCGCTTCGTCCTCTACTGGGGCGACATGGGGGGGCAGTGGGGCGTCAACCGCTCGGTCGCGCAGATCCACGCGCTCCTCTATCTGTCGGAGCGGCCGCTGACCGCCGAGGAGATCGCCGAGACGCTGGGCATGGCGCGCTCCAACGTGTCGAACAGCCTGAGGGAGCTGGCGGGCTGGAAGCTGATCCGCCGGGTCCCCGTCTTCGCCGACCGGCGCGACCATTTCGAGGCCGAGACCGATCTGTGGGAGATGGTGACCCGCATCGCCCAGGGCCGCAAGGAACGCGAGATCGATCCCGCCGCCGCGGCGCTGCGCGCCTGCCGGGCCGAGGCCGAGCGCGACCCGAAGGTGAGCGCGCTGGCGCGCAAGCGGCTCGCCGAGATGGACGAGTTCGTCGGCACGCTCGGCCGCTGGTACGACCAGATGCTCTCGGTTCCGGCCCCGAAGCTCATGGCGCTCATCCGCATGGGGTCGAAGGTGGCGAGCCTCGTCGGCTTCGGCCGCGGCAAGGCGGCGAGGGAATAAGGCGCCGCGGCCGGACGCCGGCGGCAGGAGGGGGAGGCCATGGAAGGAAGGCGCAACGCTGCAGGGTCGCTCCCCTTCCCCGCTCGCGCCGCGCCCGCCGCCGCTGCGGTCGCCGACCTCCGCTTCCGGGCCCTGGCCGGCGCGGCCGCCTGGGAAAGCCTTCCCGCCGCGGTGCGCGCGCGCTTCGAGCGCCATGTCGGGCCCGGGGCGACGATCCTCTATGCCGGCGAGGTGGTCGAGTGCCGGATGAGCCGCGCCGGCCGCCTCCTCTCGCAGCTCGCCCGCCTGATCGGCGCGCCGCTCCCCCTGTCGCGCGACACGGGCGTCCCGGCCGCCGTCAGCGTCACCGAGGATGCGAGGGGCGGCGGCCAGCTCTGGACCCGACTCTACGGCCGCCGCCGGGGCTTCCCCCAGGTCATCCACAGCGCCAAGCGGTTCGCCGGCGCGACCGGGCTCGAGGAATATGTCGGCTGCGGCGTGGGCATCGCCCTCAGGCTCCAGGTGGAAGGGGAGGCGCTGCATTTCCTCAGCGACCATTATTTCCTCAAGCTCCGCGGCATTCGGATGCGGCTGCCGGCCTGGCTGGCGCCGGGCCGGATGCGGGTCAGCCATGTCGATAGGGGCGAGGGCCGATTCGCCTTCGTCCCGGCGCTGGAGCACCCGATGCTGGGCGAGCTGATCCGTCAGACGATCCTGTTCGCCGACGAGCCTTTGGCCGACCGTGGGTGCCGGGGATGAGCGGCCCGGACGCCCCGGTCGTCGTCTTCGACGCGCTTTGCCCGCTCTGCTCGACCCAGGCGCGCTTCATCCTCCGCCATGACCGCCGCGCCCGCTTCCGCCTCGCTTCGATGCAGAGCGAGGCCGGGGCGGCGCTCTATCGCCGCTTCGGCATCGACCCCGCCGACCCGGACACTTTGATCCTCGTCGAGGACGGACGGGCGCGGCGCGACAGCGATGCCGTGCTGGCGATCTGGAGCGGCCTCGGCTGGCCCTGGCGCGCCGCCGCGGCGGCGCGGGTCGTGCCCCGCTTCCTGCGCGACCCGGTCTACCGATGGGTGGCGCGCCGCCGCTACCGCCTGTTCGGCCGCCGCGAGACCTGCTGGCTTCCGACGCCCGAGCTGCGGGACCGCCTGCTGTGAGCACCATCCTCGTCATCGGCGGCTATGGCGGCTTCGGCGAAAGGCTGAGCCGCCGCCTCGCCGCGGCCGGCCATCGCCTGCTGATCGGCGGAAGAAGCGCGGAAAAAGCGGCGAGGCTGGCATCCCGCCTGGACGGCGCGCGCCCGCTCGTCCTCGATCGCCGCGAGGATCTCGGCCCGCTGATCCGGCGCGAGCGGCCGGACCTCGTCATCGATGCGGCGGGCCCCTTCCAGGGCAACGACTATCATGTGCCTCGCGCCTGCCTGCGCGCCGGCGTTCCCTATCTCGACCTGGCCGACGCCCGCCGGTTCGTCTGCGGGATCGGCACGCTCGACGGGGAGGCACGCGCCGCCGGCGTCGCCATCGTCTGCGGCGCGTCGACCGCGCCGGCGCTGACCGGCGCGATCGCGAGACGGCTTGCCGACGGCCTGGAGGAGGTCCGCCAGGTCGACATTGCGCTGAGCGCCGCCAACCGGACGAGCGGCGGCGACTCGGTGATAGCCGCCATCCTGTCCTATGCCGGCCGCCCCGTCCGGCTGTGGCGAGGCGGGCGCTGGACGCCCGTTCCGGGCTGCCAGGAGATGCGGCGCGAGGATTTCCTGTTCGCCGACGGGAGCGGCCTCGAGGGACGGCTCGTCGGCATCGCCGATCTTCCCGATTGCGAGCTCCTCCCCGCTTCGCTGCCCGGCCGGCCCGCCCTCAGCTTCCGCGCCGGCACCGAGCTCGGGTTCCAGATGCGGGCACTATGGGCCCTCACCTGGCCGGTCCGCTGGGGATGGGTGAGGTCGCTGGCCGGCGCGCGGCCTTGGATCATGCCGCTCTACCGGCTGACCGGCCGCCTCGGCGGCAAGCGCTCGGCGATGAGCGTCACGCTCACCGGCAGGCGCGGCGGCGCGCATGTCGAGCGGCGATGGACGATTGTCGCGGAACAGGGCGAGGGGCTCGAAGTGCCGACGCTGACGGCGGAGCTTTTCGCCGGCGAGCTTCTCGCCGGGCGCCTGCCGGCCGGCGCCTACCCATCCACCCGCCTGCTGTCGCTCGATTCGTTCGAGCCGTTGCTCGCGCGACTGCCGGTCCGCACGGAGATCCGCGAACGGACCCCGCCGCCGCCGCTCTACGCGCGTGCGATGGGGGCGGCCTTCGACACGCTCCCGCCCGCGGTGCGCCGGATGCACGATCTCCGCGGGGACTTCGGCGCGCGCGGCGAGGGCAAGGTGTCGCGCGGCCGCGGCCTGGCACGCGCGATCGGCGCCGCGATGGGCTTTCCTTCCGAAGGCATTTGGCCGCTCCACGTCCGCTTCTCCGAGCGTGACGGGGTCGAGCGCTGGACCCGCGATTTCGGCGGCCAGCTCTTCTCCAGCGAGCTCAGCCAGGCCGGCACCGGAGTCACCGAGCGTTTCGGGCCGCTGCGCTTCGACTTCGCCCTGCTCGCGGGGCCGCACGGCCTGGACATGCGCCTGCGGCGCTGGAGCGCCTTCCGGATCCCGATGCCGCGCTTCCTCGCTCCGCGCATCGTCGCGCGCGAACGGGAGGACGAGCAAGGCCGCTTCCGCTTGGACGTCGCGGTGGCCTTGCCGTTGGTGGGGGACGTCGTTGCCTATAGCGGCTGGCTGGTGCCGGAGCCGGACCGTCCAGGATCGGAAGGGACCGAGGAACATGCGTGAAGGTCACTCGCTCGCTCGCCTGACGGTGGCCTCTGCCGCGGCGGTGACGGTCCCGGTGGCCATTGCCGCCATGCTCGTAGTCCCGAGCGTGGATGCGGATGCGCGACTGAATGCGGCCATTCTGGTCGCGCTGTTCGGGCTCCCGATCTCTTTCCTGCATTTCGTCCTGCTGGGGCTGCCGGCCTATGCGGTGCTGAGCCGGCGCTGGCCGCTCACCGCGTGGGCGGCGGCGGCCGGCGGGTTTGCCGTTGCCGCCATTCCGATGCCCCTGCTTTCGCTGGCAAGCCCGGGCTTCGAGACATATCGGCAAGGGCAGGTGATGCTGATCGAGGATGGCCGCTACACAATGGCAGGCTATCTGTCGCTCCTCGGGCAGGCGGGGTCGACCGGCCTGATCGGCGCGATGGCAGGGATCGCGTTCTGGGCGGTGCTGGCCATGAAAAAGGGCGGCCCGTTGCCGGGCCGCCCTTGAATGCGTGAAGGCAGGAGCCCTTAGCGCTTCGAGAACTGGAAGCTGCGGCGGGCCTTCGCCTTGCCGTACTTCTTGCGCTCGACGACGCGCGGATCGCGGGTGAGGAAGCCCTCGCGCTTCACCGCGGTGCGCAGCGCCGGCTCGTAGCGGGTCAGCGCCGTCGAGATGCCGTGGCGGACGGCGCCGGCCTGGCCCGAGAGGCCGCCGCCCTTCACCGTCGCCACCACGTCATACTGGCCGCGGCGCTCGGTCACGTCGAACACCTGGTTGATGATGAGCCGCAGCGTCGGCCGGGCGAAATAGACCGACTGGTCGCGGCCGTTGACGATGATCTGGCCGGTGCCGGGCTTCAGCCACACCCGCGCGACCGCGTCCTTGCGGCGGCCGGTGGCGTAGGCGCGGCCCTGCTTGTCGAGCTGCTGCTCGCGAAGCACCGCCTGGATCTGCGGGCCCTGGGTGGAGACGCCCTGCTCGTCGCCGCCTTCGGGCGCGGCCTCGGCGGCAGGCGCCTCGGCGGCCGGCGGCGGAGCGGCCGGCGCCGCGCCGGTCAGCGCGGCGAGATCGGAAAGGGACTGGCGATTGTCGGACATTACGCACCCACCTTGTTCTTGCGGTTCATGCCCGCCACGTCGAGAAGCTCAGGGCTCTGGCCGCCGTGCGGATGCTCGGTGCCGGCGTAGAGATGAAGCGCGCGCATCTGGTCGCGGCCGAGCGGCCCGCGCGGGATCATCCGCTCCACGGCCTTCTCGAGCACCCGCTCCGGGAAGCGGCCCTCGAGCACCTTGCCCGCGGTGACGCCCTTGATGCCGCCGGCATAGCCGGTGTGGCGCCAGTAGATCTTGTCCGCCAGCTTCTTGCCGGTGAAGCGGACCTTGTCGGCGTTGATGACGACGACATGGTCGCCGCAATCGACGTGCGGGGTGAAGCTCGGCTTGTGCTTGCCGCGCAGGATGTTGGCGATGATCGTGGCGAGACGGCCGACCACCAGCCCGTCGGCATCGATCAGATGCCATTTCTTCTCCACCTCGGCCGGCTTGGCCGACTTGGTGGTCTTCATCAGCGCCTTCATGGCTGAGACCTTCTCGTAAAACGAATGACGCCGCCTGCCCGGGGGCGGCGGCTGCGAGCGGGCAAATGGCAGCGGAGGTGCCGGAAGTCAAGCAAAAGCGGGTGTTTGCAGGAAGGTAAAATGCTACCGTTGGGTTTCGGCGACCACCCAATCGGCATAAGCGGGGAGCGCGTCCGCGATCGGCCAGACCACCGCCGCCGGCACCTCGTAGCCGTGCAGCTCGGCGAGGCGCTCGATCAGCCGCCCCGCGTCCGCCGCCCGCGCCTTGAACAGCGCCGCGGCTTCCGCCGAATCCTCCATTCGCCCCTGCCACCTGTAGATGGAGCGGCAGGCGCCCAGGATGTTGGCGCAGGCGGCGAGCCGCTCCTCGACGAGGATCCGGGCGATGCGCGCCGCTTCCGCTTCGTCCGAGAAGGTCGCGTAGACCGTGACGATGCCCGTCACGCCCGGGCCTCTCCGAGCCGGTGCGCGGCGGCGAGGATCGCCGCGAGGAGGAGCACGGCCATCGCCTGGTGGCCGACGGCGATCGGAATGTCGACGCCGCTGAGCAGGGTCGCCACGCCCAAGGCGATTTGCGCGGCGGCCGCAAGGGCGACCGCGATGGCATGAGCGCGATGCCCCTTTTCCCAGGCGAGAGCGGCGAGGAAGGCGACGAGGCCCGCCACCGCCCAGGCCAGCCAGCGATGGACGAACTGGACGACGATCGGATTGTCGACGAGGTTCCTCAGCGCCGGCTTCAGCATCGGGGTCGCCGCGGGGAACCATTCGTCGCCCATCTTCGGCCAGCTATTGTAGGCGAAGCCGGCGTCCAGGCCGGCGACGTAGGCGCCGAACATCAGCTGGAGGACGAGCGCCGACAGCGCCCAGATCCCGGCCGTCGGCATATGGGCGGGCCGGGCCGAGGGGTCCCTCGCCAGCGCCCGCAGGTCGAGCGCGACCCACAGGCAGGCGGCGAAGATGGTCAAGGCGGTGAGGAGGTGGATGGCGAGGCGGATATGGCTGACGTCGGGCCGGTCGACGAGGCCGGACGCCACCATCCACCAGCCGATCGCCCCCTGCAGGCCGCCGAGCGCGAGGATGGCGCCGAGCTTCCAGCCGTAGCCGCGGGGAATGGCCCGCTTCCACGCGAACCACAGGAGGGGAAGCGCGAAGACGAGCCCGATCACCCGCCCGAGCAGGCGGTGGACATATTCCCAGAAGAAGATGGTCTTGAAGTCGGCGAGGGTCATGCCGGCATTGACCAGCTGATATTGGGGGCTTTGGCGATAGGCGGCGAACTCTGCCTGCCACTGCGCCGCGCTCAAGGGCGGCAGCGCGCCGGAGATCGGCTCCCAGCGGACGATGGAGAGGCCCGACTCGGTCAGCCGGGTGATCCCGCCGACGACCACCATCGCGAACACCATCGCCGCCACGAGGAGCAGCCAGGCGGAGAGCGCGCGCGGCCGGGCGGCATGGAGGGAGGAAGGGTCGGCGGCGGCGGTGGCCATGGCGGGCGCTATGGCCGGAAGGCCGGCAAATGTGAAGCCGCGGCGCTCGGCCCTCGCCGTCCGGGAAACCGGGCGCTAGACGCCGTCTTCCTCGAGCGGGGCGGCGGCGCCGCCCTCCAGCGTCGGCTTCGGACGGTTCGGCTCGACCGGGACGGGCTCCCCTTCCTCGCCGCGGCGACGGCCGGATTTCTGGCCCATCGGCCAGTCGAGCCGCCTCGCGAGCCGGGCCAGCAATCTTTGCCAAGGATCCGATCTGTCCACTCCGACGACTTGGGGGGCGCCGCCCCCGGCCGCAAGCAAGCGCGTGGAAACTTTTCCTTATATGTGATGTTGTATCGAAACGCCTGAACAACTATAGAGTCCGGCGAAGGAGGCGTGGCCCGGGAATGTTCGTGGATTCGGCGCGGAGTGGGGGCATCGACCGGCTGGCCATAGGCCTGTCGGGCCTGTGTCTCGTCCACTGCCTCGCCAGCGCGATCTTCGTCGCCATGCTCGCCTCGGCCGGCGGGCTGCTGCTCCATCCGGCGATCCATGAAGTGGGTCTCGTCTTCGCGATCGGCCTCGGCGTCGCGGCGCTCGGCCGCGGCATCCTCCACCACGGCTTCATGATGCCCTCCGCGGTCGGCGGGCTGGGGCTCGGCGTCATGGCCGGCTCGCTCGGCCTGCCCGAAGGCGGCGTCGGCACCGTCTACACGATCATCGGCGTCGCCATCCTCGCCTTGGGCCACGACCTCAACCGGCGCGCGGTCGTCTGAACGGACGGCGCTTCTTCCTGCTCGCCGCCGCCGCCGCCGCGGCCTTTCGTCCCTTCCCTGCGGGTGCCGCCGGCACCGACCCCCTGCTGCGCGCCGCGTTGCGCCAAGCCGGCCGCCGCAGGCCGCGACGGCTTCGCTGGGAGGGAGAGGCGGTCGTCCTCGACGGCGCGCGCAGGATCGAGCTGGGCGTCGAGACCGAGGTCGTGCCCTTCTCCTGGGCGCGGTCGCGAAGCTGGCTTCGGACTGAGGGCATGGCCCCGGCCCGAACGATGCTGATCACGCCGGAGGGCGGCTGGGCCGAGCGGGACGGCCGCTGGGCGGCGCTCCCCGGCCCGGCGACGGCGCACGAGCGCGCGCAATACGCGATATACGGGCTGATGCTGATCCATCCGCTCACCGACCGCGGGACGACGGTGCGGCCGCTCGGCGCGCGGGACGGCCTCGGCGGCCTTGCCGTCGCCCATGAGGGGGCGCCGCCGACCGAGCTTTGGTTCGACGCCGCGGGCCGGCTCCGCGAGGCCCGCAACCAGGTGCCGAACCCCCAAGGCGGGGCGCCGGTCGGACAGGTCTTCCGCTTCTCCGCCGAGCCGGTCTCCACCGATCCCCGCTGGCCGCGCCGCTTCGCCATCGAGCAGGACGGCCGGCCCTATTTCGAGCTCGCCTTCACCCGCTTCGCCGCCTGACGGCCTGCCGCTTGTGCGGGCCGCCCCGAAGGCTTATTTCGGAGGACATGGCGGACCGTCATCACCACCATGAGAGCCATGAGGGCGCCTCGCTCGTCTCCGCGGCGCAGGAGACGATGGAGCGCTCGGGAGAGCAGTGGACTCAGATGCGCTCCGCCGTGTTCGAGGCGCTCGCCAGCTTCGACCGGCCCGCTTCCGCCTACGACATCGCGGACAAGGTCTCGAAGACGCAGGGCCGCCGGGTCGCCGCCAACAGCGTCTACCGAATCCTCGACCTGTTCGTCGGGGCGAACCTCGCCCGGCGCGTCGAGAGCGCCAACGCCTATATCGCCAACGACCATCCCGATTGCCTGCACGACTGCATCTTCCTGATCTGCGACACGTGCGGGCAGACCACTCACCTCGACGACGACCGCCTTTCCGGCGGCGTACGGGAGGCGGCCAAGGATGCCGGCTTCTCGCCGCAGCGGCCGGTGATCGAGGTCCGCGGCACCTGCTCCGACTGCCGCGAGGGCTGAGGCGTGGCGCGGTCGGGCCCGGCCAACGAGCAGGCCGGCATCGTCTTCTATCGGCGGAGCGGCAACCGGCTCGCCGGCAAATGGTCGCACGTCAACGAGAAGGGCCTCCTCTGCGACGAGGTGGTCGGCCCCATCCCCGCCGGGGCGCTCACGGGCACCTGGCCGGTCCATATCTCGGATTCGTCGGGACGCAGGATCTTCGACGGCGCGCTTGACCTCGAGACGTTCGGCCAATGCCTGAAGCTGACCTGGCGCGGGGACTATCTCCCGGCCGGCGTCCCGGTCCGTTTCGAGGGCATAGGCTGCCAGATCGACCGCGAGACGCTCTGCGCCACCTTCGCGCGCGTCGACCTCCCGCCTCCCCCGGCATAGCCCCCTGCCCGCCGCGTCATGCCGGACCCGCTCCGGCCTCCCCCTTCCACGCGGGCGCGGGAGACAGTTACCGGCAAGCGCTGGGGACAGTTACCGGCAGGCGCGGGGGACAGTTACCGGCCCCGCCGGCCTGTGCGGGTCCGCGGCGGCCTGGGCGGCCGGTAACTGTCCCCATTCACCGCCCCGGGGACAGTTACCGGCCCCCCCGGCCTGTGCAGGCTCGCGGCGGCCTTGGCGGCCGGTAACTGTCCCCATTCCCTTCTCAGAGGTAGAAGTCCGTATAGGCGAAGGCGTGGCCGTCGACGACGGTGACGGCGATCGAGAGGTCGGCATTGCCGTCGCCGTTCAGGTCGGCTTCCACCGTCCAGTGGCCGGGATTGGAATTGTCCTCCACCGCACGGACCTGGCCGGCGGCGGTGAAGGCGGCCGAGCCGATGAAGGTGAAGGCGGTGTCGCCGTTCGCCCCGTTGCCGTCGGCGTCGAGGGCGGCGAGGTTGATCCGGTCGCCGCTACTGAAGTCGAGGATCGAGTCCCTCGCCGCGGCGGTGGATTCGGCGACGGCATAATATTCGAAGCTGTCGTTGCCGCCGCCGCCCTTCAGCATATCGGCGCCGAGATTGCCGTAGATCTGGTCGTTGCCATGGCCGCCGGTGAGCGTGTCGCTGTCCCACCCGCCGCGAAGGTTGAAGCGCCCGTCATTCTCGGCCGAGCCGTCGAAGACGAGATGCTCGCCGGCGCGAAGCGAAAGGCCGATCACCATCAGCGTCTGGCCCGAGGCGACGTTGGCGTCGATGGTGGTGAAGGCGTAATTGTTCGGCGCCGCCGCGTTACCCGATCCGTAGCCGGCGAGCTTCTCGATGCCGACGAGATCGTCGGCATCGAAGGTGACGCTGTACGTCCCGAGCAGGCCCAGGGTGTCGAACCCCGCCCCGCCGTTCACCTTGTCGCCGTTCGAGAAGCTGCCGCCGAAGAACAGGAAGTCGTTGCCGCCCCCGCCGTCGACGTCGTCGTTCCCGGCCGCCGCGGCATAATAGTCGCTGCGGTCGGCGAGGACGACGAGGTCGCCGCCGTCGCCCATCCTCACCACATTGTCCGCCCCGCTCCCCCAGACGCCCTGGCCGGTGCCGGAGGTGCCGGTGAGGTATTCGACATTGTCCGGGAGATAATAAAGCGCGGCGAAGTCGCTTCGGCTGCCGAGGCTGGTCTCGACCGTGTCGGTGCCCTCGCCGGCGAGCTCCGTCACGACGTCGCCGGCCTGGTCGACCACATAGGTATCGTTGCCCACGCCGCCGACCAACGCGTCCGCGCCGGCGCCGCCGTCGAGCCGGTCATTGCCCTCGCCGCCGAGCAGCTGGTCGGCGCCGCCATTGCCGACGAGCTCGTCGTCGCCGCCGCGGCCGTCGAGCAGGTCTCCGCTTTCCCCGCCGACGATGAGCTGCCCGCCAGCCGCCCCCACCCGGGTCAGGGATCCCGACGGCAGGCCGCCGTAGATGAGATAGTCGGTGCCGTTGTAGAGGGGGCCGGTGCTGGGGGCGCCGATCAGGATGTCGCCGATCCGGTCGGCGTTCACGTCCCCCGCGGCCGCGACGGCGAGGCCGGCATAGCCGTTTGCGATCGTGCCGGCGAACCCGACGCCGGCATCGTCCGCCAGCGTGTCGAGGTTCACCGGGCCCTGAAGCTGCGCCTTTCCGTAGAGGACGAAGGCCTTGCCGGCATAATTGTTGTAGGCGATCGACCCGAAGAGGAGGTCGTCGAACCCGTCGCCGTTGACGTCCCCGGCGGCAGCGACGTCGCCGATATCGTTGAAGGCCGAGACGGCGAAGCCGTCGCTCGCCGCCAGCGACTGGAGCTGTACCTCGACATAGCCGCCGGCCCGGCCGAAGACGACGGCCGCGCCGGAGCCGTGCTTGAGGACGATGTCGCCATAGCCGTCGCCGTTGACGTCGCCGGCCGCGGCCGCCGGGTAGGTCACCCCGTTGCCGACGATCGCGAAGCCGGCATCGGCCGGGAAGCTGGCGAAGTCGAGCTGCGAGTAGCCGCCCGCCTTGCCGTAGATGACATAGGTCTTGAACACGCCGCTGACGATGAAGTCGTCGCGGCCGTCGCCGTTGACGTCGCCGAGCGCCGAGGCGCTGGTGCCGGCGAACATGCCGGCGGCGCCCTTGATCGCGAAGCCGTCCGCGGGGGCGATGGCGGCGAGGTTGACGGCGCCGATCCCGCCCACCTTGCCGTAGATGACCCAGCCGCGGCCGCTGTTCGTGCCGTAGGCGGACGAGGTGTCGGCGCCGATGAAGAAGTCGTCCAGCCCGTCGCCGTTGAGGTCGCCGATGCCGGCGATCGAAGAGCCCAGCCAGTCGCCGTTGCTGTAGCTGGAGACGAGGCCGTTGAAGATGCGCCCGTCGGCGGGCTGCAGGTTGGCGAGGTCGATCGGACCGGCGAAGGAGGCCTTGCCGTAGACCAGATAGGCGCGGCCGGTAAAATCGTTGTAGCGCGGATCGGAGATCAGGAAGTCGGCGAAGCCGTCGCCGTTGACGTCGCCGGCGGCGGCGACATGCTCGACGATCGCCGGATAGGTTCCCGGCGCCTGAAGGTAGAAACCCTGGGCGGCGGTGAGGTTGGCGAGGTCGACCGCGCCGAGGCCGCCGACCTTCCCGAACAGGACGTAGGCGCCGCCCGGCGCATAGCCGTTCTGGGTATAGGTGACCTGGAGGGCGAAATCGTTGATGCCGTCGCCGTTGACGTCGCCGAGCGCGGACAGATCGCGGCCGAGCTGGGTGTAATATTGCGGGCCGTAGAAGGTGGCGCCGGAAAGGACCGGGCTCCCCAGATCGTAGGTCGTCATGTCGATTTTCCCTCTCTCTCGCCCTTCATGCCGAGAGAATTATGCGCTTACAAGCACTTGGATCGGGGATAGGGCCGATGCGGGACAACCCGGCGGGTCAGGCGACCTCGCGCACCGCCTCGTGCCCGGCTTGCTCCAGCGCTCGGACGAGGTCGGCCCGGCAGGCCTCGAGCTCCGCCTCGTCGGTCGAGCGGACGACGAAGTTGGCGCCGACCCGCCCTTCCCTGAAGAAGGGGTAGGAGCCGATCTGGGCGCCGGGATGGGCCGCCTCCACCTGGCGCAGGAGATCGGCGACCTCGCTTTCCGCGACCCAGCAGCCGATCGTCTGCGAGAGCACCGGCCGGCCGCCCTCGAGCTTTCCCGACAGCGCCTCGAGCATCACCGTCGCGATGTGCGGCACGCCGGCGAGGATGAAGATGTTGCCGACGCGGATGCCGGGGGCGCCGGACGTCGGGTTCTCGATCAGCTCGGCGCCCTCCGGCACCCGCGCCATCCTGAGCCGCGCCTCGGTGACTCCGCCGCGCGTCGCGTAATAAGCCTCCAGCGCGGCGCGCGCGCGAGGGTGGACGACGACCGGCACGCCGAGCGCATGGGCGATCGCCTCCACCGTCATGTCGTCGTGGGTCGGGCCGATGCCGCCGGTGGTGAAGAGATAGTCGTTGGCCGCCCGGAGCGCGTTCACCGCGTCGGCGATCCGCCCGATCGCGTCCGGGACCACCCGCACCTCGTTGAGGCGGATGCCCTGCAGGTTGAGCCAGCGCGCCACCTGGGCGACGTTGCGGTCCTGCGTTCGGCCGGACAATATCTCGTCGCCGATGACGAGCAGCCCGGCGGTCCAGATGCGTTCGTCGGTCACGTGCCTCCTTCGACCGGCCGGATGAGCGGGTGGGGCGACGATCGGTTCCACCCCCGCCTCCCGGCGCGATGCCCTGCCGAAGCGGCCTATCGAAGGATGCGGGGCTCGCCAAGCGGGGGGTGGGGGGTTATATTCCGGCGATGATCCAATATGTCGCCATATCCGATGCCGAGCCGGTGGCGAGCCGCTCGGGCGCGATCAAGCTCCACGGGCCGGGCGCCTTCGAGGGGATGCGCCGCGCCGGCCGCGCCGCCGCCGAAGTGCTCGACGCGCTCGTCCCCCACGTCGTCCCCGGCGTCACCACCCAGCAGATCGACGACGTCGTCCACGCCGAGATGAAGGCGCGCGGCGGCCTTCCCGCCACCTTGGGCTATCGCGGCTTCACCGGCAGCTGCTGCACCTCGATCAACCATGTCGTCTGCCACGGCATACCCGGCGAGCGGGTGCTGAAGGACGGCGACATCGTCAACATCGACGTCACCATCATCCTCGACGGCTGGCACGGCGACACCAGCCGCATGTTCCTGGTCGGCGACGTGCCGATCCGCGCCCGCCGCCTCGTCGACATCACCTACGAATGCATGATGCTCGGAATCGCCCAGGCGCGGCCCGGCAACCATCTCGGCGACATCGGCCACGCGATCCAGACCCATGCCGAGCGGCACCGCTACGGGGTGGTGCGCGACTTTTGCGGCCACGGCCTCGGCCGGGTCTTCCACGACGCGCCCGAGGTCGTCCACGCCGGCCGCCCGGGCACCGGGCCCGAGCTGAAGCCGGGCATGTTCTTCACCATCGAGCCGATGATCAACATCGGCAAGCCCGGCGTGAAGGTGCTCGAGGACGGCTGGACCGCCGTCACCCGCGACCGCACCCTCTCCGCCCAGTTCGAGCATGCCGTCGGGATAACCGAGGAGGGCTGCGAGATCTTCACCAAGAGCCCGGCGGGGCTCGACAAGCCGCCTTACGCCTGACCCGCGGCGCGGCGCACGGCGCGGGGGGCTCTCGCCTCCCACGCCGCCTCCAGCCGGTCCTGGAGCGTCGCATCGTCGATCGCCGCCATCCGGACCAGCACGGCCGGCCAGCCGCGGAAATGGTCGGTGTCGTAATAAAGGTCCGGCCGCGCCTCGATCAGCGCCTGCTTGAGCTCGAGCGGGCAGTGGACGGCGAGCGCGCCCGGTTCGCGGCAGGGGCCGGCGAGAGTCTTGCCGCCGACCTTCAGCCACGGCCGGCCGTAATGCGGCGACACCGCCACGCCGGGGAGGTGCGCGGCCAGCCGCCGCGCCCGCGCAAGGATCTCGCCGTCCATCGCCCCACCCTATCCGATCGCCTCCCCGGCGTCAGCCCGGGAGGTGCCGCGCCTGGCGGATCCAGCGGCTGGCGAGGAGCTTGACCCCTCGGGTCACGGGCAGGCCGGCATGTTCGGCCGCCGGATCGGGACGCCCGTCCTCGAGCATGTTTCGGAACAGGAGGGCGTCGCCCTTGCGGCCCTTCACCTTGAGGCCGGAGGCGGTGAACAGAGTCTCCCCGCCCTCATATCCCTCGTTGAGATAGACGAGCGCGGTCGCGAGCCGCTGGTTCGCCTCGCCCGGTATGTGGTCGAGGTGGCGGCGATATTGCTGGCCCGGGCGGTAGCGCAGGATCTGCATCGGCTCGCCCTGCTCCGCCGCGGTTCCGGTGGCGGCGGCGAGCCGCCGGTTGAGCGCGTGGACGGCGGGATCCTCGATCAGCCAGTGAAGGGTGGAGCCGTCCGAGGTCCGCACCGGATCGCGATAATCGCGGCCGGTGCTCGGGTCGACGACGATGGAGGGGCCGTAGCCCGGCTCCGCTACCCGGGCGAGATAGTCGCATTCGGCCGGCGAGAGCAGGCCTGGGACCAGCCTGACGTCGGGCGAGGCGCTGAGCGGGCGCGCCGCCGGCACGGCGACGGGGTCGCCCTGCCCCGTCAGAGTCATCCTGTCGACCAGCGCAGCGGCCTCCCGGCGGCGGCGGTCGCCGCGCGCCTCGATCCGCAGCCGCTTCAGCGCCTGGGGCCAGTTGCGCGCCCCGCCCAGGCCGAGGGCGAGGAGGTTGGTGTGGAAGGCCGCGCCGCGCGCGTGCCCCGCGTCCCCCGCCCGGCCGTAAAGCGCGCGGGCGAGGCCGAGGTCCTGGGGCAGCACGTCGCCGCGCAGGCGCCACTCGGCGAGGGTGAACAGGGCCTCCGCCTCGCCGTCCGCGGCGAGCCGGTTGACGAGCAGCACGGCCTCGGCGCGCCGCCCCGCCTCGAGCAAGGCGGCGGCCTGGGCCATGAGGGCGGATGCGGCGTCCATCGCCCGGCGTCCATGCCATTGCGCCCGGCGCGCATCCAGCCCGCGCAAGACGCCGTGCGCAGGCCGCCGCGCCATGCTATGGGACGAGGCGATTTTCTCCACCCCGGAAAGGACGGCCGGATGATCCTCCCCCTGCTGCTCATCGCCTTTCAAGCCCCTGCCGGCGCGGGCGCCGCGACTCCGCCGCCGCGCCTTCCGCACGTGGACCCGGCGGGCTGCCGCACCCGTCCCTCGAACAGGATCATCGTCCAGGGCGGAGTCGCGGCGATCCACCCGGAGAACGACCCGCAGGCCGGCACCGGCGCCGTCGCGATCGGCCCCAAGCAGGACGATCCGCGCGCCATCGGCCCCAAGCAGGACGACCCCGCCAGCGGCGGCCACGGAATGGTCGCCATCGGCCCCAAGCAGGACGATCCCGCCAGCGGCGGCCATGGCATGCTCGCCATCGGCCCCAAGCAGGACGATCCTTCGCCGCCGCCCTCCTCCTCGCTCCGCCTCGACGCCTGCCCGGCGCGCTGAAGCCCGTGCCGCTCCGCTCGCCGCGGCTGGCGGGCCTGGCGATCCTCGCCTTCGTCGCGGCCGCCATCGCCGGTCCGGCGCTCGCGCGAGGGCGGGCGATCGAAGGCGGCCCGGACGCGCTTGGGGAAACGCGCTCGCTGGGCGAGGTGATCGCGTCCGCCTCGGGCCGGGTGCACATCACCGTCGTCCACGGCATGCGCGCCGATGGGCCCGGCGAATCGGCCGCCCTGCGCGCCGGTCTGGCGCGCCGGCTCCGGGGCCGCGAGGCGAGCCCGGCCGAGCGCCGCTATCTCGATGTGGGCGAGCGGCCGCGGCCCGGCACGGTCGCCGGGGTCGAGGCGTGGCGCGGCGAGCGGGAATGGCAGGCGAGCCGGCCGTTCGTCGACCGCTACCCGATCGCCCTTTCGAACGGTTCCGAACTGATCGTCGACGAGGTGAATTGGTGGCCGCTGCTCTTCCCGCTCAAGTGCCGTGTCCTGGTGCTGCCGGAGCACGACCTGTCCGGCGCCGACCGCGCCCACCTGCGGCTCTGCGCCCGTAGCGACCCGCCTTATCATCCGTGGCTCTCGGCGGAGGAGGTACGGGACGCGCTCGAGCGGCGGCCGCGGTCGGGCGGCGGGCCGCTGGCCAACCGGCGGCTCAAGCAGGAGATAATGAACTGGGGCCTCGCGGACGCCGTCGTCGCCCTCGGGCCGATGCGCCGCTACATCTCGGCCGCCCTCAACGCCGCCTTCGCGATGGCGGAGGAAGGCGCGGCCGGAGCCGGGGAGCGGGTGATCGTCTCCGCCAGCCTCGGCAGCTTCGCGGTGCTGGACTCGGCGCGGGAGGGCGGCGCGGCGAAGGCGTATCTCGCGCGCACCGACAACCTCTATTTCCTCGCCAACCAGTTCGCCTTGCTGGAGCTGGCGCGGGTGGACGTCCGGCCCGGTTCCGGCGACGAGGCGCCGTTCGCGCCCGCGCCTGCCGCCCCGCCCCTCTCCCCGGTCGAGATGCTGCGGCAATGGGCCGCGATGCCCCCGGCGGCGGCCGGGGAGAAGGCGCTGGAGGGGTCGCTCCGCCCGCGCCAGGTGATCGCGTTCAGCGACCCGGGCGACCTGCTCACCTACCGCGTCCCGGCGCTGCAGGGCGCGAAGGTGGTCAACCTCTACGTGCGCAACGCGGCGGCGCCCCTCGGCCTGTTCGAGGATCCCGTGAAGGCCCATGCGGGGCATCTCGGGAACCGGGCCGTCTGGGACATTCTCCTCGGCGGCAAGTGACCGAGCCGGCGGTCGCGACTGCGGTGGCCGGCACCGCTCGTCCCGTGCCGCGACAATGGCAGGCGTGCACGGCCGGCGCGGGAAGGGTTGCGTGGGCGGGCGGCGCGGCTATTTTGCAGCGCAGCGAAGTCTCAACCTTGGAGATCGCGCCGGTGCCTGGGCTAAAGGGCGGGGCCCGGCGCCGGACGATAGGGGCTGCGGGAGGCGCGGGTGAAGAAGATCGAGGCGATCATAAAGCCGTTCAAGCTCGACGAGGTGAAGGAGGCGCTGCACGACGTCGGCGTCTCCGGCATCACCGTCACCGAGGCGAAGGGGTTCGGCCGGCAGAAGGGCCATACCGAGCTTTATCGCGGCGCCGAATATGTGGTCGACTTCCTCCCGAAGGTGAAGCTGGAGGTGGTGGTCGAGGACGGCCTCGCCGAGCGCGTCGTCGAGACGATCGCCGCCGCGGCGCGCACCGGGCGGATCGGCGACGGCAAGATCTTCGTGAGCCCTGTGGAGGAGGCGCTGCGCATCCGCACCGGCGAGCGGGGGTCGGACGCGATCTGAGGGCGCGTGGGGACGGGTACGGCGCGGCCGCGAGTGCGCGGGGGCTCGGGGACAGTTACCGGCCTCGCGGGCCCGCGCGGAATTGCAGAGGCGGCGGGGGCCGGTAACTGTCCCCATGACAAGGCCGGCAACTGTCCCCATGCCGTGACAAGGCGGCAGCGGCCCCCGCTGCGAATGACGAGTGCCTGATGGACGAACCTCTCCTCGCCTCCATGTCCCCCGACGAGCTTCGCTCGGCGATGCGGGTGCTCGGCTACCGCACGCAGAACGACCTTGCCGGCGCGATCGGAGTCAGCCGGTCGGCGGTGAGCCTGTGGCTGGAGGGGAAGGTGGGCGTCCCGCGCCCGGTCGGAATGCTTCTGAGGATGCTCGTCGCGGCCCGCCGCCGCGCCTATTGAGCTTCTCCACGTGAAATGTTCACCGTCCGCCCGAGCGGGGTGGACGGCGCTCCGGCCGCCCGGAAAGGGTGGGGCACGCCGCCGCACGGATTCGAGGACGCGCGGCGCCCCCCCTGTTTGACGAGGAACGTGACATGGCAAGCGACGCGGGCAAGATCCTGAGCCGGATCAAGGACGAGGAGATCGAGTGGGTCGACCTCCGCTTCACCGATCCGCGCGGCAAGTGGCAGCACCTCTCGATGGTCTCGTCGATCGTCGACGAGGACCAGCTCGTCGACGGCTTCATGTTCGACGGCTCCTCCATCTCCGGATGGAAGGCGATCAACGAGAGCGACATGATCCTGAAGCCGGATCTGGACGCCGTCTATGTCGACCCGTTCAGCGCGACGCCGATGCTGGTGCTGTTCTGCGACGTCGTCGACCCGGGCACCGGCGAGCTCTACTCGCGGGACCCGCGCTCGACGGCGAAGCGCGCCGAGACCTATCTCAAGGGCACCGGGATCGGCGACACCGTCTATGTCGGCCCCGAGGCCGAGTTCTTCATGTTCGACGACGTCCGCTTCGAGGACGGCTACAACGCCTCCTATTTCCGCATCGACGACATCGAGCTGCCGACCAATAGCGGCCGCGAATATGAAGGGGGCAACCTGGCCCACCGGCCGCGCGCCAAGGGCGGCTATTTCCCGGTGGCGCCGGTCGACAGCGCCACCGACATCCGCGCCGAGATGGTCTCCACCATGCTGGAGATGGGCCTGCCGATGGACAAGCACCATCACGAGGTGGCGGCGGCGCAGCACGAGCTCGGCCTCACCTACGGCACGCTGACCGAGACGGCGGACCGAATGCAGATCTACAAATATGTCGTCCACATGGTCGCCCACGCCTACGGCAAGACCGCGACCTTCATGCCCAAGCCCATTGCCAAGGACAACGGCTCGGGCATGCACACCCACATCTCGATCTGGAACGGCGGCAAGCCGCTCTTCGCCGGCAACGGCTATGCCGGCCTTTCCGAGACGGCGCTCTATTTCATCGGCGGGGTGATCAAGCATGCCCGCGCCCTCAACGCCTTCACCAACCCGACGACCAACAGCTACAAGAGGCTGGTGCCGGGCTTCGAGGCGCCGGTGCTGCTCGCTTATTCGAGCCGCAACCGCTCCGCTTCCTGCCGGATCCCCTACGGCGCGGGCGAGAAGGCGAAGAGGGTCGAGTTCCGCTTCCCCGACGCGCTCGCGAACCCCTATCTCGCTTATTCGGCGCTGCTGATGGCGGGGCTGGACGGCATCCAGAACCGCATCCATCCGGGCGACCCGATGGACAAGAACCTCTACGACCTGCCGCCGCAGGAGCTGGTCAACGTGCCGACGGTGTGCGGCTCGCTGCGCGAGGCGCTGATCGCCCTCCAGAACGACCGGGCATTCCTGACCAGGGGGGACGTCTTCTCGGACGACCAGATCGACGCCTATGTCGAGCTCAAGTGGGAAGAGCAGATGCGCTGGGAGACGACTCCGAGCCCGGTCGAATACGACATGTATTATTCGAGCTGAGGTCGGCCGCGGGGCGGGTCAGCCGGAGCGGCGCCGTTTCGTCGCCAGAGGCGACGGAGCGGCGGCGGTTTCCGGCGCGTGGCCGGGATCGAGGTAGCGCGGCGTCAGCGGCCTGTGCGGATCGGCGGGCGCGCGGCGGGCGCGGGCGAGGCGGGCGAGGTTGAACGGCCGAGCGAACATGAGGCCGATCTGCCCGCGCTGCCGCCAGCGCACCTGAACCTCGACGCGGCCGTCCTCGTCGAGGTCGAGGTCGAGGACGGCGCGCTCGCCGGGCGCGACCGTCGCCTCGGCTTCGATCATCGCGCCCCCTTCCGAAATGTTGCGCAGCCGAACCGGCGCCTCGCCGCCGTCCCACTTCAGCCGGCCGTTGCGGATCAGGCGGTGGCGCGGCGGCCGGCTGAAGCCGATCACCTCCGCGCTCGGACGGCTGTCGGTGGCGAGCTTCAGCGCGTCCTCCGCGGGCGCGGGGCGGCCGAACTGGAAGCCCTGCACCTGGCTGCAGCCGAGGCGCCGGATCAGCGCCACCGCCTCCGGCGACTCGGCGCCCTCGGCGGTGGTGTCCATGCCGAGGCTCTCGGCGAGGACGACGATGGCTCGGACGATGGCGGCGTTGCGGCTGCCGGCGGCCGCGGCGCCCTGGACGAAGCTGCGATCGATCTTGATCTTGTCGAGCGGCGCGGTGCGCAGCTGGCCCAGCCCCGACTGGCCGGTGCCGAAATTGTCGAGCGCCAGGCGCACACCGATCCGCTTCAGCCGCTCCAGCCGCTCGGCTGTCCGCGGCCCGTCGAGGAAGACCGCCTCGCCGACCTCGAGCTCCAGCCGCTCCGGATCGAGCCCGACATGGGCGAGCGTGCCGGCCAAAGTCGCCGGCAGCGCCGGGTCGGCGAGCTGGGCGGGCGACAGGTCGACGGCGATGCGGATGTGCGCCGGCCAGCGCCCCGCCTCGCGGCAGGCGGTGCGCAGCACCCAGTCGCCGATTCGCGGCATCAGCCCCGCTTCCTCGGCGATAGGGATGAGATCGGCGGGCATGACGATGCCGCGGGTCGGGTGGTGCCAGCGAAGCAGCGCCTCGAAGGCGACGATGTCCTCGGTCACCGAATCGACGATGGGCTGGTAGAGCAGCCGCAACTGGTCGCGGCCGAGCGCCTCGCGCAGGTCGTTCTCGAGGAGCTGACGGTCCGCCGCTTCGGCGCGCAGGCCCGGGTCGAACAGACGGAAGGCGCCCCGGCCGGCGGCCTTGGCGGCGTAGAGGGCGAGGTCGGCGTCGCGCACCAGTTCCGCGGCATAGGCCCTGCCCGGGCGGCCGACGGCGATGCCGACCGACGTGCCGATCTCGATCCGGTGGCCGTCGACCTGATAGGGCCTCGAAACCTCGGCGATGAGGGCGCCGGCGAGCTCGCCGAGATCTCCCTCGCCGTCGCAGCCGGGGAGGATCGCCTCGAACTCGTCGCCGCCCAGGCGGCCGACGACGCCGTGGCGGCCGAGCACGCCGGTGAGCCGCTCCGCCACCTTCCTCAGCAGCTTGTCGCCGACAGGGTGGCCGAGCGTGTCGTTGACCTGCTTGAAGCGGTCGAGATCGATCATGAACAGGCCGCAGCCCTGGCGCCGTTCCGCCGCGTTGGCGAGCGCCTCGTCGAGCATTCCGCGCATCGTCGCGCGGTTCGGAAGGCCGGTGAGGCTGTCGTAGCGCGCGAGCTTCTTGGTCTCCGCCTCTCCGCGCTGCTGCTCGCTGAGATTGGCCCCGAGGCCGCGGAAGCCGAGGAAGCGGCCGAAGGAATCGAAATTGGGGCTGCCGGAAAGCGACCACCGGACGTCGCCGGCGCCGGCGCCGGGTGCGCGCACGGTCGCTTCGGCGAAGGGGAAGCGGCTGGCGAAGTGGAAGGAGAGGGTCTCGTCCGCCCCCTCGGCGAAGAGCACATCCTGGAGCGGCCGGCCGAGCAGCTCGCCCCGGCTGGTGCCGAGCCGGGCGGCGAGCTGCTCCGAGACGTAGGTGAGGGCGCCGCGGGCATTGGTCTCCCAGAACCAGCCGCGGCCCGACGCTTCGTAATCGTCGACGAAGCGCTCCGCCTTCTCCGCCTCGGCCTCGAGGCGCAGGCGGCGGCGCACGACCAGCACCTGGTCGCGGGCGCGGAACAGGCTGAGCACGACGAGCACGATCGCCATCGCCCCGCCGACGCCGAGAAGATCGCGGTCCACCCCGGCGGCGGCGCTGGTCGCCCAGATCGCGGCGCAGCTCGAAGCCGCCAGCGCCGGGACGAGGAAGAAGAGTGGGAGGCTCGAGCCGACGCCGACGATCAGCGAGCCGCGTATGGCCAGCGAGGAGGCGGCGGGACCCGAGGCGATCGCGGCGGCGGCCGCCACCCATAGCGCCCCGGTGACGAGCGAATGGGCGGCGAGGAGACGGACGAGGCCGCGCGGCGCCATCGCCCCGCGCAGCGACCGCCACAGCCCGAGGTCGGCGAGCAGCACCGCGGCCGCCAGCCAGGAGGCGGTCGCGCGCGGCGGAGACAGGCCGGCGCTCCACAGGCCGTGGACCAGCACGGACGCCCAGAGCAGGTGGCAGGCGGCGAGCAGCGGCACGGCGACGGCGAGCGAGCGCGCCCGCTCGGCGGCGACGCCCGCCATCTCCTCGTCGCGGGCGGCGCAAAGGTCGAAGCTCAAGAGGTGCGCGAGCGACAGCGGCGCGGCTTCGCCCGAATCCTCGATCAGCCCGGAGAAGCGGCCCCTGCGCATGCTGTCTGCAACACCTCCCACGGCAGCCCTCGCGCGACGCGCGCGAGCGCGCCAAGTCTTGCCTGATGCAGGTTAAGATTGACCCTCCACCGAGGGTTAATGCGGCGAACGGCGGTCAGCGCGAGGCGCCGCCTTTGTACATCGGCAGGGCGGCGAGGATCCGGGTGCGGAGCTGGCGATCGACCGCGCTGCGCCCGGCCCGCTTCGCCGCCGCCCGCTGCACCAGCAATTGGGCGAGCGCCTGCTGCCCCTCGCCGACGCTCCATTCGCAGGCGTCTAGGTTTATCGACTGGAAGAAGCGCGCGCCGAACTCGCCCTCGCGCTGCCACTCCACCTGCGCCTCGACGGGGCCGAGGCCGGGTATCTCCAGCGAGACGCTTCCGCCCGGGCGGACGCGCGCCTCGCAGGCGGCGCGGAAGCCGAACTCGGAGAGATCGATCATCCGGATCTCGACGCTGCTCCAGCTGTTCGGCCTGAGCCGCGCCGCCTCGTCCAGCGCAAGCCGCTCGGCGCGCCTTCCTGCATCCTCGATCCGGATCGGCTTCGATCCCATCGCCCGCCCTTCAACTCTCGTTCGATCGGTGCCGAAGAGTAGACGCGCGGGGTTAACGAAGTGCTGACCGGGTCAATAATCCTTGGACACCCGGACGTTGACGCTGTCGCGGCCGATCGTCGAGATGCTGGACAACAAGGCGAGCCAGCGTGTGATGCGGTATTCGACCGTCGTCGCCGAGTATCCGCGGGCGTCGGTGACCACTTCCACGTAGACGCGCCGGCCGAGATACTTGCCGGCGGCAATGGCGGTGCCTTGCCCCGTCGTGATGTCGGCCGGAACGATACGAAGCCGATCGAGGCCGGTGGCGGCGCGAACCGCATTGATCGGATCGAGCATGCCGCCGCTGCTGTTGAGCGAGGCGACCGCCGCGGCGAGCTGAAGCGCCTCGGGGGCCGAGAGATTGGTGATCGACGTCCCGAACAGAAGGCGGCTCAACAGCTCGTCCTGGGGCAAAGCGGGCGTGGAGGTGAAGGCGATCTCCGGGCGCATGCCGCGGCCGGTGACCCGGATGACGGCGTTGAGCCCCTGCACGCCGCCTTCCGCGGTGATGTCGAGCACCGGGTTGACCGGCGATTCGCCGAGGAAGCGGATGACGCCCCGCTCCAGATCGAACCGCCGCCCGGCGAAATCGTAGCTGCCGCGGACGAGGTCGGCGCGGCCCTTGATCCTCGGCTCGGTGACGGTCCCGGCGATGTCCAGATTGGCGGACCATTCGGAATTGATGCCGAGGCCCGTCACCATCAGCCGGTTCGGCGCGTCGACCTGAAGGTCGAGCTTCCACGGAGTCAGGCGTTTGGGCTCGGGCCGCTCGTCGGGCGGCAGGTTGACCTCGCGGACGTTGAGCCTGGCGACCTGGGCCGCGGCGGTGGCGGCGCCGAGCCGGAAAGCCCCGGTGACCAGCCGCACCCGTCCCGAGATGCTGCCCGAACCCCGCTCCGAGCGGATGGCGATCGGCCCCGTCACCTGCGCCTTGATGTCGTCCCGGTCGAGCAGCTGCGCCGCCTGCGCGTCGAGCGACACGTTCATGCCGAAGCCTTCCGCTGCGCCGAGGTCGAAGCGGCCGGAGCCGGTGACCGTCCCGCCCCGCTTGGTGGTGCCTGCAAAGCTGTCGAGGACGAGCTGCGAGCCTCCGAAGCGGCCCGAGGCGCGGACATTGTCGATCACCATGCCGGTGACCGCGCTTTCGATCCGCGCCTTGTCGGTGCGCAGCGAGCCTCGGATCTGCGGGTTGTTGAGCGTGCCCGTGGCGTCGGCGCCGACCGCGACCGGGCCGCTGACGTCGAGCAATTCCACCCCGGTCAGCCGCCACAGCGTGTCGGCCGGGCCGTTATAGCGTATCTGCGCGAAGAGCGGCGCGGCGGCGAGGCGCTCGCCGATATTGCCCGACGTGCCGATCGGCGCCAGCCGGGCCTGGGCGCGGCCGATGGTGCGACCTTCGCTGACGGCGACGGCGCGGATGCCGGCGTTGCGGCCGACGAGACGGGCGGCGACCCCTATGTCGACCGGGCGGGAGGAGAGGACGAGGCCGGAGCGGGTGAGGCCGCGCACCGTCAGGTTCATGTCGCCGGAGGGGTCTCCCGCCGCGCCGAACCGGTAGTTGAGAGTCCCCGACGCGCTCCCGCCGAGGCCGAGCTCGGGCCAGCCTATGTCGAGGACGGAAAGCGGCATCGCGTCCATCCGGGCGCCGAGCTCGGTGGTGGCGCCGCCGAACAGCCCCGAGACGCGGGCGCTGCCCCCGGCAAAGGCGAGCGCGGTGGGCGAGAGCCGCCAGCCGTCTCCCTCGCGGGTCAGAACGGCGGGCTCGGTAAGCTGGATAGGCTTTCGATCCACGGTGCCCCGGCCCGTCACCCGAAGCCGCCCGGGCGCGATGTCGGTCACCGTCTCGAACGCGAAGCTTCGGCCGCGCGTGCCGGCGATCCGGGCGGAGATGCGCCCGGAGCCCCCGCGCATCTCGCCCGAAGCGGAGACGGTCGCGACGGAAAGGGCGCCGCGGCTCAGGCCCCGGGCGTTGAGGGTGCCGCGCAGGGAGGTGCCCGCCGGGTCTAGCAGTGCGACGCCCTCAAGGCGCCCGCTTCGGATCGTCACCGGCGGCGGACCGGCGAAGCGGGCGTCGTGGGCGGCTAGGTCGATGCGGACCCGCTGCACCGTCCCCACCGGATCGAACGTCAGCTTGCCGTCGAGCCCGCCGCCGGCGACGTTCAGCACGCCGGTGAAGCCGCCGGGGTCGGAGCGCAGCGTCCCGGAGGCGCGGGTGTTCGAGACGTTGAGGGCGGCGATCTGGATCAGCGCCGCCTGGCCCTGCGGCAGGAGGATGTTGCCGGTGGAGGTGAACGGCCCGAGCGCCGAGCCGCCGGCGGCGCGATAGGCGAAGCCGGAGGCGGTCGGGTCGAGGTTGAGGAGCACGTCCTTCAGCCCCATCGCCTGGTTGGGCCGGGCGAGGCGGATCACCAGCTTCGGCCGGTCGATCCGGCCGTCGAGCGTCATCGCGAAGGGACCGTAGGTCGCCTGATTGCCCTTGCCCTCGAAGAAGAAGGTGCCGTCCTTGCGCCGGTAGCCGCTGCCCTGGATCGCGATCGCCGGACCCTTGAGGCGAAGGTTGACGAAATGGATGATGAGGTCCGGCCCCCGGACGAGGTCGGTCTCTATCTCGGGAAGGCCCCCGGCGAGCCCGGCAAGGAAGCGGTTGTCGAAGCGCCGTACCCAGGCATGGCCGCGGCCGGTGACGAGGGTGCCGTGGCCGCTGGGATGGGGCACGACCCTGAGCTCGCTCGTCACGTCGACGATTCCGAGCCCGGGGATGAAGTAGCGGGTGAGGCCGCCGGTGAGGACCACGTTATACTTGCCGGTGGCGAGGTCGACGAGCAGCGAGACCTTGCTCTTGAGCTTGTCGGAGGTGAGGTCGAGCCCCTCCCCCGTCAGTTGCCTGGCGGTGACCTTGAGATCGCCCCGGACCCGCAGGTTGGCAAGGATGCCGCCGGCGACGTCGCCCACGCCGGTCACCCGCCGGGCCGTCATCAGCACCGGCACGGTGACGGGCGCCCGCGACAGCCTTCCTCGCCCTTCCGCCTTCACGTCCTCGAAGCCGGTATTGTCGAAGGCGATGCGCGGCGACGAGATCCGATAGGCGAAGGCGGCGCGGGCGAACGGGCCGTCGAGCGTGGCGGTGAGCCGCACCTTCTGGCCCGTCATGTTCGGGAACAGGGCGGACGGCCGCAGGAGGTCGGCACCGATGCGAAGGGTGCGGAAGCGGCTCTGCGCGAGGTCGACGCGGCCGGCGCCCTCAAGCTTCAGCGAGGGCGAGCGAAGCGAGAGGCGGCCGTCGAGCTGGCGATCGGCGAGTGTCGCGACCCCGGCGATCTCGACGACCGGGGCGGTGAGGCGCTGCTTCTTGCCCGTCCAGAACTGGGCCGGCGCGGCACGCCCCGAGACGCTGTAGCGGCCGCTGTCGGCGCGCAGCGCCAGCCGGGCGGTGCGGCGGCCGGAAAGATCGAGACGGGCGTCGCCCTTCCACTGCTTCCAGCTCCCGTCGCCGGCGATGACGAGGACGATCGGGCGGTCCGTCCCAAGCAGGCGGCCGACGACGCTGCGGGCCGGCGCGGCGACTCGCGCGTCGAGATCGAAGCGATTGCGGTCCGGCTCGGCGTCGAGGCTGAGCGAGAGGCGATCGCCGCCGCCCTTCACCGCCGCCTCCAGGCGCAGCAGGGCGCGGCCGGCGCGTATGTCCGCCTCCCCCCGCAAGGCCGCGACGCGAGGCTCGCCGGCGATGGCGGGGCCGATGCGCAACTGGCCGATCCTCAGCCGGCCGACATGGATGTCGAAGCCGGGAAGGATCGGCCCGGGCCTTTCGGAGGGGTTGAGCCTGGGGAGGCGGTGGAGGGCGGCAAGGTCCGCGTCGAAATCGTGGATGATCAGGCGGTTGGTGATCCATCCGAGCGGCTGCCAGTCCACCCGGACGAGGGCGCTTTCGGCGAACAGGCCCTTGGTGTCGTAGAAGCGGACGTCGCGAAGCCGGGTCCCGCCCCAGATCGAGCCTTCGATCCGGCCGATGCGGATCCGCAGGCCCGAATGGGGCGCCATGCGGGCGATGCGATCGGCGAGGAAGCGATGGCCGGGCCCGGTGTCGAGCAGCGCCGCGCCGGCGGCGAGGAGCAGGCTGAGGCCGAGGGCGAGGCCGACGACCAGCTTGGCGAGCCGCGACAGCAGCCGGAAGCGGCGCCTCCTCGCCCCGGGCGGCGCCTCTTCGAGCGGGTCTTCCTGCTCGGCCACTAGAAGGCCTGGCCGAGCGAGACGTAGACGGCGATGCGGCTGTCGCCCGCCTGCGGGTTGAGCGGCGTGCCGACGTCGACCCGGATCGGCCCGAAGCGTGTGTGGTAGCGCACGCCGATGCCGGCGCCGGCGCGCAAGGTGCCGAGGCGGGGCAGCGGCGAGGTGTAGATGTTGCCCGCGTCGAGGAACGGCACGATCCCCCAATTCCCGAGCCGGACTCGCGCTTCGATCGCGAACTCGGCGAGGCTGCGGCCGCCGATCGGATCGTTGAACACCGGGTCGCGGGGCCCCAGCCGCTGGTAGCCGTAGCCGCGCACCGAGCCGCCGCCGCCGGCATAGAAGCGCCGCGAAGGCGCGATCTGGTCGCGGCTCGCGCCGACGATGGTGGCGAGCCGGGTTCGGCCGGCGAGGACCACTTTCGGCGAGACCGGATGATAGAAGCTGCCGTCGAATTGGACGCGCGAATAGCCGAAGGCGCCGGCGTGGAGCGACAGCTCCGGCGAGAATCGCGCGGACAGGCGATAGCCGCGGGTGGGATCGAGCAGGTCGTCCGAGCCGTCGTAGGACAGGGTGGCGGGCAGCGCGCCGATGAGGAAGGTGCGGCGGCGGGTGGTGCCGCTGGCGAGATCGACGTCGCGCTCGTCGGTGGCGATAAGCTCCCCGCCAAGCGACCAGGTCCAGCGCTTCTGCCAGATGATGTTCGTCTGCCGCTCGATGCCGGCCGCGAGGTTGAAGGAGCGGGCGTCGTAGCCCGGGCGGTTCTCGTGACTGGCGACGGCCTGGGCGGTGAGCACCTGGTCGCGGCGGCGGAAGTTGTTCATGCGCAGCGTGCCGCCGAGCAGCTGCTCCTGGGTGCCGGCGACGCCGCGGACGGTGACCGCTCCTTCCGGCGAGACGAGGTTGCGATGCTGCCAGCTCGCCTCGATCCTGATGCCCTCGCCGGTGCCGTAGCCCGCCTGGCCGGCGATTGTGCGCATCGGCGCCGGTTCGAGCGCCACGGCGATGTCGACGCTCTTCGGATCTCCGGTCGGCACCGCCCGGACGGCGACGGTGGAGACGAGCCCGGTGGCGACCAGCGCTCGTCGCAGATCGTCGACCTTGTCCGCCTCGTAGCGCTGGCCCGGCCTGAAGCGGGCGATGGTCTGGATATGGGCGGCGCTGAACAGCGGCCTCCCCTCGACGAGGATGCGCCCGAAGCGGCGCTCGCCATTGGGGGTGACGGGCAGGGTGAGTGCGGCGGTGCGAGTCTCGTGGTCGACCGCGACGTCGAGCTCGCCGACGTCGGCGAAGGCGTAGCCGCGCCGGCCCAGCTCCGCCCTAAGCGCCGCCTCGCCCGCCTGGACCTGGTTGGCGTCGACCGGGTCGTTGGGCTTGACCGCGAAGGCGGCGCGCAGCGCTGCGGCGTCCGCCCCGGCCGAGTCGAGGCCCGGCAGGCGCACCTCGGCGAAGCGGTAGAGCGGTCCCGGCTCCGCCTCGAGGGTCACCGTCACCCGGCCGCCGTCCGGCGCCGCCTCGACGCGGGTGTAGACGGTGGCGTCGTAATGGCCGTGGCCGCGCAGAAGCTCGGCGAGCAGATCCGCATCCTCGCGCGCGCGGCGGTCGATCTGGGCGGCGTTGGCGGGGTCCTTGCGCGTGGCCTGGAGCGTCGAGAGCTGGTCGAACTGGGTCCGCACCGCCGCCTCCGTCTCGGGGTCGAGGCCGGTGATCTGGACGGCATAGGCCCGCTCCGCCTCCGTGTCGGCGAGGCCGGCGCGGGGCGCGGTGGCGATCGCCTCGGGCGCTTCCTGCTGGAGATCGGGCCAGTCGACGCCGATGTCGGGCATCGGATCGAGCGGCGCGGCGGGATCCGGCAGGTCGGGAACGGGAATGGGCGCCGGCGCGGGCGGCGCCGGGGAAGGCTCCGGCTGCGCGAGCGCGACGCCCGGCCAGCAGAGAAGGGCGGCGGCAGAACAGGATGCCGCGAGAAGCCGCCCCGCAACGACTTGGAACATCGGCGGAAACTAGCGGGCGCCGCCTCCCCCCGCCAGCCAAATCGCGCCGGGGCGTTCGGCGGCGCGCAAAGGTGCCGGGAAGCGAGGGTCCCCCGGCCGCCGCCGTCAGTGAAGAGCGCCGGTCACCTCGTCGTCGCGCAGCAGGGCGATCATTCGCGCCGCCTGCCGCCAGCGGCAGAAATGGACGAGATTGCCGACGTCCCGGCTCTCGCCGGCGCGGCGCACGGCCTCGGAGGCGGCATATTCGCCGAAACGCTCGATCAGCTCGCCGGCGTCGGCCAGCACCTGCCGGCCCGCAATATGGACGTCGTGGCGCAAATTCCCTCCCCGCGCATCGGCTTTCCCCGTGCCCGCGGAGCTAGCAGGCGGAGGTTTCGAAACTGCCCAAGCGACAGGGTTAACGCGCCTCGCGATTGCCCCGCGCGCCCGGCTCTGCCAAAGGCGCGACCATGGACCGGCGGCGTCGCTACAGCCAGGCGGGGGGCTTCATCCTCGCGGCGAGCATCATCGCCGGGACGGTCGGCGGGGCGATCGTCGGCCAGTCGAGCGCGGGCTTCCTGGCCGGCGCCGCGGCGGGGATATTGCTCGCCCTTCTGATCTGGCTGATCGACCGCCGGCGCGGCTGAGGACCGGCCTCAGCGAAGCTGGCGGCCCATCCACACGACTCGGCCGATGACGCTTAGGCCCGCGGGGTCGCAGCCCGGCCAGCTCGGATAGGCCGGATTGTCGCTGAGCACCGAGATACGGCCGCCCTCGGGCGAGAGCGCCACCCTCTTCACGACCAGCGCCTCCTCGATGCGCAGCACGTAGATGCCGTCGCGCAGGCGGTCCGCGCCGTCGCCCGCGTCGACGAGTATCTCGTCGCCGTCCGAGAGGGTCGCCGTCATCGAATCGCCCTCGACGCGGATCATCGAGAGGCGCGAAGGATCGCCGATCCCGAGGCGGCGCAGCCAGAGCGGATCGAACGCCATGCGGCCGAGCGGCCGAGCGTCCGAATCCAGGCTCCCCGCGCCGGCCGACGCGCCGACCTCGAGCCGCGGCACCGCGATCAGCTCGGAAAGCTCCGGCGGAGGCGCCGCCGGCGCGCCGAGGAGACGCTCGTCGATTCCGAAATAGCGGGCGAGCCGCCGCCGGTCCTCCTCAGCCAGGCGCTTGGGCGTGCCCCGCTTGATGAATTGCTGAATGTAGGCCGCGTTGCGGCCGAGCATGCGCGAGAGGCCGACATAATCGTCCCCCCGCTCGTGGATCAGGCGATCCAGCACCTCTCGTGGCGTTTCCATATTCCTTCCCTATCATAGGAATCGCCCTAGACAAATAGGAAACTGTCCGCAAGATGAGAACATAAGTGGAACAGTGATTCGGAAGGGACGAGGCGGTGTCGATCGAGGGTGAGTTGCTCATGCGCATCAACAAATATCTGAGACGGACCGGGATACCGGCCTCCCGGCTGGGCCGGCATGCGGTGAACGATCCGAAGCTCGTCTTCGATATGAGGGCCGGGCGGTCGCTCGGTCCGCGGATCCAGCAGCGGCTTCGCGCGTGGCTGGACGACCGCGACGAGGAGCGGCCATGAGCCGGGCGAGGCCGGACGCCTCGGGCGCCCTGCTGCGGGCCATCCGGCAGGCGGTTGCCGGCTTCCGGGTCGATTTCCAGCTGGAGGAGCTGAGGAGCCGGAGCTGGGCTAGCGTGACCTTCGCCGGGGCCCGCCACGAGCTCGCCTTCCGGCTGGGCGGAGCGGAGGCCGGGGCCGCTGCTGCGGCGCTGGTGCGAGGGCTCAACGCCGCCGAGTTCAGGCTGCGCGGCCACATCCTCGCCGACATCGCGTTGACGTCCGAGGAGCACAAGGAGGGGACGGCGCGGCTCGCGCTGGAAGCGCTGACGGTCGAGGACGGCTAGGGTCAGCCCGGCTGGCCGGCGACCTTCTGCAGCTCGGCTATGGCGCTGCGCAGGCGATGGCCGACACGGTCGCTCGCCTCTTCCGGCGCCGGGGCGGACGGCGCGACGCGCGCCGGCTCGGCCGCCGGCGCGGCATGGCGCACGATCGCCTGGCGCTTGCGGCCGAGGCCGGATTCGAACCGCTCCATCAGGCCCGACAGGTCGGCCGCGGGCTCGGGCGCCTCCGCCGCCTCGGCCGGCAACGGCACGGGGGCGGGGGCGGGGGCGGCGTCGCTCGGCGCGGGGCCGGCCTCGTCCTCCCCGGCAGGCGCGGCGGGCGGTGCTGAATCGGCGACGGGCTCTTCGTCCGCCGGCTGCTGCGGGACGAGGAAGGGGGCGACGGGGCTCGGCCGGTCCGCGACTTCGACGATCGGCGCGGGCGCCGGCTCGGCGGCGGGCGCCTCCGGCGGCGGGAGGTCGAGGATGTCGAGGGGCTCGCCCAGCTCCCGGCCTGCCAGGATCGGCCGGCGGGCCGGGGCGTCGGGATGGGCGTCGGCGCGGCGCAGCCGGAGAAGCCCCGGCTGTGCGTCGCTCTCGTCCTCCGCTTCCGAGGCGGCGTCGGCCGCGGCGGCGGCGGCGGCGGCGGGCGCCGAGCCGAGCGCGCGCAGCAGCGACCAGACGAAGGCGAAGACGAAGAGCGCGGCGGCGGCGACGACGGCGAGCCGTGCCGTGTCGCCGAGCGGCGGCTGCGCGGCGGCGAGGATGTTGGGAAGCCCGCTCCTGACGACGAGGCCGGAGAAGAGCGGCTCCGGCATCGCGAAGACGAGGAAGGCCGCCGAGGCCGCCGCGAGGGCGGCTACCGCCGGATCGAGCGCCGACCAGAGCCGGCTGCCACGCTTGCTTTTTGCCATCACCCTGCCTTGCCCGTCAGTCTTCGATAGGCCGGCATGTAGCTGGAAATATTTGACGACCAGTTACGATCGCGCTCGACGAAGCGGCGGGCGACGTCGCGCCTTCCCTCCCAGAGCGGCCGGTTGGCGAACAGCTTGTCGAGCGCCTCGGCCAGGGCGGCGGGATCGCCGGCCGTGAAGAGCGTTCCGGTGACGCCGTCCTCGATCAGCTCGCGGTGACCGCCGACATTGGACGCCACGACCAGCTTGCGCTGGGCCATCGCCTCCAGCGGCTTCAGCGGGGTGACGAGCTCGGTCAGCCGCATCGCCTTGCGCGGATAAGCGAGGATGTCGATCACGCCGTAATAGCGTTCGACCTCGTGATGCGGGACCCTTCCGGCGAAATGGATCCGCCCGCGCGCGGGGGATTCTTCGGCCTGGGCCTTGAGCGCCGCTTCCATCGGCCCGCCGCCGACCAGCACCAGCTGCGCCTTCGGACGGCGGGCGAGGAGGAGGGGCATGGCGGCGATGAGATCGTCGAGGCCTTCGTAATCGTAGAAGGAGCCGATGAAGCCGACGACGTCCGCGCCGGCGAGGCCGAGGCGGCGGGCGAGATCGAGGTCGCGGCCCGGCGGGTTGCCGAACAGGCTCATGTCGACGCCGTTGGGAGCGACGAGGACCTTCTCGCCGGCGATGCCGCGGGCGACGAGGTCGCGGCGGAGGCCCTCGCAGATGACGGCGACGGCGTCGGCCCGGCGGGCGGCCCAGGTCTCCAGGCTGCGGGTGAGGCGATAGCGGGGCGAGCCCTCTCGCCCGGTGCCGTTTCCGACCGCGGCGTCCTCCCAGAAGGCGCGTATCTCGTAGAGCAGCGGGAGGCCGCGGCGGCGGGCGACGGGAAGCGCGGCGAGGGCGTTCAGCACCGGCGAGTGGACGTGGAGCTGGTCCGGCCGCCATTCGTCGACGAGGCGCTCGAGCCGCGCCTCCAGCGCCTTGATCTCCCGCCACTCGCGCAGCGGCGAGGGCGCCGGCGGCGGCGGCGGCGTGCGGTGGAAGACGATGCCGTCGATCGTCTCCGGGTCCGTGCCCGCGGCGCCCTGCCGGCCGCCGGTGAGGCAGCGGACCTCGAGCCCGCGCGCCTGCTGCGCGGTGACGATCGCCCGCGTGCGGAAGGCATAGCCGCTGTGCAGCGGCAGGCTGTGGTCGAGCACGTGGAGAATGCGCATGACGCGCATCTATGGCGAAGGAGGCTTAACGCCGCGTCAACTGGAGCGGAGCTAGGGAGCATCGACAATCCTCCCTGTCGCTGCAGGCGATGGGGAGGGGGACCGTGCGAGCACGGTGGAGGGGCTATCCGCGCCGACGGCCCTCCACCGGCTTGCAGCCGGTCCCCCTCCCCATCCGCTCCGCGGACGGGGAGGACGAGAGGCAGCGAAAGGGCTCGCGGATGATCGACAATTTCGCGCTGGGGTTGAGCCACGCCCTGCTGCTGCTCGCGGCATGGCGGCTGGTGTCGCGGCGCGACCTCGACGATCCCGAGGCGCCGGCGCCCGATCCGGCGGCGAAGCCGGCCCGCGGCTTCAGGAGGGCCGGGCCGGGTGCGTGACCTCGCCTTCGTCGGCTTCCTGATCGCCCTGCTCGGCCTCGGCTTCCGGCGGCCGTTCCTGTTCGTGCTCGCCTACGCCTATGTCGACATCGTCGCGCCGCAGCATCTTTCCTATTTCCTGCTGAACTCGATCCAGCTCTCCGCCATCGTCTTCGTGCTTGCCGTCGGCGGCTGGCTCGTCGCCGATGCCAGGAAGGGCGCGACCTTCGCGCCGCGGCAGGGGCTGATGCTGCTCCTCCTGCTCTGGGCCGGCTTCACCACCCTCCACGCCGACTTTCCCCAATTCGCGCCCGACAAATGGGAATGGGTCTGGAAGGCGATGGTCTGGGCGATCTTCCTGCCGCTGGCGCTGCGCACGCGCCTGCGCCTGGAAGCCTACCTGCTCTTCATGACCCTTTCGGCGGCGGCGATCATCATCGTCGGCGGGATCAAGACGGCGGCGTCGGGCGGCGGCTACGGCGCGCTCAACCTGATGGTGACGAGCAACAGCGGGCTCTACGAGGGCAGCACCATCTCGACCGTGGCCATCGCCCTCATCCCCGTCATCCTGTGGCTTGCACGCTTCGGCACGATCTTCCCGCGCGACTGGCGGGTGAGGCTGTTCGCCTACAATCTCGTCTTCGCCTGCCTGCTCATCCCGGTGGGGACGGAGGCGCGCACAGGCCTCATCTGCATCGGCGTGCTCGCCGTCCTCACCTTGCGCGACGTCAAGCGGCGCTTCGTCTACGCCGGGCTGATCGCCGCGTCGGTCGCCATCGCGATCCCCTTCCTCCCGCAGAGCTTCTCGACCCGGATGGGAACGATCCAGAACTACCAGGCCGATACCTCGGCGGCCTCGCGGCTCGCCGTCTGGGCGTGGACCTGGGGCTATGCGAGGCAGCATCCGCTCGGCGGCGGCTTCGAGGCCTATCGCCAGAACAACCTGCAGGTGCACACAGTCGCCAAGGCGGGCGAGCCGGGAGCGGCGCAGGAAGTCGACTGGCGAGTCCAGGAGGACAGGGCGCGCGCCTATCACAGCTCCTATTTCGAGATGCTCGGCGAGCAGGGCTTTCCGGGGCTGTTCCTGTTCCTCCTCATCCACGCCATCGGCCTCCTCAGGATGGAGAGCGTGCGCCGGCGGTTCCGGCGCTCCGCCGGGCAGGAGCAGGAATGGATCGCGCCGCTCGCCACCGCCCTTCAGGCGGCGCAGATCATTTACCTGGTGGGATCCCTGTTCGTCGGAATCGCCTTCCAGCCGTTCGTCTGGATGCTGATCGCGGTGCAGATCGGCTTCGACGGGTTCGTTGCCCGCCGCTACCCGGCGAGGAAGAGGGCGCCCCCGGTGCGGCCCCGGGCTGCGGCGCCGGCCGCCTGAGGAACGAAGCCGCGGCGCGGGCGCTTATGCGTCCGCATGACAAGGCTGAGATATGTCGACGACAGCGTCCCGGGCATCAGCCGCAAGCGGCAGGGGCGCTACTGGCTCTATTTCGACGCCGGCGGCGGACGCATCACCGATCGCGAGGAGATCGACCGGCTGAACGGCGTCGGCATGCCGCCGGCCTATGAGCGCTGCTGGTTCTGCCCCTTCCCCAACGGCCATATCCAGGCGGTCGGCTTCGATGCCAAGGGACGCAAGCAATATCGCTACCACCCGGATTTCCGCGCCCAGCAGGAGGCGCGCAAATATGAGCGGCTGGCCGCCTTCGGGCGGGCCCTGCCCAAGCTCAGGAAGCGGGTGGAGGAAGACCTCAAGGGCAAGGCGACGGCGATGGAGACGGTGCTCGCCGCCGTCGTCAGGCTGATCGACGAAACCCGGATGCGGATAGGGAACGAGGAATATGCCAAGGAGAACAAGAGCTTCGGCGCGACGACGCTGAGGAACCGGCATGCCAGGGTGGAGCGCGGGCGGCTGAAGATCAGCTATGCCGGCAAGCACGGCGTCAAGCGCACCGTCACCATCACCGACCGCAACCTCGTCCGGATCGCCCGGCGGACGCAGGACCTGCCGGGACAGAATCTGTTCGAATATGTGAGCGAGGAGGGCGGCGTCTGCCCGGTCACCTCCGGTGACGTCAACGCCTACATCAAGGAGGCGATGGGAGAGGAGTTCACCGCCAAGGACTTCCGCACCTGGGGGGCGAGCGTGATCGCCTTCGAGGAGATGGAGAAGCGCCTGCGCAAGCATGGCAGCGTCAAATTGAAGAGCGTCATCGAGCCGGTCGCCGAGGCGCTCGGCAACACGCCCGCGATCAGCCGCAAATCCTACGTCCACCCGGCGCTGATCGAGGCGGCGAAGGATTCCGGCGCGATCGGGGATCGCCGTCTGCCGCGTCCGTCCAAATATTTGTCCGCGGCCGAGCGGGGCCTGATCGAGTTCCTCGACGCCCTGCCGCAGGAGACCGCGAGGGTGGACGAGAAGGCCCGGCTTCGGGCACAAGCCGGCGCCAAATCGAAGAAGCAGGCGGAGGCGGAGATGGCGGCCGAGGCGGAAGCGAAGGTGAAGGCGGAAGCGGCCTGATGAACGTCCACACTGCCGGTGTCGCGACGAACGTCACCGAAAAGAGCCAGCGCCTCGCGGCGGAAGCCGCCCAGTGGGTGAGCGGCAATCTCGTCGGCATCCTCATCGCCGCCGCGCTCGGGGTCCTCCTCGTCCTCGCCATGCTGGCGATACGCACGCTCGGCTGCCGGCTGATCTCGCGCTGGGGCGGCGACCCGCACTGGCCGGTGATCTTCGCCCGCGTCCTTTCGAGGACGAAGCTCTACTTCATGATCGCGGCCGCGGCCGAGCTTGTCGCGGAGCACGCCTTCACCCCGCCGACGCTGATGAGCGTCATCCACGCCGCCTTCGTCATCGCCTTCGCCATCCAGGCGGCGATCTGGGCGCGCGAGCTGGTGCTCGGCTATGTCGAGCACCGCGTCGGCGCCAGCGACGAGCACAGCACCCTGAGCTCGGCGGTCGGGATCATCCGGCTGCTCGTCACCATCGCCTTGTTCGCGATCGCGATCATCCTCATCCTCGACAATCTCGGCGTCAACGTCACCGGCCTCGTCGCCGGCCTCGGCATCGGCGGCATCGCCATCGGCCTCGCCGCGCAAGGCATATTCTCCGACCTGTTCGCCGCGCTGTCGATCCTGTTCGACAAGCCCTTCCGGCGCGGCGAGGGCATACGCTTCGGCGAGGTCAACGGCACCGTCGAGAATATCGGCCTCAAGACGACCCGGATCCGCTCCCTCTCGGGCGAGCAGATCGTCGTCGCCAACGCGAAGCTGCTCGAGCAACAGATCCACAATTTCGCGCATCTCGAGCATCGCCGGATCGTGCTGCCGCTCGGCCTCGTCTGCCAGACTCCGTCGGACGTGTGCGCGCGCCTGCCGGCGATGCTGAAGGAGATCGTCGAGGCGCAGCCCAAGGCGTCGCTGGTGCGGGCGGGGATGACCGGCTTCGGCGCCTCGACGCTCGACTTCGAGCTGCAGTTCGACGTCCATTCGACCGACTATGAGGAGGTCTACCGCACCCGAAGCGCGGTCTGCATCGCCATCCTCGACCGCTTCAACCGCGAGGACGTCCAGCTCGCCTATCCCAGCCAGACGACCTTCACGGCGGCGCCCGACGGAAGCCTGATCATGCCCTACCCGCCGGTCAGGCTGGTGGCGCAAGAGGACGAGGGAGCGGATCGGCCGGAGCAGCCGGACAAGCCGGCCCCGGGCTGACCCCCCTCCCTGCGTGCAGGGAGGGGCCGGGGGTGGGTCCGTCAATGAAGCGCGAAACCTCTTCCGGAGACGCACCCACCCCTAGCCTCTCCCCTGCACGCAGGGAGGGGACTTAGAGCGACGAGGGATCGGATTGACGCCCGCACCGTTCGCCCTGAGCCTGTCAAAGGGCTTCCTTGCTCTAGGCGAGATAGGCGTCCAGCCGGGCGATCCGCGCCGCTTTCTCCGACTCTCCCAGGAACGACCCCAGGAAGCTGTTGCGGGCCAGGGTCGCGAGCTGGTCGCGGCTCAGCCGCCGGGCCGCCGCCACCGCCCGGTAATTGTCGTTCACATAGCCGCCGAAATAGGCCGGGTCGTCGGAGTTCACCGTCGCCCGAAGCCCAAGGGCGAGCATCCGGTCGAGCGGATGCTCGGCCATGTCCTTCACTCCGCACAGCTTGAGGTTGGAGAGCGGGCAGACGGTGAGGGTCATCCCCTCGCGCGCCAGCCGGTCGACAAGCGCCGGGTCCTCCAGCGAGCGATTGCCGTGGTCGAGCCGGTCGACCCTGAGGATGTCCAGCGCCTCCCGCACATATTCGGGCGGCCCCTCCTCGCCGGCATGGGCGACCCGTTTCAGGCCCCGCTCGGCGGCGGCGGCGAACACCCGGGCGAACTTGGAAGGGGGATGGCCCACTTCCGAGCTGTCCAGGCCCACCGCCTCGATCCGTTCCAGCCACGGCTCGGCCTTGCGAAGCGTCGCGAAGGCCGCGTCTTCGTCGAGGTGGCGGAGGAAGCAGAGGATCAGCTTGGAAGTCAGGCCGTGCCTCTCGCGCGCCTCGTCCATCCCGGCGAGAAGGCCGCGCACCACCGTGTCGAAGGCGACGCCGCGGTCGGTGTGGGTCTGCGGGTCGAAGAATATCTCGGCGTGGGTCACGGCGTCGGCCGCCGCCCGGTCGAAATAGGCGACGGCGAGGTCGCGGAAATCCTCCTCGTGGAGCAGGACGTTGGCGCCCTGATAGTAGATGTCGAGGAAGTCCTGGAGGTTCGAGAAGCTGTAGGCGGCCCGCACCTCCTCGACGCTCGCGAAGGGGATCGCCACCCGGTTGCGCCTCGCCAGCTCGAACATCAGCTCCGGCTCGAGGCTGCCCTCGATATGGATATGGAGCTCGGCCTTGGGCAGGCCGGCGATGAAGGCGTCGAGATCGGTCATGACGCCATCCTTCGCCGAGTCGGGCGCTCGCGGCAAGGGCGGCGGGCCGCTAATAGGGCGGCATGATCAGCTTCGCACGGCTCGCCGCCCTCTTCCTCGCCGCCGCCGCCCCCGCCGGAGCGCAGGGTCTCCGCGACTTCTGCCCGGACCGTCCGGGGCTGGGCACGCCGCCCTGCACGATCGACGCGGGCCATGCCGCGGTCGAGCTGGGGCTCGCCGACTGGACGCTGGAGCGGGACGGCGGGGCGCGCACCGACACGCTGCAGCTCGGCGAGATCCTCGTCCGCCTCGGCCTCTCCGACCGGATCGAGGCGCAGCTCGGCTGGACGGCCTACGGACGGGTGAAGGAGCGGAATGCGGCAGGCCGCTCGCGCATGGACGGCATCGGAGACGTGACCCTCGCCCTCCGCGCCAACCTCGCCCATCCGGACGGCAAGGGCTTCTCGGCGGCGCTCATGCCCTATGCGACGCTGCCGACCGGGAACGGCGCGATCGGCGCAGGCGACTGGAGCGCGGGGCTGCTCGTCCCGGTGAGCTACGAGCTTCCGCACGGGCTGCAGCTCGGCCTCACGGGGCAGGTCGAAGCCGCCGCGGACGAGGACCGCCACGGCCGCCACCTCGCTTATGGCGGCGTCGCCGGCCTGTCGGCGGAGTTGAGCGAGACGCTGTCGGCGACGGCCGAGCTCAGCGCGGTTCGGGACGAGGACCCGTCGGGCCGCTCGACCGAGCTTCTGGCGGGGCTCTCCGCCGGGTGGATGGCGAAGGACGACCTGCAGCTGGACGTCGGCGCGAACATCGGCCTCAACGAAGCGGCACCGGACGTGCAGCTCTACGCCGGCGTGTCGAAGCGGTTCTAGAGCGGCCGGCGATGAGCGTTACCCACCTCCGTTCGGGCTGAGCCTGTCGAAGCCTTTCCCTTCTGCTTTGCGCAAGGGGAAGGAAAGCCCTTCGACAGGCTCAGGGCGAACGGTGCCGGCCATTCAATCCGGTCCCTCATCGCTCTAGGGCTAGCGTCCCCGTATTTGTCGAAGCCCCTCTCCCGCCGGGGAGAGGGGGGCAAGATGCCCCGGATCGATCGTGGACCGGGGGTGCGACTCGGGGAAATTACAGCCCGACGTCCTCCAGGGAGAGCAAGGTCGCGTTGCCGCCGGCGCTGGTCGTGTCCGTGCTGGTGACCCGCTCGGCGCAGAAGCGCGGCAGATAATGCGGGCCGCCGGCCTTGGGGCCGGTTCCGGAGAGGCCCTCGCCGCCGAACGGCTGCGAGCCGACGATGGCGCCGATCATCGAGCGGTTGACGTAGAGATTGCCGACCGTCGCCACCTCCTCGACCGTCTCGGCGGCGCGGGCGATCCGGCTGTGGAGGCCCATGGTGAGGCCGAAGCCGGAGCGGTCACACGCTTCACCGTTGACATCCCGGAACCCCAATAACATCCTCGTGCGAGGGGGAGAGCAAATGGCTCAGTGGCTCGGTTCGCCAACGGCATACTATCGATCGAGCGATAGCAGCATGACGTACACGGACTTCCTTCAACAGCGGGAGCTTAATCGCGAACTCGCTACGTGGGTCAGTGCACCGGTGAAGTCGATGATTACCACCACGAATGAAGCTTCCGGGGCGCAGATCAGACAGCTCGAGCGTCTTGAGGAGGCTCACCGTGAAGCGACTCACGAAATAGTATGGTCGATCAGTGACCTTAAGAAGGCTACGGAAGACGGGTTCTCTCGCGTAGGTTCCGTCCTCGAGTGGGGATTTGCACGCGTTGCCGCCGAACTGGGTCGAACCAACGATCATCTGGAAAAAATTGAAAACCTGATTGAAAACCCTTCGCTGACTTGGGCTTACGAGCAGTTCAGCAGGGCGCGCGACCGACTTAGGCGTGGCCACTTTGCGGAAGCCCTCGATGCCGTCGATAAGGCAATTAACGGTTACGGTAGCGAGTTAGGTGAAAATACCGAGCACCGTTTTCACTTTCTGCGTGGAGTCGTGCTCCTTGGAGACTCTTTAAATAATTCGCCGGACGTAATTGACCTCAGCGCGGCCGAGTCAGCATTCCTGGCTTCATCACGTTACGCGGCACATGACTTTCCGGAAGAGTCTGCGAATGGGCAGCTCTATGCGGCTTACGCGGCAAACTGCCAAGGCAAATACACTGAAGCAGCAGCATATGCCCGCAAAGGCTTGACCTTACACGAGACAGCCGGACTGCATTACGAGCTTGCACGGGCCTTCTGCGCGCTACGCGATCTTGAGGGGGCAGCGTACCACCTCAAGTGGTCCATTCGGCTCGACAGAAATCTCCTGACGAAGGCTCCAGGCGATCCCGCTTTTATCCTTCAGACTGACTTCGTAGAAAAAGTGTTTTCGGAATTGCTGCAAGAGATAAAGGAAATTGCTTTCGGTGCACATCCGCTTATCAAAGCGGAGGCAGATCGAATGTCTGCTCTTTATTACTACAGCAATACATTCGATGTGTCCTACGGTGCAAATTCCAGTGACTCCACAGCGATCAACGCGGCAAGGAGCCTGGCTCGGCGGCTCGAAGAATCCGCTGATTTCGGCATAGATGATATTCGGATAGTGCTGGAGGAGATACCGAATCTGTGGATGGATTTGGGGAATTGGAATGCTAAATTTGTCGAGAATGCAAAAGTTTTCTTATCTTCTTTACTGCAGGACAGGCGGGCTGCAGCAGGTGAAATGAGAGATCCTCCACCGGCGTCTGAAAACCTACCGTTTGGGGTCGGGATTGCCGTTGCTGCCTTAACCCTTCTCTATGCCTGCACGAACTTCGGCCATAACAGTGGCAGTTCAGATATTCTTGAGGAGCTAATATCGACCTTAGGAACTCCTATAATATTCGGCTTCATCGCCGCAGGGATCACTTACTTTGTCGTAGCGCAGGGCCGCGAGTCGGTTGTTCAAAATGTAAGGCAAGCCCGCGAGAGCTTGTCCAATCTCTCGACAGCCGCGGCACATGAACAGTCCAGCCTCGGCTCGGCGGTTCTGTACTCGCCTTCCCGCGCAGTCTTTGATGTTGTGCCCGGTTGGGCCCTCGGATTTAAGCCTTCAGCCTCCACCGACGCTACAGCCCCACATCCTCCAGGCTGAGCAAGGTCGCGTTGCCGCCGGCGCTCGTCGTGTCGGTGCTGGTGACCCGCTCGGCGCAGAAGCGGGGGAGGTAATGGGGGCCGCCCGCCTTGGGGCCGGTTCCGGAGAGGCCCTCGCCGCCGAACGGCTGCGAGCCGACGATGGCGCCGATCATCGAGCGGTTGACGTAGAGATTGCCGACCGTCGCCACCTCCTCGACCGTCTCGGCGGCGCGGGCGATTCGGCTGTGGAGGCCCATGGTGAGGCCGAAGCCCGAGCGATTGACCCGCTCCACCGTCTCGGCGAGCCGGCCCGCCTTCCAGGTGGCGACGTGGAGGAGCGGGCCGAACCATTCCTTCCCGAGGTCCTCGACCCGGTCGATGCCGATCAGGGTGGGCGGGACGAACAGGCCCCCGGCCGGCGCCTCCACCGTCTTGATCCAGCGGGCCCGCGTCTCCTCGCGGTGCCGCATCAGCCGGTCGTAGGCGCCCTCGTCGATCACCGGGCCGACGTCGGTGGCGGGGTCGGCCGGGTCGCCGACGACGAGCGTGTCCATCGCTCCCGCGAGCATCTCCAGCGTGCGCTCCGCTATCTCTTCCTGGAGGAGGAGAAGGCGCAGCGCCGAGCAGCGCTGGCCGGCGGAGCGGAAGGCGGAGGTGACGACGTCCATCACCACCTGCTCCGGCAGGGCGGTGGAATCGACGATCATCGCGTTGATGCCGCCGGTCTCCGCGATGAAGGGGATGATCGGCCGCTCGTCGTCGCTCAGCAGCTCGCGGGCGATGCGCTTGGCGGTGGCGGTGGACCCGGTGAAGGCGATGCCGGCGATGCGGCCGTCCTCGACGAGGGCCCCGCCCATGTCCGGACCGCCCGGCGCGAGGACGAGCGCGTCCTCCGGAATGCCCGCGCCGTGGGCGAGGCCGACGGCGTAGGCGGCGATCTCGGGGGTCTGCGGGGCCGGCTTGGCGACCACCGCGTTGCCGGTCACCAGGGCGGCGGCGACCTGGCCGAGGAAGATGGCGAGCGGGAAGTTCCAGGGCGCGATGCAGACCCAGACGCCGCGGCCCTCCATCCTCAAGACGTTGCGCTCGCCGGTCGGCCCGGGTAGCTCGACGGGCTGCAGCCCGGCACGGGCCTGGTTGGCGTAATAGCGGCAGAAGTCGACCGCCTCGCGCACTTCGGCGAGGGCGTCGGGGATGGTCTTGCGCGCTTCCTGGACGCAGATCCGCATCAGCGCGTCGCGCTCCTGCTCGAGCAAATCGGCGAGGCGCTCGAGGCAGCGGGCGCGATGCTCGACCGGCCGCGACGCCCAGGCGGGGAAGGCGGCGAGCGCGCGCGAGACCATCGCGCGGGCTTCGGCCTTGCACCGGTCGGCACCCTCGCCGGTGGAAGTGACCGCGGGCTTCTCCCCCTCCCGCGCGCGGGAGGGGGCCGGGGGGTGGGCGCGCGCGGTCTCCGCCTGCCCGCCCCCGGCCGCTCCCGCGAGCGGGAGGGGAGCGCTCGCCACGGCGCGCGCCACCCGCTCCAGCTCCACCCGGTCGGCCAGGTCGAGGCCCTGGCTGTTCCCCCGTACCGGCTCGAACAGGTCCTTGGGCAGGGGAATGGCCGAGTGGCGCGAGCCGCCCACCGCCGCGATCTTCGCCACCGGGTCGGCGAGGATGTCGGAATCGGTCAGCCGCTCGTCCGCGAGCTGGTGGACGAAGCTCGAATTGGCGCCGTTCTCGAGCAGCCGGCGCACGAGATAGGCGAGGAGGTCGCGGTGGCCCCCGACCGGCGCATAGATGCGGGTCTGGTAGCCCTGCTCGCGCACCAGCGTCTCGTAGAGCCCCTCCCCCATGCCGTGGAGGCGCTGGAACTCGAAGTCGCGGCTCGGCCCTGCCCATTCGAGCAGGGTGGCGACGGTGAGCGCATTGTGGGTGGCGAAGGCGGGATAGATGTTCCTCGCCGCCAGCATGTCGCGCGCGCAGGCCAGATAGGAGACGTCGGTCGCCGCCTTGCGGGTGAAGAGCGGGTAATCGGGCAGCCCCTGCTCCTGGGTCCGCTTGACCTCGCTGTCCCAATAGGCGCCCTTGACGAGGCGGACGGCGATGCGCCGGCCGGTGGCGGCGCCGATTGCGTCGGCCCAGGCGATGGTCGGCCGGCACCTCTTGCCATAGGCCTGGACGGCCATGCCGAGCCCGTCCCATCCCTCGAGCGACGGCAGTCCCGCCACCGTCTCGATGATGTCGAGGCTCATCTCCAGCCGCTCGCTCTCCTCCGCGTCGATGGTGAAGCCGATGCCGGTCTTGCGGGCGAGCAGGGCCAGGGCCTCGACCTGCTCGACCAGGGAGGGCACGCAGCGTTCATATTGCGCCACCTCGTAGCGCGGGTGGAGGGCGGAGAGCTTGACCGAGATGGAGTGGCCGCGCTTCGCCACCTTGCCGACGGCGCGGATCGCCTCCTCGTAGCTTCGGAAATAGCGCTCCGCGTCGGGGAAGGTGCGGGCCGCCTCGCCGAGCATGTCGAAGCTGGCGGTGAAGCCGGCATTCTCGCGCCGCTCCATCCGCTTGATCGCCTCGTCGATGGTCCGGCCCATGACGAAGATCTCGCCCATCAGCCGCATCGCCGCGCCCACCGCCTGGCGGACGAACGGCTCGCCGACCCGCGCGACGAGCCGCTTGAGCGCGCTCGCCTGCTCGCTGTCGCTGACCAGCGCCCGGCCGATCACCAGGCCCCAGGTGGCGGAGTTGACCAGGCTCGAATGGGACTTGCCCTTGTGGGCGCGCCAGTCGGCATTGCCGAGCTTGTCGGCGATGAGCTGGTCGGCCGTTTCCGGGTCGGGCACGCGCAGGAAGGCTTCCGCCAGGGAAAGGAGGGCGATTCCTTCGGAGGTGTTGAGGCGATATTCCTGCAGGAACTGGTTGACCCAGCCCGACGATTGCGCGGCCCTGAGGTCGGCGAGCATGCCGAGCGCGCGGCCTTCCACCCGCCGCCGCGAATCGGGATCGAGCGCGGCGTCGGCAAGGAGGGGCTTCAGCACCTCGGGCTCGCTCGCGCGGTGGAGGCGGCGGATTTCGGCGCGCGCGGATGCCGTAGCGTCGGACGCCTCGGCGGCTTCAACGGGCTTGAGTCTCATAGGACGGGCGCTCTAGACCCGGTCGATGCCCATCGCCAGCCTCGACGATATACGCGCCCGCCTCGGTCAGGAGATCGGAGTCTCCGACTGGATCCTGATCGACCAGGCGCGGATCGACGCGTTCGCCGAGGTCACCGAGGATAATCAGTTCATCCATGTCGATCCGGAGGCGGCGGCGAGGACTCCGTTCGGCGGCACCGTCGCCCACGGCTTCCTCACCCTGTCGCTGCTCAGCCGAATGGCCGCCGACGTGATGCTCCGTCCCGAGGCGACGAAGATGGGCGTCAATTACGGTTTCGAGCGGGTCCGATTCCTCGCCCCGGTGCGCGCCGACCAGCGTGTCCGCGGACGCTTCACCCTCGCCGCGTTCGACGAGAAGGGGCCGGGCCGCCACCAGTTCGTCCACGGCGTGACGGTCGAGATCGAAGGCGAGGACAAGCCGGCCCTGGTGGCCGACTGGATCGGGATGATCTTCGTCTGATCAGCCCTGGTGCCGCCGGAACCACTCCGCCATCTCCTCCTCGCTGAGCTCCCCGGCGGCGAGGGCGAGCATGATCTCGATCGCCTCCGACCCCGTGAAGCGAAGCTTGACGCCGTTGAGGGCGAGGAGAAGACGCGCGAGCACCCAGGCCGTGCGCTTGTTGCCATCGACGAAAGCATGGTTGCGCGCGACGCCGAAGGCATAAGCGGCCGCGAGGGATACGAGTTCGTCCTCATAGCTCCACTTGTTGATCGGTCGCGCCAAGGCGGATCCGAAGGCGTTCTCGTCGCGCACGCCGACGCCTCCGCCGTGCTCGGCGAGCTGACGGTCGTGGATGGCGAGCGCAACGTCGCGCTCGATCCAGACCGGCTCCTGCCGCGCCTGCGTGGTCATGCGGTCACTGAGCGAGAACGCGGAGGATATCGCGGTCCTCGCGCATGATCTCCTCGGCCAGGGCCATCTTCTCGGCGAAATCGGGATCGCTCGCGGTAATCCGCAACCCGTCGGGCGCCTCCGTGACGAAGACGGTGTCGCCGGGTGCGACGCGCAACCGGGCAAGCAGCTCCTTGGGGAGGATGACTCCCGCGGAATTGCCGAACTTCTTGATCTTCAGAGGCGTGTTCATACAAACGTTATAACAGATGGCGGAGCGCGCGTCCACGCCCCCGCCTTCCCCCTCGCGCCAGGCCGCGCTAGGGAAGGCCATCCTCATCCTGAAAGAAGCATCATGCCCACCCGCGAAGCCGTCATCGTCTCCACCGCGCGCACCGCCATCGGCAAGGCCTATCGCGGCGCGTTCAACGCCACCCCCTCCCCCACCCTCGCCAGCTTCGCGATCAAGGCGGCGGTCGAGCGGGCGAAGATCGACCCCGCGGAAGTGGACGACGTGGTCGTCGGCGCCGCCCTCCAGCAGGGGGTGCAGACGACGATCGGCCGCACCGCGGCGCTGCGCTCGGGCCTTCCGGTCACCGTCGCGGGCATGTCGGTCGACCGGCAATGCGCCTCGGGGCTGATGGCGATCGCGACCGCCGCCAAGCAGATCATCGTGGACCGGATGCCGATCTGCGTCGCCGGCGGCGTCGAGAGCATCTCGCTGGTCCAGACCGCGGAGATGCGCGTCGGTCCCGATCCCGAGCTCCTCTCCATGCACAACGGAGTCTACATGCCGATGCTGCAGACCGCCGAGGTGGTCGGCAAGCGCTACACCGTCAGCCGAGAGCGGCAGGACCGTTATGCCCTGCGCTCCCAGCAGCTCACCGCCAAGGCCCAGGCGGAAGGGAAGTTCGACGACGAGATCGTCCCCGCGACCGTCAAGATGATGGTCAAGGACAAGGAGACGGGCGAGACCTCGATGCGGGAGGTGACGATCGCCAAGGACGAGGGCAACCGGCCCTCGACCACCTACGAGGACCTCGCGAGGCTGCAGCCGGTGATGGGGCCCGAGGCGGCGATCACCGCCGGCAACGCCTCGCAGCTTTCCGACGGCGCCTCGGCCTGCGTGCTGATGGAGGCCGGCCTCGCCGCCGAGCGCGGGCTGACGCCGCTCGGCCGCTACGTCGGCATGGCCGTGGCCGGGACCGAGCCGGACGAGATGGGGATCGGCCCGGTCTTCGCCGTGCCCAAGCTGCTGAAGCGCTTCGGCCTCACCGTCGACGACATCGGCCTGTGGGAGCTGAACGAGGCCTTCGCGGTGCAGGTCCTCTACTGCCAGGACCAGCTCGGCATCCCGGACGACCGGCTCAACGTCAACGGCGGCTCGATCTCGATCGGCCATCCCTATGGCATGTCGGGGGCCCGAATGACCGGCCACGCCCTGATCGAGGGCAAGAGGCGCGGCGTGCAATGGGTGGTTGTGACGATGTGCGTCGGCGGCGGAATGGGCGCCGCCGGGCTGTTCGAGGTGCTGTGAGCCGGCGCGGGGCGGCGCTCAGCTCGAATAGAGCGCCGCCTCCGCCGCCCGGCGCCGGGTGAGGCCCGGGAGGACCTTGCCGGCCGCCTTGTTCCACTTGGCGAACTCCAGCGCCGCCCCGGCATAGTCGCCCGCCTTGTGCTTCTTCAGCAAGGTGCTGCTCTGGAGATTGCCGACCCCGACATTGTAGGCGAAGCTGACCATCGCGTCGAATTGCGGCTGGGTGGTGGGCGCGCCGCCGAGCGCCTTGGCGACGCTCGCGGCGAACTGGGCGACATGCTCGCCGAACCGCTCGTCGCACTGCTGCTGGGTCCACACCATGCCCTTCTTGATGTCGGCGCCGGTGCTTCCCCAGCCGATCGTCCAGGGGTCTCCGCCGGTGCCCGGATCGGGATAGGCCTCGAAGCTGCCGTCGGAGCGCTTCTTGGCGCAGCCTTCGAACTGCTGGATGGTCTTGATGCACCTCTCGCTGGGATTCATGCGCCGGTCCTCCCCCCTGAATCGCGCGTCGATGATGCGCCACTTCCCGCTTCCGCTCAATCCGGCGAAACCGTAAGCCTCCCGCTCCGTTATCCTCTCGAAACGAAAGGGAGGCGCCAATGCCCGTATCGAACACGTCCGTCGTCGAGCGGATCGCCCGAGTCATCGCCGGCCGGGTCGCCAGCATCAACGCCGAGGGCGACGAGCGGTCGGCGGGCGACCGGGTCGACGCGACCTGGCGCGACTATGCGGAGGACGCCCGCTCGATCCTGCGCACGCTGCGCGAGCCCGATCCCACCATGGCGGCGGCCGGCGATCCCGCAGTCTGGGAGGCGATGGTGCTGGCCGCGCTGGAGGCGGAGGGCGCCTCGGCCTGATCGCCATTTGCGCGCCGCCGCCCGGCAGGCTAGCCTGGCCGTCGTCAGGAGACGCGGCTGAACGCCACCCTCGCCCCCGGCTGCGATACCGCCCCGCCCAGCGCCGCTCCGTCCGCGGAGAACGGGCCGCGCCATCCGCGCCTGGTCCTCGCCACCACCATCCTCGCGTCCAGCCTGTCGTTCATCGACGGCTCGGTGCTCAACGTCGCCCTTCCCGCCATCGGCCGCAGCTTCGGCGCCGGCGCGGCGGAGGTGCAGTGGGTGGTCAACGCCTTCCTCCTGCCGCTGAGCGCGCTGCTCCTGACCGGCGGCGCGGCCGGCGACCTCTACGGACGGCGCCGGCTGCTCATGGCGGGGATCGCTCTGTTCTCCGCCGCTTCGCTGCTGTGCGCGCTGGCGCCGAGCCTCGCCCTGTTCCTCGCCGGCCGGGTGCTCCAGGGCCTCGGAGCGGCGATGCTGCTGCCGAGCAGCCTTGCGATATTGAGCGACGCCTTCGCGGGGGAAGGGCGCGGGCGGGCGGTCGGCATCTGGGCGGCCTCAGGGGCGATGGCGGCGGCCGGCGCGCCCCTGCTCGGCGGCTGGCTCGTCGACGGCGTGGGCTGGCCGGCGATCTTCCTCATCAACCTCCCCATCGCCGCGGCGGCCATCGCCCTCGCCTGGCGGGTCGTCCCCGAAAGCGGGCAGGCGGAGCGGCCGCCGCCGGACTGGGCCGGGGCGGCGCTGGCGACGCTCGGGCTAGGGGCGCTGACCTGGGCCCTGACCGACGCGTCCGCCGCGCGCGCGCTCTCGCCGGCGGCCGGCGCGGGACTGGCGGCGGGCATGGGCCTGATGCTGGTCTTCGTCCTCGCCGAGAAGAAGCGCGGCGAGACGGCGATGGTCCCGCTCACCCTGTTCGGATCGGCCGAGTTCGTCGGCCTCACCTTGCTCACCTTCCTCCTCTACGGCGCGTTCGGGGCGGTGATGGTGCTGCTTCCCTTCACTCTGATCGAGGCGGAAGGCTACAGCGCCGTCGCGGCAGGGGCGGCGCTGCTGCCGCTGCCGCTGCTGATCGCGCTCGTCTCCCCGCTGATGGGCCGGATCGCCGCCCGCCTCGGGCCGCGCCTGCCGCTCACCGCGGGGCCGCTGATCGTCGCCGGCGGCTTCCTGCTCGGCCTTCGCCTCGGCGGCGGCCCCTATTGGACGACGGTCTTCCCGATGGTGGCGGTGCTCTCGCTCGGCATGGCGGTCGCGGTGGCGCCGCTCACCACCGCCGTGCTGGCCTGCGTGGACGCCCGCCACACCGGCACCGCCTCGGGCCTCAACAGCGCGGTGGCGCGGACCGGCGGCCTCGTCGCCACCGCGCTTCTCGGCGCGGCTTTGGCCGGCAAGGGGGCGGCGCTGGTCGCCGGCTTCTACGTCACCGTCCTCACCTGCGCGGCGGTCGCGGCGGCGGCCGGCCTCAGCGCCTTCCTTCTGCTGCGCAAGGCCTGAAACGTCGAAGGGCCGCCCCTTCCGGGACGGCCCTTCCATTGTCCGACCGAAGCGGCCGATGCCGTCAGGCGGGGACTCCCTCGGAGGCCGCGCTCACCCATTCAGCCGCGTTCGGCATGTGACAATGAGACATCAGACCACCTCCTTTCAGTTGTTCAACACTGCGCGCGATATGGGGAGCGAGCAGGGTTTTGCAACGGGTTCAGAGGCTTAGCTGCAACCTGCCCCCCGACTCAATCGTGGGCGGCGATCCAGGCCTCGACCACCGGGGCGATCCGCTCGCGCCATTTCGAGCCGTTGAAGATGCCGTAATGGCCGACGCCCTCGGCGAGGCGGTATTTCTTGAGGCGCGCCGGAAGCCGGGAGGAAATGTCCAGCGCCGCCTTCGTCTGGCCGATGCCGGAAATGTCGTCGCGCTCGCCTTCGATGGCGAGCAGGGCGACGTCGCGTATCGCCGCCGGGTCGATCCGCCGGCCACGATGCATCATCTCGCCCTTGGGCAGGAGGTGGCGTTGGAAGACGGCGTCGATCGTCTGCAGGTAGAATTCGGCGGTCATGTCGCAGACCGAGCGATACTCCTCGTAGAAGCGCTTGGTCGCCTCGGCGCTCTCGCCGTCGCCCTCGACCAAGTGCTTGAACAACTCCCAATGGCTGGTGAGGTGATCGCCCAGGTTCATGGTCATGAAGCCGGCGAGCTGCAGGAAGCCGGGATAGACGGCTCGGCCGGCCCCCGGATAGAGATAGGGGACGGTGGCGATGACGTTGTGCTGGAACCAGGCATAAGGCCGCTGCGTCGCGACCCCGTTGACCGCGGTCGGCGCCTCGCGCGTGTCGATCGGGCCGCCCATCATCGTCAGGGTGCGGGGGCGGCAGGGATGCCGGTCCTCGCTCATCAGCGCCGCCGCCGCATAGCAGGGCACCGAGGGCTGGCAGACGGCGAGCATGTGCGCGCCCGGCCCGATATGCTCGAGGAAGGCGACGAGATAGTCGACATAATCGTCGAGGTCGAAGCGGCCGGCGTCGGTCGGCACCAGCTTCGCGTCCCGCCAGTCGGTGATGTAGACGTCGTGGCCGGGCAGCATCCGCTCGACCGTGCCGCGCAGAAGGGTCGCATAATGGCCCGACATCGGCGCGACGATGAGCAGCCGGGGGCCACCCTCGACGCCCTCGCGGACGAAGCGCTTCAGCTGGCCGAAGGGCTTCCTCAGCACGATCTCCTCGCGCACGCGGACCTCGCGGCCCTCCACCCGGGTCGTCGCCAGGCCGAATTCGGGCTTGCCGCGCGGCTGGGAGGCGTGGGCGAAGACGTCCAGCGCCGAGGCGACGATCGGCCCCGCCTGGCTGTAGGCGAAGGGATTGGCGGGGTTCTGCATCCAGCCGGCGCCGATATTGGCGAGGGTGCTGGCGCCGGCGAGCAGCGAGCGCTGCATTTCATAAGCGTCGTAGAGCATCTGCTCTCCAAATGATGTGCCGCGAGGAAAGGTCAATGGCGGCAAGGACTTGAGGTGGGAACGGACGGGCGGCGGATAGGCTCCGGCCGCCCCTTCGGTTGAGCGTCATCTCATGCGCTGCTAGGCCCCCTTAATGGCTCGTTCCACCCCCGACGCGACACCCCCCCGGAAGATCGGCAACCTGGCCATCATCTGGCGTTTCACCGCCCGTTACAAGGGGCATGTCGCCGGCGCGGTGCTCGCGCTGCTGCTGGCGGCGGGGGCGACGCTGGCCATACCCAATGCGTTCAGGCTGATCATCGATCGCGGCTTCGGCGCGGCGGGCAGCGGCGACATCGGCCGCTGGTTCCAGTATCTCCTCGGCCTGGTGGTGCTGATGGCGGCCGCCACCGCCGCCCGCTTCTATTTCGTCTCTTGGCTGGGGGAGAGGGTCGTCGCCGACGTCCGCGAGGCGGTCCAGCAGAACCTGCTGCGCCTCGCGCCCAGCTTCTTCGAGGAGAACCGCCCCTCCGAGATCGCCTCCCGCCTCACCGCCGACACGACGATCATCGAGCAGGTCGTCGGAACCACCTTCTCGGTGGCGCTGCGCAACCTCGTCATGGGGGTCGGCGGGATCGTCTATCTCTTCGCCTTGGCGCCCAAGCTGGCCGGCATGATGCTGCTCGGCATCCCCGTCGTTGTGCTGCCGCTGACCTTCTTCGGCCGCCGGGTCCGCGCCGTCTCCCGCTCCAGCCAGGACCGGGTGGCCGATGTCGGCGCCATGGTCGACGAGGTGCTCGGCGCCATGAAGATCGTCCAGGCGTTCGGCCAGCAGGGGCGCGAGGCGGAGCGCTTCCGCGACGCCGTCGAGAAGGTGTTCCAGACGGCCCGGCGGCGGATCCTGCTGCGCGCGGTGATGACGGCGATGATCATCGGCCTCATCTTCGGCGCGATCACCATGGTGATGTGGCAGGGCGCGGTCGACGTCCAGGCCGGGCGGATCACCGGCGGCACGATCGCCGCCTTCGTCCTCACCGGCGGCCTCGTCGCGGGCGCCTTCGGGGCGCTCACCGAGGTCTATGGCGATCTGCTGCGCGGGGCCGGCGCCGCCGGGCGGCTCGCCGAGCTGCTCGCCGAGGAGCCCGAGATACAAGCCCCGCCGCGCCCGGCGGCGCTGCCGGAGCCGGCCCGCGGCGAGATCGAGTTCCGCGACGTCGCCTTCCGCTATCCCACCCGCCGCGAGGTGAGCGCGCTCGCCGACTTCTCGCTGAAGGTCCGGGCCGGCGAGACGGTGGCGGTGGTGGGGCCGTCCGGCGCCGGCAAGTCGACCTTGTTCCAGCTCGCCCTGCGCTTCTACGATCCCGAGGGCGGCGCCGTGCTCCTCGACGGCGTGCCGCTGCCCGCGGCGGACCCGGCGGCCATCCGCGCGCGCATCGCGCTGGTCCCGCAGGAAACGGTGATCTTCGCCGCCTCGGCGCGGGACAATCTGCGCTACGGTCGCTGGGACGCCTCGGACGAGGCGCTGTGGCAGGCGGCCGAGGCGGCCAACGCCGCGACCTTCCTCCGCGCCCTGCCGCAGGGGCTCGACACCTACATGGGCGAAGGCGGGGCGCGGCTGTCCGGCGGGCAGCGGCAGCGCATCGCCATCGCCCGCGCCATTCTGCGCGACGCGCCGCTCCTCCTCCTCGACGAGGCGACGTCGGCGCTCGATGCCGAGTCCGAGCAGCTCGTCCAGGCGGCGCTCGAGCGGCTGATGGAGCATCGCACGACGATGGTCATCGCCCACCGCCTCGCCACCGTCCGCGCCGCCGACCGGATCGTCGTCATGGACCAGGGGCGGATCGTCGAGGAAGGCACGCACGACCGGCTCAGCGCCGCCGGCGGCCTCTACGCGCGGCTCGCCCGGCTTCAGTTCGAGGGCATGGCGGCCTGACCGCCGGCGACGGCCCCGGCGTCGGGGGCCCAGCTTCCTTTGTAGCCAGTGAGAAGAAGGTGGATGCCGGATCAGGTCCGGCATGACGAGGCTCAGCTCAGGGGGGACAGGCTCGAGTCCTCCGCCCGCCTGCCGCGCGCCGGACGTCGGTCGCGGCCCGGGGAGCGGCCCCAACGAGAAAGGGCGGCCCCGTCGGGACCGCCCTCCTGCGAACGAGAGTGCGGGCTCGCCTAGAAGTTGGCGTAGGCTTCGTTGCCGACGAAACCCATCTTCTCGACATGGGCCCGCTTGGTGACGGCGAGCACTTCGTCGACCACCTCGTAGGGCGCGTTCGGATCCGGCTGGAGGTGGAGCTCCGGCACCGGATTGATCGTCTGGGTGAGATCCAGATACTGGCGCAGCGTCACCATGTCGACCGGCGTGCCGTTCCAAAGCACGGCCCGGTTGGGCATGATCACCACCTTGTTTTTCACCGGATCGATGGGCGGCGGCTGCTGGTTCGGCTGGTCCTGAGGCAGGTCGAGCTTCACCGCGTGGGTCTGGATCGGGATGGTGATGATGAACATGATGAGGAGAACCAGCATGACGTCGATCAGCGGCGTCGTGTTGATGTCCATCATCGGCTCGCCTTCGGCGCTGGCCATTGACATTGCCATATCGGGCTACTCCGTAAAACGCGTCTGGCGGGTTAGAGGCGGGTGGTGACTTCGCCCGGCGGCGGCTCGGAAATGAAGCCGACGCGCGCGAAACCCGCCCGCTGCATGGTGAAGACGGCGCCGCCGATGCACTTGTACGGCGTGTTGACGTCGCCGCGGATATGCGCCTCCGGCATCGTCTCCTCGGTGACGTTCTGCGGGCCGCCGAGCTTGTCGATCTCCGCCTTCAGCTTCTTGGCGGCGCGATCGAGCAGGTCTTCGGAATTGACCTTCTGGAGGTTCCAATAGACTTCGCAGCCGCCCTTGCCGTCGCCGCGCACGGAGAGAGAGACGTTCTCCGGCTTGGTGGTCGTCGGCTCGTAGCGGACCTTCGGCAGCTTCATCGGCACCGCCTGGATCACCACCGGCACCGTGATGAGGAAGATGATCAGAAGCACCAGCATGACGTCGACCAGCGGCGTCGTGTTGATGTCCGACATCGGGGCTTCTTCGCCGCTTTCGCCTGGGCCGACACTCATGGCCATGGTTCTGAGTTCCTATCCTTGACTTGCTCTTCTCGCGGGCCTGGCAGGCGGAGCGGCCGAAGCCGCCCCGCCCGACGTCTTAGAGCTTCTTCGGACCCGAGGTGGTCGTGCCGGTGGCGCTGCCGGTGGCCGTGGTGCCGCTCGGCGTCGAGCCGCCGGTGCGGGTGGCCGTGCCGCCGGCCGGCGCGGTGACCGCCGGCTTCACCGAACCGCCGGACATCATGTAGCCGTGCAGGTCGTTGGCAAAGCGCGCCAGCTCCTCGATGATCGACTTGTTGCGGCGCTGGAGCCAGTTGTAGGCGAGCACCGCCGGAACCGCGACGGCGAGGCCGAGCGCGGTCATGATCAGCGATTCGCCGACCGGGCCGGCGACCGCGTCGATCGACGCCTGGCCTGCCGCGCCGATCTTGATCAGAGCGCGGTAGATGCCGACGACGGTACCGAACAGGCCGACGAACGGCGCCGTCGAGCCCACGGTGGCGAGCAGAGCGAGGCCGGTCGAAAGCCGCGAGGCGATCGCGCCCTGGCTCCGCGCCAGCGAGTTCAGCATCCAATCGTGCTGGTCGATCGGATCGGTCAGCTTGTCGTGCTGCTCGAGGGCGAGGATGCCGTCGTCGACGATCTGACGATAGGCGCCGTTCTTCTCGAGCTTCTGGGCGCCGTCGCGAAGCGTGCCGGCGGACCAGAAGGCGCTGCGGGCGCGACGGCCCTCGCGCAGGATCTTCTGCTGCTCGAACAGCTTGACGAACAGGACGTACCAAGACGCCGCCGACATGATGACGAGAATGCCGAAGGTGGCTTGGGCGATAAGGCCGCCCTGCTGGAGTGCGGCGACGAGCCCGTAAGGGTTTCCGCCATGGCCTGCTGCTGGGGTGGTCATCGGTCTAACTTTCCTCTCGTTCTTAAGCGTGCGTGGGAATTTGGCGAGGCTGCCGGATCATTCCGGCAATTCCCACCGGAAGCGGCTCGACCAGCTGCTCGCCATGGGCTGACCGTTCTGGTCCTTTGCCGGCGAGAAGCGCGCGCGGCGCATCAGCAGGCGGCAGGCGGTCTGATCGAGCGTCGAGGATCCGCTGGAGCCGGTGACGCTGCAGTCCGTCACGCGTCCGTCGGGGCCGACGGCGAGCCTGAAGCTCGTCGTGCCGCTCTCTCCCGACCGCATGGCGGCGGCGGGATAGTCCTCGTTGGTCACCCAGCTCTGCGGGTTGCCGCGCGGCTTCACCGATTCGGCCTGACGCGGCGCCGGAGGCGGCGGAGGCGGAGGCGGCGGGGCCGGAGGCGCGGGCGGAGCCGGCGGCGCAGTCGGCGTGATGACCGGCGGCGGCGCTATGTTGACCGTCTGGATCTGCGGCGAGACCACCGGCGTGCGGACCAGAGGCGGCGGAGCGACCACTGGCGGCGGCGTGTTCGGCGTGTCCGGCGGCGGGGGCGGGGGCTTCTCCTCGGGGGGCGGAGGCTCCTCCACATTGAAGGTTTTCAGGTCGGCCGCAACCTTCTTGACCACGTTGTAGGCAAGGCCGGTGACGAAAGCGTAGCCGAGAAGAGCATGGAGGATGGCGACGATGACGATCGCCGCGATCCGGCTGTTACTCATCTGCGGTTTGTCAGCATATGCCATTAATCAGCCACACTCCCTCTCGAATGTCGTGCCGGGATTGGCGCCGAGCATCACAACGCAGCGAAACCCCAACGGCTCCATCGATGTATCAACATATCATCGATAAGGGACGGTCCTCTATCGCGTACGCGCAGGGTACGCAATCCTCCTGTGCATCCCGGTAGTTGCCCCGTGCGGGGCGTGTCAGGCAGGGTAAAGGTCGATAAACCTATGGCAAACAGAGCCTTAATTTACGGACCCGGAATGGAATCGCCGATGCGAACTTTTTGCCTCACGCTGCTCCTCCTCGCCGCGGCGCCGGCCGCCGCCGCGCCGGCCGATTCGGGGCCGGCGGCGGGCCCGGCCTTCACCTATGCCGACCTTGCGGATCTTGCCCTCGCAGCGCCCGTGGCGGCCCATGTCCGGGTAGCGGCGGCGATCGCGGTCAAGGACGAGCAGGCGCCCGGCCTTCGCCCCGGCTTCGGCCGGCTCTACGTGGAGGCGGACGTGGTCGCGCTCATCCGCTCGGCCGGCCCCCTGCCCGCGCGGCTGCGCTACGTCGTCGACCTCCCGCGCGACGCGAAGGGCAGGACGGCAAGGCTGAGAAAAGGGACGGAGCTGCTGATACTGGGCGCGCCGGTCGGGGGGCGCGACGGGGAGGTGAGGCTGGCGGCGCCCGACGCCCAGATCCCCTACACTCAAGCCGCCGCCGCGCGGCTGCGCGCGATCGTCCGGGAGGCGTCGGCCGCCGCGCCGCCGCCCCGCATCACCGGCGTCGGCAAGGCCTTCCACGTGCCGGGCTCGCTTCCGGGGGAGAGCGAGACGCAGATATTCCTGCAGACCGCGGACCGGCGCCCGGTGTCGCTGACCGTGCTTCGCCGGCCGGGCCAGACGCCGCAATGGGCGGCGGCGCTGGGCGAGATCGTCGACGATGCCGCGGCGCCGCCCGCGCCCGAGACCTTGCTCTGGTACCGCCTCGCCTGCTCGCTCCCGCCGCGCCTGCCGGCGCAGAGCCTCGCCGAGGCGGAGCCGGGCTCGGGGGCGGCGATCGAGGCGGATTACCGGCTGGTGCTGGAACGCCTCGGCCCCTGCACCCGCAACCGGCGCCCTTAGCGCCGATCCTGTTCAGGTAGAATCGTCACCCGGGACCTGATCCGGGGTCCATCTTCTCCACGACATTACGCCTGAAGGAAAAGGTGGATGCCGGATCAGGGACCGCATCAAAGTGCTACTTTGATGGGGTCCCTCCGTCCGGCATGACGAGGATGGCGCATCCCGATCCCTCGATGCCCTCAGAAGGAGGCGAGCTCGACGCCGACGCCGGCGCAATCGGGATAGACGTCCGGCTTGCGGCTTGCGACGCGCAGCGCGCCGACTCCGTGGCGCGCGGCGACGAGGTCGTATATCTCGCGCACCAGCGTCTCCTGGAGATTGAAGCGGCGGCCTTGCGCCAAGGCGACGATGCCGCTCCGCAGGACGTCATAGTCCCAGGCGTCGGCGACGGCGTCGGTCGCGGCGAACGCCTGTTCCTCCAGCCACACCTCGACGCTGACCAGCAGCCGCTGCGGCCGTCCGATCTCGAAATCGTGGAAGCCGATCTCCACCTCCAGCGACAGGTCCTGGAGGACGATCCGGCGGGTGCGGGGCGCCAGACGCTCCGGCACCAGGCCCTCCAGCTTGACCGCTTCAGCCATCGTCCGGCTCCAAGAACTGCACGTCGCGCGGCAGCGACAGAAATCGCTGGCCGCCGTCGAGGACCAGCGTCTGGCCGGTGAAGGTGGGCGTGGCAATGATGAAGCGCAGGGCGGCGACGATCTCCTCGACCTCGACGCCGCGGCCGAGCGGGTTGAGGGCGTGGACCGCCTCGAAGTTGCGCTGCCCGCCCGAAACGAGGGTGACGGCCGGCGCGATGCCGCAAACGCGGATGCCGCGCGCGGCCCAGGCGCGGGCGAGCAGCTCGGTCATCCCCGCCAGGCCGAATTTGGAGACAGTGTAGCTGAAGAAGTCGGGATTGGGCGCGGCGAGCTTCGCATCCAGCAGGTTGACGACCAGGCCGAGGCTGCCGGCGAGGGCCTGCGAGAGCAGGGCCGGGCCGCGCAGATTGGAGTCGAGATGGGCGTTCCAGCCTTCGAGCGTGAAGTCGTCGGCCCGGTCGTAGCGGAACAGCGAGGCGTTGTTGACGAGCAGCCGCGCGGGGGGGAGCCCGTCCAGCGCCGCCACGATCGCCTGCGCCGCGGCGGGATCGGCGAGATCCGCCGCGACGGTGCGGGCGTCGCCCAGCTCCGTCGCCAGCGCCTCCGCCTCGCCCCGCGAGCGGCGATAGTGGATGAGCAGGCGCCAGCCGTCGGCGGCGAGGGCGCGGCAGATAGCGGCGCCGATCCGGCGGGCGCCGCCCGTCACGACGGCGGTGCGGGGGCCTTCGAACGGGCTGGCCATGGCGGCGCGATAGGCGCGCGTGGGAGAGGCGGCAAGGCTTGCCGCGCCCCCCGGCCGTCGCGTACCTCCGGAGCGCATGCCGACCCCGCCGCCTCCCGCCAGCCTCGAAGGCCTGTCGCTCGCCGACATCGCCCGCCTCGCCGAGGAGAAGAAGCTGCCGCCGGTCGAGCGCTGGAATCCCGAGCATTGCGGCGACAGCGAGATGCGCATCGCCCGCGACGGCACCTGGTTCCACCAAGGGAGCCCGATCGGCCGGCCGGCGATGGTGCGGCTCTTCTCGACCATCCTGAGGCGCGAGGCGGACGGGAGGCACGTGCTGGTGACCCCGGTCGAGAAGCTCGACATCGCGGTGGAGGACGCCGCCTTCGTCGCCGTCGAGCTGAAGAGCGAGGGCTCGGGCCGTGAGCGCCGGCTCGCCTTCCGGCTCAACACGGGCGACATCGTCGTGGCCGGGCCCGACCACCCGCTCCGCTTCGCCGCCGGCGAGGCTGGGCCGCAACCCTATCTCGCCGTCCGCGGCGGCCTTGAGGCGCTGGTCGCGCGGCCGGTCTATTACGAGCTGGCCGAGCTGGCGCTGGAGGAGGGCGGCGACCCGCCCGGCCTGTGGAGCGCCGGCGCCTTCTTCGCGATGGGAGGCGGCGGGTGAGTCTCGCCGACCGGCTGCGCGAGGCGCTCGAGCTCGGCCGCCGCCGCAGCCCGGTCCTGCTCACCGGCGACGCGCTCGACGAGGAGGGCGGGGAGACGATGCCGGCGGCCGTGCTGGTCGCGGTGGTCGACCGGCCCGAGCCGACGATCATCCTCACCGAGCGGCCGAAGACGATGCGCAAGCATCCCGGCCAGGTCAGCTTCCCCGGCGGCCGCATCGACCCGGGCGACGACGGGCCGGTCGCCGCCGCCCTTCGCGAGGCGGAGGAGGAGATCGGCCTTCCCCGCGACGCGGTGGAGGTGATCGGCATCGCCGACCTCTACCGCACCGTCACCGGCTTCGAGGTGACGCCCGTCGTCGGAGTCGTGCCGCCCGGCCTCGATCTGCGCCCGCACCCGGGCGAGGTGGCGGACATGTTCGAAGCGCCGCTGCGCTGGCTGCTCGATCCCGCCCGCCAGAAGGTGCGGACGGTCGAGTGGCGGGGACGGCCGCGCAGCTATTACGAGATCGAGTGGCAGGGCCGGCGCATCTGGGGCGCGACGGCGGCGATGCTGGTCAACCTCTCGCGCCGCCTGGAGCTCGCGGCGTGAAGCTTCCCAAGGCGCGCTGGCAGAAGGGCAAGGGGCTGCGACACCTCCTGCGGGCCCTGGGCGCGGCACAGGGCGACACGCGCTATGTCGGCGGCTGCGTGCGCGACACCTTGCTGGGGATCGAGGTGAACGACGTCGATCTCGCCACCCGCCTCCCCCCCGACGAGGTGCTGGTCCGCCTCGAGACGGCCGGGATCAAGGCGGTGCCGACCGGCCTCGCCCACGGCACGGTCACCGCGATCGTCGAAGGCAAGCCGGTCGAGGTGACGACTTTGCGCCGCGACGTCGCGACCGACGGCCGCTGGGCGCAGGTCGACTTCACCGACGACTGGCGGGAAGACGCCGCGCGGCGGGACTTCACCATCAACGCCCTCTCCGCCGATCCCGAAAGCCTCGCCGTCTTCGATTATTTTGGGGGCTGCGAGGATATCGAGGCGCGCCTCGTCCGCTTCATCGGCGATCCGCTGACCCGCATCGCCGAAGACCATCTGCGCATCCTGCGCTTCTTCCGATTCCACGCCCGTTTCGGCCGCGGGGCGCCCGACGCCGCGGCGATCGACGCCTGCACGGCCCGCGCCAACGATCTCATGGCCCTGTCGCGCGAGCGCATCGCCGACGAGCTTCTGAAGCTCCTCTCCCTCCCCGAGCCCGCGGCGACCGTGCGGCTGATGGTGGAGCGCGGCATCCTGAAGCCCGTGCTGCCCGAGATCGGCGGCGAGGGCGTGGCGGCGCTGGCGCGCCTCGATGCGCGGGAGCGGGAAGGCGGCCGCCCCCCTGATCCGCTGCGCCGCCTCGCCGCATTGCTCCCGCCCCGGCCGGACATCGCCGCGGCGGTGGCGGCGCGGCTGCGCCTCTCGAAAAGGGCCTCGAAGCGGGTCACGACGGCCGCCGCGCGATCGCCCGGCGACGCCGCGGATCCGGCGATGCTCGCCTATCGCCTGGGCGCCGACGAGGCGGTCGACCGCCTCCTGCTCGGGGACGGCGACCCGCGCGCCTCCGCGCTTCTCGCCGGATGGGAGCGGCCCCGCCTCGACGTGCGCGGCGGCGATCTCATCGCCATGGGCCTTTCCGCGGGCCCGGTCGTCGCTCGGACGCTCCAGGCGATCGAGGCGGAGTGGGCTGCCGCCGGCTTCCCGTCGGACGAGGCGGCGCAGAAGGCGATCGCGCGCCGCCATGTCGGCGAGGCGCTGAGGGACACGTCCTGACGCGGGCCGGCGCCCGGTTCAGGCGCGTCGCGCGAGCCAATAGTCGAGGGCGTCCGCGGCGCTCAGCGGCGCGGCGAAGTGGAAGCCCTGGCCGTGGGAGCAGCCGAGCGCCTTCAGGGCGGAGGCGAGCTTGGGCGTGTCGATCCCTTCCGCCGTCGTCTCCATGCCGAGCGCCGCCGAGAGCGACAGAATGGCCCGGACGATGGCGACCGAATCCTCGTCGTCGACCATGCCGCTGACGAAGCTGCGGTCGATCTTGAGGACGTCGATCGGCAGCCGCTGCAGATAGGCGAGGGACGTATATCCGGTGCCGAAATCGTCGACCGCGACCCTGACGCCGAACGCCTTCAACGTCTCTATCACCTTCATCGCCATCGGCGGATCGCGGATGATGGCGCTCTCGGTAAGCTCGAGGGTCAGCCGCTCGCCGGCGAGGCCGTGGCGGGCGAGGGCGGAGGCGGCGAAGGCGGCGACGTCGTCCTGCACCACCTGGATCGGCGAGAGGTTGACGTTGACGGTGAGCGGCAGCACCCGCCCGGCGGCGCGGTCCCAACCCGCCAGGGTGGCGAGCGCCGTTTCGAGGGCCCAGCGGCCGAGCGGGACGATGAGCCCGGATTCCTCGGCGACCGGGATGAACTCGCCCGGCGAGATTTCGCCCTCTTCGCCCCGGTCCCAGCGCGAGAGCGCCTCGAAGCCGGCGACGGCGCCGGTCCCGAGGGCGATGATCGGCTGGAAGGCGAGACGCAGCTCGCCCGCCTCGATCGCCCGCCGGAGCGCCGTCTCGATGCTGAAGCGCCGCCGCGCCGCGCGGGCCTGCTTGGGTTCGTAGATTCGCACCCGGCCGCTGCCCTTGGCGCGCTTCAGCGCGAACTGGGCGTTGCGCAGAACTTCCGCAGCCAGCGTCTCGCCCCCGCCGAGGAGCGCGCAGCCCATGGCGCAGTCGACCCTGATCTCCAGCTCGGACAGGCGGAACGGCGCGCCGAGCGCGGCGCGGATCCGCTCCGCCGCGCTCAGCGCCTCTTCCAGGCCTCGATCGAGGCGCATCAGGAGCGCGAATTCGTTGCCGCCGGTGCGCGCCAGCAGATCGTGCGCCCGCACCGCCGAGCAGAGTCGGCGCGCGAAGGTGAGCAGAAGCTCGTCGCCGGCCAGCGCACCGACGCATTCGTTGACCCGGCTGAACCGGGTGATGTCGAGGACCAGGACGGCATGGCTTCCCGGCTGGAAGGCGGGGTCGTCGAGCACCGCCTCGACCGCCTCGTTGAAGGCGGTTCGGTTGGCGAGGCCGGTCAGGCTGTCGCGGACCATCTCGGCGCGAAGGCTCTTCTCGGTCTCCACTTCCGCGGTGCGCTCGAGCAAGGTGACGAGCGCGCGCGCGCCCAGCGCCGGCCACGCCCGCATCCGGGTCATCCGCACGGAAAAGACGCGCGGCGCGACGCCCTGGCCGTCGTCGACCTCGAACACCGATTCCGCCGTCTGGGCGCGGAGGAAGGCTGCGATCCTGGCCGGCAGCCCGCTCGCCTCGATGAAGGAAGGGCCGTGTCCGGCGCGGGAGAGGGCGCCGTAGCCGTCGTTCGCCACCTGGACGCGGGTCCCGTCTCCGTCGAGACAGACGACCGCGGCGGCGACGGGCAGGGCGTCGAGGAAGTCCTGGCGCGCGCGGTTGATCTCCGCCTCGCGGTCCGCCGTGCGAACGGCGCGCCGGACCATTCCGTCCTGCGCTGCGCCTCGCCGCGATGCCGTCGCCATCATGCCCGCTGCGGTAGCGGGGGAATGGTTAATTTCCTGTTAGCCTAAGAACCGGTTGCTCCGGGGGAAGCCGACCGGAGGCATGCGCCCGGCCGCGCCTCGGGCGGTGCGCCAGGCGGAAAGATCGCTTTCCGTGCGGGTGCGGCCGCTGTCGCCGCCCATCGACCAGCTGAGTCCCTGGGCGAACGGGAAGGTCACCGCGTCCGCCAGGCCGCCGTCGCGATAGCGCTGGAGCTGAACGCCCTGGCCCCGTCCCATCTCGGGAAGCTCGGTCAGCGGGTAGACGACCATCTTTCGGTTCTCGCCGATGACGGCGACGTAATCGTCCGCGGGCCGGACCGGCCGCACCACGGTGAGCGTCGCGCCGGGCCGCAGGTTCATCACCTGCTTGCCCTTGCGCGTTTCCGCCACGGCGGCGTCCGCCGACGTGACGAAGCCCCGTCCGTCGGAGGAGGCGAGCAGGATCTTGGCGGCCGGCACGGCGGCGAACAAGGCGACGATCTGCGCCTCCCCGTCGATGTCGACCATCAGCCGGACCGGCTCTCCGAAGCCGCGGCCGCCGGGGAGCTTGTCCGCGGCGAGCGTGTAGAAGCGCCCGCTGGCGGCGGCGAGGAGCAGGCGGTCGGTGGTCTGGGCATGGAAGAAGAAGGCGGGGCCGTCTCCCTCCTTGAACTTCATCGCTTCGGGGCTCGAAAGATCGACATGGCCCTTCATGGCCCGGATCCAGCCGCGCTGCGACATGATGACGGTGATCGGCTCGCGCTCGATCATCGCGTGAAGCGGGATTTCGCGCGCCGGGCCCGCCTCCTCGATCGAGGTCCGGCGCCGGCCGAGCGGAGTCGCCGGTCCGTAGCGGGCCTGGAGGGCGGTGAGGTCCTTCTTGAGCCGGGTCCGCTGCCGCGCGGTCGACTCGACCAATTTCGCGAGCTCCTCGCGCTCCTTGATCAGCGCTTCCCGCTCGCCCCTGATCTGCATCTCCTCGAGCTTGCGCAACGAGCGCAGCCGCATGTTCAATATGGCTTCGGCCTGGCGGTCGGTGAGGCGGAACTCGGCCATCATGACCGCCTTGGGCTCGTCCTCCTCGCGGATGATCTGGATCACCCGGTCGAGGTTCAGATAGGCGACCAGATAGCCTTCGAGCAGCTCCACGCGATCGTCGATCTTCGCGATGCGGTGCTGGGCGCGGCGCACGAGCACCTCGAACTGGTGAGCGAGCCAGGCGGAGAGGACTTCCTTGAGGCCCATCACCCGGGGGGTGTGGCGTGCATCGAGCACGTTCATGTTGAGCGGGACGCGGACCTCGAGGTCGGTGAGGCGGAACAGGCTCTCCATCAGCAGCGCGGCGTCGACGGTACGGCTCCGCGGCTCGATGACGATGCGCACCTCGGCATCCGATTCGTCGCGCACGTCGGCAAGGATCGGCAGCTTCTTCTCCGCGATCAGCGCCGCGATCTGCTCGATCAGCTTGGACTTGGGCACCTGGTACGGGATCTCCGAGACCACGGCGACCCAGGTGCCGCGCCCCTGGTCCTCGGTCGTCCAGCGGCCGCGGACCCGGAAGGCGCCGCGGCCGGTCTCGTAGGCGGTGGCGATCGCGGCGGCGCTGTCGACGACGACGCCGCCGGTCGGGAAATCGGGGCCCGAGACGAAGTCCATCAGCGCCGACGGCTCGGCATGGGGATTGTCGATCAGGTGGATGGCGGCGTCGAGTATCTCGGCGAGGTTGTGCGGCGGGATGGAGGTCGCCATGCCGACGGCGATCCCGCTCGCCCCGTTGGCGAGGAGATTGGGGAATAGGCCGGGGAATACCTCGGGCTCCTCCTCCTCGCCGTTGTAGGTCGGGCGGAACTCCACGGTGCCTTCGTCGAGCCCGGCCATCAGGTCGTTGGCCGCCTGGGTGAGCCGCGCCTCGGTATAGCGCATCGCCGCGGCGTTATCGCCGTCGACATTCCCGAAATTTCCCTGGCCGTCGACCAAAGGGTAGCGAAGCGAGAAGGTCTGGGCGAGGCGGACCATCGCGTCGTAGACGGATTGATCGCCGTGCGGGTGGTACTTGCCGATCACGTCGCCCACCACGCGGGCGCACTTCTTGTAGCCCGCGGCCGGATCGAGGCGGAGCAGCCGCATCGCCCAGAGCAGGCGACGGTGCACCGGCTTCAGCCCGTCGCGCACGTCGGGCAGCGAGCGCGCGGTGATCGTGGAGAGGGCGTAGACGAGGTAGCGCTGCGACAGCGCGTCGCCGAACGGGGTGTCCTGAATCGGGTCGATATCGTTCATCTGGCTGGCCATCGCCGAGCGATAGCAGCGCGATTCGGGAGACGCGAGGATTGCTGCTTCTCTACCTTTGAGATAGTGTTACAACAGTCGGCGCAAGACCGACTGGGACATAAAGGAGACGAGGATGCGCAAGGCGTTCGTGATCGCCCTTCTTCTGGCCACCGCCGGCTGCGGCAGCCAGCCCCGACAGGAGCGTTCGGAGGATCTGCGGACGATGGACGCGGCGGAGCCGCCCCCCGCCGCATCCGCCGATTCGAGCGCACGGGCACCCGCCGCGCCGGGCATAGCGCCCACCGCCGCGCCCGGCGTCGCCTTCAACTATCGCTATGCCTTCCGCCTCGCCGGGGAGCGCATCGCCGGCATGCAGGAGCAGCACGCGGCCGCGTGCGAGAAGCTCGGCATCGCCCGCTGCCGCATCACCGGCATGCGCTACCGGCTCGTCGGCAATCGCGACATCGAGGCGATGCTCGCCTTCAAGCTCGATCCGGCGATCGCCAGGGCCTTCGGCAAGCAGGGCATCGACGCCGTGACCCAGGCGGAGGGGATGCTAGTCGATGCGGAGATCACCGGCGAGGATGCGGGCGCCCGGATCGCCGCCGCGACGCGCTCCGAAGGCCAGCTCGCCGACGACCTGAAGCGGGTGGAAGAGCAGCTTGCCCGCGCCGGCCTGCGGTCGGCGGAACGCGCCGAGCTCCAGATCCAGGCGCAGCAGCTGCGCGAGCAGATCCGCGCCACTCATTCCGAGAAGCAGACGCAGCAGGAATCGCTCGCGACGACGCCGATGGTGTTCAACTACGGTACGGGCGATCTCGTCCCCGGCTTCGACGGCCGGCCGCGGGTGAAGCAGGCGCTGCAGAACGCGCTCGATAACCTCGCCGGCGGAGTGATCTGGATCTTCGTGGCGCTGATCACCTTGCTGCCCTGGCTCGCGCTCCTGGCCCTGGGCATCTGGGCGTGGCGGCGCTGGGGACGCCGCGCCTCTCCCGCGCCCGCGGCAGTCACGCCTGCGGAGGCGTGAAGATTTCGGCGGGGCCGCGCGCGGCCTCGCCGGCAATCTCGGCGAGCAGCCACTCGCGCAGCGCGCGGATCTTGGCGTGGCCGCGCTTGTGCTCGGGATAGACGAGCCAATGGGCGCGGCGGTCGCAACTGATCAGGTCGAAGGGCTGCACAAGCCGGCCCGCGGCGAGCTCCGACCGCCAGAACATCGGCGTCATCAAGGCGATGCCGTGCCCGGCCAGCGCCGCCTGGCCCTCGGTGGCTTGCGAATCGAGAAGGATGCCGGGCCGGCGCTCCTCGGGCACGGCGACGCCGGCCTTGGCGAGCCAGATCTCCCACCATTCGTCGCCCGGGCTGAGCCGCGGCGCGCGAAGCACGTCGGCGGGGCGAGCGATGCCGTGGCGGTCGCGGAACTCGGGCGTGCAAAGCGGCGTGAAGTGGAGGTGGAAGAGGAAGTGGCTGCGAAGGCCCGGCCAGGGCCCCAGCCCCATGCGTACCGCCGCGTCGACCGCGTCGGCGGCGAAGTCGATCATCGCATTGCTGGTCTGGAGCCGCACCGCCAGCTCCGGGCGGCCGATCTGGAAGGCGCCGAGCCGCGCCGCCAGCCAGTTCGAGGCGAAGGTCTGCGCGGTGCTGATGGTGAGGACGCCCTCATCCTCCTCGACCAGGCCGGCAAAGGCCTCGGATATGTCGTCGAGCGCGCCCGAGACCGCGGGGGCGATGCGGCGTCCCGCCTCGCTCAGCGTCACCCGCCGCCGGGCGCGCACGAACAAAGGCACACCGAGCCGCTCCTCGAGCAGCCTGATCTGGTAGCTCATCGCCGCCTGGGTCATGCCCAGCTCCGCGGCGGCGGCGGTGAAATTCTCGTGCCGCGCGGCGGCTTCGAAGGCCTTGACGGCAGCGAGGGGCGGGAGCTGGCGCATCCTCGTAGTTGATAAGTTAGCTTTATCACCTGTGTCCAGCTTTTAGTTGGACGCTGCTGCTGCCGCTCCCTTATTTCTCTCTCATCGGCCTGCCACCCGGCAGCGCCTCTTGGGAAGGAGTGATAAAATGCGCGATGAGATAGACGGCCGCCTTTGGGTCGAGCATCACCAGGCTTTCTCCGCCAGCGTCGCGAGCTTCCTCGGGGAGGTCGCGCTCGGTTTGCGCCGGCTCAACGAATGGCAGTTCGAGGCTCCGTGGCAGCGCCGTCACGGCCCGCCGCAGGCCTGATCCGCCACCTCAAACCACCTCGTTCAGGGAGAAAAAACATGATCCGTCTCTACCCTCGCTTCGCCGCCCTGGCGCTCGCCGCCGCCTTCGCCGTCTCCGGCGCCACCCTCGCCGCCACCGGTGCTCCGGCCGCCGCCGCGGAGATGGTCGTCACCGCCCAGCCGACCGCGCGTGTCGCCTATGAAGATCTCGACCTGCGCAGCCCGGCGGGCGCGGCCCGCCTCGACGCCCGGGTCCGCGCCGCCGCCGAAAAGCTTTGCTTCGGCACCGGCACGGTGACGCTTCAGGCCAGGCTGGAAGGCTTCGCCTGCCGCGACGCCGCGATCGCCTCCGCCGCCCCCCAGGTCCGCCGCCTCCTCTCCGGCGCGACCCAAGGCGCGGCGCCGGCGATCGGCCTCGGCCGGTAAGCCGCCGGCCGCCCGAGCGGGCGCCGATCCGGTCCTGCCCCCTTGCCGCCCGGCGCCCGCTCACCCTCTTCATTGCCGCCCGCGCCGCCCTTCGATAGGGCGGCGCGATGCGTTCAGCCCTCCTCGCCCTTGCCGCCGCCGCCCTTGCCGGGCTAGCCGGCTGCTCGGTGACCGACCCCCCCGCCCCTCCGCTCCAGCCGCGGGCCGAGCTGATGAAATGGCCGGACCTTCTCGGCCGGCCGCGGCCCGAGCCGGACGCCACCATCCGCTACGGCGAGGCGGCCACGCAGGTGGTGGACCTCTGGCTGCCCAAGGGCCCCGGGGCGCACCCGACGGTGCTGATGGTCCATGGCGGCTGCTGGCAGACCGAGATCGCGGACCGGCGCATCATGAACTGGATCGCCGACGACCTGCGCAAGCGCGGCATCGCGGTGTGGAACATCGACTATCGCGGCGTCGACCGCGAGGGCGGAGGCTATCCGGGCACCTACCTCGATGCCGCGGCGGCGGCGGACGCGCTCCGCGACAAGGCGCCGCTCTACCGCCTCGACCTGCGCCGCCTCGTCGCGGTCGGCCATTCGGCGGGCGGCCACCTGGCGCTCTGGCTGGCCGGCCGCGCCAAGCTTCCGCCCGGCAGCCCCTTGCGCTCAGGGACGCCGCTCCCGATCCACAAGGTCGTCAGCCTCGGCGGCCTTCCCGATCTCGAGGAGGCGGCGCGCCCTCCGGGCAGCGGCTGCGGCACCGAGGTCATCGCCCAAATCTCCGGCGGCGGCCGCTATGCCGAGACGTCCGTCCCCCGCCTCGCCCCGCTCGGGGTCGACCAGGTGCTGGTCAACGGCCTCCAGGACCGCATAATCCCCATCGCTTACGCGGAAGGCTATGCCCGGCCGATGCGCGCCAGCGGCGACCGGGTGAGGGTGCGCACCGTCGACCAGACGGGCCATGTCGAGCTGATCGCCCCTGAGACCGCCGCCTGGGCGGTGGCGGTGGAGGAGATCCGAGATGGGCTCCGCCACTAGCCGCCCTTCCGGAACGATCGCCCTCGACGAGGCGCGCGCCCTCGACGCCGCGGATCCGCTCCGCGCCTTCCGCGACCGGTTCCGCCTCCCGAAGGGGCTCGTCTATCTCGACGGCAACTCGCTGGGCGCGCTGCCCAAGGCCGCGGCGGAGCGGCAGCGGCGGCTCGTCGAGGAGGAGTGGGGCGAGGAGCTGATCCGCAGCTGGAACAGCCGCGGCTGGATCGACGCGCCCCAGCGGGTGGGCGCCAAGATCGCGCCGCTGATCGGGGCCAAGCCGCACGAGGTGATCGTCGCCGATTCGACCTCGGTCAACCTGTTCAAGCTGATCGTCGCGGCGGCGGCGCTGGCGCCGGGCCGGCGGCAGCTGCTCTCCGAGGCGGGCAACTTCCACACCGACCTCCACATCGCCAGCGGCGCGGCCGAGCTCGCCGGGCTCCGCCTCGATATCGTCCCGCGCGAGGGGCTCGAGGCGGCGCTCGGCCCCGACACCAACCTCCTCCTTCTCACCCACGTCCACTTCAAGGCCGGCTTCCGCTTCGACATGGCTGAGGTGACGGCGCGGGCCAAGGCGGCGGGCGCGCGGACCCTCTGGGACCTCAGCCACAGCGCCGGCGCGGTGCCCCTCGACCTCAACGGCGCGGGGGCGGAGCTTGCCGTCGGCTGCGGGTACAAATATCTGAACGGCGGCCCCGGAGCGCCCGCCTTCCTCTATGTCGCCGAGGCGCTGCAGGAGCGGCTCGTCAGCCCGTTGCGCGGCTGGATGGGCCACGCCGCGCCCTTCGCCTTCACCGACGATTACGCCCCGGCGCCCGGCATCGCGCGGTTTCTCGCCGGAACCCCGCCCATCCTCGGCCTCGCCGCGCTCGAGACCGGCGTGGACAGCTTCGCGGGCGCTCCGCTCGAGGCCTTGTGGGCGAAGTCGATCGCGCTGTTCGACCTGTTCGCCCGGCTCGTCGAGGCGCGCTGCGCCGGCCACGGCCTCGCCTGCATCTCTCCGCGCGAACCGGAGCGGCGCGGCAGCCACATCAGCTTCTCGCATCCCAACGCCTTCGAGATATGCCAGGCGCTGATCGCCGACGGAGTCGTCGGCGACTTTCGCGCCCCCGACGTCGTCCGCTTCGGCCTGACGCCGCTCTATCTCGGCTTCGAGGACGTCTGGACCGCCGTCGAACGGCTCCGCGCGATCCTCGACACCGGCCGCTGGCGCGACCCGCGCTTCGCCGTCCGCGGCAAGGTCACGTAAATCCTCCATAAATTCACTTGTGTGTTAGTGTATTATGACACTAGGCTGGACGTGAATCGGAACTGGGAGGATTCATGACCGTCAAGACGCTGCTGCTCGCCGCCTGCGCGGGCCTCACCCTGGCCGCCGTCCCGGCGGCCGCCCAGAACGCTGTGCCGCTGATCGCCCGCGAGACCTTCTTCGGCAATCCCACGCGGGTGGCGGGCAAGCTCTCGCCCGACGGCAAGTGGCTGAGCTGGATCGCGCCGCGAGACGGCGTGCTCAACATCTATGTCGCGCCCGCCTCCGATCCGAAGGCCGCCCGCCCGCTGACCAACGAACGCCAGCGGCCGGTGCGGGGCTATTTCTGGGCGCCGGACAGCCGCCAGATCCTGTTCATCAACGACAAGGGCGGGGACGAGAACTACAAGCTCTACGGCGTCGACGTGGCGAGCGCGCAGCTGCGCACGCTGACCCCCTTCGACAAGACCCGGGTGCGGATCGTCAACATCTCCAACCAAGTGAAGGACCGGATCCTCGTCGCCGTCAACGACCGCGACCCCAAGTGGCACGACGTCTACAGCCTCGATCTCGCCAGCGGCAGCCTCACTCCGGTGCTGATGAACCTGGGCGGCTATGCGGACTTCATCGCCGACGAGCAGCTCAACCTGCGCATCGCCTCCAGGGCGACGCCGGGCGGGGGCAGCGACTTCTTCCGGATCGTCGCCGGCAAGGTGGAGGAGGCGCCGTTCGAGCGGGTGACGCTCGACGACAGCCAGACCACCCGCCCGGCCGGCTTCACCGCCGACGGCAAGACCCTTTACTGGCTGGATTCGCGCGGTCGCGACACGGCGGCGCTCTTCGCGGAGGACGTGGCGTCCGGCCGCAAGACGATGATCGCGCAGAGCCCTAGGGCCGACATCGGCGGGACGATGGCGAACCCGCGGACCGGCCGGCTTGAGGCCTATGCCCTCAACTATCTCAGGAACGAGTGGGTGCCGGTCGGCAATGCGGTGAAGGCCGACCTAGCCTTCCTGCGGGCGAAGCTGCGCGGCGAGATAGGCGTGGCGTCGCGGACCGACGCGGACGACAAGTGGATCGTCGCCCTCGACCCCGGCAACGCCTCCCCCAGCGCCTGGCTCTACGACCGCAAGGCGAGGACGCTCGTCAAGCTCTATACCAACCGGCCCGAGCTCGACGGCGCGGCGCTCGCGACGATGCACCCGCTCGAGATCAAGACCCGCGACGGGCTCACGATGGTGTCCTACCTCACCCTTCCGCCGGGCTCCGACACGGACGGCGACGGTCGCCCCGACAAGCCGGTGCCGCTGGTGCTGCTGGTCCATGGCGGGCCGTGGGGACGGGACGGCTACGGCTATGACGGCGCCCATCAATGGCTCGCCAACCGCGGCTATGCCGTCCTATCGCCCAACTTCCGGGCGTCCGCGGGCTTCGGCAAGAAGTTCCTCGCCGCCGGCAACCTGCAATGGGGCCGCAAGATGCAGGACGACCTCGGCGACGCCGTCGACTGGGCGGTGGCGCACGGCGTCGCGCAGCCCGACAGGGTGGCGATCATGGGCGGCTCCTACGGCGGCTACGCGACGCTCGCGGGCCTCGCCTTCACGCCCGAAAAGTTCGCCTGCGGCGTCGACATCGTCGGCCCGTCCAACCTTAGCACCTTGCTCAAGACGATCCCGCCTTATTGGGAGGCGGTCCGCGCCCAGTTCTACCAGCGCATGGGCGATCCGAACACGCCGGAAGGCCAGGCGGTGCTCCGGGAGGCCTCGCCGCTGTTCAAGGCGGATCGGATCCGGCGGCCGCTGCTGATCGGCCAAGGCGCGAACGATCCGAGGGTGAACGTCGCCGAATCGCAGCAGATCGTCGATGCGCTCAAGGCGAAGGGCATTCCCGTCACCTACGTCGTCTTCCCCGACGAAGGGCACGGCTTCGCGCGCCCGCAGAACAACATAGCCTTCAACGCCGTTGCCGAGAACTTCCTCGCCCGCTGCCTCGGCGGGCGGGCGGAGTCGATCGGCGGCGCGATCAGGGCGTCGAGCGCGCAGGTGCCCTACGGCGCCGAGTTCGCGCCCGGCCTTGCCGAAGCGATGAGCCGCTGAATTGGAGGCGGACACGATCCTGTCCGCCCTGTCCGCCGCCGCCCCCCGGCGCGGGACGTCGGCTAGACGCCGACATCCTTCCAGTCGCGGAAGATCTCCGCGGGAACGGTCACGCCGGGGCGCTCGTCGTCCCAGAGGAGATGCATCAGCCACCAGCGGGCGCCGTCATGATAGAGGTGGGCGAGATTCATGCCGCGCTTGAGGATCTCGCCGCCGGCAGGTGCGCTTCGCGCCTCGTAGGCGGAAAAGACCTGCGCGACGTTGCCGAAGCGAACGACGCGGCGCTCCGTCTCCACTTCGTAGAATGGCGTGTCGGCAAGAAGCGTCTTGGCGTTCGCCTCATATTCCTCGCCCGACATGGAGAGCGCGACGGGCTTACCGTCCGCCCCGAGCCGGGTCCGCACCAGCCGCACGCAAGGGTGGTAGAGGCGTCGCGACAGGGCCCAGTCCTGGCCGCCCGGCGGCCCGGAGATGGAGCGGTAGAGCGCCTCCATCAGCGATTCCACGCTCGCGAACTCCTCATCGGTCTCAGCCATGCCTCGCTCCTTCTCGCGCCGCTACGTTGCACAACCCGGACCGCTCCGCTATTGGCCCACACCAACCGCCCTGGGTGCCCGTCCGCCGACGATGCGTCCGGGGCCGATTTTTTCGAAGCTTCCGCGAAAGGACGCGCCCGATCATGTCCCGCCGCCGCCAGATCTACGAGGGCAAGGCCAAGATCCTCTACGAAGGGCCGGAGCCGGGGACGCTGATCCAGTATTTCAAGGACGACGCCACCGCGTTCAACGCGCAGAAGCGCGGCACGATCAGCGGCAAGGGTGTGCTCAACAATCGCATCTCCGAGCATATCTTCACCTTGCTCGGGCAGATCGGCGTGCCCACCCATTTCATCCGCCGCCTCAACATGCGCGAGCAGCTGATCCGCCAGGTCGAGATCATCCCGATCGAGGTCGTGGTGCGCAACGTCGCCGCCGGCACGCTCTCCCAGCGGCTCGGCATCGAGGAGGGGACTCAGCTCCCCCGCACGATCATCGAATATTATTACAAGGACGATGCGCTGGGCGATCCGATGGTCGCCGACGAGCATATCGCCTGCTTCGGCTGGGCGAGCCAGGAGGAGATGAACGACATCGCCGACATGGCGGTGCGCGTGAACGACTTCCTGTGCGGGCTGTTCGCGGCCATCCACATCCGTCTCGTCGACTTCAAGCTGGAGTTCGGCCGGCTGTGGGAGAACGACTATGCCCGCACCATCCTCGCCGACGAGATCAGCCCCGACGGCTGCCGGCTGTGGGACATGACCACCAACGAGAAGCTCGACAAGGACCGCTTCCGCCGCGACCTCGGCGGCGAGGCCGAAGCCTATCAGGAAGTCGCGCGGCGCCTCGGCCTGCTGCCCGAAGGCGAAGGCAACATGGTCCTCGACCTCGACCAGCACCGCCAGAGGCGGGGGAAGTGAAGGATTCCCCCCGCTGAAGGGAGGGGATGAGCACCCTCGAGCGGTGCGCCTGGATCGACCAGGTTCGGGCTGAGCCTCGAAGCCCTCCTCCTTCCAAAGGTAAGAAGAAAAGCCCCCTTCGACGCCGCCTGCGGCGTCGCTCAGGACAGGCTTCGACAAGCTCAGGGCGAACGGTGGAGGTGATCCAACCCGATCGCCCACCGCCCTAAATCCTCGACATGACCGGCCCCGCCCGCGCGATATGCGCCGCCGGCGCGACCGCCGCCGCCAGCCCCAGCATCGTCAGCGCCAGTGCCGCCAGCAGGAACGCGATCCTCTTCATGCCGGTCAGACGCCGCCGGCCGTCCTTTCGGATGACCGATTCCAAGAAAAAGGGCCGCTCCCTCGTCGGAAGCGGCCCCGGCCTTTTGGCTCTCTCCTGAAGCTTCAGTCCCGGCTCTCGTCGGGTCCGCCGATGGCCACCTGGGTGGCGGCGGCGGCGCGGCGCTGGACGGCCTGCAGATAGTCGGACGACTGCAGGAACGGGATCGGGTTGACCGGGCGGCCGTCGAGCCGGACCTCGTAATGGAGGTGGCTGCCCGTCGAGCGGCCGGTCGAGCCCATGTAGGCGATCAGCTGGCCGCGCTTCACCTGCTGGCCGGCGGCGACGATGTAGCGGGTGAGGTGGCCGTAACGCGTCTGGATGCCGTGGCCGTGGTCGATCTCGACCAGGTTGCCGTAGCCGCCATTGTTCCACTCGGCGCGGTCCACGGTGCCGTCGGCGGTGGCGTAGATCGGCGTGCCGATCGGTCCGGCGAGGTCGATGCCGGCGTGCATCGCCGCCCGGCCCTTGAACGGATCGGAGCGGACGCCGTAGCCGGACGTGAAGTTGGTGCCGTGGACCGGCTCGATCGACGGGATGGCGATCGTCCCCTGCTCCAGGCTCTCGAGCTTCTTCCAGCTCATGAAGAGGGCCTTGAAGTTGGGATCCTCGTTGCTGGCGGTGGTGACCGGCTCGAACGGGCCGCCCATGCCGCCGGCGACGAGGCGCTTGGGCTCGAGTCCGAGACGGCGGATTTCGCGCTCGGTGATCAGGTAGCGCTGCTGGGCGACCTGCTTGATGGCGGCGACGTCGGCGCGCATCGCGGTGACCTCGCGCTGCATGCGCAGCACGTCGGCGGACGGCGGCGCGGACGAGAAGGTCGCGATCTGCGCGGCGGCGAACACCGACCAGAAGAGCATGAGAGAAGCGGCGAGGGCGCCGAAGAGCTGGAGGCCGGAGCCGACCCGGATGCGGCGGAGGGTGGTGCCGTCGTGGAAGAAAATATCGCGGGGCCTGAACAGCTTGCGGAACGTTCCGGTAAAGCCCGCGTTCTTGGTTTTGCTCGCCACTATCGGTCCCTCGCCCGGCTCACGGAGCACGCGGAAAAGCGCGCCCGATGGGCCTGAAAATGCTCATCCCGAGGCCGTTCGGGCCTCTTTTATCCGTCAGGAGTTGCCCCCTCCGCGACTGGATGGCCGGAGACTGTTAAACATCTCCTGCCGCGGCAAGCCCGGCATAGTAATCGCGGGACAGACCGGCTTTATCGCGCGCCGAGTCGTTGAACGGCGGTTTTATCGCACCCCGAAAGTGGACGCCCACCAACCGTTTCCATTCCGAAACAGCCGCGATTCTCCGCGCTTCGCAGACCTTTTCGAACCATTTCGTGCCGACCGCGACGTGCCGGATCTCGTCGCGGCAGATGCGTCCCAGGATCGCCGCCGAGGCGTCGTCGCCGGCCGCTTCGAAGCGGGCGACGGTGGCCGGGGTGACGTCGAGCCCCCGCGCCTCGAGGACCATCGGCACGACCGCGAGGCGCGCCAGCACGTCCCCCGCCGTCGCTTCCGCCGCTTCCCACAGGCCGTCATGGGCTGGGAGCTGCCCGTAGCCGGAACCGGCCGCCTTCAGCCGGCGGTCGAGCAGGGCGAAGTGGATCGCCTCGTCGGCGCCGACCGAGAACCAGTCGTCTACGAAGGGCGGCGCGAAGCTTCCGCCGAACCGCCCCGCCATGTCGAAGGCGAGATCGATCGCCCCGAACTCGATGTGCGCGAGCGCGTGCAGCATGGCGAGCCGGCCGCGCTCCGAGCCTCCGCGGCCGCGCTTGGGCATGTGGGACGGCGCGAGCAGGAGCGGCCGGGCCGGGCGCGCCGGGCGGTCGGGCATCGCCGTCTCGAACCGGAAGGCGAGGTCTCCCCGCCGCCACGCCCGCGCCGCCGTCCGCGCCGCCTTCACCTTCTCCGCCGGCTCGGCGGCGAGCAGCACGGCGCGGCAGGCGGAAGCGACGCTTTCCATCGTCCGGGCTCAGGGCAGCGCCCGCGCCGCCTCCAGCACCTCGTCGGCATGGCCGGGCACCTTCACCTTGCGCCACACCCGCTTCACCACCCCGTCGCGATCGACGAGGAAGGTCGCCCGGTCGATGCCCATATATTTGCGCCCGTACATCGATTTCTCGATCCAGGTGCCGAACGCCTCGCACGCGGCGCCGTCGGAGTCGGTCGCGAGCGCGACGGCGAGGCCGTATTTGTCGATGAACTTCCTGTGCTTCCTCGCATCGTCCTTCGAGACTCCAAGCACCCAGGTGCCCGCTTTCTCGAACTCGCCGGCGAGCGCGCTGAACGCCTGCGCCTCGGCGGTGCAGCCCGACGTATCGTCCTTGGGATAGAAATAGAGGACGAGCTTCTGCCCCGTGAAATCCGCCGGGCTGATCGGCTTTCCCTCGACGCTCTCCAGCTTCACGTCGGGCACCACCTCGCCTTCGTCGACCATCGCCTTCACTCCTCTTGCCCGGAAACGCGCGCCCAGAGCCCTGCGATCCTCTGCCGCGCCCTGGCCTGCGCATCAAGCAGCGCGTCCCAATCGGCGAGTCCGCAGGCGGCGGCGACGAGGGGACGGGTGGCCTCCGGCGGCTCGGCCGAGCTCGGCGAGACGAGCCGGAACATGACCAGCATCCGCGTCAGCAGCCTCAGGTCGGGATCGGTATCCTCGGGCACCAGCCCCGCCTCGAGCAACGCGGCGATCGCCACCTCGAGGTGGGGGTAGAGGCCGAGGCCGTGGCGCAGCTGCAGGGTATGGACGGCGAATTCGAGGTCGATGAGGCCGCCCGGACCGCGCTTGATGTCGAACGGCCCCAGCGGCGGCTTGTGCCGGGCGATGTCGCGCCGCATCCGCACCGCGTCGGCGACGAGCCGGTCGGGATCGCGCGGCTGCCGCAGCGCCCCGTCGATCACCCGCTGGAGCGCCGCCCTTCCCGCCGCCGAGCCGTAGAGCGGCCGCGCCCTCAGCAGGGCCATGTGCTCCCAGGTCCAGGCCTGCTCGCGCTGGTAGCGGTCGAAGCCCTCCACCGACACCGCGAGCATGCCGTCGACGCCGGACGGGCGCAGCCGCGTATCGACGTCGTAGAGCGGCCCGGCCGGGGTCGGCACGCTAAGCGCGGAGGTGATGCGCGGCGCCAGGCGGTTGAAATAATCGGTGGCGCGCAGGGGCCGCTCGCCGTCCGATTCGGCTTCGTGCGTGCCGCTGAACAGGTAGACGAGGTCGAGGTCGGAGGCATGGGTGAGCGCCTCGCCGCCGAGCCGCCCGAGCCCCATGACGAGGAGCTCCGAGCCCTCGACCCGGCCGTGCCGCCGCTCGAACTCCGCGGTCGCCGCAGAGGCGAGGACGTTGATCGCGGCCTCGGCGATGCGCGAATAGCCCTCCGCCGCGTCGATCGGGTCGGTATGCGCGACGACGAGCTGGGCGCCGAGCGCGAAGCGGCGCTCGTTCACCCGCCGGCGGACGCGGTCGAGGACGAGCTGGTAATCCTCGCCGCCCCCTTCCGCCCGGGCGAACTCGTCGATCAGCGCTTCGGTCGGCGGGACGGGCGCGAAGGCGCTGGCGTCGATCAGCCCGTCGAGCAGCTGCGGCCGCCGCCCGAGCTGCTCGGCCAGCGCCGGCGCGTGGCTGAGGATCGTCGCCACCTGGGCGGTGAGGCCGGGCCGAGCCTCGAGCAGCCGGTAGAAATTGACTCCGCTCGGCAATCGCTCGACGACGTCGTCGAAGCGGTTCATCGCCCGCATCGGGTCCGGCGCCTTGCCGAACGCCTCGATCACCACCGGCAGCATCGCCTCGAACGCCTCCTGCGCCGCGGGGCTGCGCAGCGACCGCGCCTTGCCGCCGCGCCAGCCGTCGATCCTCAGCCGCGCCGCGACCGGGTCGCCGAAGCCCGCGCCGGCGAGCTGCGCCTCGAGGTGGACGGCGCTGAGCGGCAGCCGCCGCTCCTCCTGCCCGGCGAGCCCGTCGTAGAGCGCCGCCACCTCCTCGACATGGGGACGGAGCAGGTCGAGGAGGCCGGCCCCGTCGCCGAGGCCGTGGAGCCGCGCCACCGAGTCGAGCGCGTCGGCGTCGGCGGGGAGCATGTGGGTCTGGCGGTCGTCGATCATCTGAAGCCGGTGCTCGATCGTCCGGAACAGGCGATAGGCCGCTGCCAGGGCCCCGGCCCGCGCCGCCGGGATCCGCCCGCCGGCCGCGAGCGCGGCCACCGCGTCGAGCGTCGCCGGCGCGCGCAGCGCCGGCTCGCGGCCGCCGTGGACGAGCTGGTGGATCTGGGCGTAGAACTCCACCTCGCGTATGCCGCCCCGCCCGCGCTTGAGCTCGTACCCCGGGCCGAAGCCCTGGCCGTGGGCGTAATGGTCGCGGATCCGCCGGGTGATCGCCTGGATCTCCCCGATCGCCCCGAAATCGAGCGAGCGGCGCCACACGAAGGTGTGGATCGCCTCCATGAAATAGCGGCCGAGCGCCGCGTCGCCGGCAGCGTGGCGGGCGCGGATGAACGCCGCCCGCTCCCACGGCAGCGCGCTCGATTCGTAATAGGAGATGGCGGCGTCGACCGGCAGCGCGATCGGAGTCACTTCAGGCGAGGGCCGGAGCCTGAGGTCGACGCGGAAGACGAAGCCGTTCTCGTCGCGCTTCTGGAGCAGCTCGATGACCCGCTGGCCGATCCGCACCGCCGCCTGCCCCGGCTCCTCCCGGGGGCGGCGCGGCAGGGTCCGCGGATCGAACAGGAATATGGGGTCGATGTCGGAGGAGAAGTTGAGCTCGCGGCTGCCGTGCTTGCCGAGCGCGACGACGGCGAAGCCGCGCACGCTCTCCCCCGGCGTCCGCTCCTCGATCGCCGCCGCCAGAGCCCGCTCCAGCGCGCGGTCGGCAAGGCCCGAGAGCGCCGCCATCAGGCGCTCGAGCGGAACCGCGCCGGCGAGGTCGCCCACTGCCAGCGCCGCCGACAAGGCGTTGCGCTCGCGGCGCAGCGCGGCGGCGAGCCCCGGCGCGTCCGCCCCCGCCCGTCCGGCCGCCGCAAGGGCCTCCTCGATGCGCCCGGCGGCGAGCGCCTGATCGACCTCGCCGAAGCGGTCGAGCTGAGCGCGAAGATAGGGCGAATGCGCCCGCGCCCGCCGGAGCGCGGCGTTAATCCCGCCTTCACCCTCTGTCTCATTCATGCAACAAGCCCAATCAGTTCTGTTGGGGGTGCGCAACAGTTGAAACCCCCTTCCCCGGCGCGCGTTCTGGCCTTGTGAACACGATCAACCCAAGAAGAGAAGCGATGATCCAGGCTTCCCAGCGCCGCTTCGTGAAGGTGGCCCCGCCCACCGTCCACGCCGGCGTGGGCAACGCGCTGCGTCAGGCTTTCGCCATGGACGGCGAGGTCCGCTCGCTCCAGATGTTCGAGGATCTCCTCCTCCGCCTCGACGACGCCTGAGGCCCCGGCCGCCCGGGCGGCTTCCGTTCCTTCCGTCCCGTCGCCGTCGTGCCGAAGCGGTGCCGTCCCCCTGGGGCGCGGCCCGCCGCGGCGCTTCAGTCCGTCCTCGGATCGCGGTCGCGGCTGAGGTCGTCCACTTCCGCCATGATGCTGGCGAGAGCGGAGCTGCCGTCCGTCTCGTGCTCGCGGCGCGACGGCAGCTTGCCTTCGGCGAGCAGGTGCTCGAGCGCGACCCGGCCGCGCGCGACCCGGCTCTTGATGGTGCCGACCGCGCAGCCGCAAATCTCGGCCGCCTCCTCATAGGCGAAGCCGCCCGCCCCGACGAGGATCAGGGCCTCGCGCTGCGGCTGGGGCAGATGGAGGAGCGCCCGCTGCATGTCGGTCAGCTCGACGTGCCGGTCCTGGCTGGCCGGCGCCGCCAGCATCTTGGAGGCGGTGATCTCGTCCCACTCGCCCTTGAAGCGGGCGCGGCGCATCTGGCTGAGGAACAGGTTCCTCAGGATGATGAAGGTCCAGGCGCGCATGTTGGTGCCGGCCTGGAAGCGCTTGCGCGCGGCCCAGGCCTTGAGCAGCGTCTCCTGGACGAGGTCGTCGGCGAGGTCGCGGCTGCCCGAAAGCGAGCGCCCGAAGGCGCGCAGGTGGGGGATCACCTGCGCGAGCTGATCCTTGAACTCGTCGTCGGGAAGCGGCACCGGCTCGGGGCGCGGCGCCTCGAACTCGTCGTCCTCTTCGTCCGTGATCACCGGCTGCTGGGTCAAGCTGCCCCCGTTAGACGCTATACTATATTCGCTCATGCGATTGCGGGAACGGCGGGCCGTCCCGATCCTCCCCGATGTAGGTAGCTAGCGCCAGATCAGCAACAGAAGGAGGAAGGCGACGACGACGAGCCCGAGGCTCGCCGGCAGGATGACGCGGGTCATGTGGTTGGTCTGCCCCGCCCGCGCCCGCGTGGTGTCGATATGGCGTTCGCCGTCGTCCATGGTACCTCGGTTCCGAAATCGTTTCAGGCGGGCAACGCCCGCTGCGCGCGCCGGTTCCGAACGAACGCCCGGCCGGCGGGACTTATCCGGCGGGAAGAGTCTCGCGGTCGAAGAAGAGCGCCTGCGCGATGGAGGCCCGGACGGTCGAGCGCTGGAACGGCTTGCTGATCAGGAAGGTCGGCTCGGGCCGCTCGCCGCTGAGGAGACGCTCGGGGAAGGCGGTGATGAAGATCACCGGCACTTCGAACTCGGAAAGTATGTCCTTGACCGCGTCGATGCCGGAACTGTCGTCGGCGAGCTGGATGTCCGCCAGCACCAGGCCGGGCCGCCGCGCCATCGCCTGCGCCACCGCCTCGTCGCGGGTGACGGCGACGCCGGTGACGTTGTGGCCGAGGTCCCTCACGATCGTCTCGATGTCCATCGCGATGATCGGCTCGTCCTCGATGATGAGGACGTCGGCGCGCGTCTGCCGCTCGATCTCGGCATGGGCTTCGGCGACGAGCCGGTCGACGTCCTCCGCGCTCGCGCCGATCAGATAGCCGGCGTCCTCCGCCGTGAAGCCCTCCATCGCGGTGAGGAGCAGCGCCTGGCGCGAGACCGGGGTGATCGGCGCGAGCCGCGCGCGGGCGATGATCTCGCTCTCGTTCACCGCGCCGGCGTCGCCCGGATCGTCCTCGATATGGGCCGAATCCCAGATGGCGTGGAAGGTGCGGTATAGGCCCAGCCGCGGGTCGACGTTGCGCGGGAACTCGCCCGGCGCCGCGACGATCGCCTCGAGCGTCGCCCGAACGAAGGCGTCGCCATGCTGCTGGCTGCCGGTGAGAGCGCGCGCGTAGCGCCGGAGAAAGGGGAGGTGGGGCGCGAGATCCTGGCCAAGCGACATGTTCGTTGCGACTCCTGTCCGAATACGGGTCTATTGTGAGCGTGCCGAACGCTTTGCAAGTCCGCCTCCGGACCCGCCTTCGCATCGCGCACGCACAGGAAAACGGCCCTGCCCGCTCCCTTTCGAAGCGGTGGAACCATCGTACGACTTTTTTGTTTCAAGGCGGACTGCGCGCCATTATTGGCCGCGGGGTGGGTTCGCGCATCGTCGTTCCATGGTGTGGAGTCGAGCGTGGGCTCCGACGGAACGAGCGGGCGCGGCGCCGGCCGCGAGGGGAATGTTATTTTGACCTTCGAAGACGATAGGGATCGCCGGCGCAAGAACGAGCAAACGCCCCAAACCGACATGCACGACGCGCCGCGGACGAAGCGCAAGCGCGGGGCGAGTCCGGAGGTGGGCCATGCGTTGCGGGCCGCCTACGAGCAGGCGGTGAGGGAAGAAATTCCACCCGAAATGCTCGATCTGCTCGGCAAGCTCGGCTAAGGGCGGCCGCTCCCGCGGCGATCGAGTGGACGTGACGACCAACGAACAGGGCAGAATTGGTGCGTCGTTCGCTCGCCTGTCGACGGGCCTCAAGATGCTGCTCATCCTATCGGCGGCGCTGCTGCCCTTGGGCCTCGTCGCGATCCTCGCCACGCTCCACAGCGCACAGCAGAAGGACGACCAGCGGCGCGCCGAGACCGTCGCCCGGCTGGAGATAAAGGCGCAACGCCTGAACGCCGCTTTCTCGCGCAGCGTCCTTACCTTGCGCACCGCGAGCGCGGCCATCGCCGCCGCCCCCTCCGTCCCTGACGTCTGCGGGAAGACGCTGGCGCAGCTCGAGCAGGATCCGGTGGAGGCGCGCTATGCCCTCTATGCGGGAAGCCCCTTGCCCCGCTGCCAGAGCCGGGGCTTCGTCCCGCTCGCCTCGGTGGCGCCGGCCCGCGGTCCCGGCGTCCGCGCCGAGATAGTGCCCGGCGGCGGCGCGCTGCGCCTCTTCGTCTACGGCGGAGGCGGCGCGCTCCAGGGCGTCGCGGAATATCCCGCGTCCGCGCTCAGCGTGCTCAGCTACATCCCCGGCACCAGCCGCAATTTCGACCTTGCGCTCAGCCAGCCCGGCCGCGTCATGAAGCTGCGCGAGGCCTATCAGGGCGGCGCCTTCGTCCGCACCGTCCGGAGGAGCGAGCCGGTCGCGGGCGGCCAGCTCACCCTCTCGCTCGCCCTTGGCGCCCGGCCCATCGGCGCGGTCGACCTGCTGATGATCCTGCTGCCGGTGCTGATGTGGCTCGCCGCGGCGGCGATCGGCTGGCTGATCCTCAACAGCTACCTTCTGCGTCCCCTCGCCAAGCTGCAGCGCGCCGTCTCCACCTACCGGCCGGGCGACCGCGACATCGGCATCCCGCCGCTGGCGACGCCGGCGCGCGAGATAGGCGAGCTGGGCGGCGCCTTCGACACGGTGGTGCGGACGGTGGCCCGCCACGAAGCCGAGCTCGAGGCGGCGGTGGATCGCCAGACGCGGCTGGTCCGCGAGGTGCACCACCGCGTCAAGAACAACCTCCAGGTCGTCGCCTCGCTGCTCAACCTCCACGCCCGCGGCTCGCCGAACGAGCAGGTCTCCGCCGCCTACGCCTCGATCCAGCGGCGCGTGGATGCGCTCGCCGTCGTCCACCGCAACCACTATGCGGAGCTTGAGGAGAATAGGGGCGTCGCGCTCAAGCCGCTCATCTCTGAGCTGGCCGCCAATCTGCGCGGCACGGCGCCCCAGTCCGCCGCCGGGATGGCCATAAGGCTCGATCTGGAATCCTATTATGCCACCCAGGACGTCGCCGTCTCGGTCGCCTTCCTGATCACCGAGCTGGTCGAATATGCGATGCTTTGCGGGGCCGCCTCCGTCGCCATCGCGCTGGGCGGCGAGAGCGGCGCCTCTACCGCCACCCTCAGCGTCGAGACGGACACGCTCAAGGGCGACGTCACCTGCGATCCCGCGCTGACCGAGCGGTTCGAGCGGATCGTCACCGGCCTTTCGCGGCAGCTGCGCACCACCCTCGCGCGCGATACGGATGAGGGGCGCTACAGCCTGGCGATCGCGGTCGTCGAGAAGGCCGAGCGGCGCTGACCGGTCCCCGCGGCGGCCCGGCGTGGCACGAAAGGCCTGTACCGACCGGGAGCAGGGCGAGCGGTTAAATCAGCCGATCAAACGCTAAGGCTGCGCCGGCGGGGCGGGGCAGCCGCTGCCGGCCAGCGCCTCAAGCCGCAGGTCGATCTCCTGCTGCCGCGCGATGAGGGCCGCGGCGTCGGGCGGCGGGGCGGCCGGCGCCGCGTCCGGCTTCTTGCGGCCGGCGCGCGCCGCCGCGCCGACGCCGGCGCTCACCGCGGCGCCGATCCCGAACGGGAGGAGGAGGCTGGCCGCCGTCCCGGCCACCGCCCCGCCGACCTCGCCGGCACCGACCTTGCGCTTCTTGCGGTGCCCGCCGAGGGCCAGGTCCGTGACGGTGCGGCGGAGCGCGGTCCGCTCGGCTTCGAGCGTCGCGCGCTCCGCCGCCGCCTCCGCGCACGAAGCGGCCGGCGCCGGACCGGCCGCAGGCTGCGCGCCGACGGGCGCCGCGACGAGCAAGGCGACGAGCAGGAGGGCGCGCAGGAAGGGCATGGGCCCTCCATAGCGGGGTGCGACGGCCGCGCCTATGCCCGGCGCCCGCGCCGTCGCATTCGGCCGCCCGCCCGCGGAGCCTCTGGCCCGCCGCTTCGTTACGCCCGCGACAGGGGGTCTGTCGTAAGAGGAGTATCGCTCATGAAGATCACGGTCATGGCCGCCGCCGCCGCGGCGCTTGTGCTCACGTCGTTCGGCTTCGAGGCGCCTGCAAGCGCCCAGCGCAACGAGCGAACCGTGGTCCGTACCACGACCGTCGTGCACCGCGATCGCGGCCGCCACATGGGATGGCGCAACAAGCACCGCCGCGTCCGCGTCTGCCGCACCGTCTGGCGCCACCACCACCGCGAGCGCGTCTGCACCTGGCGCTACCGCTGAAGCCCGGCCGTCATCGGCCGGAGCGCATCCGCTCCGGCCGATGGCGCCGACCAGCCGCTCGACGGGTTCGAGGGCACGTCCTCTCCGCACGGGAGCGGCGACGGACGGATCGTGGCGGTTCAGGCTCGCGGCTCGCGCTTCGCCCCGGCGAGCCTCACCACCTTGTCGTCCTCCACCAGAAGGGTCGCGAGGGCCGAGGCGATTTCCGCCTGCCCGAACGGCTTTGCCAGACGCGGCAGGTGCGGAAGCTCCTCCGTCCTGCCGGTATAGCCCGTGATCAGCAGAAGCGGCATCGACGGGTAGGATTCGTGGATCCGCCGCGCCAGCTCCGAGCCGTCCATCCGCGGCATCTTGTAGTCGGTGATGACCACGTCGGGGCGCATCCCTTCGCGAAGCAGGGCCAGCGCCTCGGCGCCGCCGCGCGCCTCGACGACGCTGTGGCCGAGATCGCGTATCATCTCGCCGGTGCCGACGCGCACGATCTCCTCGTCGTCGACGAGGAGGATCGACAGCGGCCTGCCGGGGAGGGAGGCCGGCCGCGCGGCGCGGGTCGCGGCGCGAGGCTCGACGTCGTCGGAGATCGGCAGGTAGAGATCGGCGCGGGTGCCCCGGCCGGGCTCGCTCGACAGCGTGAAGCCGCCGCCGAGCTGCGCGGCGAGGCCGTGCACCATCGAGAGGCCCAGCCCGGTGCCGCGCCCCGTCTCCTTGGTCGAGTAGAAGGGCTCGACCGCCCTGGCCAGCGTCTCGGCATCCATGCCGCAGCCCGCGTCGATCACCGAGACCCGGACGTAGAGGGCCGGCGACAGCTTGGCCTCCGAGCCCGGCCCGATCGCCACCTCCTCGACGGTGATCGTCAGCGGCCCGCCATTGGGCATCGCGTCGCGGGCGTTGACGCACAGATTGAGGATGGCGAGCTCGAGCTGGTTGGGGTCGCCGAGGGCGGCGGGCAGGTCGCGGTCGTGCCTGACGCGCAGCTCGATCGTCGAGCCGATCGAGCTGGCGATGAGGTCGCGCATGCCGGAGAGCAACGCCGGGACGTCCACCGGCTGCGTCTCCAGCGTCTGCCGGCGGGCGAAGCCCAGCAGCCGCTGGACCAGGGTCTTGGCGCGGTCCGCCGCCTGCAGCGCGTTGGCGAGAAGGCGCGCCGAGCGTGGGTCGGCCTCCGCATATTTGCGCTGCAGCATGTCGAGCGCGCCGGTGATCGGCGTCAGCAGGTTGTTGAAGTCGTGCGCGACGCCGCCGGTCAGCTGGCCGAGCGTCTCCAGCTTCTGCGCCTCGTGGAGCTGGGCCATCGCCGATTCGTGCTCGGCGGTCCGTTCCTCGACCCGGCGCTCGAGGTCCGCGGTGAGCTGGTGGAGGTCCTCGAGCCGGGCGCGCGCCTCATATTGCCGCCGCCGGCCGCGCAGCGCCGCCTGGGCGAGGCTGACGAGGGTGGTCGGGTGAAAGGGCCGCTCGAGGAAGGTGACGTTGCCGAGCACCTCCAGGTAGCGGCCCGCCATCGGGTTCCGCTCCAGTCCCCCGCCGCGCTGGGTGAGCAGGACGAACGGAAAGTCCGACCATTCCGGCTGCCGCCGGATCCACTCCGCCATCGGCGCGAGGTCCGCCTCGCGCAGCGCCTCCTCGGTGACGAGGGCGAAGCCGGCGCCGGCGACGAGTTCGGCGACCAGGGTCGCCAGGCTCGCGCAGACATGGCCGCGCAGGCCCGCCTCGCGAAGCATCGCGCAGGCGACCGCCGCGTCGCGCCCCTGCGGCGCCAGCACCAGCGCGCGCTCGGAGAGATGCGGGATCACTCCTCGGGCGCCTCGAGCAGCTGCTGGTTCTCGCCGACCAGCTCCGGCACGCCGCGCAGCACGCCCTGGAAGGCGGTCAGCGGCTCGCCGACGGTGATGCCGGTGCGGCCGATCCTGTACTCGCGGATCGTGTCCTCGTGGGCGCCCGTCCGCTTCTTGACGACGCTGACCGCCCGCCGCACCCGGCCGCACGCCTCGAAATAGCGCAGCAGCACCACCGTGTCGGCGAGGTAGGTGACGTCGACCGGCGCCTTCATGTCGCCGACCAGCCCGTGCTGCGCGACGGTGAGGAAGGTCGAGGCGCCGCGGCGGTTCAGATATTGCAGCAATTCGTGCATGTGCAGGATCAGCGCCTGCTCCCCGGGCATCGCCGCCTGGTAGCCGTTGAGGCTGTCGATGACGACGGTGCGCACCTCATGCTCCTCGACCCGCCGCCGCACCCGCTCCGACAGCTCGCCGGGCGTCAGCTCGGCCGCGTCGACCTGCTCGATGAACAGCTGCCCGCCGTCGACCATCGCCTGGAGGTCGATGCCGAGCCCCAGCGCCCGCTCGAACAGAAGGCCGAGCTCCTCGTCGAACACGAACATCGCCGCGCGCTCGCCGCGCTTCGCCGCGCCCGCGACGAAGGCGAGCGCGAACAGCGACTTGCCGGTCCCCGCCGGGCCGAGGATGAGGACGCTCGAGCCGCGCTCCACGCCGCCGCCGAGCAAGGCGTTGAGCTGCGTCGAGTCGGTCTCGAGAACCTCGCGGGCGAAGGGCTGGCGGTGCTCCGCCGAGATCAGCCGCGGGAACACCCTCACCCCGCCCGTGTCGATGACGAAGTCGTGATAGCCGCCGCGATAGCGCTGGCCGCGATACTTGATCACCCGCATCCGCCGCCGCTCGGCGCCATATTCGGGCGAAAGCTCCTCCAGCCGGAAGACGCCGTGGGCGACGCTGTGCATCGTCTTGTCGTTGGCCTCGCTCGACAAATCGTCGAGCATCAGCACCGTCGCCTTCGAGCGCGAGAAATAATGCTTGAGCGCGAGGATCTGCCGCCGGTAGCGAAGCGACGACTGGGCGAGCAGCCTGATCTCCGACAGGCTGTCGAGCACCACCCGCTCCGGCCGCGCCCGCTCGAACGCTTCGAAGATCCGCTTGGTGGTCTCGCCAAGCTCGAGGTCGGAGGAATAGAGCAGGCTCTGCTGCTGCTCGTCGTCGAGCAGGCTCTCGGGCGGCACCAGCTCGAAGATGTCGACCCCGTCGAGCCCCCAGCCGTGCGACGCCGCGCCGGCGCGCAGCTCGTCCTCGGTCTCGGACAGGGTGATGTAGAGCGACCTCTCCCCCTGCGCCGCGCCGGCGAGGAGAAATTGGGTGGCGATCGTCGTCTTGCCCGTGCCGGGGCTGCCCTCGAGCAGGAACAGCCGCCCCCGCGCCAGCCCGCCCGCGGTGACGTCGTCGAGGCCCGCCACGCCGAAATTCGCCTTGTCGCCTTCTGCCGCCACCTGCCGCTCCGCTGCCGCCGAACCGTCCCTAACGCAGATCAGGAATTTAATATCCGCTTCGGGGGATTTAGCGGCGCGAAAAGGACTTGCAATGTCGGATTTCGTTCCTTTTCCGTTCTGCCGCCACGGCCGGGTCTTCCCGCCCCGTGACCCTGATCTGCGACCGCCGCGGCGCCGAGGCGCAGGCCGGCGGGGAACGACCCCTTCCGACGGACCCTTCGCCGCCCGCGCTTCGTTACACCGGCGCAAGGGCCATGCTCGACCCGGCACCAAGGAGACGATTATGAAGCTCAGCACCGCTTTCGCCGGCGCCCTCGCCGCCGCCTTCGCCCTCGGCCTCGCCGCCTCGGCCCCCGCCGCCGCCCAGGACCGCCACGACCAGAACATGCAAGGCGACCGCCACGACATGCGCGGCGACCGCGACCGCGACCGCCACGAGATGCGCGGGGACCGCGACCGCGACGGCATGCGCGACCGCGACCGCGACCGCTACCATCGCGACGACCGCGACGGCCGCCACTGGCGCGGCCGCCACGACAACGGCCACCACTACGGCTGGCGCAACAACCGCCACTGCCGCACCGTCTGGCGCCACCACAGGCGCGTGAGGGTGTGCCACCGCTGAGCCCCTCCCCCTCTCCCCCACGGGGGAGAGGGACAGGACGGCAAAGCCGTCCAGGGTGAGGGCAAGCCGAAGCCGCCCGTGAGAGGGAACCCGTCGAAGCTACACTTCGATGGGTTCCCGCCCGCGAAGGGATCGCGCCGCGATCGCGAGCAGCGAACGGAGTCGGCAAGGCCGGCTGGCCTACCGCCCGGCGGACAGGACCAACGTCACGGGGTTCGCTCCCGTGACGGCCTTTACACCGCCAACCGCCGCATATCGTCCCGCAGCGCCGCCACCACCTCTTCGTCGACCGAAAGCGGCTCGATCTCGTGGGCGAGCAGCAGCCCCAGCTTGACCCCAAACCCCGCCCAGTCCGGCGCCGCCACTCCCATCGCCGCCCGCACCGCCCCCGAAACCGCATCGCAAGCCGCCGTAAGCCGGAAGCACCGCCTCCTCCTCGTCGAAACGATACCCCGCCGACGCCGCCTCCACACGCGCCAGCCGGGCTTCGGCCGCGCGCACGGCGGCGACGGCCGCCGCCCAGTCCTCCCCTGCCTTTGCAGGGGAGGAGAACCGGGTGAAACCCGGTGGAGGGGCACCTTCCTTCGGAAGAAGCGGAACCCCCGCCGCGCCGCCTAGCACCGCGCGCCGGCTAAGGTTATGCTGCCCAGCAGCCATCCTTCGCCTCCTCGAAAAAGGCGTGAGGGGGTCAGAGCCGGAGCAAGGTTGCCGCCTAGCTCCGGTTCGCTCGGAGGTATTTGGTACCACTAACCTTGGGGCAGCACAATAGCCGAGGGCGAGAAAAATAAGGGCGGGAGACCGCGGACGGGGATAGGTCCGCACATCGGCTTGCGACTCTATCCGGATATCGAGGAGGCGCTCGATGCCTGGATTGCGCGCCAGCCGGAGCCTAGGCCGTCGAAGCCTGAGGCGATTAGGCGGATACTGCGACAGGCGCTCACTTGAGCGCCGGAACCACCAATCCTTCGATTAGGCGGCGAGGTCGAAGAAGGTCTCCAACTCGCCAAGCCAGCCGTCCAAGAACCGGGTTCCGGTAGTGGGACGCCCGTGTACCAATAATCGCTCTGGCATCTCGATGTTTGCTATCCCCTGTAAAGCTGCGAAATCCCTGACATTCTCGAAGGTGTTTCGCGCGCGGTGAGCAAAGAAGTGCCGGCAAGTCTTTAGCTCGCTGAATATGAGCGCGTTCAGCGATAAGGCCAATGCGAAGTTTGGGATGTTTGATGCGGCATAGTCCAGGAGAACCTTTTCTGCTTGCTTCGGATCGCGAAATGCTATCTCGTCCTCCTCATTGATAACGACAGGGCTGCCCTTTTTCACATATTTAGCCGGGTTCAATGAACTAAATATCAATGCAGCCGCCTCGCCCACAGAGTTAGGGCTGACATTAGCGGTTATCCTGTCGCCAGCAGCAGTCCTGCTCCGAAGCAGTGAGCTTTTCGTGTACTGTCGCAGGCCCACAATCACCAGATTATCGAGTTCGATGGTTACGAACGCCAGTGCCTGCCTGTCTACGGAGCTGAGCGGGGGCTTGATCGGTCCAACAATCGCGCTGAGGTTCCTCACCCGAGATATGACTGAGTCTCGCAGCTTAGCGAGGTCGGTCACGCACTGCATCAGACCGCCGCACCGAGGTACAGGAACCTGATCGCCTTCGCCTTGCCGACATTTGTTCCCTTGGTAGCCTCTACGAAGTCAACCAGAGGTGGATGGGCTTCGGGGTCGCGAAGCGCATCGATCAGAATTCCGAGGTCGACGGGATTTGCCGCGACGCTGCCTGCCGCCTCCGGTGCTGCGTCTGCAGCCGCAGCCGCCAATCCCAGGTTAAACTGCCTGTCGATAAAGATAAGCGCTATGGTCTGGAACATATACCCACGCTGCAACTCGCGTGGTCCGCCGGTCACTGCCGGGATCGCGCCCCCCAAACCCGCCTCAAGATATGTGTAGTACTGCTCCTCTTCAGCAAATGTCGAGTTAAATCGCTTGTACAATGCGTCGATCTGAGGACCCTTTGTCGTAACGAACCCATTGACGATGGTATGAACGATTTCTGAATACAGTCGAGAGTCACCCATTCTAATGATATCTTTTCGACTCAGCACTCCTGCGGTTCTGAGCGATTCCGAGAACCGCTGCGAGACGCGCTGGATGAACCACTTAAAAGGTCCCTGAAACTTTGCATTGCGCTGTTCCTCATCATTTAAAGGAACATTGCTTGCATTCATCCTACGGAATGACTCTTGGATCTGAAGGGGCTGCACACCACGGAACTCATCAATAGGAAGGCTGTACGAGATAAATGCCGATTGGAACTCCTCAGACAGCTGGTTATAACCCTTCCCACGAAGCTCTTCCGTTTCAATCTTGATAGAGAGGCGAAACTTACGGTTATAGAATTGCTGAAGTGTATGACTCCTCTGCTGTCCGTCGACTATTTCCTTTATTGTGCTACGGGTACGCAAATCGACCTTAGAGTACAAAAATATTTTAGGTATAGGATACTCGAGCAAAATCGACTCAATGAAAAACGACCGCGCGTACGGCGCCCAGATGCCAGCGTTCCGCTGATACTCGTCATTAACAATTATCAATCCGTCATTCAGAGCCTTGCAATAGTCGCCAACGGACATAGGTGAGTAGACAGCTAACATCGGGCATTCCTTTGAAGAAAGACCGCTGACTCGGCCTTCGGCTTACGAGCTTCTTCGTGTGCTCGCGTATTAACCAGTGACATAGACCGCTTCGAAATGAACTCCACCGTCTCGATGTGCCGCAGACCCAAATCCGTCGCTAGCGATATGACCGCTTTGGCGAGATCGATCTCGATTTCCTTGTAGTGGCTTGATTGTACCACCAAGCAGCCCCGGCCCCCGACCTTCAGCACCTTCGCTATGTTCCGCATCGACGCCTGCAGGTCAACAAAGTATGTAGAAAAAAACCGGAGATAGTATGACGCGGATGCCTTTGATGTGTGGTTCTGGATAGCTTGCAGGAGGCGTTTGATGTCTTCAGGTAGGCGCTCCACATTTTCTTTGGGTCGTCCGCTTGTCAAAGGCGACCCAAGCATCGAGCGTCGCAGACGCTGCATATCAGGAACTGAATCGAACTCGGCCAGGAGCAGAAACTCCGGGAGAGTGGCGTGGACGTAGTCAAGCCGCGTGAGATACGGGGGTGACGAGAGAAGCCCGTCAAACGCGTCTTTGCGGCCTAGGGATTTTCGGGAGTCTCCTCGCTCGACGCTGATGACGGACCCATCTGGGTCGTCGCGGGTGCTTCGCCACTGGGCCACGTCGCTGAGGAGCGATCGCCAGCGGTCCAAAAAAACCATCTCATCGAGGGGCGCGTCCCGAAGCGATATGCCAGCCCGAAACCAAGATGGGTTCTTCGTCTTCTCCTCGCCGAGGAGATTTCTCGCCAAAGGGAATAGCGCGGCAATGGCTATGCTATGCGCCGCCTCATTTGTGACAGGGATTTCACGGAAAGCTTGGCCAGCAGCAGCCACCGTCAGCGACGGTACGCCGGCGATGATCTCCGCCACGCAGTCGATCATTTCGCGGGCCTCTTCAAAGTCTACTGATGAAGCAACGCGAGCGCGTCCAAGATGGACCATTACCGGGTTGATATCGTAGCCCTGAAAGGAGAAGCCAAGGCGAGCGCATGCGGCGGCAGTCGTTCCGGAACCATTCCAAGGGTCTACAACAAGACCTCCGGCCGGAAGCCCCAGCTTGCCAAGTGCCCACTCCGCAAAGTCGAGCGGATATCCCGCGTAATACCGATAGAACTCGTTCTTCGACCTTCGCGGGGGAAGCTTTGATGTGGGTGACCCCTCATGTGGCGTGATCACGTCTCCCCCACCAGCAATGTCGCGATGAGGGGGACGCTCCGTATCCCATATCGAGCATCAAAGAACCTGCTCACCCTCGCCGTCGATGAGGGCGCCTCCGATGGCGGCCATCGAGAGTGGGCCGCTGCCAGGGCGCGCTTATGTGGATCTGGCATAGCTTCGCCGGCCGGAACATTACCCCACTTCGAACGTTGCACAATGCAACAAGCCGAAGCTGTACGCCTCATTGCCTGCGGCATCGCCTTTTTGGGAGACGCCGAGGTGGTTTGGTTGTTTGGCGTGGCAGCTATCATCGGATCACTCGCAGCACTCACATTCGCGATTTACGCTGGTCGCGCATACCTCGTTTGGGCACAGCGGTGCCACCCTTTGAACCCGAGTTTTCGACCGCCCAGCATCGCGAGCTTTGGTGGGCTTAAGCCTAGCGAGTGACGACGTTGCGGGCGGAGATGCACCCATAGATGCTTCGGCGCCTTCAAGCGTGTCGGCGCGTCAAATGAGGCTCAGCACTCCTTTTTGGTGGCCTGGTCGATGATTGCGCGGATCTCCGCCATAACCTGGTCGTGCGGGACCGGCGGCCTCTCGTCGGCAAGCGAGGCATCGACCTTCGCCCTGAACCAGGCGTCATAGGCCGCCGCTTCCTCGGGAGTGGCGAACTCCGGCGCGACAGGCGAGGGATCGTCAATCCCTGATTGTAGCCGATAAGGGCCGAACGACCAATCCGCAGGCGGAGCCGCCCTCAGTCTCCCTTGTCGCCCTGATTGCGCGGCTTCTTCGTTTCCGCATGCTGCTTCACGTCCTGAGAGAGCGACTTGCCCTGGTCGTCGCTCTCCTTGAACGTGCCGTCCTCATTGCGCCGGACGTAGCGCTTGTCGTTGCCGGTATCGATCAGCTCGCGTTCGTTGCTCATGGTTCACCTCCGACCTGAACAATCCAAGAACCCCCCGGGACCGAAAAGGGTTCACGAGGGATACGAGTTTCACTCCTCCCCCATCCGCAGCGCCGCGATGAACGCCTCCTGCGGAATGCTCACCGAGCCGTACTCCCGCATCCGCTTCTTCCCCTCCTTCTGCTTCTCCAGCAGCTTGCGCTTCCGCGTCGCGTCGCCGCCATAGCACTTCGCCGTCACATCCTTCCGCAGCGCCGCGATGGTCTCCCTCGCGATGACCTTGCCGCCGATGGCGGCCTGGATGGGGATCTTGAAGAGGTGCCTCGGGATCAGATCCTTAAGCCGCTCGCACATGTGCCGCCCGCGCGCCTCCGCCGCGGCGCGGTGGACGATCATGCTCAGCGCGTCGACCGGTTCGTTGTTGACGAGGATGTTCATCTTGACGAGGTCGCCCTCGCGATAGCCGATCTGGTGGTAGTCGAAGCTCGCATAGCCGCGCGAGATGCTCTTCAGCCGGTCGTAGAAGTCGAACACCACCTCATTGAGCGGCAGCTCGTAGGTGAGCTGGGCGCGGCCGGCGACGTAGGTCAGGTTCTTCTGGATTCCGCGCCGGTCCTGGCAGAGCTTGAGGATGGGCCCCAGATAGTCGTCCGGGACGTAGATCACCGCCTCGATCCACGGCTCCTCTATGCTCGCGATGCGGTTGGGGTCGGGCATGTCGGCGGGGTTGTGGAGCTCGATCGTGCGCGGCTCCGCCTCGCCGGCGGCCTTGGTGAGGTGGATCTTGTAGACGACGCTCGGCGCGGTGGTGATGAGATCGAGGTCGTATTCGCGGGTCAGGCGCTCCTGGATGATCTCGAGGTGGAGGAGGCCGAGGAAGCCGCAGCGGAAGCCGAAGCCCAGGGCCGCCGAAGTCTCCATCTCGAAGCTGAACGAGGCGTCGTTGAGACGGAGCTTGGAGATGGATTCGCGCAGTTTCTCGAAGTCGGCGGCGTCGACCGGGAACAGGCCGCAAAAGACCACCGGCTGGACTTCCTTGAATCCGGGCAGCGCCTCGGCGGCGGGGCGGCGGGCGTCGGTAATGGTGTCGCCGACCCGCGTCTCGGAAATGTCCTTGATCTGGGCGGTGATGAAGCCGATCTCGCCCGCCTCGAGCGCCTCCATCGGCTCGATCTTGGGGCGGAAGGCGCCGACCCGGTCGACGAGATGGGTGGTGCCGGCGGCCATGAACTTGACGCTCGCGCCCTTCCTGATCGCGCCGTCGATGACCCGGACGAGGATGACGACTCCGAGATAGGGGTCGTACCAGCTGTCGACCAGCATCGCCTTCAGGGGCGCGTCGCGGTCGCCGGTCGGCGGCGGTATCCTCGTGACGATCGCTTCAAGCACCTCGTCGATGCCGAGGCCGGTCTTGGCCGAGGTCAGGACGGCGTCGTCGGCGGGGAGGCCGACTATGTCCTCTATCTCGTGGCGGACCTTGTCGACGTCGGCGGCGGGGAGGTCGATCTTGTTGATGACGGGGACGATCTCGTGGTCGTGCTCGATCGACTGGTAGACGTTGGCGAGGGTCTGGGCCTCGACCCCCTGGGCGGCGTCGACGACGAGGAGGGCGCCCTCGCAGGCGGCGAGGCTGCGGCTGACCTCGTAGGCGAAGTCGACATGGCCGGGCGTGTCCATGAGGTTGAGGACATAGGCCTCGCCGTCGCGGGCGGTGTAGTCGAGGCGCACGGTCTGCGCCTTGATGGTGATTCCGCGCTCCTTCTCGATGTCCATGTTGTCGAGGATCTGGCCGTGAGTCATCTCGCGCGCGCTGAGCCCGCCGGTGCGCTGGATGAGCCGGTCAGCGAGCGTCGACTTGCCATGGTCGATATGGGCGATGATACTGAAATTCCGAAGTTTTCTAAGCTCTGTCATGACGTTCGTTTCGGGAGGGCGACTGGGGAGGCGCGAATATCCCGCGGGCCCTAGCAGAGGGGGCGGGGGAGGCAAAGGGCAGGGCCGGCGCGAGGCGGGGCTACGGATGCGGGGCGCGCGCGCGCAGGGAAGGCGTTTCGGACCGCGGCGTCATCGCCGCGCGGGCTCCGCGACGGCCGACTAGGGCGCCTGCCCCGGCGCCGCCCTCCTCAGCCGCGGCCGCCCGCCTCCTCGTCGAAGTCGATCACCTCGCCCTCATCGTCGAGACGGATCGGGAAGGGCCGGCCGGCAAGGACGCCGCGCGACGGGGTGCAGACGAAGAAGAGATCGATCCCGACCGCCTCGAAGATCATCATCACCGGACCCGGATCCTCGGGCATTTCGAGGCCCACCTCGACCCTGCGCTTGACATCGGGGCGGATCGACAGAGCGTGAATGCGCCGGCCGGTGGTCGGAAGGCCGAGATCAAGCAGGCGGCTTCGCGTCGCCGTCCAGAGCAGCTCGGCCGCCTCGCGGCTTTGGGCAAAGGGGACGAAGAACCTCACGCGCGCCCGTCCCCGCCGCCAGCTCTCGCGGCGGCGCGGGCGACGCCCGGCCGGGAGCCGAACGGAGGTTCGATCTGTGGATCGGCGGCGCGAATCGGCTCGTTCATATACGAACAAAAGCAGAACGTCTTTGGCAGGACAAGGCTTTTGGCACGTCTTCCGCCCACCGCGTCACGCCGGCCGCCGGATCGAATTGCGGGGCACGCGGTTGAGCGGCCGGACTGTGCTAGGCTTGGCGGATGCCGATCTCCCTCACCCCCCAATGGCAGCAACTGGCGCTCTACGCGGTGGCGGCGGCCGTCCTCCTCATGCTGCTCCAGAGGATCCCCGTGGTCGGACGCGTGATCCGCCTCGCCTTAACCGCCGGGTTGCTCGCCTTGTCGCTCTTCCTGCTGATGCGGCAGGCGCCTTATGAGCCCCACCTTGCGGGCCTCAGCGAGCGGCTCGGGCTCGACCGGCAGGAAGTGGTCGGCAAGGAGGTGCGGATCCGGATGGCCTCGGACGGCCATTTCTGGGCCGACGTGACCGTCAACGGCGTCAAGCGCCGGATGCTGATCGACAGCGGCGCCACGGTGACCGCGCTTTCGGAGCGGACGGCCGGCGCCGCGTCCATCGAGCCGGAGCACAGCCTGGTGCCGGTCGTGCTGAAGACGGCCAACGGGCTCGCCCAGGCGCGAACCGGCACGGTCGGAGAGCTTCGCGTCGGCAATACCGTTGCGCGCCGGCTGAAGGTGGTGATCTCGCCCGCCTTCGGAGACATGGACGTGATCGGCATGAACTTCCTCACGAAGCTAGCCTCGTGGCGGGTGGAGGGCCGCACGCTGGTGCTGACCCCGCATCACCCGCAGGCGGCCGGGCAGGAGAAGGGACGCTAGCCGAACACGCCCGTATTGCACGGGCTCGAAGCGCCCTTGCCGTCCGCGCCCCAGCGGCGGAACTTCTGCGAGTCGACGTGGAAGCGGACGCCGGAATAGAAACCGAGGCCGATATTATATTGCTCGCCGCGAAAATCGTGGATCTTGCAAAGGCTCTTCATCAGGCCCGCCCGGCTGACCTCGCCGGTCGGAACCATGTCGATCGCGAAGAAGTGGCGGTGGGCGCTCTGCGGGGCGCCGTGGGCGCATTTGTTGAGCCCCTCGTCGCGGAAGCCGGAGACCACCTCGACCCCGCCGATCACCGGCTCGACATGGTTGCGCACGAAGGCGAGGGTGGTCGCGATATGCGGCCACTCCGCCGCCGGCGCGACCTCGAAACGCGGGCCGTCGCATTCGCGCCACATGCTGGCGGTTCGCACCAGCTCCCAGGTCGGAACGACGTCGGCGACGCGCGCCGCCTCGAGATAGGATTTGAACGACAGCACCTCCGCCCGGGCGCCGGGATCCCGCGCCAGCCAGGCGAGATAATCCGCCTTGTTCTGACCGTCCGGCAGGGTGGAAGCATGGGTCGGGGACGCAAACAAAGCCGCCAGCGCAAGCGCCGCGAAACGGATTAGTTTTTGCATTTCAAATAGATAGGTGCGTTCCCGCGCCATTCAAGACCCCGCCCGCCTCGTTGCGGGGGCGTCTTAATCACAGCGGCGCGAGTCGAGTCGAGCCCGCGAGAGGCGAGTTGCGGCGGTCCGGCCTGCCGAAGCGCCGGAATGCGCATGGTCAACCGGCCATTAACCCTTCGCCTTCACCAAGGCTTAGCCGTGCCGCCTCCATAGCGGGCCGCGGCGCTCCCAATCGCAGCAAGGATGCGAGATGCTGAACCGGTTCAGGAAGACATCACGGCCGGGGCGGGAGCAGGCCCCCCGAGGCCTGTTCGGCCGCCTCGTCAAGGACCAGCGCGGCAACACGCTCGCCATCGTCGGCGCCGCGATGGTGCCGCTCGCCGGCATGATCGGCTCGGGGCTCGACATGAGCCGCGCCTATATGGCCAAGAACCGGCTGCAGAGCGCCTGCGACGCCGCCGCCCTGGCGGGCCGCCGGGTGATGACCAACGACACGCTGAACGCCACCGTCACCAACGAGGCGACGCGTTTCTTCAACTTCAACTTCCCGCAGGGGCTGTATCAGACCGCCGCCTTCACGCCCTCCGTGACGAAGCCGTCCACGAGCACCGTCCGGGTGACCGCGAACACGACGATCCCGACGACGATCATGAAGCTGTTCGGCTACACCTCCCTGCCGCTGAGCGTGACCTGCGACGCGTCGCTGAACTTCGTCAACACCGACATCGTCCTCGTGCTCGACACGACCGGTTCGATGATGTGGGACGTCAACGGCAACCCCACCAGCGTCACCGCCAACCAGCGCATCACCGCGCTTCGCGACGCCGTCCTCGCCTTCTACGACGAGCTGAAGCCGATCCAGGATCAGCTCGAGGCGAACGGCCTGCGCCTGCGTATCGGCATCGTCCCCTATTCGATCACCGCCAATGTCGGCGCCGCGATACGCTCGGCCAGCCCGTCCTACCTGGCGGACAGCTGGACCTACCCCTCGCGCACGGCCATCTACAGCACCTCGAGCAGCCCGGTCCGCGTCGGCACCAACATGACCAATGCCGAGTGCAACGCCTATGTCCAGGCGCGGACGCCGGCGAACAGCTATCCCTCCACCGAGAAGGTGGTCGCCCGTCCCGGTTCCGGCACCAGGCGTCCGTGCGACGTCACCACGATCACCTACACCGAGGATACGGGCGCCACCTTCGCCTGGTGGATCCACGAGCCGAAGGTGCTCGACACCTCCCTCTACAAGACCGGCTCAAGCTCCGTTCCGCTGCCGACCCGGGTGCCGGGCACCACGACGACCGCCACGGCCTGGAACGGGTGCATCGAGGAGCGCGACACGGTCGACACGATCACTTCCTCCTCCGGCTTCACCATCCCGTCCGGCGCCTACGACCTCGACATAGACCTGGTGCCGAACAGTCCCGAGACGAAATGGCGGCCGCAGTGGCTGCAAGTGCTCTACCAGCCGCTGAGCGGCCCCCAGAGCACGTCGACCAGCAACAGCTACGCCCTCTCCGGCCTGCTCGACTCCAATCGCAAGGCCTGCCCGACCCAGGCCAAGCGGCTGCAGGCGTGGACCCGCGACGACCTCGACAACTATCTCGATTCGCTGGTCGCCGTCGGCTACACCTATCACGACGTCGGCATGATCTGGGGGTCCCGGTTCATCTCGAACGGGGGCATCTTCGCCGCGGACAATCCGGACACCTACAACGGCATGCCGGTCGCCCGTCACATCATCTACATGACGGACGGCACCCTGGACACGGATCCGGATGCCTATTCGATGTACGGGATCGAATCGATCGACCAGCGGGTCACCGGCGGCAATGGCGGCCAGGATTCGCGGCACAACCAGCGCTTCCGGATGGAGTGCAACGCCGTCAAGGGCAAGAACGTCAGCGTCTGGGTGATCGCCTTCGCGACCTCGCCGAGCGCCGCTCTGACCGAGTGCGCGAGCAACTCCAACCAGATCTCGACGATCAGCAATCGCGACGCGCTGATCGCCAAGTTCCAGGAGATCGGCAAGAATATCGGCTCGCTGAGGCTGACGCAGTGAGGGGACGGCCCTTCTCCCGCCTGCGGCGCGACCAGCGCGGCGCGACCATCGTCGAGTTCTCGATCGTCGCGCCGGTGCTCTGCCTCACCCTGCTCGGCTTCGTCGAGCTCGGCTACAAGAGCTATGTCGGCTCGATCGTTCAGGGCGCGCTCCACGACGCGGCCCGCAGCGCCACGGTGGGCGACAAGACCGGCGCCCAGATCGATTCCCTGGTGACGACGCGCCTGCAGGCCTTCTCCCGCGGCGCGACGATCACCATCAACAAGAGCAGCTACACCAATTATTCCGACGTGAAGATGCCGGAGAAGATCACCTCCGACACCGCCCCGCTCGGCGTCTACAACAGCACCGACTGCTACGAGGACGCGAACGGCAACGCCCGCTACGACACTGACCGCGGCAAGACCGGCCTCGGCGGTTCCGACGATATCGTCAATTACGAGATCGTCATGACCTTTCCGCCGCTCGTGCCCCTGTGGAAGATGATCGGCGGGCCGAGCACGGAGACCGTCCGCGCCTCGACGGTGCTGCGCAACCAGCCCTACGCGTCGCGCACCAACAGCGTCACGGTGCGCTGCTCGTGAGGGGGCTCGCCCGCTTCCGCCCCCGCCTGCCGCGTCTCGCCTCCGACGCCAGCGGCCTGGCGCTCACCGAATTCGCGCTGTCGCTGCCCGTCCTGCTCGGCCTCGGCCTGGTCGGGCTGGAGACGGCGAACCTCGCCATCGCCAATCTCAAGGTCAGCAACATCGCGATGCTGACCGCCGACAGCGCCGCCCGCGTGCGGGATTCGATCGACGAGGCGGACATCAACGAGATCTTCACCGGCGCGCGGACGGCGGGGACCGCGCTCAACTTCACCCAGAACGGCCGCATCATCCTGTCCAGCATCGAGCCCAACTCGGCCGGCACGGGCGGGGCGAGCACCGGCCAGTGGATAAGGTGGCAGCGCTGCATCGGCCTCAAGAACGTCACCTCGGCCTATGGCGCGCAGGGCAAGGGGCAGAACGACGCCACGCTCCAGTCGGTGACCTCGGGCGGGAGCCAGATCGCCGCCCAATCGGGCACGGCGATCATGGTCGTCGAGGTCAACTACACCTACCAGCCGCTCATCTCGAACAGCATCTTCGGCGCGCGCACCATCACCTACGTGAGCGCGTTCAACGTCCGGCAGCGCACCGACCAGGTGCTGAAGAACGCCGGCAACATCACCGCCCGCACCTGCAACCTCTTCTCCGCGACCTGAACGCCGAAGAGGCGGTCAAAGGGGACAGTCACCTTCACGCGCGGCCCCGTCCGGATACGGGCGGCGCGGAAAGTGACTGTCCCCTCGCCTCACGCGATCAGAAGGTGACCGAGCCCCTCACGTAGAGGAAGCGGCCGTTGAAGCCGAAGGGCGAGAAGATCGAATAAGGGATATATTCCTGGTTGGCCGGGTAGACTCCGCCGATCGACGCCGGGCGCGGGCCGAAGGGCGAGCGGTCGGGATAAACGTCGAACAGGTTGTTGGCGCCGATCGCGAACTCCGCCCTGTCGCCCGCCTTCACCCGCACCTCGAGATCGGTGATCCACTTGGCGCGCAGGAAGATGTCGTCCGGCCCGAAGTCGGTGAGGCTGGTCGGGTTGGCGATCGGGCTTGCCGCACCCGGCGACACCACCTTGCCGTAGCGGGTGGTGCGGGCGGTGATTCCGAACGGCCCGACGTCGCCGTCGGCGCTGAGCACGATCTTGTCGCGCGGCTGACCCTCGGTGAAGCGGATCCCCTCCACTCGGCCGAACAGGACGAGGCCCGGTATGGTGGCGAGCGGGCCGAGGCTGTTGAGCCGCCGGTCGATCTTGGTCTTGTTGTAATTGTAGGCGGCGGTGAGGGTCCAGTTGCCCATCTCGCCGGCGCGCAGCCTGTAGCTCGCCACCACGTCGACGCCGCGGGTGGTGGTGTCGAGGCCGTTGATGAAGAAGCGCGCCGCGCCGACGCTGGCAAAGCCGTTCGCGTCGAGCACCGCCTTGACCGCGGCGTTCTGAGCGGCGGTGCCGCTGCCCGCCGCGCCGAGATTCTCGGTGAGGACGATGCGGTCCTTGATCTTGATCGCGTAGAAATCGGCGGTCAGGGTCAGGCCCTGGAACGGGTTGGCGGTGGCGCCGAGGCTGAGGTTGACCGACTTCTCGGGCTTGAGGGGCTTGGAGCCGAGCGCCTGCGCGACCGGGCTGCTCACCGCCACGGTCGAGATGTCCACCGGCAGGCCGCCGATGAAGTTGGTCGAGGTGGTGGTGAAGAATTGCTGCTGCAGCGACGGCGCGCGGAAGCCGTTCGAGATCGAGCCGCGCACGGCGAGGCCCTGGACCAGCTCCCAGCGGGCGGCGAACTTGCCGTTCCAGGTCTCACCGAAGTCGGAGAAATGCTCGTAGCGGCCGGCGAGCGTGGTGGTGACGCCCTCCACGGGATCGGTGTCGAGCTCGGCATAGGCCGCCCAGCTGTGGCGGTTGACGTCGGTGCGGCTGTTGGCCGGGATGCCTGGGAAGCCCTGCGCGCCGGCCGGCGCGGCGCGGCCGGGGAAGCTGCAGACGCCGGTCGTCGCGTTGAACACGCCCTGCTGCGTGGCGCAGTTCGCCGCCGTCGTCGTGATCGAGGCGCGGAAGAACGGCCCGATCGCATAGGATTGCAGGTCGCCCGGACGGATCTGGAACTCCTCGCGGCGATACTCGCCGCCGAAGGCGACGGAGAGCGGCTTGGCGAAGCCGACCTGATATTCCTTGGAGAAATCCAGGTTGGCGACGGTCTGGCCGTAACGCAGGCCGCCGGCGTCGAAGTCGCTCTGGCTCAGCGGCCCGAAAGAGGCGTTGAGCGTGTTGTGCACCTCGTAGTCGAACTTGTTGCGGCCGCGGTCGATCGAGAGATCCGTCTTCCAGCCGCCGACATCGCCGCGGATCCCGCCGACCACCTCGTAATCCTCGAGGTCGGTGTCGATCAGCGGCAGGAATCCGTTCGGCGTCAGCGGGACGAAATTCGCCGCGTTCGGCGTCTGGTTCGGCGCCAGCGTGCTCCAATCGCGATTGGCCGAGTTGCTCTGCTGGCGGTAGTTGGCGGCGCTGACGGCGCGGCGGTGGCCGTAGGAGCCGAAGGCGTAGAGCTCCCAGTCGGGCGCGAGCTCGAAGCCGCTGTTGAGGAAGAGGCTGTAGTCGCGCGTCTTGGGGTCGCCGAAGCGGAATTCGAGCCGGTTGAACGTCACCTCGCGCGGGTCGAAGGCGGCGGTGGGCCGGTTGTAGTTGGGACGAAGGTCGAAGCCGGCGCGGTTGGTGATCTCGCGATAGCGATACTCCGCGGTGACGTTGACATAGCCCCGCTCGCCGAGCGGCAGGCCCATGTTCACCGCGGAAGTGATCTGGGTGCCGTCATGCGCCTTGCGCTCGCCGCTGGTGTTGGCGAGGAAATAGCGGTTGTCGGCCGGGTCGAGCTGCGGCTGCCCCGCCCCGTTCAGCTGCAGGCCGGTGACGTTGGCGACGTCGTTCACCGTGGTGAAATACTTGCCGTAGGTGACGCTGGCGCGGCCGCCATGGCTGGCGTTCTTGAGCTGGATGTTGATCACGCCGGCGATCGCGTCGGAGCCGTATTGGGACGAGGCGCCGTCGCGCAGCACCTCGATGCGGCTGATGGCGAGCCCGGGGATGAGGTTCATGTCGACGGCGGCGCTGCCGCGGCCGACCGTGCCGTTGATGTTGAGGAGCGCCGCGACGTGGCGGCGCTTGCCGTTGACCAGGACCAGGGTCTGGTCGGGGCTGAGGCCGCGCAGCGTCGCGGGCCGCAGCGCGTCGGAGCCGTCGGCGATGGACGGCTGCGGGAAGTTGAAGCTGGGGACGAGCTGGTTGAGGATCTGGTTGGTCTGCGTGGCGCCGGTATTGGTGATCGCCTCCGAGCCGATGACGTCGACCGGGACCGGGCTGTCCGCGACGGTGCGGTCGGTGCGGCGGGTGCCGGTGACGACGATCGCGTCCGGGCTGTCGATGCCGGCGTCGGCGGCGTCGGCCTGGCCGGCATCAGGGGCCTGCGGCTGGGCGGGCGGCGGCGCCGAGGCGTTCTGCGCGGCGGCCGGCGTGGCAGCGACGAGCGTCGCGAAGGTGGAAAGGCCGGTCAGCAGCGCGGCGCGCGAAAGTCGGTTCATCTCTGGTCCCCCGGGACGCGGCCCCCGCGGCGGCGTCGAAAGCGCGGAGTTTATGGCAATCGCGTGACGAGGGAAGGCCCTTTCGTTGCACTGCAAAAAAGGTTGCCGGACTGTGCCCGCCGCACCACATCGCACTGATCGCCCGGCCGGGCCGTCAGGAGAGTGGAATGAGCAATCCCATCGTCGTCGACCTTCCCCACACGCTCGGCCGCGAGGAGGCGAAGCGTCGGCTGGAGCGCGGCATGGGCAGGATCTCTCAGCAGATACCGGGCGGCGCGGAGGTCGAATCGGCCTGGACGGGCGACCGGCTCGATCTCAGGGTCCAGGCGATGGGGCAGGACATACGGTCCAAGCTCGACGTCCAGGAGAAGATCGTGCGGATGGAGGTGATCCTTCCCCCCGGCCTCTCCTTCTTCGGCAACGGCATCGCCGCCCTCCTGAAGCGGCAGGGCGAGGCGATGCTGGAGGACAAGACCAAGAAGGGCGGCTGACCGGCCGCCGTCAGCCGCGGCGCGGGCGGCGCACCTTCTTCGGCGGTCCCTCGCTTCGGGTGAGCGAGCCGATCTGGCAGCGCTCCTTGCCGACGATGAGGGCGCTGAACCGGTCGAAGCTGCTGCTGCCGCGCGTGTCGATGCCGATGCCGAAGGCCCAGCGCAGGCCGAAGCAGGGGCCGTAGAGCTCGGCCCGATACCAGTTGCGGTGGCGATCCTGGAGATAGACGACATCGTCCTCGCGCGCCTCGAAGCTGCGGATGCCGCCGAGCCGCGCGAACGGGATCGACACCTCCTCGCCGGCCGGCGCGCGTTCCTGGCCGCCGGGGGCGGCCGCGGCCGGCGCGGCGACAGCGGCGGCGGCGGCGGCGAGCGCGATGATCCTGTTCCTCATCCCGGCACCTGTGCGCCATTGCCGCTTAACCGGCGCTGACGAAGGCCGCTTGCCTCGCCGCCGCGGGGCGTTAGGCTCGCGCCCGTTCAGCGGGAGGCGGGGATGCGGCATGTCGCGGTGATCGGGTCCGGGCCGGCCGGCTATTACAGCGCCGAGGCGCTGCAGAAGCTTTACGGCGACGGCGTCTCGATCGACATGATCGACCGCCTCCCCGTCCCCTACGGCCTCATCCGCTCCGGCGTGGCGCCAGACCACCAGTCGATCAAGGCGGTGTATCGGCGGTACGAGAAGGTGGCACTCTCCCACAATGTCCGTTTCGTCGGCCACGTCACGGTGGGGGAAGACGTCTCGGTGGCCGAGCTCCTCGACCTCTACGACGCGGTGATCCTCGCCACCGGCGCTCCGCACGACCGGCCGCTCGACATCCCCGGCGCCGACCTCCCGGGCGTCGTCGGCTCGGCCGCCTTCGTCGGCTGGTATAACGGCCATCCCGATTTCGCCGAGCTCGACCCGCCGCTCGACGTCGGCGCCGCCGCCGTGATCGGCAACGGCAACGTCGCCCTCGACGTCGCCCGCATCCTCGCCAAGACCCGGGCCGAGTTCGCCGGATCCGATATCGCCGGCCACGCGCTCGACGCCCTCGACTCCTCCTCCATCCGCCGCATCTCGGTGCTCGGCCGGCGCGGCCCCCACCAGATCGCGATGACCCCCAAGGAGCTGGGCGAGCTCGGCCATCTCGCCGAGGCGGAGCCGAAGGTCGACCTCGTCGACTTCCCGCCCGCGGCGGACGACGCCCTGCTCGAGCCCGGGATGCGCAAGTCGGTGACCCACTTGCGCGACTTCGCCCACCTGCCCGGCGGCAAGCGCAAGACGATCGACTTCGACTTCTTCGCCATGCCCGTGGCGGTGGAGGGGAACGGCCGGGCCGAGCACCTGGTCGTCGAGCGGACCGTGCTGACGGACGACCTGCGCTCGGTCGGGACGGGAGAGCGCTACCAGGTCCCCTGCGGCCTCGTCGTCAGCTGCATCGGCTACCAGACGCCGCCGATCGACGGCGTGCCCTACGAGCATGGCCGCGGCCGGTTCGCCAATGCCGACGGGGTGATCGCGGAAGGGCTCTATTGCGTCGGCTGGGCGCGGCGCGGCCCGACCGGGACGATCGGCACCAACCGGCCCGACGGCTTCGAGGTCGCCGAGAAGATCGCCGCCGCCTTCCCGCCCGGCTCGGCCGGCGGCAAGGCGGGCGGGCTCGGTCTCGACACCCTCCTCCATGCCCGCGGCGCCGAGCCCGTCGCCTTCCGCGACTGGCAGCGCATCGAGGCCGCGGAGACCGGCCGCGCCCGCGAGGGCAGCCCCCGCGAGAAGTTTACCTCGATCGCCGACATGCTCGCCGCGCTGGGCCGGCGGTAGGCGCTCCCGCGCCCACCGCCGCGGGTTCGGTCAGGTCGCGGAGCCTCCCGGGAAGCGAATGTCCGGATCGATATCCAGGTCGAGAACCCGCTCGACCTGCGGAGGGCCGAGATGGGGCTGCTGCTGCAGGCGGACCCTGAGGTTGAGGCCGTCGTGATAGGGGTCCACATTGCCCGGCACGCAGGCGAAGTGGATGACCTTGCACGAGGCGCCGGGCTCCGCCGTGTGTCCGGCCGCGGTCACATGTCGCAGGAGCCCGTAGCGGTCGCGCGGTCCCAGGGTCTTGTGCGACACGGCCTTCCTTTCCGGATGGAAGGTCATGTTGCTCGGGCTCACCAGCCTGAGGATGATGTAGATCGGGTCGCCCCAGGCCTGCAGGTCCAGCGGCGACTGGTAAGCGGAGGAAAGGGCCACGGCGGGCATCAGCGGGGCGGGCTGCGGCAGATCGCGCACTATCTCCTCCACGCTCCTGCCGTCGAGGGGCTGGGCGAGATCGGCGTTGCGGAACCCGAACTGGAGCCCGCCGAACAGGTCGACGCCGAACGCGATGTCGCGATAGACGTAGCGCTGGGGCTCCGAATAGGCGAAGTCCTCCCTCATGTCGTCGCTGGTCGTGGTCGCCAGGGCGATCCTGGTCACCGGGTCGTTGCTTCTGAATGTGCTTGCCATGGCGCGTCTCCTCGGGTCGGGGGCAGACCTGGCGGCGGCTGCCGCTCCGGAGCCCCTGCAAGAGGGTCTAGCGCTCGCCCGGCCGGCCGGCCGTGACCGCTGTCACGCGACGCGGCGGCTCCCGCGCAACGCCGCTTGCGCTCCGCAATCGCCCCCCCTATGTAGCGCCACCTGTCTCCCGGGCGGCCTTTGGCCGGCACCCGGTCGGGGAGTAGCTCAGCCTGGTAGAGCACTGTCTTCGGGAGGCAGGGGCCGGAGGTTCGAATCCTCTCTCCCCGACCATTTTCCGCCAAGTCGTCGAAGCGCTTCGGCCCTGGGCTTGGCGTGTCCCACGCGCGTGGGTGGGGCACGCGCGGCAGGCGCTCGGGCGCTGGAAGCGAACCTGGCCGTCACACCGCCGCAACATGTCCCGGCTATCGACCAAGCGTCGAGAGCGGAGGCGGCGATGCGGGACGACGATCACCATTACCATGTCGAGCGGGCTCGCGCGGAGCTTGATGCCGCCTATCGCGCGACGGGCGGCGCGGTCGCCGCGGCGCACCTGCGGCTCTCCTCGCTCCACATGCGCCGCGCGCGCGACCTCGCGGCACGGCCCCTCCCCCCACCGGCCGCCGCCGAGCTGGACTGGCTGGACCGGTGCGCGCCGCTGCACGAGAAATGCCTTGCCTGATCGGCCGAACGGGCGGATTGACGGTCCCGCATCAGGGCGGTCGGAAGGTTCGAATACGTCAAGCGGCACCGGCTCCTCGGTCGGATCCGGTGCACGGTGCACGTCTACCCTCTTGCCGTCACGGGGGAGCTCGACGAATGGCCCGAACGGGCGCAGCGGCTGCGGCGCTGGATGAGTCCGGAAGAGGCGTCGTCCCTCGTTCAGTCGCGCAAGCTGCGGCGGATCATCCAGCGCTTCGCGCGCTCCAGCGCGGCCGGATGAGGCCGCGAGCGTCTCCACGCTGAGGTCGGTAGCGGTCCACAGCCTCATGGAGCGGCGAACGGGTCGCTGAACCGCCGAGGTCCGCTCGTCTTGCCGCGATGGATTCACACGGCTGTCATCAAAGCGTTGCATCCCGGTCCCATCGAAGAGGCGGGAGCGTGAGCGGGTGTCACCAGAGACCGAGACGAGCTTCCAGCGCGGCCTCGCCGCCGGCCGGAGCGAAGCCCGCTGATGGCGGCGGCGAACCACACGGTCAAGGCCTTCGACGAGGACCTTGAGGAATTGCGCGCCATGGTGGCCCTACTCGGCGGCTGGGGCGAGGCGGCCGTCGCGGCGGCCGTCCACGCCCTCCGCTGCCCCGACGACGGGGCGCCGGCGAGGGCGGTGGATCTTGCCGGCCACATCGACACGCTCGCCCAGGATGTCGAGCAGCGCGCCATCTGCCTCATCGCGCTGAGGGCGCCGATGGCGGACGACCTGAGAGGCATCGTGGCGGCGTTGAAGATCGCGCAGCTCATACAGCGCCTCGGATGCCTCACCCTCGACATGACTCTGCGCCTGGAGCTGTCGGCGCCGCCGCCCGTGCCCGACGGAGTCAGGGAAGCGGTGGCGCATCTCGGCGAGATCAGCACCAGCTCGCTGCGGTCGAGCCTGGACTCGTTCGGCGCCCAGGATCCGGCCGCGGCCGCGGCGGCGGCCGGGGCGGTGGATACGGCCGAGGCGCTCTTCCGCGCCTGCTACCGCATGTCCCTCGCCGGTTCCGGCCAGGGTCGGCCGGCGGTCCATCTCATGCTTGCGGCCCAGTCCCTGACGCTCGCGGCGGCGCTTTCGAGCGACGTCGCCCGGGTCGTCCACTTCGCGGCGACGGGCGACCGCCTGCCACGCGCCTCCTTACGCCCCGTAACCGAAAAGGCTGTCGCGCATGGCTAAGAACCGTCTCCTCCTGGCCGAGGACGACCCGGCGATGGCGGAGCTGCTCCGGTGGACCTTCGAGAAGGAGGGGTATGAGGTCGTCCACACCCCGAGCGGAGAGGAGGCCCTGCTCCTCGCCATGGACGCCGTGCCGGACGTCGTCATCCTGGACTGGATGCTCGAGGAGCTCGCCGGAATCGAGGTCTGCCGGCGCCTCAGGCGGATCGCGGACACCGCGAACGTTCCGATCATCATGCTCACCGCCCGCGGGGAGGAGGCGGATCGTGTCCGCGGCCTGGAGACCGGCGCCGACGACTATGTGACCAAGCCGTTCAGCCCCGCCGAACTGGTCGCGCGGGTGCGGGCGGTGCTCCGGCGGGTCCGGCCCGCGCTCGCCGGCGCGCTTCTGAGCTACGGCGACATAGAGATGGACGTCGCCAGCCACCGCGTGCGCCGAGCCGGCGCGAATGTCCCGATCGGACCGACCGAGTTTCGCCTGTTGCGGCACTTTCTCGAACATCCGGGGCACGTCTTCTCACGAGAGCGACTGCTCGACGCGGTGTGGGGCCGCGACAGCGACATCGAGGCGCGGACGGTCGACGTCCATATCCGGCGGCTTCGCAAGGCGATCAACGTCGGCGACAGGAGCGATCTCATCCGGACCGTACGCGGCGCCGGTTACGCGCTCGATCGCGACTCCTAGAACTCGACAGGCAATCACCAGAAGAACGTTCATTTTTCCTGACATTGTTACAATCAAGGGACAATGGAACGACAGAACCATTACTGTGGATTATTCTGCGCTGGCCCGGATAAAACGGCGGGCATGTAACATTAGTATCACATCAAAACCCTAGCGGGTCATCGAGAGCAGGGTCGCGCGGTTGGCGATTCGGCTTGGACACTTGCACCTGAGGGGGTTTTCCTGATGTATCGCCACCGCCCAAGTCTCTTCGCCCACGCCTCCGACGCCTCGCGCTCCCGGATCCCCGTCAGGCGCGCGCTGGTCATGCTGGCGCTCGGCGCGTCGGCCTTGCCGGCGATGGCGCAGACCCAGACCCCTCACGCCGGGTCATCCGCGGCGGTCCCCGCCTCGGCCGTTCCGGTCCAGCCCATGGAGGCCGGAGCCGCCGTCGTTCCGGCGGCGCTCGCGGCGACAGCGTCCGCAGCCGTTGCGGCCGACCCGAACGCGGCGACGCCCAGCGCGGATGCCGCCGATGCGGAAGGCCTGACCGACATCGTCGTGACGGCGACGAAGCGCGAGACGAACCTTCAGCAGACCCCCATCGCCATCTCCGTCGTAGACGACACCGCGATCAAGGACCGCCACGTCCAGAGCCTCTACGACCTTGCCGACGGATCGGTACCCTCGCTGCGCGTCGCCACCTTCGAGGCGCGGCAGTCGGCCCTCACCGTGGGCATACGCGGCATCGTGCCGCTCGACGCCAACCAGCCGGCGCGCGAGCAGGGCGTGGGGATCTATATCGACGGCGTCTATCTCGGCCGTCAGCATGGCCTCAACGCCGCTCTTTTCGACGTGGAGCGGATCGAGGTGCTGAAGGGGCCGCAAGGGACCCTCTTCGGCCGCAACACGGAAGGCGGCGCGCTCAGCATCGTCACCAAGGCGCCGACGGGCGAGTTCGGCGGCCGGGTGAGCGCCGGCGTCGGCAATTACGGCGCCTACAATGGCGAGCTCCATGTCGACCTGCCGACGTTCGGCGGCTTCGCCTTCAAGGTCGACGCGGTAAAGCAATATCAGGGGGCGACGACCCGCAACCCGCTGAGGGGCCAGACCGGATGGAATTATTACGACCGGCAGGGCCTTCGCCTCTCCGGACGGTGGAAGCCGACGGCCGACGTCACCGACGATTTTTCCTACGACGTCGCGCGGGACAAGAACTCGCCTTTCTACAGCCAGCTGCTGAACTACAATCCGAACGGATGCGTCGCCGGGACGCAGGCGAGCGTCCCGAGCTGCTACCTGCCGGGCACGGCCTACACCAACCTCACCGGAACGGTGAAGCCGCTGCTCCCCGGCGTGGTGGTGAACGGTCGCACGCGGATGAGGGTGGCCGATATCGGCGTGCCGCAGCAGCCCAGCGTCGACGACACCCACGGCTTCACCAACATGCTGCGCTGGACCGCGTCTCCGGAGGTCGAATTCCGCTCGATCACCGCGTGGCGTGGCGTCAAGGCGACCCAATGGGACAATTCGGGCGGTGCGCACCGCGTTCCGATCGTCGCCCCGGGCTGCACCGGCAGCGGCTGCAACTTCAGCCGCTACAGCCTCGCCGATCTCTACCAGCACCAGTTCAGCCAGGAGCTCCAGGCGGTCGGGACCGTCGGCTCGATCGACTACGTCGCCGGCCTCTATTATTTCAACGAGCACGTTCGCGACGACGCGGCGACGCCGAACTCGAACGCGATCGCCGGCTATACGGCGGCGGGGCAGACGAGCGGCTACCAGTTCGTGATCCTCGATCCCTGCACGGGGTCCGCCGGATTCGGATCGCAGCCCGGCTGCCGCTCGATCGACCGCGCCTCCCAGGTCGTCTCCAAGAGCTATGCCGCCTACGGCCAGATCACCTGGAACGCGACCGACGCGCTCCATCTCACCGCCGGCGCCCGCTACACGAACGACAAGAAGCGGGGCCAGCTCGTGATCTCGCGCAACATCGTCTATGCCGACACGCGGTTCGCACGGTCGATCTACGCGACCAACCTGGCGTTCGCCGTCAACTCGGCGGCAGCCGCCACCAACGGCTACAAGCCGCTCGACAAGACGTGGAACCGGTTCAATCCGATGGTGACCCTCGCCTACGACGTCTCGCCAGCCCTCCACGTCTACGCCAAATATTCGACCGGCTACCGCGCCGGTGGCGCCAGCTCCCGCACGGCCGACTACCGGCCGTTCAACCCGGAGGACATCAAGGCTTACGAAGCCGGCTTCAAGTCCGACTTCTGGGGTCATCGCGGTCGATTCAACGTCGCCGGCTACATCATGGATCGCAAGAACAGCCAGGTCGACATCAGCTCGATCCAGCCGACCGCGACCGGCAATTTCAACAACCTCGTGACGATCAATGCGCCCGGCACGACGAAGATCCGCGGCGTCGAGGCGGAGCTCACCCTCCGGCCGGTGGACGGCCTGACGCTGAACGCGTCCTACGCCTACACCTATACGCGCATCCCGCCGGTGCTGATCACGGCCACCGCGGGCGGGCTGAGCACCAGCGTCTTCCAGAATTTCTACATCGTGTTCACGCCGCGCAACGCGGCCAGCGGCTCGGTCGACTATGAGCTGCCCTTCGGCGGCGCGGGCGCGGCCCTGCGTTTCCACCTCGACGCCAATTATGCGCAGGCGACGCAGGCCTTCGACCAGTTCGCGACGAAGAACGACTCCTCCTTCATCGTCAACGGCCGAGTCGCGCTCGCCGACGTCCCGCTGTCGAGCAGCGGCCAGAAGCTCACGCTCGGCGTCTGGGCCCGCAACCTGCTCGACGAGCAATATGTCTACCGCCGCGACCCGTCGAACGGCCTCCCGGGCGCCCCGACGACCAGCGTCACGACCGGCAGCATCAACAACGTCCTCGGGGACTACGGCAACTTCAACGCGCCGCGCACCTTCGGCGTCGAAGCCACCGTCACGTTCTGACCGCAGCGCTCGGTCGCGGAGGCGGCGAGCGTCCGGCCCGGGGTGGGCTCGCGCGGCCGCCTTCGATTCGACGTGCGGGTTTCACGGAGCTGTCATGTTGCCGCCCTAGCGTGCGGCCATGAGCGGGAATCCCCTAACGCCGTCGGTCCCGGCGGGCAGCCCGGCTTCGTCGGCCCGGCTTCGTCGGTCCGAGGAGGCCATCGCCCTCGTCGAGGGCATGATCTCGGATGCCCCCCGGCTGGGCCATAGCGAAATCCACGTCGAAGCGCGCGAGACCGCGCTCACCGTCCGGATCCGCGCCCGGGGCGTCCTGGCCGACTCGCTCCGCTTGCCGCCCGAGGTGAGCGGCCCGGTCTTGCGGCGTCTCAAGACGATGACGGGGCTCGATCCTGAAGGGCGGGGGCCGCAGGTCGGCCGTCTGGCCGTGGCCGCCGGCCGGCAAGTCTCGAGCCTGCGTGTCTCGACCCTGCCGATCGTGGGCGGCGAGCGGGTCACGCTCGCCATCGGCTCCGCTGCCCCGCGCACCGCCGATCTGGAGGCCGCGGGATTGCCGCGCGACTTGGCCCAGAGGATCGAGGACGCGCTGGAGCAACGCAGGGGCCTCTTGCTGATCGCCGGTCCGAGCGGCTCCGGCAAGACCGCGACCTTCCAGCGCGCGCTCCGACTGCTGAACGACGGCGCGCGCGACATCCTCACCGTCGAGCAAGCGGCGTCCGGCGCGATCGAGGGCATCGGGCGGACGAAGGTCGGGCCCGGCGCGAGCCTCACTCCGGAAGCCGCTCTGCGGGCGGTGATCGGGCATGGTCCGGACGTGGTCGGCATCGACGCGCCGACCGACCGCGAGACCGCCAAGCTGGCGGTGGAGATCGGCCGCAACGACGCGCTGGTGGTCTCGACGATCGAGGCCAGGGACGCCGTCGGCGCGATCGCCCGGCTTCGCGAGATGCGGATCGAGCCGTTCGGGCTTGCCTATGCCTTGTCCGTCGTCGTCGCCCAGCGGCTGGTGCGTCGGCTGTGCGCCGACTGCCGTGAGCCCATCCAGGCGGGCAGGAACGCGGCCTTGCTCGGCCTCGATCCCGGGTCGGTCGTCTACCGGCCGCGAGGCTGCGCCACCTGCCGTGAAAGCGGCTACGACGGGAGGGTCGGCGTCTTCGAGGTGGTCCGCATCGACGAGGGGCTCCGGCGCCAGATCTATTTCGGCGGAGACGACGCCGTCATAGCCAGCCAGGCCTTCCGAAGCGCGCCGAACCTAGCCTCCTCCGCCCGGAAGCGGGTGCTGCAGGGTGTCACGACGATCGCGGAGGCCGTTCGCATAGCGCGGACCGACACCGACCTCGAGTGACGGCGACGGCGTCGCACCCGCGTCAGCGCCAGTATCGGCCGATTTCCTTCAGCTGCGCATAGGCTTGCTGGGCCTGCGCGAGCAATTCGGCCGAGGCGGCGGGATCGTCCCGCTGGGCCGCCAGCTCCGGCGCGATCGCCTTGGCCGTCTCGACGTCGTTCAGCTTGCCCAGGCTCTCCTGCATCGCCTCGAGCCTATCCAGGAACTTGCGCTGCCGCGGCTTGCTATCCTTGGGGGCGAGGCTGGCGAAGAACTCGGCGGCGTAACGCAGCTTCTTGACGTCGATGCGGAGCCTGTGCCGCTCTTCCGGGGACGAGGCGGCCATGTCAGCGGCGGCCTTGCGGGCCCGGCGCCAGCCCTTTTCGAGGCGCTCGCACGCAAATTCGGGGATCGGGTGCCCGGCACGTCCTAGGCTCCGCCAGGCGCCGACTTCCGACCAGGCGACCAGATCGAGGACGAGGAGCAGGAAGCGCGGGTCGCGCAGCGCATCCCCGACCCCCGCATAGGCCGCCTTGCGGGCCTGCCGCAGGTCCTTCCGGAACTGCGCCGCCTCGCGCTCCCCTCCTAGCCCGGCATCGCCCGCGATCAGCACGTCGAGATTTCGCGCCTCGCCCAGCTTCCCGGTGAACCAGCGGAGCTCCGAGCGGATGCGCTCGAACTCCTCGTCTGCGACGACGGGCTTGAACAGCGTCAAGGCGGACCGCAGGCGCCGCATCGCGACGCGCGCCTGGTGAAGCGCGGACGCGTTGCGCTCCTTGAGCAATATCTCTTCGTTCAGGCGAAAGTGGCGAAGGCAGGACTGGACGATCGTCGCGAACGCCTGCGCGATCGTCGAATCGCGGCTCAACTTCACCGGCTCGGCCTTGCGGACGCGGTTCGCCTTGCCCTCGAGCAGGCGGAAGCCCCGCTCCGACTTGCTGGTCACGCCCATCCGCAACGGCACGCGCAGCGCCAAGGCACGGGCGAGGGCGAAGAGGTCGCTCGGACGCCCCTTCTTCAGCTCCAGCTCGACCTCGCAGAGCGGCACGCAGCGGCCGCCGCTTACAACCTCCCCCTCGTCGAGGATCATCTCTATCGTGCTGCGCCCGCCCCTGACGAGCCAGGTGGTGCGCCTGACGCGTGTCTCCGAGACGACCGCGAGGCGCTTGCGCGCATCGCGCTTCGACAAGAGCGCGCCGACCGGGGTGCCGCGCAACGCCGCGAAGTCGAGCTCGGAGCCCTCGATCCGCTGCTCCCATTCCGAACGGCTCGAAAAGCCGCCCGAATCGGCGCCGCGTTCCTTCACCGTCTGGAGGTGGACGGAGCCCTTGCGCCGGATGCGCAGCGAATAGCCGGCCTTGCGCAGATGCCCCTTGGGCGTGTCGAAATAGGTGGTGGTCTGCCGAACGGACCGCCGCTTCGACTGGTTGGCCGCCGCCGCTTCGCGAAACGCCTCCACGCAGTCGACCGGCAGCTCGAGCTTGAGCTCAACCTCTTGGGTCTCGATCAATGCGAGCCGTCCACGAGAACACCCCTTAGCCGACGCAAGCCTCGGCCCTTAAAGCTCGGCGAAATGACACGGTGATGACAGCTGCGGGTCGCGCTCCGGGCTCAGGTGCCGGGCCGGTCGAGCGAATAGCCCGAGCCCCGGACGGTGCGGATGAGGTCGGGGCGGGCGCCGGCGTTCAGCGCGCTCCTTATGCGGCGGACCTGCACGTCCACCGTGCGCAGCTCCACCGTCGTGTCCGGTCCCCAGACGCTGTCGAGGATATTCTCGCGGGTGAAGACGCGCCGCGGATTCTCCATGAAGAGGCGCAGGAGGCGGAACTCGGACGACGTGAGCTCCACCGGGATCCCGCCGCGCTCGACGCGGCGGGCGGCGACGTCCACCGTCACGTCCTCGAAGGTCAGGGTGGCCCCGGCGAGCGCCGGCCTTATCCGTCGCAGGACGGCGACGATTCGCGCGATCATCTCGCGGGGCGAGAAGGGCTTGGTGATATAATCGTCGGCGCCGGTATTGAGCCCCTGGACCCGGTCCGCCTCCTCGCCGCGCGCGGTGATCATGATGATGGGGACGTTCGCCGTGGCGGGGAGTCGCCGCAGCCGGCGACAGACTTCCAGGCCCGAAACCCCCTCCATCATCCAGTCGAGAAGGACCAGGTCCGGCGCCGTCTCGCGCGCGAGGAGCAGCGCCTCGTCGCCCGAGCGCGTGTGGGCGACGCGAAAACCCGCACGCTCGAGGTGGAAGCTCATCAGTTCCGCGAGGGCATCGTCGTCCTCGGCAAGCAAGATGCGGCCGTTCGCCATCAGCCGCCCACGGTGGTGTCCGCGCCCTTCTCCCGTTCCCCCAGCCGGGACCCGCTCGCCGCGAAATAGACCATTTCGGCGACGTTCGTGGCGTGATCGCCGATCCTCTCCAGATTCTTCGCCACGAACAGGAGGTGGGTCGCCGGCGTGATGTTCTGCGGGTCTTCCATCATGAACGTCAGCAGGGTTCTGAAGATGCTGTTGTAGAAATCGTCGACCGCACGGTCGCGCGCGCAGACCTGGCCGGCCGCGACCGGGTCGCGGGCCACGAAGGCGTCGAGCGCCATCCGCACCATGTCCGCCACGATCCTCGCCATTTCGGGCAGAAGCGAAAGCGGACGCAGGTTCGGGCTCTGCTCGATGGCCGGCACCCGCTTAGCGATGTTCTTGGCATAGTCGCCCATCCGCTCGACGAGACCGGCGATCTTGAGAGCCGCGACGACGTCGCGAAGGTCGTCCGCCATCGGCGCGCGCAAGGCGATGATCTGGACGGCCCGGGTCTCGACCTCCGCCTCGAGCGCGTCGAGCTTCTTGTCGTCCTCGACGACCGTCTGCGCCGTCCCGGCGTCGCGTTCCACCAGCGCCCGCATCGAATTCGAGATGGCCGCCTCGGCGAGGCCGCCCATCTCGGCGATGCTGGCGCGCAGCTGCTCCAGGTCCTCGTCGAACGCCTTCAGCGTATGTCCGGTGGTTGCCATATCCGCTTCCTCAGCCGTAGCGGCCGGTGATGTAATCCTTGGTCCTCTCGACCTTGGGATTGGTGAAGATCTCCGACGTCTCACCATATTCGATGAGCTCGCCGAGATGGAAGAAGGCGGTGCGCTGCGATACGCGCGCCGCCTGCTGCATGTTGTGGGTGACGATCACGATCGCGTAGCGCCCGCGCAGCTCGTGGATCAGCTCCTCGATCTTGGCGGTGGCGATGGGGTCGAGCGCCGAGCAGGGTTCGTCCATCAGGATGACCTCCGGGTCCACTGCGATCGCCCGAGCGATGCAGAGCCGCTGCTGCTGGCCGCCCGAGAGCGCCGTGCCGCTTTCCTGGAGCCGGTCCCTCACTTCCTCCCAGAGGCCGGCCCGCTGCAGCGAGCGTTCGACGATCTCGTCCAGATCGGCGCGCGCCGCGGCGAGGCCGTGGATGCGTGGGCCGTAGGCGACGTTCTCGTAGATCGACTTCGGGAACGGATTCGGCTTCTGGAACACCATCCCGACGCGCGCGCGCAGTTGCACCACGTCCATGTCCGGGCCGTAAATATCCTCGCCGTCGAGTTCTATCCGCCCGGCGACGCGCGCGTTCGGGATGGTGTCGTTCATCCGGTTCAGCGTCCGCAGGAAGGTGGACTTGCCGCAGCCCGAAGGGCCGATGAACGCGGTGACGTTTTCCCGCCCGACGTCGATCGACACCTGGTCGATCGCCTTCTTCTCCCCGTACCAGACGCTGACCCCGACGGCGCTCATCTTGCGCTCGGTCTCGACGGGGTCCGGGCGCTCGTGCCGTACGGCCTCGGATAGGATCATGTCGTCAGCCATGGATGTCACCAGCGCTTCTCGAATTTGTTGCGGAGGTAGATGGCGATCCCGTTCATCGCCATCAGAAAGGCGAGAAGCACCAGGATCGCCGCCGAGGTCTTCTCGACGAAGCCGCGGCTCACCTCGTCCGACCAGAGGAAGATCTGGACGGGGAGGACGGTCGCCGGCTCGGCGAGGTCGCCCGGCGGCGCGGCGATGAAGGCGCGCATGCCGATCATGAGGAGCGGCGCGGTTTCGCCCAGGGCCCGGGCCATGCCGATGATCGTGCCGGTGAGGATACCCGGGAGAGCCAGCGGCAGGACGTGGTGGAAGACGACCTGGATCTTGCTGGCCCCCACGCCCAGCGCGGCGTCGCGGATCGACGGGGGCACGGACTTGATCGCGTTGCGGCTGGCGATGACGATGACCGGCATCGTCATCAGCGCGAGCGTCAGCCCGCCGACCAGCGGCGCGGAGCGCGGCAGGTTCATCGTGTTGAGGAAGACGGCGAGGCCCAGGAGGCCGAAGATGATCGAAGGCACGGCCGCGAGGTTGTTGATCGAGACCTCGATCATGTCCGTCCAGCGGTTCCGCGGCGCATATTCCTCGAGGTAGACGGCCGAGAGGACCCCGATCGGGAAGGCCAGCGCCAGCGTCACGATCATCGTCAGGAGCGAGCCCTTGAACGCGCCCCATATCCCGACGGAAGCGGGATCGGTGGCGTCCGCGGAGGAGAGGAACGCGCCGTTGAACCCGGTGCGAACGCGCCCCGACTGCTTAAGGCGGGCATAGACGGGCCCCATCCGCGGATCGTCTCCGTCCTTCGCGGCGGCGTCGAGCCCGCTCGAGGCGGGCAGCCAGAGGCTCGCCTGGCGGGTCAGGATCGAAGGATCGGCGAGGATGGCCCGCCTCACCGTCTGCGCCGCCGTGTCCGACAGCAACCGCACCCCCTCGGCCCCGAGCTGGGCGGTCGCCGCGGCCGCGATGGGTGTATCGACGTCCGCCGCGCCGACCGCGGTCGCCGCATTCTCGCCCTTCAGCATCGCCGGGTCGAGGAAGATGGCGCTGCGCGCGAAGTCGATGTCGAGGCGCACCTCCGCATGGACGAAGCCGCTGGCCCCCTTGAGCGCCATCGTGACGAGGAGGAAGGCGAGGAAACCGGCCGAGAGCAGGATCGCTCCCAGCCCCAGCAGCCGGAAACGCCGCTCGGCCGCGTAGCGCCGGCGGAGCCGCTGCTGCCTGGCGGCATCGCGCCAGTCGGTCGGAACGCGGCTCGGGCTATTCATAGGCTTCGCGATATTTCTTCACCACGCGCAGCGCGACGATGTTGAGCAGCAAGGTGACGATGAAGAGGACGAGGCCGAGCGCGAAGGCGGCGAGCGTCTTTGCGCTGTCGAACTCCTGGTCTCCCGTCAGAAGCTGGACGATCTGGGTCGTCACCGTCGTCACGCTGGCGAAGGGGTTGAGCGTCAGGTTCGCCGCGAGGCCGGCCGCCATAACGACGATCATCGTCTCGCCGATCGCCCGACTTACCGCCAGCAGCACGCCGCCGACGATGCCGGGAAGGGCGGCCGGGATCAGCACCTTGCGAATGGTCTCGGACGAGGTCGCGCCCATGGCGAGCGAGCCGTCGCGCATCGCCTGCGGCACGGCGTTCAGCGAATCGTCCGCCATCGACGAGACGAACGGGATGATCATGATGCCCATGACGAGCCCGGCGGCGAGCGCGCTCTCGGACGAGGTGCCGGCGATGCCGAGCATCCGCCCGAAGTCGCGGATTGCGGGCGCGACGGTGAGCGCGGCGAAATAGCCGTAGACCACGGTCGGCACCCCCGCGAGCATCTCGAGCAGAGGCTTCATCCAGCGCCGCACGGCCGGCTTGGCATATTGGGTGAGGTAGATGGCGCTCATCAGCCCCAGCGGGATGGCGACGAGCATTGCGATGATCGCGCCGATGAAGATCGTCCCCCAGAACAAGGGTATCGCGCCGAAGGCCCCCGACGAGCCGGCCTGATCGGCACGCATGGCGGTCTGGGGGCTCCAATCGAGCCCGAACAGGAATTCGAACGGCGACACCATCGAGAAGAAGCGGAGCGATTCGAACAGCAGCGAGAGGACGATTCCGATCGTCGTCAGTATGGCGATCAACGAGGCGACGAGAAGCCCGCCCATGACCAGCCGCTCCACGCGCGTCCGCGCCCGGAAGGCGGGGCCGATGCGGCTGAACGCGAAGGCGCCGCCGGCGAAGGCGAGGAGGAGCGACGCCACGGTCCCCATCAGGTCGTAACGGACGGCGGCGGCCTTGTACGTCTCCGCCAGCGCGCCGGCCTGCGGGTTGAAGCTCGCCGTGCGCGTGCCTTCCGCCAGTTCCCGCGCCTCGGCGAGGATCGCGTTGCGCTGCATCTCGAACGCCGGGAGCGTCGCCGCCGGCGGGCTCTTGACCACCGCCTCCATCGTCAGGTGGCTGGACAGGGGGGCCCAGAGGGCCAGGAACAGGAGGGCGGGCAAGGCCGCCCAGAGCGCGACGTACCAGCCATGGTAGGCGGGAAGGGAATGGGGCCGCCCCTTCGCCTCGCCGACCCCGGCGAAGGCCGACGCGCGCGTGCGCGCGCTGATCCACCCGAGCAGCCCCAGGCCGATGATGACGAAGAAGATCGCGAGTGGCGACACGGACGCCGTTCCTGTCCTGGTGCCGCGGGGCGGCGAAGCGGGGGCGCGGGTCGCCGCTACGGCGCGCCCGGCCCCCTGTCCACTATTTGAGGCCGCTGGGATCGAGGGGGGTGAGCTGGGTCGCGGCCTGCGTCCCCTTGGCCTGCACGTCCGCAGGCGAGGGGATCAGCCCGCGTCGGTCGAGGTAGCCGCCCTTCCCCCAGGCGCGCGCATATTCGGCAAGGAAGTCGCGCATGCCGGGAATGACGTTCGCATGCTCGCCCTTGACGTAGACGTAGAGCTGGCGGGCACCGGGATAGGTGAGGCTGGAGATCGTCTCCGCGGTCGGGGCGATACCCCCCAGCGGGATGCCCTTCACCTTGTCCTGATTCTCCTCGAGATAGGAATAGCCGAGGATGCCGATCGCGCCGGGATTGGCCGCCACCTTCTGCACGAGCAGATTGTCGTTCTCGCCCGCCTCGACATAGGCGCCGTCCTCCCGGACCTTGGTGCAAAGCGCCTTGTGCTTGTCCTTGTCCTTGTCCTTCAGCGCCTTCATGGCAGGATCGGTCTCGCAGCCTTTCTCGAGGATCAGCTCGGCCAGGCTGTCGCGGGTCCCGGAGGTCGGCGGCGGCCCGTAGACCTGGATGGCGACGGCGGGAAGCGAGGGGTTCACGTCCTTCCACGTCTTGGCGGTGTTGGGCTTGCCGAACGGCGTCGCCGCGAGGGCGGCATAGATGTCGCGCGGCGAGAGGCTCATGCCCGCGCCGTTCTTGCCCTCGATGAAGGCCAGCCCGTCTATCCCCACCGGCACCTCGACGATCTGCTTCACGCCGTTCTTGGCGCAGTCGTCATATTCGGATTTCTTGATGCGCCGCGAGGCGTTGGTCATGTCCGGGAAGTTGTCGCCGACGCCGGCGCAGAAGAGCTTCATCCCCGCCCCGGTGCCGGTCGACTCGACGATGGCGCTCATGCCCGGATGGGTCCGCTGGAACTGCTCGGCCACCGCCGTCGTGAAGGGATAGACGGTGGACGAGCCGACGATCTGGATCTGCTGCCCGGAGGCGCCGCCGCCGCTCTTGCTGCCGCACGCGCTCAGCGCGCAAGCGGCGACCGCCGCGAATAGCATCGTCTTTTTCAAGCTGGCCTCCATCTGCTCCCCCTACGGGGCTTCGGCGACTCCTTGAGGTCGCCGTCAAGGCACCTGTGTGATGCTTGCGTGACAATATGATGACTCAGGGACCGGGCTGGACCGGCTCCGGCCTCGGCAGGGAGATGCGGATGCTGGTGCCCTCGCCCACGGTGCTGCGGATATCGAGGCTGCCTTTGTGACGGGTGACGATATGCTTGACGATCGCAAGGCCGAGGCCCGTCCCGCCCACCGCCCGGCTGCGGCCGGCATCGACGCGGTAGAAGCGCTCCGTGAGCCTCGGCAGGTGCTCGGCCGCGATCCCCCCTCCTCGATCGCTGACGGTGATGCGAACGGCGCCGTCGCCGTCGTCCTCGATCCGCACCGTCACGTCGCTGTCCGGCCGCCCGTATTTGACCGCGTTGACGAGGAGGTTGCGAAGGAGCTGGAGGAGCTGGCCCCGGTCGCCCTGAACGACCGTCCCGGAGCCGAGATTCTCGACGACGAGCCGGTTGCGGCGATCGAGGAGGATCTGGCCGCAGGCGGTGCGGAGCTCGTCGATCAGCGGGACGAGGTCGACCGGCTCGCGGGGCGGGCTGAACCGTTCCGCCTCGATGCGCGAGAGCGACATCAGGTCCTCGATGAGCTGCTGCATGCGCTTGGCCTCGCCGTGCATCAGCCCCAGGAAGCGGCCGCGTATCTCCGCGTCCGACCCGGCGGAATCGTCCGCCAGCGTCTCGATGAAGCCCAGCACGGTGGCGAGGGGCGTGCGCAGCTCGTGGCTCGCATTGGCGACGAAGTCGACGCGCATGCGCTCGGCGGCGAGCGCCGCGCTCCGGTCGCGCAGGTGGACGAGGCGCATCTCACCGCTGATCGAGGCGATCGTGACCAGCCATTTGCGCTCGGCATGGCCGATCCCCGCGACCTCGATCTGCTCCACCGGTGCCGCGGGCGCGGCCGAGCGGCTCAGTCGTTCCACCGTCGCCGGGTGACGCAGTGCCAGCCGCACGTCCTGCCCTTCGATCCAGGGCCCGAGCAGGGCCCGGGCCGCCGGGTTGGCCGCCAATATCCGTCCCGCCCTGAGGAGAAGGATCGGGTCGTCGAGCGGCGCGATCACCTCCGCCGCCATCTCCTCCAGCCCGTTCTGCTGCGCCTGGTGCGCCGTTCGCCTGACCGACATGAACGTTGCGGACGACAAGGTGATCGTCGCCAGGGCGCCCCCGAGGGCGCCGATGAGGGTGGCGAGCAGAAGCTCCCCGCTCAGCAGCGCCACTCCGAACGCGACGAGAAGGATGGCCGCACCCGCAAGGGGACGATAGGAGTTCGGGCCTGCCATCGCCGTCGATTAGGTGAATTCGCGCCCGCCGCAAAGCGCCGCACCGCCCTCGCAAGCGCCCCGTTACTGTCTTAGAATTGCAACATCTACGTCATAGAAACGTCGCACTTGAAAGAGGTCGAGCCAATGACACGATACGCGACGAAGGCCCTGCTGCTGGTTGGGTGCGCCGGGTTCGCCGCGACCGGTGCCGGCGCCCAAGCGCCCGCCTCCGCCTCGCCCGAGGATATCGCGGCGCTGAGGGCGGAGGTGGAAGCGCTCCGCCGGGAGGTTGCCGAGCTCAAGAGCGCGCGAGCGGCCGAACCGGTAGCGGCGGCGGCGCCGGCGGCGCCCCCGGCGGCGCAGGCGAGCTCCCCGCCCGCCTGGAAGGGGGCGCCGGAGTGGCGCGACGCGAAGTCGGGCTTCAGCTTCAAGCCCAAAGGTTTCGCGCAGTTCGACGCGGGCTTCGTGAGCACGCCCGGGCCGGCACGCTCAGGGACGGTGGGCGGCCTCGGCTACAACAACCTTGGCTGGAACAGCCGCGCGCGCCGGATCGTCTTCGGAGTCGAGGGAGGCCTGCCCGGCGGCTTCGGCTACAATGTGGAGTTCAACTTCGCGCAGGGCGCCGTGGACTACGAGGACATCGTTCTCACCTACCAGCGGCCGAAAAGCCCGCTGCGCGTCACGATCGGAAACTTCTTCCCGCTCTCCAGCCTCGAGACGATGACGAGCTCGCGCCTGACGAGCTTCCTCGAGCGCGCCTCCTTCACCGACGCCTTCAACTACAACCGCCGCCTCGGCGCCGCCGTCGCCCTCCTCGACCCGGAGAATGACCGCTACACGCTGACCGCCGGCCTGTTCGGACAAGAGATCAACAATGCGAGCTTCAACCGGACCGGCTGGCAGGCGAGCCTGCGCGGCACCTTCGCGCCGACGGTCGGGAATGCTCGCCTCCATCTAGGCGCCAATTTCCAGCACCGGGTGGCGCAGCGGGACGCGCAGAACGTCCAATACCGCTCGCGTCCCTTCGTCCAGACGACCGACCAGCGTTTCGTCGACACCGGCCTCATCGCCGCCGACGGCGACGACATTGCCGGCCTTGAGTTCGGAGCGATCCTGAAGTCGCTCCACCTCGCGGCCGAGGCGCAGCAGGTCTGGGTCCGCGGCTACCGGCCGGGCCGGACGTTCGGCCCCAATGACGGGGCCGGCGGCGGCCTCTTCTATGCCGGCAATCCCAACTTCCGCTCCGCCTATGCCGAGATCGGCTATTACCTCACCGGAGAGACGCGCGGCTACAAGGGCGGGCGCTGGGATCGCGGCAAGGTGCTCCATCCGTTCGACCAGGGCGGATGGGGCGCGCTTCAGGTCAACGGCCGGCTGGACTGGCTCGACCTCGGCGATCGCACCGGGAGCGGCGCCGGGGCGGCCGCGCCGAACCTCGTCGACGGGGGCAGGCAGCTCGGGTACGAGCTGAGCCTGATCTGGAACCCGATCGACTACATCCGTTTCCAGGCCCAATATGGCCACGGCAGCTACCGGGGCGGCCCGCGCGCGACCACCGTCGCGCCCGGCTCCGCGGCGCCGGCCAACGCGCGGACGTTCGGCGTCGACACCGTCGCGTTGCGCGCCCAGGTCGAGTTCTGACAGCGGGGCGGCGGCAGATGCAACGCTGCCCGGCTCAGCGCCAGCCGCCGCCGAGCGCCTTGTAGAGCGCGACCGCGGACTGCGCCTTTCCGGCGGCGGCCTGGTCGCGCCGGCGCGTGGCGGCGACGAGCGCCTCCCGCGCGCGGACCAAAGCGAGCCGATCGTCCTCTCCGGCGCCCGCTCGGCGCTCCGCCAGCCCGAAAGCGGCCGCCTCGCTTGCAAGCGAAGCCTCGGCCTCGGCGAGGGCGGCGCGGGCGGCGAGGAAGCGGTTGATCGCCGCCTCGCTGTCGGAAAGCGCGCCGGCCACGGCCTTTTCGTAGCGCGCGGCGGCGGCCTGGGCGCGGGCGTCCGCGGCCCGGATCTGGGCCTTGATCGTCCCGGCGGAAAAGATCGGCCAGGAGAAGCTTGGGCCGATCTGGAGGCGGGTGGAGGAGGTCGAGAGGAGGTCGGCGGGGTTCTGCGCCTGCTGGCCGAGGCTTCCGAGCAGGCTGAAGCGCGGGAAGAGGTCGGCCCTGGCGACGCCGATGTCGGCGGTGGCGGCGGCGAGCTCGCGCTCGGCGCGGCCGATCTCCGGGCGGCGGGTGAGGAGCTCCGGGCGGATGCCGACGAGGATCGAGTCGGGCGCGGCGGGGAGCGGCGCGGGGTGCAGGAGCGGCGGCACAACCTCTTCGGGCGGGGCGCCGAGCAAGGCGGCGATCCGGTACGCCGCGGCCGCGGCGCGTGCGCCTGCGTCGGGCACTGCCGCGGCGCTGGCGCGTGCGACGGCCTCGGCCCGGTCCTGGTCGAGCGCCGAGATCTCGCCCCCGCGCAGGCGGAGGCGGCCGAGCCGGGCGAGCTCGGAATCGGCGTCCGCCTGGGCCTGGAGGGCGGCGGCGTCCGCCTGTGCGGCGCGCAGGTCCATGTAATTGCGGGCGATTTCGGCGATCACGGTCAGCATCACCTCGCGCCGGCCGAACAGCGCCGCCTCCGCACGCGCGTCCGAGGCTTCCACCTGGCGCCGGCGGCGGCCCCAGAAGTCGAGTTCCCAGCTGGCGTCGAATCCGAGGTCGAACAGGCTGAAGCTGCGCTCGAACGCCGGTATCCGGGCGACCGGGATCTGTCCGTTCTCGCTCACCACATTTTCCGTCGCGCTGCCGCGGGCGGACACGCTGGGCAGCCGCCCGCCGGCCGCCGCGTCGCGGTTCGCCCGCGCCTCCACGAGCCGGGCCTCGGCCTCGGCGAGGTCCGGGGTTCCGGCCAGCGCCCGCTCGACGAGCGCGTTGAGCTGCGGGTCCCGGAACGCCTGCCACCAGGAGAGGTCGACCGGGCCGGGATCGCCATTCTCGAGCCATTGCGGCGCCGCCTTCGGGGCGGGTCGCCGGTAGTCCGGGCCGACGGCGCATCCGGCCAGCATGGCGCAGGCCAGGAGAAGCGGGAGGAAGCGGGGCATGATCTACTCCATCCGGGCGCGGAACAGCCACGCGGCGGCGGTGAGGGTGACGCAGGCGATGAGGGCGAGAGGCCAGAGCTGGCCGAAGACGGCCGAGGCCGGCATCGCTTTCAGGAACAGGCCCTGGACGATGACGAGGAAGTAACGGGCGGGGTCGGCGTAGGTCACGACCTGGAGCCAGCCGGGCATGTTGTCGATCGGGCTCGCATAGCCGGACAGGAGGATGAGCGGGGTCGTCGCCAGGAAGGAGCCGAGGAAGGCCTGCTGCTGGGTCTGCGAGGCGGCGGAGACCAGCATCCCGACCCCGATCAGCGCCAGCATGTAGACGAACAGAGCGGGGTAGAAGAGGAACAGCGAGCCCGTGAACGGCACTCCGAAGACGAGCCGCGCGGCGATCATGTAGATCGTACCGTTGAGCGTGCCGACCAGCAGCGGGGGCACCACCTTGCCGAGCAATATCTCGTGGACCCTCAATGGCGAGACCATCAGCTGGTCGAAGGTGCCGAGCTCGCGCTCGCGCGCCACGGTCTGCGAGGTGATGGCGAGCCCCGCCACCGAGACGATGATCGCGATCAGCGACGGCAGGGTGAACCAGATATAGTCGAGATCGGGATTGTACCAGTTGGTCACTTGCGACGCGCCGGCGGCGGCGAGCGCCTGCGGCTTGAGCTCGGCGCCGTAGCCGACCGCGATCTGCTGGAGGTAGCCGGCGAGGATCTGGGCGGCGTTCGAGCGGCGGCCGTCGAGCACCACGCCGGCGGTCGCGGGTCGCCCGGCGGCGACGTCGCGGTCGAAGCCCTCGGGAATGACCAGCGCGGCGAGCGCGGTCTGGCCGTCTATCGCCTCGGCGAGCGCGGCTTCGGAGCCGAGGCGGCGGACATGGGCAACGTTCGGGCTGCCCTCGATCCGCTGGATGAGCTCGACGGCGTGCGCGCCGCCGCTTCTGTCCAGGACCGCCACCTCGGCGTTGCGGACGTCGAGCGTGGTCGCGAAGGCGAAGATGAAGAGCTGGAGGAGCGGCGGGAGGACCAGCACGATCCGGCTCTTGGGATCGCGCAGGACCGCCCAGATCTCCTTGACGATCATCGCCCGGAGCCGCCGCATCAGTCGAGGCTCCGCCGGGTCGCCCGGAAGGAGAGGAAGAAGAAAAGGAAGCCGAACCCGACCATCGTCGCGATATTGGGGAGGATGAGCCCCCAATAGTCGCCGGCCAGGAACACCGTCTGGAGCGAGGGAATGAGGTAGCGCGCCGGGACCGCGTAGGTGATCAGCCGGATCGGCAGCGGCATGGACGAGATTTCGAAGATGAAGCCGGAGAGGAGGAAGGTCGGGAGAAAGGCGGTGAGGAGCGCGATCTGGCTGGCGACGAACTGGTTCTTGGTCGACGCCGAGATGAACAGGCCGAGGCCGAGCGCGGGCATCAGGAAGGCTGAGGCGATGGCGAGGAGGGCGAGGATCGAGCCTCGGAACGGCACTCCGAACACGTAGACCGCTATCGCCGTGCACAGGCCCATCGAGGCGAGGGCGAGGAGGAAATAAGGGATCACCTTGGAGGCGATGAACTCGGCCATCGAGATGGGCGTCGCCATCATCGCTTCCATCGTCCCCCGCTCCCACTCGCGGGCGACGACGAGCGCCGTCAGGAGCGTGCCGATCATCGTCATGACGATGGCGATCGAGCCGGGGACGAGGAAGTAGCGGCTCCTCAGGCCGGGGTTGAACCAGAAGCGCGGCGACAGCGCGATCGGAGGGTCCGCGGCGGCCGCCGCCGGGCCGAGGCCCTCCGCGAGGGCCCAGCTCTGCCGCACCCCTTCCGCGTAATTGGCGACGAAGCCGGCGGTGTTGGGCTGCGACCCGTCGGTGATGATCTGTATGGGCGGCGGCCGGCCGCGCTCGACGCCCTCGCCGAAGCCCTCGGGGATGACGACGATGCCGCGCGCCCGGCCGTCGACCATCAGCGCGCGCACCGGTGCCATCGCCCGGACCGTCGTCACCTCGAAATAGGGGGAGTTGCGATAGGCGGCGGCGAGGCCGAGCGCGGAGGCGCTGCCGTCCTCGACGACGAGGGCGATGCGGGTGCGGGAGGTGTCGAGGGAGACGGCGTAGCCGAACAGGAACAGGAGGATGAGCGGCAGCACGAAGGCGATGAGGAAGGTGGAGGGGTCGCGCACGATCTGCCTTCCCTCCTTGCGGATGAGGGCGGCGAGGCGCCGCGGGTCGAAGGCGGCGTCGCGCGCGCTCATGCCGCCTCCCGCTGCGTGCCGGCTTCACGGTCATGCTCCTCGATGAGGGCGATGAAGGCGTCCTCCATCGTCGGGTCCTCCGCCCCGGCCAGCGCGCCCGCCTTGGCCTTGAGCGCGTCGGGGGTGCCGGTGGCGATCTGGACGGCGCGGTAGATGAGCGTCACCTCGTCGCAATATTCCGCCTCGTCCATGAAGTGCGTGGTGACGAGAACGGTGACGCCTTTCTCGACGAGGCCGTTTATGTGGGTCCAGAACTCCCGCCGCATCACCGGATCGACGCCCGACGTCGGCTCGTCGAGGAACAGGACCGGGGGCTCGTGGAGCACGGCGCAGGCGAGCGCGAGGCGCTGCTTGAAGCCGAGCGGCAGCGAGCCGGCGTTGCGGCCGAGCTGATGCTCGAGGTCGAGCACCTCCACCGCCGCCTCGATCGCGCGTGCCGCTTCGGCCCGCGACAGGTCGTAGGCGCCGGCGAAGAAGTCGAGGTTCTGGCGGACCGACAGATCGCCGTAGAGCGAGAATTTCTGCGCCATGTAGCCGAGCGAAGCACGCGCGCCGGCGGCGGCGGTGCGAAGGTCGTGGCCGGCGACGGCGCCGGTGCCGCTGGTCGGAGTGAGCAGGCCGCAGAGCATCTTGAACGTCGTCGACTTGCCCGCGCCGTTGGGCCCGAGCAGGCCGAAGATGCGGCCCCGCGGCACCTGGAAGTGCATGTCCTTGGCCGCGGTGAAGTCGCCGAAGCGCCGGGTGAGGCCTCGCGCCTCGATCATCGGCGCGTCGCTCTCCGGGATAGTGCGGTACCGCTCCGCCAGGCGGCTCGTCCCCTTGGGACCGCCGCCGAGCATCTCCACGAATCCGTCCTCGAAGCGCGGCGCCGCCGGCTCGGCTCTGGCGTTCGGCGGCGGGTCGAAGCGGGCGTCCGGACGCAGCAGCAGGCGAACGCTCCGGCCCTGGATCGTGCCGTCCAGGATCGCGGGCGAATCGAGCGCCTCGGTGAGGAATCGGCGGCGCCGTTCCCCGAAGCCCGAGATGCTGACGACCCGATCCGCGACCCGGGCGGTGAGCGCGCCGGGCGCCCCCTCGAACAGGAGCTTGCCTTGATTGAGTAGGTAGACGGTGTCGCACTTCTCCGCCTCGTCCAGATAGGCGGTGGACCAGAGCACGCCGATCCCCTCCGCCTTGAGGTCGCCGACCATGGCCCACAATTCCCGGCGGCTGATCGGATCGACCCCGACCCCCGGTTCATCGAGCAACAGGAGCTTGGGAGTCCTCACCAGCGCACAGGCGAGGCCGAGCTTCTGCTTCATCCCGCCCGACAGCTTGCCGGCGAGCCGCGCCTCGAAGCGGGAGAGGTCGGTGAACTCGAGCAGGCGCCTGAACGCCGCCGCGCGCTCGCTTGCGGGAAGCCCGCGCAGCTCGCCGTAGAGATTGAGGTTCTCGAGGACGGTCAGATCCTCGTAGAGGCCGAAGCGTTGCGGCATGTAGCCGATCGAATCGCGCGCGTCCCCGGGCGGGCGGCCGAGCACTGCGACGGTGCCGGCCTGCGGGCTCATCAGCCCGGCCAGGATGCGGATGAGGGTGGTCTTGCCCGCACCGTCCGGCCCGACGAGGCCGGTCACCTCGCCCGGCGCCACCGAGAGGGAGACGCCGTCGAGCGCGGGCGCGTCGGCGCCGAACCGCTTGAGGATGGCCTCGGCGCGGGCGACCGGCTCGGCCACGCCGCTCAATCCCTGTGCGCGGGACGCGCGGCGGGGATGCGTATGGTGACCGGCTGCCCCTGACGAAGCGCGTCGTCGGGCCTGTCGACGATGATCCTGACCCGGTAGACGAGGTCGGTGCGCAAATTCTCGGTCTCGACGGACCGCGGCGTGAACTCGGCCTTGGGGGAGATCCAGCCGACGGTGCCGCGATAGGTGCGAGGATTGCCGTCCGCATTGACCTCGACCGCCATGCCCGGGCCGATCCGCGACAGATCGGGCTCCGAGACATAGGCGCGGACGCGCAGCGGCCGGTTGATCGCCAGGGTCAGCACCGTCTGTCCGCCCTGCACGATGGCGCCCGGCTCCTGAGCCCGGGTCGCGACGACAGCGTCGACGGGCGCCGCGAGGCGGGTGTCGGCAAGGTCGGTGGAGGCGCTGTTGCGGGCAGCCTCGGCGGCGCGCAGCTCGGCGCCGGCGGCGGCGATGTCCTCGGGGCGGTTGCCGGCGCGCGCCAGGCTCAGCCCCTGCTCGGCCTCGGCGAGCTGGGCGCGGGCGCGGGCGCGCTCCGCCACCGTCTGATCCCAGACCGCCCGGCTGATCGCCCCCGGAGCGACCAGGGGCGCGCGGCGGCGATATTGCTGCTCCGCCGCGCGCAAGGCGGCCGCGGCGGCCGTAGTCCTCGCTCGGGCCTGGCCGATCTCCTGCGGGCGGCTGCCGCGCTCGGCCTTGAGGAGCTGCGCCCGCGCCTGCTCGACCCGGGCGGAGGCTTCCCCGATCCGGGCCTCGATCGTCGCGGCGTCGAGCACCGCCAGCTCTTGCCCCGCCTTCACCTTCTGCCCCTCGTCGACCGCGATGCTGGCGATCCGTCCCGGGACTCGGAAGGCGAGATCGACCTCGCGTATGTCGACGTTGCCGTGGAGCGTGAACGGCCCCTCCTGCTTGGTACCCAAGAGGCCGAACCCGCGGGTGGCGAGCGCCGCCGCGACCAGAGCGACCAGGAGCAGGACCGGGATCAGTCGGCGGCGGTTCATCGCGGCGTCTCCGAAAGGATGCAAAGGGCGTTGGCGCGAATGCGGGCGCGAAGCAGGGTGGCGGCCTCCGCGTCGAGCGCCTCGAGGCCGAGCAGCCGGCAGGCGGAGGCGCGTCCGGCGCGAAGGATCATCGCCTGCCCGAACAGGAGCAGGGCCGTGGCGCGCGCCTCCCGCTCGTCGAGGTCCGGCCGCGCCCGCGCAACGAGCCGGACGCAGGTCTCCGCGATCGGCCGCATCGCGCCCGACCACAGCCGCTCGAACGCCTGGGTCGGCGCCTGCTGCTCGCGCATGATGAAGCGGGCCCAGGGCGCCGATTCGTCGGCGAGCATCATCTGCGCGAAACCGTCGATGACGGCCAACAGGGCCTCGACGGCCGCTCGACGCGGGCCCTCGGCCGCGGCGCGGGCCGCCGCAAGCGGCGCCGCCTGCCGCTCCGAGATCGCCTTGCCGATATGCTCGGCCGCCGCGAGGTAGAGTCCCTCCTTGCCGCCGAAATGGTAGGTGATGGAGGACATCGCCGTCCCCGAAGCGCGGGCGATGTCGCGCGTGCTCGCGCCCTCGAACCCATGCCGGCCGAAGCGGTCGATGGCGACGTCCAGAAGCCGAAGCGAAATCATCTCGCATTTGTGTTCGTTCGAACGAACAAAGTCTAGCCCTATTTCCGGCGGAGGGCGGAAGAGCAGGCGCCGGGGCTAATCCTGGTTGCCGCGGGCGCGAAGAATGCGGGCGGGCGGCGCCTCGGCGCAGCTGTGGACCAGGTCGAGATAATAGCCCGCGAGGAGCGAATGCGCGCGCGCCGCGTCGGGATGGTCGGCCAGCTCCGCGCGCCGGAGCTCCTGCTCGGCGCGTTCCTGGAAATAGCGGCGATCCTCGCGCGACCTCATCATGCCGTCACGCCCCTGCGGCTCGCGGGCGGGGCGACCGGCGCTTCCCGACGTGGACCGGGCGGCTCCCGGCCTTTCCTTTCAGCTTGCGGTGGCATGTTCGGCCCCCGCGCCGGCCGGGCGCCCGCGCCGCCGGCGGGGCTCGATCTCGTCCGTTCCATAGCCCAATGTCGGCGCGACGCGCAGGATGAGCGGTTCCCACCGTCCGCGCTGGCGGGCATAGCTCACGGGATCGGGCCTTACCTCCACGCCGGCGCGCCTCAGCGTCGCCACGGCGAGGGCATAGCTCTCCTCGCTTCGGGCGGTGGACCCGGCCCGCGGCCCGTCCCTGGTCGGGAAGTTCCGGTCCAGCGTCTCGAGCAGCATCACGGCGCAGCGGCGCAGCGATTCGACCGGCGCCGAGCGTTGGAGCGTCTTGTGTTCGTGCCGGTCGAGCGTGGTGTCGATCAGCGTCACGACGTCGAGCAGGATGAAGGTGAACCGCGAGACGGCGTAGATCGGCTCCTTGAATCGGAAGTAGAACAGCAGCGGATAGAAATGATGCGCCTCCTTGGTCTGGGCGAGCGGCCGTACGAGATTGCCGAGCTCGGTCGTGGCGTCGCTGAAGTCCCCGTCGGGGCCGAGCCTGGCCAGCATCTCGGCCGCGTCGCCGGTGCCGCCGGTCATCAGGTCGATGGTGAGCGCGAGGGCGTTGCGCTCGCGCAGCCCCGAATAGACCTGGACCAAGTAGCTCAGCACCAGCGACAGCACCGAAGTCCCGACCACCGAGTTGAGGAGGAAGAGGGTGCGCGTGCCGGCCGTGTGCGGGGAATAATCGCCGGCGCCCGCGATCGAGAGGCTGTTCCCGGCGACAAGCAGCGCAGTCACGAAATCCCTCGGCGTGTCGCCGTTGCTCGGCCGGATGGCGGCGCCCAGCTCGGGCCGGATGACGAGCGCCGCCCCGACGATCAGCCCGAATGTCCAGAACAGGATGAGCAGGATCACGATCAGCGGGCCGGCAAGGGAGAGCATCGAGCCGCGCCGTCGGCCGAAAAGCCCGGAAAGTGCCTTGAGCAAAGCCCACATGAGCCGGTTCCATCGCGGCGCGAGCAGCCCGGTCCCGGCGCGCGCGTAGAGCACCGTCAGGAAGATGTCGGCGAGGAAGAGCAGCATCAGCCCCGCCCCGATAATCTGTTCCAAGGTCACGCTCCGTCCTCGGCCGGGCCGCCCGTCCGACGGCTTTCTGGTGCGGGTCCGCGGGGCTCGGGCAGCACGGGCGCCTACGCGGCTTCGACGGGTTCGCGGGCTTGGGACGCGGATTGCCGAAGGGCGCGTGCGACCGCCTCGCCGACGCCGCGGGCGCTGGCCGGATTCTGCCCGGTGATGAGCCGCCCGTCTTCCACGACATGCTTGCCGAACGGGATCAGGGCCTTCGAATAGCGCGCGCCACGCGCCTTCAACTCCTCCTCGAGGTTGAACGGAACGATGTCGTCGCGATTGTCGGCCTTTTCCTCGGCCCAGGAGAAGGCCGTCAGATCCTTGTCCTGGACGAGCCAGCTTCCGTCGGCGAGCTTGGCCTCGAGGAAGCCCACCGGGCCGTGGCAGACCGCCGACACGATCTTTCCGCTTTCGTAGAATTCCGCCAAAAGACGGCCGAGCTCCGGCGAGCGAAAGTCCCACATCGTCCCGTGGCCGCCGGCGAGGTAGATCGCGTCATAGTCGGCGGCGCTGACCTCAGCGAGCTTCAGGGTGCGGTTGAGGCGATCCATGAACGCCCGGTCCCGATAATGGTCGGTGACGTCGCCGCCGAGCCGGCTGTTATGACCCATTTCGGGCATCATCAGCCCCTGGGGATCGAGAGGCACCCAGCCGCCGGACGGGCTCGCGATCTCGCTCCGGAAGCCTTGCTCCTCGACCGCGTCCCAGAAGTGCGTGAGCTCGCCGAGCCAGAGCCCGGTCCTGAATCCCACTCGATCATATTGGTCGACGTTGGTTACGACGATGAGGATATTGCCCGTTCGGTCCATGACGTCATCTTTCGCTCTGGGGTCGATTGGTCGGGTCGGTCGCATTAGGCGACCAGCTCGGGAAGCGCGTCCGCGACCCTGCCTTCGGCCCGATAGTCCGAGGGTATGTCGAAGTCCCGGCGAGCGAGGCCGCGCGAGGCCTGCGGGCCGCGGGGGAGGCCGCCCCGGTCCGAATAGTCGCGCCCCGCGCCCGGCTCGCGGCTGTGCGCCGCCTTGACGCCCGCGTAGGCGAAGAGGTCGAGCAGGGTGATGCCGACGACGAGCGCGGTCGCGGCAGCGGCATTGCCCCGCTTCGGATTGTCACGACCGAGCGCGAGGCCGAGGGTGCCGAGATCGAGCGCGTCTCCCGCGATGCGGGAGGCGAGGCCGACCGGCTTGTCCACCGAAAGCGTCGGCACCGCGCTCGCCAGCTCGCGGGCGCCATAGGCCCGGATCAGGCCCTCCTTGTCGTCGAGCCCGAGCGCGCGCGCGATCCGGCCGGGCGCGACCAGCTCGGCGACGCCGAGGCCGATCGAGAACCAGCCGAGCGCCCGCGCCAGCCGGTCCGGGCCGGTAAGCGAGCTTGGGCCTTTGCGCTCGATCCGGGGATCTCCTTCGGAACGGGCGATTTTCGTGGCGTTGGTGAGTGGCATGGGAATTCCTCTTGGGATTTTCAGGGCTGGAGCATGACCTTGATGCAGCTGTCCGCCTTGTCGCGGAACGTCCGGTACATCTCGGGTCCTTCGGACAGGTCGACCTTGTGGGTGACGACGAAGGACGGATCGATCTGGTCGTCCTCGATCCGGCGCAGCAGGTCGTCGGTCCAGCGGGGCACGTGGGCCTGCGCCATGCGGAAGGTCAGCCCCTTGTTCATCGCCTGGCCCATCGGGATCTTGTCGACGAGGCCGGTATAGACGCCGATGATCGAAATCACGCCCGCCGGCCGGCACGCGTAGATCATCTCGCGCAGAACGTGCGGGCGGTCGCTCTCCGCCATCAGCATCTGCTTGGCGCGGTCGAGCAGGGTGTCAGGCTGGCCGAGGCTGACGTGGCTTTCGGAGCCGACCGCGTCGATGCATTTGTGCGGCCCCTCGCCGCCGGTCAGCTCGTTGAGCCGGTCGAGGACGCTCTCCTCCTCGAAATTGAGGGTGATGGCGCCGGCCGCCGCGGCCATCGACAGCCGCTCGGGCAGGCAGTCGATCGCGATCACCTGCTCGGCGCCGAGCAGGATCGCGGAGCGGATCGTCATCTGCCCGACCGGTCCGCAGCCCCAGACCGCCACAGTGTCGCCCGGCTGGATGTCGGCCTGCACCGCGGCTTGCCAGCCGGTCGGCAGGATGTCGGATAGGAAGAGGAGCTTCTCGTCGTCGATGCCGTCCGGCACCTTGATGTGGGTCGTGTCGGCGAAGGGCACCCGCAGATATTCCGCCTGGCCGCCCGGATAACCGCCGGTAAGGTGCGTGTAGCCGAACAGGCCCGCCGTCCGGTGGCCGAAGGCCTTGTCGCCGAGCTCGCCCTTCCGGTTCGTCCGCTGGCACACCGAGAAATTGCCGCGACGGCATTGGTCGCACTCGCCGCACTGGATGGTGAAGGGGATGACGACCCGGTCGCCGACCTTGAGCGTGCCCCGGGCGGCGCTGCCGACCTCGACCACCTCCCCCATCGTCTCGTGCCCGAGTATGTCCCCGGGCAGCATCGCGGGAATGAGGTTGTGGAACAGGTGGAGGTCCGAGCCGCAGATCGCGCAGCTCGTCACCTTGATGATCGCGTCGCGGGGATGGTCGATCTCGGGGTCGGACACCGTGTCGAAGCGGACGTCCTCCTTTCCGTGCCAGACTAGAGCTTTCATGCGAATCTCCTTCGGTGTGCCCCAGGCGCTATCCGCGCGCCGGCCGCCGCCGCGTATCCGGTTGATTCCTAGGGAACCTTCCGAGGGTGCCGGGGATTGCCGCTGTGCCGGCAACTCGCGCGAGGAGGTCGGGCATGGTGTCGGCCAATCGACCCGCCGGTCCTGGGCCGGAGCAGCCAGGGGCGAAAGCGGAGATCGCTGCGCTCGCCAGCCAGGCCCGTCTCCTCGACGCCACCCTCTCGTCGATCCCGGATTTCGTCTACGCCTTCGACCCGCAGCGACGCTTCGCCTATGCCAACCCGGCGATGCTCGCCCTGTTCGGGCTGTCGGCCGACGAGATGCTCGGCAAGACCTTCGCCGACCTCGATTATCCCCAGGACCTGGCGGAGCGGCTCAACGGCCACCTCGACCGAGTCCTGAAGGACGGAGTCACGGTGGAGGACGAGGTCTTTTTCCGCAGCCGCGCCGGGCGGGATGCCTATTTCGCGTTCTTGTGGGGGCCGGTCCGCGCGGCCGACGGCTCCGTCGAGCTGGTCGTCGGCGTGTCGCGCGACACCACCGAGCGCCACGCCATGGAAGAGGCGTTGAGGAACAGCGAGGCACGGCTGCGCGCGGCGACCGAGCTGGTCGGCCTCGGCATCTATTCGTGGGATCCGGTCACGAACGGGTTCGAGTGGGACGAACGCGTGCGCGCGATGTGGGGCCTTCCCCCGGGCGCCGACGTGACCGGCGAGGTCTTCGAGGCGGGCATTCACCCGGACGACCTGACGCGGGTCCGCGCCGCGATCGCCGACTGCGTCGATCCCGCCGGCGACGGCCACTACGCCATCGAGTACCGGGTCATCGGCCGCGACGACGGAGTGACGCGCCACATCGCGAGCTCGGGGCGGACGAGCTTCTCCGACGGGCGCGCCACGGGCTTCATCGGGGCCGCCATCGACGTCACGGCCGCGCGGCGCGCCGAGGCCGACGTCAGGGCCCGGGAAGCGCAGTTCCGCAGCTTCGCCGACCATAGCCAGAACCTGATCTGGATCGGCGATCCGAGCGACGATACGATCGTCTACCGAAGCGCCGCCTACGAAAGGATCTGGGGCGTGCCCTGCCCGCACGCGCCCATTACCCTCGCGGCGTGGATGGAGGATGTCCATCCCGACGACCGCCGCCAGGTCGAGCACGCCCTCGCCGGCGTGAAGGCGGGAGAGGTCGCGCAGTTCGAATATCGCATCGTCCGGCCTGGCGACGGCACCATCCGGTCGCTTCGCGACACGAGCTTCCCGATACCGGACGAGAATGGCGTGGTGGCCCGTATCGGCGGGATCACCGAGGACCTGACGTGCCACGACGTCGGCCAGGCCTATGTCGTCAGCACCCGCGCCGCCGAGGCGCGCCGGCTGGCCGGGCTCGTCAGGGCTGCCGGTCATCGCACGCGAACCTTCCCCAGCAGCGCCGCCTTTCTCGACGTGGCCCCGGTGCTGGCACCCGGCTGCGTGCTCGTCGACCTCCGCAACGCGAGGGACGAGGGACTCTCGATCCCGCGCGAGCTCAAGGCGCGGTCGATCCCGCTACCGGCCATCGCGCTCGACGCACCGGGAGGGGATGTCGACGCAGCGGTCAGCGCGATGAAGGCGGGCGCCGTCAACTATGTGGTCCTGGCCAACGACGCGTCCCTTCGCCGCACGCTTGCCGGAGCACTGGCGGAATGTCTCGGCACCGTCCGGCCGACGTCGCGCGACGACCATGCCGGGGCACGTATCGGCAGGCTGACGCCGCGGGAGCGGGAGGTGCTCGTCGGCCTGGTGGAAGGCGGAACCAACAAGTCGATCGGGCAGAAGCTCGGCATCAGCCCGCGCACGGTCGAGCTTCATCGCGCGCAAGTCATGAACCGCCTGGATGCGCGCAGCCTGACGGAGCTGCTCCAGATCGCCTTGTCCGCAGGGGTGGCGCGGTCGGTCCCGGTGCGGTGACTTCGGCGACGGTTCGGCCCGACGGCGCGGAGGGTGCCGATCGGATGATCCGGCGCCCGGGAGAGCGTCCGCTCTTCCGCTTGGCCGCAAGAAGAGGAAGTCCGTCCCGCCGCCGGCTGACAAGTCGGCGCTAAGCCCTGTACTTCCGCCTTGCAGCCGCCTTTCCGTGGAAGTCGTTGAATCGCTGGGGAGGAATTCAGTTCATTTCGGACGTCAATTCTATGTTCGGCGCCTTGACAGGTTAGAAGGCGAATGCTCGTATGAGATTTCCTGAAGAATCCCGGCGCGCATCAAACGCTCCTGGACAAGTAGTCGTTTGATCTCATCAGCGAGGGGAGAATCGAAATGAAGCAGCGTGGTTCCGCCGTGGATTTGTCGGACATTGACCTTGGTAGCATCGATTTGTTCGACGTCGAGATCCTGGAGGCCGCCGATACGATGGCGGTGCCGGAGACCGGCGCTTCGCCTTCGATCATCTATTCCTGCAGCTGCAGCTACACTCCGCCGGAGCCGGGCGACGCGCCGCGCCGGCTCGCCTGAACTTGGTCCTGGACTTGGCCTGGCGGCAACAGCCGGCGGCGCCATCTCCTGAATAAGGTCTGGTGAAGAGATCGGGGGCGGCTCGCGAGGCGCGCGAGCCGCCCCCTCTCGCACGGAGCGCGGGGGAAGAGGCCCGCGACCGAGGCGCCGGGTTTTCATCCTTACTTGTGATCCACGTTGCGGAGAAGCGACGCCAATGCCCGGACGGCGAGAAGGCCGCACCCAGCCGGCAGTCGTTGCCGCCGACGCGCCTGCGCCGCGGGCCCTGGCCCGGCTGAGGCCCTTCCCCTTTCCCGTCCTGAGGCTGAGCGGGCTTCCCGCCCAGGCCGCCGACTTCCCGTCGGAGGCGAGCTCGGCGCGGCTCGACGAGATCGGGGAAAGCGCCGCTTCCCTGCGCGCCGCCTCCGCCTCGGTGTCGCAATTTCTCGAAGAGGCGCTGCCCCGCCTCTACGAGGTCGACCGGAAGATCGGGCGTGCCGCGCTCCGCCTCAAGCGCGACCTCTTCAACCTGCGCCGCCCCGCGACCGCCGCTTATGAGGAGGTGCTTCCCCATCTCTCGCCGTCGCAGCAGGAGGCGATGCGGGCACTCGCCGACGGCTTTGCCGCCCATGAACGGCTCGAGGACGCGCTCCGCGCCGCTTATGCCGCCGAGCTTGACCAGGGCCAGGATCACGCCCTGCGCTGGTTCGCCCATCCCGGCTTCGCCCGCTCGATCGAGGTCACCAATCCCGCCCTTCATTCCCAGCTTCACGCGCTCCGGTCCGGCAGGCCGCTCACTGCAAAGACGGTGAAGCTGATCTGCACCAGCCTGGCGCGCTACGTGGCGCGGGCGGCGCGCAAGACCAGCCCGCTCGCCCGCTTCGGATCGGTCGCGATCGGCCGGTGGGCTGGCGACGAGGCGACGGGCTCGGTGCCTACGCTGCCGGACCGTCCCGACTGCCGCGTCGCCTTGCGCGCGGCGGCGATCGAGCATGTCGTCCGCAAGCTCATGCACCGGTTCGATCTGGTGGACGAGCAGGCCCCCGTCCGCCTGACCACCAGCCTTCGCGCCCGCGACGACGGCCATGCCTGGTCGAGGATCGAGGTCGACGACCTCCCCGAGGCGCGCGCCCAGGGCAACCGTCCGTCGCTGATGGCCAGCAAGGCGCCCTTCATCCTGTTGCTCGAGCGACTGTTCGCCGCGTCGGGCCCCCGCAGCCTCGCCGAGGTGAGGCAGGAGCTCGGCGCCATTCTGGAGGACGGGGAGGGATCGAGGGTCGACCGGCTGCTGCGCTCGGCCTGGGAGCAGGGCATCCTCATCTGCGCCGTGCCCGAGCGGGAGGACCCGACCGCCTGGGTGAGAGCCGCCGCCGGCTGCCTGAAGGCGGCCCTGGGGGGACCGCTCGTAGAGGCGCTCGACGCGCTGGACGCCGCCGCCCGCGACGGACAGCCGGTCCATGTCGTCGAGCGGCTCTTTTCCGGCTTTCTCCTCGCCGCCGAAATCGACCTCCCCGTCGAGCGCTTCCGCCCGCTGCTGTTCGAGGATTGTACCCAGGAGCCGGGGAATTTCGAGCTGCCGCTCGGTCTGCTTGCCGATTTCGAGGTGGAATTCACGCTCCTCCTCCGGCTGGTTCCGCTCCTGGAATATAGCAGCGGCTTCTCGCGCGACCGGCAGGCGCTCGCCGCCGCCTTCGACCGGCGCTTCGGCCCCGATGGGATATGCCGCGACGTCGCCGGCTTTCTCGACGACTTCGTCCGCTCGGCGCGCACCGACGGGCCGGCGGAAGCCCCGCGCCATCGCGACCACGCCCTCATGCGGGACCTCGGTGAGCGGTTGGGCCGCCTGCTCGCCGGTCGGGGAGACGGCGCCGCCGTCCAGTGCGACATCGACGCGCTGCGGGAGATTTGCGACGCCATTCCAGCGGCCCTCCGCGATCGGCCGATATCGCAGATGTTCTTCGTCCAGTCCGCCGGCCCCGGCGAGTCCGGGACGCTCGTCCTCAACCGCCTGTTCGCCGGCGCCGGCTGCCTGATCACGCGCTTCCTTCCAGACCGCCCCGATTATCTCGCCGCGGTACGAGACTATCTCTCCGAGCTGGCGGGCGGGCGGGCGTGGGCGGAGCTGGGCGCCTCCTTCGGCTTCAACGGCAGCCGCCACCCTCGCCTCGCACCCCACATGATCGCCATCGCGCCCTTCGACGGGACCCAGGCGCCGGGCGCGCGCGGCGACCTGCCGCTGGACCGCTTGTCGCTCCGGCGCGCGGAGAACGGGGAGGGGCTCGCGCTGCACGGGCCGGACGGGCCGATCGCCGCCTTCTATCTGGACCTGCTCACGCCGGCGCTGCTGCCGGAGGTCCATCGCGCCTTCCTTTCCCTCGCCTTCGAGACCTACAGCCATGGCGACTTCTGGACCTGGCTGGCGAGCCGGGCCGTGGCGGACGAGGACGGCATCCGGATCGTGCCGCGGGTCAGCGTCGGCAAGCTCGTCGTCACCCGCCGGACGATGATCGTCCCGGCCGAGCGCCTGCCCGCGGCGGAGCTCGACGGCTACGCCTTTTTCCGGCAGTTCAACGACTGGGCCGATCGGATAGGCTTGCCGCGGCACAGTTTTTTCCAGAGGAAGGACCATGGCGCGCCTGAGCCCGACGAAGCGACCGATCGGACCCGGATGCGCAAGACGCAGCGTTTGACCAAGCCGATGCCGCTCGACCGCCATTGCCCCATGGCCATGCGGATCCTCCAGCGCAGCCTCGGCTCGAGCGATGTTCCGGTCCAGTTCGTCGAGGCGCTCCCCGCCCCGGAGGAAGCCGGCGCCCGCCTCGGACGCGACAGAGTGACGGCCGAGCTGGGCATCGAGCTGACGCTGGATCCGCGGACATGACGCTCCTCTACGGGCTCAGGATCAACCATCATGGCGGCGATCATGGCCGCCTGCTCACCGAGGCGGTCCGGCCGGCGATCGAGGCGCTGCGCCGCCGCCACGGCCCCTTCGCCGCCGCGGTGCGCCCCCATTGGAGCGGCGGCCCGCACGTCCTCGTCGCGATGGAAGACGACGCCCCGGTCGCCGCCGGCGCGCGCTGGGAGGCGCTCGAGGCGGATGTGGGCGCATGGCTCCAGGCCCAGCCGACTTCGGAGCCGATCGACGAACCCGGGCATCGGCGCCGGGCCGCCTTGCTCGCCGAGGTGGAGGGGCTTGAGGATTATGACGAGCATATCCATCCCGACCGGACGGTCGAGCGCGGGGCCTTTAGGTTTAAGGCGCCGCTTGGCAAGCTCGAACTCGTGCCGCACCGCGACGCGTTCAAGTCCGCGACGCTCCACGATGTGTTCGACTCGGTCGCATTGAGGCTCTCCTCGCCGCCGGCGGCGATGCTCGATTACGCCCGCCGGCTCGTCTGCCTGGAGCAGGTCCGATGGGCCGAGGACCTGAACTTCTGGCCGCTTTCGCCGCGCGGGCAGGCGATCGCCAGCGTCGCCGCGTCGGGCGACGCGCAGGCGCGCTTCCCGGCCATGGCCGAGCGGCTCCGCCCCGCCCTTCGCCGGATGATCGAGGCGGAGGGCCTCTGCTCGGAGGATCCGCGGCTGAGCGAGGACAGCCGGCTCTGGGTCGCCAAGGCGCAGCGCGCCTACGACGCCCTCGTCGATCTCACCCGCCGCAGCCCGGAATTGCGGGCCGACCAGGGCACCAACATCGACGCGGCACGCGAGTTCAGCAGCAAGCTGCCGGAGCTATCGCCGCAACGGGTGCTGGATCTGCTCAGGAGCCCGATCCACTTTCCCTACCGGGTGCTGATGAACTTCATCTACGAGATGATGCCTTGCATCGGCTTTTCGCCGTCCAAGCGGATCTTCGCCTGCTACCTGGTGACGACCACGCTCGAAGCGGATTTCCCCCATGTCCTTGAAAGGGCGAAGAAGGCCGGCGCCCTCATATGAAGGCGGAGGCCGAGCTCCACCCCGCCCTCAAGGAGAGCGTGCTGCTGACGCCCTACGCTTCGGGCGTCTATGTCGGGTCGGGAGAGCGCGGATTCTTCCTGAAGGGCGGGAACCTGGCGACGCTGGTGGGCCGTCTCCTGGCGGCCCTCGACGGCCGGGCGGCGATCGCCGAGGTGCGGGACGCGCTTCCCGAGGCCGTCTCCCCCCTCTTCGACCGGATCGTCGACCAATTGCGGGAGAACGACCTGCTGACCCTCGGGTCGCTCGACGAGGCGAGCGGCGGCGGCCATCCAGAGACCGCGCGCTTCCTCCGGGAGCATAGCCGCGACTGGCCGAGCGCCATGGCGTCGATCCGCGACGATCCCGTCTGCCTCGCCGGCGCGCCGGACCTGGTCACGGCGACAAGCCTTCTGCTTCTCGACAAGGGTTTCGGCAATCTCCTCGTCGCCGCGGACGGCCTGGGGCCGGCGCAGCAGGCGGCGATCGCCCGATGCGCGGCGGCCCGGCCGTCCGCCGAGGGTCGACCCGGCGCGCGGACGACCGGCCTCGAAGGGATGCCGGGCGCGGGCGCCGATCCTTCGGCCCTCCTCATCGCGCTTCTCGACGACGAGGCGGGGGACGATCCGCCTCTGCCGCTGGAGGGCTGGGAGGAACGGGACTGCGTCGCGGGGATCGTCCGGAGCGGCGTCGGCATCCTCGCCCCCTGCGGCCCCGGCGCGCTCGACGCCGCTCGCCGCCTCGCCCGCCTCTGCCGCGGGCCGGACATGGCCTTCTCCGCGGCAGGGCGCTCGGCGCTCGCGGCGCTCGCCGCCTACGAGGCCGTCTGGGCGCGGCTGCGCCCGAATGCCGGCGCCGGCGGGCCGGCGCGGGACCGGTTCCGCCTGATCCGCCCCGACGCCGCGGTCTCGAGCCACGACGTCGCCGCGACTCTCGCCGCGGGCCGGCCCATCGCGCCCGGCCGCCCGACGGTCCAGGCGACGCCTCCGCCGGGCGGCGCCGTGCACCCCGGCTGGTTCGATCCGGCGCAGGGGCCCTTCGAGTGGGTGGACGCACCCGGCACCGGCTACCCGCTCGCCGTCCGCGCCCTTCGCGTGCGCCGCGGCGGGCAGGAGGAAGAGACGACCTTCACCCATTGGGGGCTCGACAGCGGCGCGGCCGAGGCCCGGACCTTCGGGCTTGCCGCCGCCTTGGTCGCCATCGAGGCGGCGGGGCTCGATGCGGCGGTCGCGGCGCCGGTCTTCGCCGGCACGGCGGCCGAGGCCGAGCGGCTGGCGGACTGCCTCGCGCGCGCCGCCGGCGAGGACTTCGCCAGGCGCCATGCCTTCCAGCCCGTCGACCCGGAGGGCGTGGCCGAGCCGGACCTCGCGATGCTGGTCCGGCTGGCGAGGCTCTACGCCGGCGCCCTTCCCGCCTTGTGGGTCGCCGGGGACGGCGCCTGCTGGGTGGCCCGGGCGCGAAGCGGCGAGCGTCTCTCGATCGGGATCGCGCCCTCGGCCGACGCGGCCCTCGTCGAGGCGCTGGGCGACGCGATCGCATCGCACCAGTGCGGCGCGCCGGTCACCCGGCAGGCGCTGGCGCCCTATGCGCGGCTGGCGAGGCTCCATGGCGAATCCGGCGACGGCCTCCCCCAAGCCGGTGAGGCGGCCGGAGGATCGCGCTTCGAGCCGCTGCAGGCGCTCGCCTGGGAGGGCGGGCAGATCGTCGTCGGGGCGGCGAGGCTGGGGCGCCGTTGAACCCGCCGGCGCATCGGATCGCCGGTCTGGGCGCCTCGCTCGGACAGCGCGTGCGCCGCGCGGTGGAGGAGGCCGGGCTCGCGGCACCCGTGGCAGTGTCGGGACACCCGCTCTTCGACTCCGCCGCCCAAGCCGAGAGCGCCGCCGAGGCGGGCGCGGAGGGTTTCGACGCGGTGATGCTTTTGTGGAGCGCCCGCCAGGCGTGGGTCGTGCGTCCCGCCTCGATCTGCCTGCAATGCCTCCGGCTCTGGCGCTCCGGCGCCTGGGCCGGCGCCGCCTCCTTGCCCGCGGCGGCGGCCCCGGCGCCGCCGCCCTGGCTGCTCGCGCTGGACGGCCTGGCCGCGGCCGCCGTGGCCGAGGTCGCCGCCCAGCCCCGCTCGCCGGAGCGCGCGCGCCGCGGCCGGCTGGTCGACGGCGCCGACGGCACCAGCCTCGACCGGGCCGTCTGGCCGCACCCTGACTGCCCCGAATGCGCCGCCGCCGCGCCCCGCCCCGCGACCGCCGACGGCTTCGCGGCGCCGGTCGAGCGGGGGCCCGCCGCGCGCGCCGCGGCGCCGTTCATGCCCCGCGACTGGACGATGCCCGCCGGCCCGGTACGACGCCTGCTCCGCCGCGCCGCGCCGGGGCTGGGCGGCGCCACCGTCGCCGAGATCGTCGTCGCCGCGGAAAAGCCCACGGTCGAGCGCGGCTATGGGCGCAGCGGCCGCCCCGCCGAGGACGGCGCGACGGCGGTGCTGGAGGCGATCGAACGCTATCTCGGGCGCGGCCCAGCCCACCGCCCGGCGCCCCTCATGGCGCGCTTCGACGAGATCGCCGAGCGCGCCGTCGATCCCGCCCTCTTCATCCTCCCGGCCGCGAGCCCCTCGGACGGGGCGCCGGAGCCCGTCACCTATCGCCCGGACCGGCCCTGCGCCTGGACCGAAGCCTTCTCGGTGCGGCGCGGCGGCGCCGTGCTCATCCCCCTCCAGCTCGCTTATTACGGACCGCGGGGGGCGCCCTTGCCGGATCGCCGCTTCGTGGAGGAGACGTCCAACGGCTGCGCCGTCGGCGCCTCGCTGGCGGAGGCGGCCTTCTACGGCGCGCTGGAGGTGATCGAGCGCGACGCCTTCCTGGCGCGCTGGTATGGCCGCGTCCCGGCGCGCCAGGTCGCCGCCACGGGCCTGCGCGACCCGGAGGCGCTGGCCATGCTCGCGCGTCTCGAGGCGGAAGGGCTGGGCGTGCGGATACTCGACATCCGCGCCGGCATCGACCTTCCCTGCTTCGCGGTCGAGGTCGACGACGAGGCCGCCCGTTTCGGCCACCACCTGCTGTACGGCGCCGGCGCCCATCCCGACCCCGAGCGCGCGCTGAGGGCGGCGCTCGTCGAGGTCGCCTCTACGATCCGCAGGGACCGCACGCCCGTTTCCGACGAAGTGCGCGCACGCGCGGAGACGTTGCTCGACCGGCCCGACCTCGTCCGGACGATAGACGACCATGTCGACCAGGGCCGCGCCCGCGGCGCGCTCGACCGGCGCTTCCCGGTGGCGCCCGGGGCCGCGGAATGGCACGTGCTGTTCCCGCCTTCCGCGGCGGACGCCGACCGGCCCGCGAGCTTCGGCCGGCTCGCCGCGGCCTGCCTCCCCCTGTGCGACGACGTGCTGGTCGTCGACCAGAGCCGGCGGCCCTTCAAGGATCGCGGGCTGCACGCCGCCAAGGTGCTCGCGCCGGGCCTGCTGCCGATGACCTTCGGCCACCGCAACCGCAGGGTGTCCGCCCGCCGGCTGGAGCGCGTGCCCCGCGCCGCCGCGGCGCCGGCGCCGGCCCGGCACTTGCCCCACATGTTCGGCTGACCCGCGTGGCCGGGATCCACCCCCTCCTGCGCGACTATCTCGCCGCCACCACCTACCGCCGGCTCGATCTTGCCGGCCGCAAATGGGATGCCGCCCGCGCCGCGGCGGGAACGGCCCCGCTGCCGACGCCGCCTCCAGTGAGGGATCCGTCCGGCGGCCGCAGCCGGCAAAGGGTCGCGGCCAATGCCCGGCGCCTGGTGACGTGGCAGGACGGGTCACGCCCCGCCGACCGGCTCGGCGCGGCCGAGAAGCTGTCCCTCGTCCTCCGCCATGCGGCGCTGCCGCTGAGATGGGAGCCGGGGGATGAGACCCTCGAGCATCGCGGCGTGCCCTCCGCGGGTGCGCTCTACCCGCTCGACCTCGTCCTGCTCGGCGGCGCCGACGGGGCCGAGGGCCGGCCGCGGATGCGATGCAGCCCGCAGGACCTGGCGCTGATCGAGGAGGATGACGCCGCGGCCGGCGCCTGGACGGGACCGGTCGAGATCGCGCTCGTCGCGCGGCTCGCGCGCGCCGCCGCGGATTATGGCGACCTCGCTCTCGCCCTCGCCGCCCTCGAAGCCGGCATGTGCGTCGCTCAGCTCCGCCTCCTGCTGGCGCTCGTCGGCTGGCCGAGCGCGGCGCGGCCGCGCGGCCGGCGCGCGGCGGCCGGGCTCGGCCTCGGCCATTGGAGCGACCTGGTGCTGGCGCGGGTCGCCACCGCCCTCCCCCCGGACGCCGTCGAGGGGCTGCCTCGGCGGAAGGTCCTCGCGGAGGCCGAAGCCGGGCCCTACGAGGCCGCCGAAGAGCTCCCATTGCTTCGCGCCGTCGCCCGGCTCCTCGCTGAGGCCGGGGACCCTCCCGAGCCCGCCGGATCGGATGCGCTGCTCGCGTCCAAGGCCCCGCCCGGCCTCCCGGGCCTCCTTCCCGCCATGGCGCGGCGATCCTCCGGCCCCGCGGAGGCCGGCGCCGCGCGGGTCTCGGCCGGGCCGTTCGACCGGCTCGGCCCGCTGCTGGCCGACGTCCTCGCGCTTCTCGAGGCGAGCTGCCGCGGAAGCGTTGCGGACGGGGCGGCGATCGCGCTCGTCCACCGGCGTGAAGCGCTGGGCGCCGCGGAATGCCTCCGCTTCGACCCGGTCTCGGGCGCGGTCGTCCGGCTGACCGACGGCGAGATCGTGCGGCGGGCGGGCGGCGCGGCGGACGGCGCGGGCCCGGGGCTGGTGGTGACGATCGGCCTCGACGAGGTCTCGCTCATCGAAACGGCGGGCCCGGCGGGGCTGCTTGCCTGCTACACCGCGGCCGGGGCGATCGGCCAATGCTTCTGCCTCGCCGCCGCGCTCCACGGCATGACCGCAAGGCCGCTGAGAAGCTACGACGACCGCGAGGCGGACCTCCTCCTCCCGATCCGGGCGAGGACCTTTCTCCAGGTCCGGATCGGCTTCCCGGGCCCGCCCCGCCTCGGCTTCCCTGCCGTCTGAGGCGCGCATGACCGGCTGGCGATCCGTGCACCTGTTCCACTCCCACGCCGGGCAGGCCGACCTGCTCGCGCTCGCGGCGGACGAGATCCTGCGACGCGCGGCGCCCGATCCGGCCGACTGGTTCTTCATCCGCTACGGCGAAGGCGGCCCGCATGTAAGGGTCCGCATCGGCGCATCGAACGGCGCGGCCGCGGACGCCATCCTCGCGCAGCTGCGGGACCGCTGCGCCGAGATCGCCGCAGTCCCGGTCGGGCTTCCGGTGTCGGGCTATCCCGACGAGGAGGGCCGGCTGTTCGGCCCGGGCGAGGCCGTCGAGATCGCCTACCGGCCCGAGCTGCTCCGTTATGGAGGGCCGGTGGCGATCCTGGAGCACGAGAGGCTGTTCAGGTCCTCGACCGCCCTTTCGATCGGGGCGGTCCGCCGGCTTCCCGACATCGGCCAGCGCGGCCGCCTGGCGGTGGACCTGATGCTCGGAGCGGCGGCGGTACTGGCCGCCGCGGGATATGGCTCGGCCTTGGACTTCGTCCTTTACTACCGCTCCAGCTGGAGGACGATGCTTCCCGAGCGGACGGAAAGCGAGGACCGGCGGCCCCGTCAGCCGCTCGCGCAGGTGCCCGAGCGTCTCGCCGCGCTCCGCGTCTTTCTCGACGGGGGCTCGACGCCGACGACGCTGGCGCAGCATTGGACGCACGCGCTGGAGAGCCTCCTCACCGCCCTTCTCACGCTTCACCGCCGGGGCGATCTGCTCTCTCCCCTCCACGGCCACCCGCCGGGCAGCGCGCGGGAGCTCGGGGAGGCCATGTTCCACATGATCTTCTCGCAGGCGCACATGATCTGCAACCGGCTCGGCCTCTCGCCGTCCCAGGAGCTGGCGATCGTCGAGACGCTCGCCGCCTCGCTTTCCGCGGCGGCGCGCGCGCCGGATTGACGCCGCCCCGGCTGTCCCGCGCTGGCACAGGCGGCGGCGCGCGCCGGGCCGCCGACGGGGCCTTTTAAGCAAAACAGAAGGAATCTGTGCTCTTGGACGCCTATGGCCAGCACATTTTCCCCACCGCCCCGCAGCGGGCACGGCTCCGCCTCCGCCGAGGCCGGAGCGTTCGACCGGGACCCTGCCGCAAGGCACCCCTTCCCAGCCTCCGACGCCGTCGCCCAAGCGGCGGCGGCGAGCCCGGGCGCCCCCGCCCTGGCCGCGCCGTGCGGCACGCTCAGCTATGCCGAGCTCGACCGACGCGCCAACCGCGTCGCCGTCTGGCTCGGCACGCTCGGCGTCAAGCGCGGGAGCCTGGTCGGCCTCTGCCTCGAGCGCTCGTTCGACCAGATCGTCGTCGCGCTCGGCGCGTGGCGGGCCGGCGCCGCCTATTTGCCGCTCGACCCCGCCTGGCCGGACGGGCGGCTAAGGATGATCGTCGAGGATTCGGCCTGTGCCGTCGTCGTCGGCCGCGCCGACGCCGCCCCGCGCCTCGCCGGCGTCGAGACGCCGGTGGCGGCGCTCGACTGGAGCGCCCTTCCGGAGGAGTCGGGCGGGAACGTCCCGGAAGGCGCCGGTCCGGGCGACCTCGCCTACGTCATCTACACGTCGGGAACGACCGGCCGCCCAAAGGGCGTCGAGATCACCCATGCCAACCTCGCCCACCTCATCGCCTGGCATAACGACGCCTTCGCGGTCACCGCGGCCGACCGCGCCAGCCACCTCGCCGGCCTCGGCTTCGATGCGTCGGTATGGGAGGTGTGGCCCTATCTGTGCGCGGGCGCCTGCGTCGTCCTCGCCGGCGAAGAGGTGCGCACCTCGTCCGCCCGGCTGCGCGAATGGCTCGTCGCCGAGCAGGCGACCGTCGCCTTCGTCCCGACCGCGCTGGCGCAGGAGCTGATCCGCGACGACTGGCCGGCGGAGACCCGGCTTCGCTTCATCCTGACCGGCGCCGACCGCCTGCTCGGCCGGCCCAGGCCCGGGCTGCCGTTCGTGCTGGTCAACAATTACGGCCCGACCGAATGCACCGTCGTCGCCACCTCGGCGGCCGTCCCGCCCGAGGCGGACGAGGCGGGGCTGCCGCCGATCGGCCGCCCGATCGGCGCCACCTCGATCCACATCCTCGACGCCGACGGGCAGCCGGCCGGGGAGGGAGTCGAGGGCGAGATATATATTGGCGGCCCCTCCGTGGCGCGCGGCTACCGGCACCAGCCGGCGATGACGGCTGAGCGCTTCGTCGCCGATCCGTTCGGTGCTCCCGGCGGCCGGCTCTACCGCACCGGCGACCTCGGCGCCTGGCGCTCGGACGGCCAGATCGCCTTCCACGGCCGAGTCGACGAGCAGGCGAAGGTGCGCGGCCACCGCGTCGAGCCCGAGGAGACGGCAAGCCTTCTGCGCGACCATCCCTCGGTCCGTTCGGCCGCCGTGATCGCGGCGCCGTCGCCGGACGGCGGCGACAGGCTCGTCGCCTATGTCGTCGGCACGGACGCGGTGACGGCGGAGGACCTCAGGGCCTCTCTCGCCGAGACGCTGCCCGACTACATGATCCCTTCGGCCTTCGTGCGCGTCGACGCGCTCCCGCTCACCGCCAACGGCAAGCTCGACAAGGCGGCCCTACCCGAGCCCGCGGAGAGCAACGCGCTCGATTCGGCGCGTTTCGCCGCGCCGCAGACGCCCGCGGAGGAAAGGCTCGTCGAGATACTCGAGGAGGTGCTCGGGCGCGGGCGCGGCCATGTCGGCGTCGACGACAATTTCTTCCTGCTGGGCGGCCATTCGCTGCTCGGCACCCAGGTCGTGCTGCGCGCCGGCGAGGCGTTCGGGATCGACCTGACGCTGCGCGACCTCTTCCAGGCGCCGACGGTCCGCCAGCTCGCCGGGCGCATCGAGGAGCTGGTGATGCGGATGATCGACGAGATGAGCGACGACGAGGCGCAGCTGCGCGCCGCCGAATAGGAGCCGCCATGGCCACCCAAGCCGAGAAGAGGGGGCTTCCGGACCCCAGTCTGAGCCTGTTCCAGCTGCTCGACCCGGCGGTGCACGCGGACCCCTATCCCTTCTACCGGCGCCTTCGCGAGCAGGCGCCGGTGATGTGGGACCCGTTCATGCACACCTGGGTCGTCACACGCTACGAGGACGTGATGACGGTCCTCCACCGCTTCTCGGCGGACCGGACGCCGGACCCGAAGAAGATGGAGGCGCTCGGCCTGCCCTCGCTCGGCCCCGTCGCCGACGTGATGGCCCGGCAGATGCTCTTCCTGGACGCGCCGGCCCACACGCGCCTGCGCAAGCTCTGCTCCAGCGCCTTCACGCCGCGGCGGGTGGAGGCGATGGAGGACCAGATACGCGAGATCGCGGGGGGGCTGATCGACGCCTGCGCCGGGCGCGGCGCGATGGACCTCGTCGCCGACTTCGCCGAGCCCTTCCCGGCGATCGTCACGGCCGGCCTTCTGGGCGTTCCGCTCGACGACCATCGCCGGCTCAAGGCCTGGTCGGCGACGTTCGCGGAGATGCTCGGCAACTTCCAGCACAATCCCGACCGCATCCACGACGTGCTGCGCTGCGTCGCCGACATGACCGGCTATTTCCGCGAGGCGATTCGCGAGCAGGAGCGGCGGCCAAGGGAAGGCCTGATCCGCTCGCTGATGGACGCCGAGGTCGACGGCTCGCGGCTCAGCGAGGACGAGGTGATCGCCAACACCATCGTCACCATGGTGGGCGGGCAGGAAACCACCACCAACCTCATCGGCAACGGCATGCTGACCCTGATCCGCATGCCGGAGAAGATGCGGCAGCTGCGCGAGCGGCCGGAGATTATCGCGACGGCGGTCGAGGAGCTGCTGCGCTTCGAGACGCCGAGCCAGCACACGGCGCGCATCGCCCCCGAGGACACGGTGATCGGCGGCAAGCTGATCCGCAAGGGCGAGGCGGTGATGGCGGTGATGGCCGCCGGCAATCGCGACCCGGAGCGCTTCGCCGACCCCGATGACCTGGACCTCACCCGGGCCGACAACCGCCACCTCGCCTTCGGCTGGGCGGCGCATTTCTGCTTCGGCGCGGCGCTGGCGCGGATGGAGGCGCGGATCGCCTATTCGGCCCTGCTCGGCCGGCTTGAGGACATCCGCCTCGCCGGCGACCGCCTCGAGTGGCGGACCAATTCGGGCCTGCGCGGACTGAAGTCGCTCCCCATCGCCTTCCGGGCCGTGGAGGCGGCCGCGTGAACGTCCACGCCCCCCTTTCCGATTCCAAGCGGCAGCTTCTCGAGAAGATGATGCGCGGCGGCACGGAGCGCGCCGACCGGCCGCCGGCGATCGCGCCCCGTGCGCCGGACGCGCCCATCCCGCTTTCCGCGGACCAGCGCCAGGTGTGGCTGCACGCGATCATGGCGCCGGACGTGCCACTCTACAACGAATCGATCACCATCCACCGCTTCGGCCCGTTCGACCGGGAGGCGATGACGCGCGGAGTCAACGAGATCCTCCGCCGCCACGAGGCCTGGCGCACCGCCTTCGTCGAGGAGGAGGGGGAGCTCGTCCAGCGCGTGCGTCCGCACCGCGACATCGACCTTCCGTTCGACGACGTCAGCCACCTGCCGGAAGGTGAGCGCGACGCCGCGGCGCTCGCCATCGGCAGCGAGGATGCGCGCCGCGCCATCGACGTCTCCGAGGCGCCGCTGTTCCGGGCGCGCATCGTCAAGCTCGCGGACGACAACCACCGGCTCTACTTCACCCTCCACCACATCATCTTCGACGGGGTCTCGATCTACCGGGTGATCGTGCCGGAGCTCGCCGCGCTCTACGAAGCCTTCGCGCGCGGCGACCCCTCGCCGCTGCCGCCGCCGACGCTTCAATATGGCGACTATGCCGTGTGGCAGAAGCGGCACCTGGAGAGCCCGGCGATCCGCCGTCAACTCGACTATTGGCGCAAGACCCTCGCCGATGCCCCGCCCAAGCTCGAGATTGCGGGGGATCGCGCGCGGCCCGCGAGGCCGACCCATGCGGGCTCGATGGAGACCTTCTCCATCCCGCTCGCGCTCACCGAAAGGCTGAAGGGCGCCAGCCGCCGCGAGGGCGTCACGCTCTACATGCTTCTGCTCGCCGCCTACCATGCCCTGCTCCACCGTTATTCGGGCGAGGAGGACATCGTCGTCGGCGGCGTGACGGACCTCAGGCGCCGGCCGGAGCTGGAGCGCGTCGTCGGCTATTTCCTCAACACCCTCGCGCTTCGGGCCAAGCCGCGCGGCGACCTTGCCTTCCGCGACTTCCTCGCTGAGGTGCGCGACAGCGTGCTCGGCGCGCTCGCCGCCAGCGAGGCGCCGTTCGACGAGGTCGTCAACGCGCTCGAGCTGCGCCGCGAGCCGGGCGCCCACCCGCTGTTCAACTGCCTGTTCTCGATCGAGCCGCCGGTCGACCCCTTCGCCGAAGGCTGGGACCTGACGCAGATGGACGTCGTCGTCGGCGGCGCCAAGTTCGACCTCTATCTCGAGCTCGACGAGCGGCCCGACGGGATGATCGGCCGCTTCCTCTACAGCACCGAATTGTACGACCCCGCCACCATCCGCCGGATGATCGGCCACTGGCTGAGCATCCTCGAGCGGGTGGCGGTGGACGGCGCCTGCGCGATCCGCGACCTGCCCCTGCTCGGAGCGGAGGAGGCGCGGCGGCTGCGGGTCGAGTGGAACGACACGGCGCGTCCGGCCGGGCCGATGCTGCTGCCCGAGGCCGTCGCCGCGCAGGCCCGCGCCCGGCCGGACGCCGTCGCCCTGCGCTTCGGCGAGACCTTGATTACCTACGGCGCGCTCGACCGGCGCGCCGACGCGATCGCCGCCATGCTGAAGGGCGCGGGGCTCGGCCGCGGCGACCTGGTCGGCCTCTGCCTCGACCGTTCGCCCGACATGGTGGCGGCGCTGCTCGCGGTGCACCGGATCGGCGCCGCCTATCTGCCGCTCGACCCGGATTTCCCGACCGCGCGGCTCGACTACATCGTCCGCGACGCGGGCGCGGCCGCCCTCCTCACCCAGGCGCGGCTGTCGGAGACGATCCCCGGCTGCACTTTGCCGCGCCTTCTCGTCGAGGACGTGGCGGAGACGCACGACGCCGTCCCGCTCGCGCCGTTGTCCGCCGAGGACCTCGCCTACGTCCTCTACACGTCCGGCTCCACCGGCCATCCCAAGGGCGTCGAGATCGACCACGGCGCGCTCGCCAACCTCCTCGCCGCGATGCGCGAGCGCCCCGGCTTCGGCGCGGAGGATTCGCTCCTCGCGGTGACGACCCTCTCCTTCGACATCGCCGCGCTCGAGCTGTTCCTGCCGCTCCTCGCCGGCGGCGCGCTGATCGTCGCGCCGCGCGGCGTCGCCGCCGACCCGCGGCGGCTCGCCGCGCTCGTCGCCGAGGCGAAGCCGTCGGTGATGCAGGCGACGCCCGCCACCTGGCGCGCGCTGCTGGAGACCGGCTGGGCGGGCGACCCGGACCTGCGCATCCTGTGCGGCGGCGAGGCCCTGCCCCGGGACCTGGCGGAGGCGCTTCTCGCCCGCGCCGGCCAAGTGTGGAACATGTACGGCCCCACCGAAACGACGATCTGGTCGACGACCGCGCGGGTAGAACCCGGCGATGGGCCGGTGCCGATCGGCCGCCCGATCGCCAACACCCAGATCCACATCCTCGACCGCTACGGCAACCCTGCGCCCATCGGCGTCGTCGGCGAGCTGTTCATCGGCGGCGCGGGCCTCGCCCGTGGCTATCGCAACCGTCCCGACCTCACCGCCGAGCGGTTCGCCTCCGCCCCGGCCGCCGGCGGCGCGCGGCTCTACCGCACCGGCGACCTCGCCCGCTACCGCGCCGACGGCGCCCTGCTCTGCCTCGGCCGCGTCGACAATGACGAGAAGATCCGCGGCTACCGCGTCGCCGTCGAGGAGATAGAGGGCGCGCTCGCCCGCTCTCCGGAAGTCGCGTCCGCGGCGGTGCGCAGCTGGCCCGACGCGTCCGGCGAGCGGGCGCTGGCCGCCTACGTTGTCCCGCACGGCGGCGCCCGCCCCGACCGGTCGGGCCTGCGCGCCCATCTCGCGCTGACCCTGCCCGACTACATGATCCCCTCGCATTTCGAGATCCTCCCCGCGCTTCCGATGACGCCCAACGGCAAGGTCGACCGCAAGGCCCTGCCCCGCCCCGGAGGGGGCCGTGCCGCCGCGGCCGAGCCGCCGTCCGGCGAGACCGAGGCGCGGCTGGCGGCGCTGTGGGCCGAGCTGCTGCGCACCGGCGGGATCGGCCGCGACGACAGCTTCTTCGAGCTTGGCGGCCATTCGCTGCTGGTCGCCCGACTCCTCGTGCGGATCGAGCGGCAATGGGGCCGCCGGGTCGGCATGGCGGAATTCTTCCAGGCGCCGACCCTGCGCGCGCTCGCCGCCCACCTCGACCGCGGCGAGACGGGCCGGCTCGACCAGTTCGTGCCGCTCCAGCCCCTCGGCGCGGGCGTGCCGCTGATCTGGCTCGACGGCGGCCCCGCCTATCTCCCGCTCGCCAAGGCGCTCGGCGCCGGGCGGCCCTTCCTGGGGCTGGAGCTCGGCCCGATCCTCGACCGGATGCTCCGCCCGGACACGCGCTTCGAGGAGATAGCCGCCGCCGTCGCCGCGGCCATCCGCGCCAACCGCCCGCGCGGGCCCTATCTCCTCGCCGGCTGGTGCACCAACGGCATCCTCGCCTTCGAGGTCGCGCGGCAGCTTCGCGCGGCGGGCGAGGCGGTGCCGCTCCTCGCCGTCGGCCATTCGATGAACCCCGTCGCCTTCCAGCGCATCTCCGCCGCCGAGATGCGGCGCAGCAAGATACGCTACCACCTGCGGGTCTGGGGGAGCCTGCCGCTCACCCGCCGGCTCGCTTACGCCTACGACCGGGCGCGCGGCGTGCTGGAGGAGGCCGGCGTCGCCGCCCCCGATCTCCCCGAGGGCCGCCGCCGCAATGCCGCCGCGCTCGAACGCGCCGCTTATGCCTATCGCCCGGGCGCCTATGAAGGCGCGATGGCCTTGTTCCAGCCGGCCGACCGGCTCGACGTGCTGGACGCCGCACCGGGCTGGGCGGAGGTCGTCGCCGGCCCGCTCGAGGCGCACGACATACCCGGCACGCACGGCACGATGATCGAGCCGCCCAACGTCGAAACCTTCGCCGCCCGCCTGCGCGAGGCGCTCGACCGCGCCTGCCCGCTCGCCCCATCCGCGGCGGCCGCCTAGGGTCCGTCCTGAGCCGGTGGATCGCCTCTCCGTTCAGCTTGAACGGAGACGAACCCCAGGCCTTCGTCGTCACCCCGCGGCGGCCCCCGGGGGCGCCTGCATCCGGCCGCGGGCCAGCGCCACCGCCTCGGCCAGCGTGTCGCGGGCGAAGAGGTAGAGCCACGCGCCGTAGACGAGGCTCCCGGTCGCGACGAGGATGGCGAGGCGCGGCGGCGGCGCCAGCGGCGGGAGGAGCGCGTCGGCGGCGAGGACGAGGGCCCCCATGGCGAGCGCCGCGCGCGCCGCCGGAGCGATCGCCGCGACCAGCCGGCGGCCCGGGAGGCCGATCACCGGCAGCACCCACAGGGCCGTGACCAGCAGATAGAGCGAATAGCCGCCGATCCACGAGGCGGCGAGGCCGGTCACCCCCCATTTGAGGCCGATCGCGAAGGAGAGCGGCATCAGCGCCGCGCCGACCATGCCGGTGCGAAGGCTGATCCCCGGGCGGCCGATGCCGTCGCAGGCCGGGCTGAACAGCACCTGCAGGGTCACCGCCGGCATGGCGATGGCGAGCAGGCGGACGAGCGGCGCCGCCGCCGTCCATTTGGGGCCCAGAACGGTCGCCACCAGCGGCTCCGCGGTGACGGCGAGGCCGATGTAGAAGGGCAGGGCGACGAGCATCACCAGCCGCACCGAGCGGGCGAAGCCCTCCGCCACCGCGGCGCGGTCGTGCTGCATCCGCGCGTAGATGGAGAAGGCGACCTCGTTCACGGCCGGGACGAACTTGGCGACCAGGATCTGGGTCAGGAACAGGCCGGTCGTGTACAGCCCCAATGTGGCGGAGCCGAGGACGCGGCCGGCGATGAACACGTCGGCCTGGCTCTGCATCAGCCAGAAGAGCTGCGCCGTCGCCATCAGCCCACCGAACTTCGCAAGCGCGCCCGCTCCCCGGAAGTCGAACGTGGGGCGGTAGCGGTGGCCCGACGCCACCGTCATACCGACCGCGCGGGTGGTGAACAGCGCGATCGGCGCCGCGATCAGCGTCCAGACGCCGAGCCCGGCGAGCGCGCCGGCAAGCGCCGTCACCCCTCCGGCGACGGAGGAGAGCAGATAGACCTTCGCCTGCCGCTTGAAGTCGATCGACCGCGCGAGCAGCGCGTAGGGAAAGGCGACGAACGGGGTAGTGAAATAGAGGAAGGACTGCACCCTCAGCAGGTCCGCGACGATCGGCTGCCGGAAATAGGCGGCGGCGACCGGCGCGAGCAGGAACTGCGTGGCCCCGAGTGAGAAATTGAGCACGATCAGCATGCCGTAGAGCTGGCGGATCGAGCGCTCGTCCGCCTCAGGCTGCTGGATGAGCCCCTTGGCGAGGCCGGTGCCGTTCAGCATGTTGAGCAGCGACAGCATCACCTGCGTCATCGCGAACAGGCCGTAATCGTCGGGGTCGAGGATGCGGATGACGAGGAAGGTCGCGCCCCAGGTGATGAGCTGGCCGACGATCTGCGCGCCCGAGCGCCAGATCACCGCGTGCCGCGCCTGCGCGAACAGCGATGCCGGGGGCTCGTCCGGCCGTTCCACACTGGCGTGCAACATGGCGCTTCTTCTGCGCCCCTCATGCTTAAGCCCGGGTAAACCGACGCCGGTCTTCCGCGCCGGCGCGGCGCCTTGGCGATTGCATTTGAGCCGGCGAGCGGCCACGGTCCGGCCCTCGCATCATCGGGCGCGCGGCGCCGCCGGTCCGGCCGGCGCCCGCCGCCCGAGCAACCGGAGAGTGACGACGATGAAGGCATTGAAGCTCGGCGGGGCGGCGGCGCTGGCGCTCGCGCTCGCCGCGTGCGGCGGCGGCAACGGCGGCAACGCCTCGAGCGCGCAGATGGAGGCGCCGCTCGCCCAGGTCCCGGCGCCGCAGGGCGACTGGACGCAGGTGGTGAGCGAGACTCCGGAGGGCGGCTTCCGCATGGGCAATCCCAACGCGCCGGTGAAGCTGGTCGAATATGCCTCGCTGAGCTGCCCCTTCTGCGCCAAGTTCGCGCAGGAAGGCGTGCCGACGCTGCGCGACAAATATGTGAAGAGCGGCCAGGTCAGCTGGGAATATCGCACCTACATGATCCACGGCACCGACCCCGGCGTGTCGCTCCTCGTCCACTGCCAGGGGGCGATCCCCGCCTTCCGGCTGATCGAGGAGCTCTACGCCACCCAGCCCGAATGGGCCGGCAAGGTCGAGCAGCTGCCGCGCGAGCAGCTCGAGCAGCTCGAGAACCTCCCGCCGCAGCAGCGCATGACGGCGCTGGTGCGCGCCGGCGGCCTCGACGAGTTCTTCCGCCAGCGCGGCATGCCGAGCGGCAAGATCCAGTCCTGCCTCGCCGACCAAGCGGGAATGGACAAGCTCGCCGCGATCACCGCGCTCGGCAACAAGGAAGGCGTGACCGGCACGCCCAACTTCTTCATCAACGGCCGCTACCTCGCCGACACCAGCGACTGGCGGACCCTCCAGCCCCAGCTCCGCGGCGCGATCAAGTAAGGGGGACACATACCCTCCGACGAGGGGACACGTACCTTTTCTCGAAAAAGGTACGTGTCCCCATTGCCGGCGAGGGCGATTCGCGCTCGGGAAGGCCGCCTCCGCCATCGCCGCCCGGCGCCGCGGCGGCGCGCGAATGCCGCCGGACGCGCCCACCCGCGCCGTGCCGCTCTAAAGAATTCCCGTTTTTCCGCGACTTGCCTTTCAGAGGCGTCGCCGCTCCGGTTCACTTCCGACCCCGCTCTGTCTCCATCCGGGACAGCCGATTTTGCCGTCTGGCGCTTGCCGCACGCCTCCGTAACGCTCTCATTTCCGGCGGGCTTACGTGTCGAGCAGGCCGCCGCCAGGTTGCAACAGGAGACAGTCAATGCGCGATCTCACCACCCAGGAACTCGGTTTCGTCTACGGCGCCGGCGGCTGCGGCCGCTCCAGCTGCGCCCCCGCCCCGCGCTGCGGCTCGGGAAGCAAGGGCCGCTCCAAGTCGAAGTGCAAGGCTTCCAAGTCGAAGTCCAAGTGCAAGGGCTCGAAGTCGAAGAAGCGCGGCTGCTGATCCCGCGCCGGCGCTCCGCCGGCCGGCATTAACGCCTTTTCAAAGGCCGGGCGGCTAATCTCCGCCCGGCCTTTTCGCATGGAGACGAGATGAAGCGAAGCGCATCGCAGCTCGCCGCCGGCGAGACGCCGCCGGTCGCGGCTCCCGAGGAGCTCGTCTACCTCCTCGGCCAGCCGCATCTGTCCGACTATCTCGATTTCGTGAGGGACAAGGCGGTCGGCGGCGCCGAGCTCAGCCAGCGCGCGCTCGCCGACGAGTGGCGCAAGGCCAACGACCTCTATTACGCGCTCGAGCAGGCGGAGGCCGGCGCCGCCGACGGCGCCCAGTGCCTGCCGCTCCCCGCGGCGATGCGGCCGCTCGCCCGCAGGCTCGCCCGGGACCGCTATTTCCGCGACACCTACGACACGCTTCCGACGCAGATCCGGATGGTCGAGCTCGGCCGGCTGGTCGTCTCGCAATCCAGCGTCAGCGCCGAATTCTCGGCCGAGCTGCGCCGCCGCCTGCACCCCGGCATGCCGGAGGAGGAGCTGTTCCGCTTCTGCCTGCCCACCGACCGGCCGCACCCGGCGGTCCGCGCCCGGCGGGTGTCGAGCGAGCGCTGGCTGTTCACCTGCGATTCGACGGACTTCCGCCTCCACCGCGCCCAGCTCCTGAAGCCGGCGCGGGTGAAGGACCTCAGGACCTTCGGCCCGGTTTCCGACATCCTCGCGCTGATGGTCGGCTTCGGCTCAAACTTCATGTCGGTGGTGCGCAGCGAGGAGCGGCTCCTGCTCCAGAACGGCTATCACCGCGCCTACACCCTGCTCGCGGCCGGGGTCACCCACGCGCCCGCGGTGGTGCAGACGGTGACTCGCAAGGACGAGCTGAAGATCGCCGCCAACGAGGACGTGTGCGAGGACCCGGCCTTCTACTTCCGCGCCGCCCGCCCGCCGCTGCTCCGCGACTTCCTCGACCCCCGCTTCGGCAAGCGCCTCCTCGTCCAGCGCATGCAGACCTCGATCGAGATCGAGATCAAGACCCGCACCTCCACCGGCTACCTGGTCTGACCCGCGAGCGGCGGGCATGACGTCATCCCGGTGGAGGCCGGGAACCGCGCGTCTCGACTGAACCGCTCATCCTGAGCAGGGACTGAGCCTTGCGAAGTCCCGTATCGAAGGGTCGTCCTCGATACGCCGCTCCGACTTCGCTCAGCGGCTACTCAGGATGATCGGAGGGGTGGTTCAATCCCTCAACCCTCCGGCGTGGTCCCGGCGTTCTCCGGGACGACCTCAGCGCTTTAGTCCCGAGGACAAAGTGCGCAGGCGGTCCCAGGCGGAGGCGCCGTCGGCGCCGCCCATCGGGCCGGTCACCCGCTCCAGGCGGCCCTCGACCAGGCGGTAGACGATCTCGGCGCGCTCGACGAGGATCGGGCGGTGGGAGACGACGATGCGGGTGATGGGCAGCTGGGCGAGCGTGTCGGCGATCGCCCGCTCGTTCTCCTCGTCGAGATTGGCGGTGCCTTCGTCGAGGAACAGCGCGTCGGGATCGCGGTAGAGGGCGCGGGCGAGCATGATGCGCTGGCGCTGGCCGGAGGAAAGAGCCGAGCCCATGTCGCCGATCAGGCTCTGATAGGCCATCGGCATTTCGGCGATCGTGTCGTGGATCCGCGCCAGCCGCGCCGCCGTCTCGATCCGCGCCTGGTCGGGATGGGGATCGAAGAAGCTGATATTGTCGGCGAGCGTGCCGGTGAGCAGCTGGTCGTCCTGAAGCACGGCGGCGATCCGGGCGCGCCACTCGGCGGTGGTGGCGGGGGTCAGCGGGCGGCCGTCGACGAGGAACTTGCCCATCGTCGGCTGGAGGAGGCCGAGCATGATCCGCATCAGCGTCGTCTTCCCGGCGCCCGACGTTCCGACGATGGCGACGAAGCTGCCCGGCGGCACTTCGAAGCTCATGTCGCGCAGCACCGGCGGGTCGTTCGGGCCGTAGGCGAAATGGAGGCCGTCCGCCTTGATCGCCGGCGGCGGCAGCACGGCGGTGCGCGGCGGCGGCGGAACGACGTTCTCGCGCGGCTCGGCGACGATGTCGGAGAGGCGGTCGAGGTGGACCGAGAGCAGCCGCCAGTTCTCGGCATGGTCGACGAGGGCGGTGGCGCTCGACATGAAGCTCGACCGGTAGGCGAGGAAGGCGAGCATCAGGCCGATCGTCATCGCGTCGGCCATCACGTAGGTGGCGGCGAGATAGACGGTGAGCAGGAACTGCGCCGACAGCAGCATCCCTTCGACCAGCCGCGTCAGGATCTTGTAGATCTTGGTGCGGTAGCTCGCCGAGACGACGTCGGCATATTTGTTGCGCCAGCCATTCTCGCGCATCGCCTCGAAGACGTGGAGCTTGATCGCCCGCATCGCCCGCATCGACTCCATGAGGTAGGTCTCCTCATAGGCGCGGGCGATGATCTCCTCCTCGGTGCGGCGGCGTATGGCCGGATAGGCGGCGAGGCGGAAGACGATGTAGAGGAAGGTCGAAGCGGCGACGACGGCAGCGAGCTTGACGCTGATCAGCGCCATCACGGTCAGCGTCAGCACCGCAAGCACGGCGTCGATCAGGGCGCTGACGATCCCTTCCGCAAGGATCGCCTGGATGGGCTGGATAGAGCCCAGCCGCGACATCAGGTCGCCGACGTGGCGGCTCTCGAAATAGTGCATCGGCAGGCGCAGCAGGTGGCGGAAGACGTTGCCGGCGAGCTGGAAGGAGATGGACTGGCCGAGGGTCAGCACCACCCAAGACCGCAGCGCCTGGATGACGGCGTGGAGTCCGTAGACGACGCCGAAGCCGAGCACGAGCAGGCCGAGCAGATTGGAATCGTCCTGGCCGATCGCCTCGTCGACGGTCAGCTGCATGAAGAAGGGCAGAGCGAGTGCCGCCACCTCGAGCAGCAGCGACAGGACGATCACCTGCGCCACCGCGCCGCGATAGTTGACGAGCTTCGACCAGAGGTCGCTGAGCTTCGTCCTCACCCGCGCGTCGACCGGCTTGAACGCCGAGGTCGGCGTCAGCTCGAGGGCGACGCCGGTGAAGTGGCGGTTGAGCTCCTCCCGGCCCGCCGTCCGCCGCCCGGTCGCCGGGTCGAGCAGCACCGCCTTGCCGCCCCGGAAGCTTTCCAGGACGACGAAATGGTTCATCTCCCAGTGGAGGATGGCAGGGGTCTGCAGCTGGCCGAGCTCGTCCAGCTCGAGCCTCAGCGCGCGCGGCGCCAGCTCCAGCTCCGAGGCGACGTTGATCAGCTCGGCCAGGGTCGCGCCCTTCATCGAGGTCGGGAATCGGCGGCGCAGCCCGCCGACGTTGACGCGGTGGCCGTAATGCGCCGCCACCATCGCAAGGCAGGTGAGGCCGCATTCCGCCGCCTCGGACTGAAGCATCGGCCGGTTGCGCGACAGCCAGGGCCAGTCGAGCGCGCTCATCCCTTGAGCGCCCTCAGCACCGGGTCGAGGAACACCTCCCACAGACGGCGCTTCTCGAGCAGCAGGTTGGCGGACAGGGTCATGCCTGGCCGCAGCGGGTTCCTCGCCGCCTCCTCGCGCAGCCCGCCCTCGAGGGCGACGCGGACTCGGAACACCGGCTCGCCGATGCCGAGGCCCGGGTCGAGCGTCGCGGGGTCGGTCGGCACGTCGGAGACCCAGGTCACCCGCCCGCGGCCGGCGCCGTATTTCTGGTAGGGGAAGGCGTCGAACATCAGGCGCACCTCCTGGCCGGGGCGCACGAAGCCGACGGCGCGCGAGGGGGCGTAGAGCTGGACCTCGATGGCGCTGGTGCCGGGCACGACGGTGACGAGCGAGCTGTCCGGCTCGACATGCTGGCCGGGCCGCGCGGCGACGTCGCCGATCACGCCGGCGACCGGCGCGGTGAGGGTGAGCCGGTCCTGCCGCAGCAGTGCGGCGCGCTGCTCCGCGAGCTGGGCGCGCTGGGCGGCGAGCTGCGACTGCGACTGGTCGGCGCCGATCCGCCGCGAGGCGATCTGCGCGTCGAGCTGGCGCAGGCTTTCGCGCTGGCCGGTGATCCGCTCGCCGAGCTTCTCCAGCTCCAGCCGCTGCGAAAGCAGGGTGGCACGGCTCTCCTCGACCTGGCGCTGCGTCCCCGCGCCTTCCTTGGCGAGGCGGACGGCGCGGCGGGTGTCGGCCTCGGCGAGCGCGATCTGCCCGGAGATGAAGCCGCGCTGCCGGTCGAGCGAGGCGATCGATTCGGCGAGGCCGCTCTTCTGCTGGACGAGCGCGCTCGTGTCGGCGGAGCCGAGGCTGGAGGCGAGGTCGAGCTGGCGGGCGAGCTCGCGGTCCTGGCGGTCGAGCTCGGCGAGGCGGCTCGCCACGCCCTCGCCGCCCGCGTCGCGCCCCTGGGTCAGGGAGACGGCGACGAGCGGCGTGCCGCGCGCCACCCGCGCCCCTTCGCCGACCAGCACTTCCTGGACCTCCGCCGCCGCCGGCGGATGGACCCGCGACAGGCCGCCGCCATTGGCGACGACGCCCTTGACGGTGACGCGGGTGGCATATTGGCCGAGGCACAGCAAAGCGACGAGCGCGGCGGCGATGGCGGCGAGCACGGCCGTGTAGAGGCGCGAGCCCGGCGGAACGGCGGCGACGACGGTGCCGGTAAGCCGGTCCCGCCCCGCTTCGATCGCCTCCTCCCGGAACAGCCTGGTCGCCATGCCTTCGCCCTACCCGCCAATCCTCAAAGCAGGGTTAAGGGCGCCCCAACCATGGACGGTTCGTTAACCGGCGCGGGGTAAGGAGCGGGCGATGGGACGCCGCCCGACCTCCGCCCGCGCCGCGCCGCTCGCCGCCGCTCCCCGCCTGGCCGTCCCGTGCCTGGCCGCCCTCTGCCTGGCCGCCTGCGCCGGCGCGCCGCCGCCGCGCCTCGCCGTGGCCCCCTCCATCGCCTCCGAGGCGTGGAGCCCGCTCGACCCCGCCGAGGGCGCCGACGTCGACCAGGGCTGGGCGGCGTTCCGCTCCGACGCGCTGCTGCGGCTGATCGCGCGCGCCCGCGCCGCCAACACCGACATCGCCGTCGCCCGCGCCCGCATCGTCCAGGCGCGCGGGCAGCTGGGAGTCGCCCGCGCCGCCGCGCTCCCCACCCTTTCCGCCTCCGCCGGCGCCGAGGCGCTGCGCGCCAGCCGCAACGGCCCCACCGTCCGGACCGAAGGCGGAAGCGCCGGCCTCGACGTCGCCTGGGACCTCGACCTGTTCGGCGAGGCCAAGGCCGGCCGCCGCGCCGCCCGGGCACGCCTCGCCGCCGCCGGCCTGCAGCGCGACGCCACTGCGCTCGCGGTGGAGAGCGAGGTCGCCCGCGCCTACGTCGCCTGGGCGGCGCTCACCGACCGCCTCGCCGTGCTCGACCGCGCCCTCGCCAACGCCCGCGAGATGGAGCGGATCATCCTCGTCCGGGTCCGCGAGGGCGCCGCGACCAAGGTCGATTCAGGCCTCCAGACGATCGAGGTGAAGCGGATCGAGGCGGAGCGCTCGCAAATGGCCGAGGCGCGCGGCCACGCCCGCAACGCCCTCGCCTTGCTGGTCGGCGAGGAGGCGCCGCTCTTCGCACCGGCCGAGACCGGCCTCGACGCCTTCGCCTTTCCCGATTTCCGGCCGGTCCAGCCCGGCGCCCTGCTCGTCCGCCGCCCCGACGTCCGCGCCGCCGAGGCGCAGATCGCCGCGGCCGAGGGCGACGTCGAGGCCGCCCGCCGCGCCTTCCTTCCCTCGCTCCGCCTCTCCGCCCGCGGCCTCGGCCAGAGCGTCGCCGCCGGCGGCCCGCTCCAGCTCCTGCTCTCGGCGGGGGCGAGCCTGCTCGCGCCGATCTTCGACGGCGGCCGGCTGCGCGGCAACCTCGTCACCGCCTCGGGCGTGCAGATGGAGGCGGTGGAGACCTATCGCGCCACCCTGCTCACCGCGGTGCGCGAGGGCGAGGACGCGCTGACCGCGCTCGACGCCTCCCGCCAGCGCGTCCTCCTCCTCTCGCAGACGATCGAGGAGGCGCGGCTCACCGCCCGCCTCGCCCGCCGCCAATATGTCGAGGGCGCCGCCGACCTCCAGACCGTGCTCGACGCCGAGCGGGGCCTGCTCGACCTCGAGGATTCGCACGCCCTCGCCGCCCAGGACCGCTTGGACGCCGCCATCGATCTCTACCGCGCCATGGGCGGCACGGCGGCCACCTCCGGCTGAGGCGCCGAAGCCGCGCCTACCAGACCTTACCGGTTTCCCCGATCGCCTTGAGAAGCGCCCGTTTGGATGGGGTCCGGCGATTGCCGGCATTGCGTGGCAAATCTGGATCGTCCAGTTCCGCCCGGCGCGCGGCTAGCCGCTCCGCGAACTGCGGATGCGACAGGCGCCGCCCGAGCCAGGGCTCAGTCTTCTCGCCGGATGTCGTCGACACCATGCTCCCCCAACGTCTCGGTCCTGATGCGCCGTTCCAGATAGTGCATATCCGCATCAGGATGAAGGGCGAGAAGGCGCCGCGCCTGCTCCAGCATCTCCGGCGCACTGCCGGAGGCGTATTGCCCCATTCGGTCCGCGATCAGATCCTCCACCGGGATGATGACGAAAGCCGCCCCTTCTTGCATTTGCTCGACCAGTACGAGACGCGCCGGATCGACGGCACCGTCGAGGGGTGACGAGCCGACGACTTCGAAGCCGAGGCCGAGATCGGGATATACCCATCCCCTCAGCGACCGTCCGCTGCCGGAAGGGCGGACGAAGCCGAGCCGCCGCAGCTCCTCTTCCAGCTCGGGCTGGACCGGAGACGTGACGTCGATGTCCCCGGTCATGAGCGCGCTTGCGGAATAATATTCGGCCGCGCCGCCGCCGACGAGGATCGGACGGGGAAGCCCCCTGGCGTGCATCGCCTCGCTCGCGTGGGCGAGCAACTCGAGGGCCTTGAGGAACTCCGGTCTCCAGGGCGAGCCAGGCTCGGTCACGGCGCCCGTCTAACAAGCCGAGCGCGGGTGCGGGACGCGAGGGGCTGGGCCGGGACAGTCACTTGCCCCTGTCCCGAGCGACTGTCCCCGCGCCAGCAGATGCTTCTGCACCTTGCCCGCCGCAGTGCGGGGCAGGTTGGGGACGAACTCGAAGCTCTTGGGCACCTTGTAGGCGGCGAGCCGGGTCCGGCAGAAGGCCTCGAGCTCCGGCGCCGCCGGCCGCGCCCGCCCCTCCGCGAGCTGGATGAAGGCGCGTCCCACCTCGCCCCATTTGGGGTCCGGCGCCGCCACCACCGCCGCTTCCGAGACGGCCGGATGCCCGGCCAGCACATTCTCCACCTCGGCGGGATAGACGTTCTCGCCGCCCGAGATGAACATGTCCTTTCGCCGGCCCGATATGTACCAGAAGCCGTCCGAGTCGCGCCGGGCGAGGTCGCCGGTGCGCAGCCAGCCGTCGGCGGTGAAGGCGGCGCGGGTCGCCTCGGGGTCGTTCCAATAGCCGGGCGTCACCGCCGGCCCGGAGAAGAGCAGGTCGCCCACCTCCCCGTCCGCGACGTCGCGCCCCGCCGCGTCGACGATCCGCGCGCCGACCAGCAGCTGCGGCTTGCCGACCGAGCCGAGCCGCTCCCAGGCGTCCTCGGGCGCGGCGAGGAAGGCGGTCGGGCCCGTCTCGGTCATGCCCATGCCCGGGCAGACCCGTATCCCCGCCCCCCGCGCCCGCGCGGCGAGGCTGTCGGGGAGCGGCGCGCCGCCGCAGCCCCAGTGGCGGACCCGCGCCAGCGGCGCCGCGGCGAAGCGGGGATGGTCGAGCAGGGCCTGGTAGACGGTCGGCACGCCGAAGAAGGTGTCGAGCCGCCCGGCCTCCAGCAGCCCGACGATCGCCTCGGGGTCGAAGCCGGGGAGGATCACCGCCGAGCCGCCGTGGATCAGGGTCGGCAGGGTGTGGAGGTTGATCCCGGCGGTGTGGAACAGGGGCAGGAAGTTGGCGGTCCGGTCGCTCGACCTGAGCTCGATCGCGGCGCCGAGGTTGACGTAGTTCGCCACCGCCATGCCGAACGTGTAGATCACCCCCTTGGGCCGCCCGGTCGTGCCCGACGTGTAGAGGAGGTACCAGGTCGCCGCCGACGGCCATTGCGGCCGGGACGGAGCGGGCGCCGCCGCGGCGATCAGGCGCTCGTAATCCTCGTCGAGGCCGATCCTCGCGCCTTGGAAGACGGCGGCCAGCGCCTCCTCCTCCCGGCCGTGGAAGAGGAGGGCCGGCGCGCAATCGGCGAGCAGCGGCGCGAGCTCGGCGGGCGGCATCCGCCAGTTGAGCGGCACCAGGATCGCGCCGATCCGAGCGCAGCCGAACAGCAGCTCGAAGAAGGCGATGCGGTTGCGGCAGAGGATCGCCACCCGGTCGCCCTCGCCTACGCCCTGCGCGCGCATCAGCCCGGCGGCGAGCGCGGCGCGCCGGTCGAGCTCGGCATAATCGAGCCGCCGGCCCGTCGCCGCCTCCTCGAGCGCCGGCGCCCGCGGCGCCAGAGCGGCGCGCTTGGCGAGCAGGTCGGGAACGGCGTCCACTACACGCTCCGGAACCTGAGGCCGTCCGACATCAGCTGCAGCGCGATGTCGGCCACCCGCGCCGGCGACAGCGACTGGTCCCAGATGCCGTAGCGCATGCCTAGGAACACGCTCATGCCGATCAGCGCCCAGGCGCGCGCCTCGTCGGTCTCGGCGACGTCGCCGCTGCCGGCCGAGATCTGGTTGCGCTCGCGGGCGCCGGCGAGGTTGCGGCGATAGGCCTCGGCGAAGGTCAAATAATGCTCGCGATAGACGTCGTGGGCGACGAACTGCGCCTCCTCGATGATCCGATAGAGCTCGGGATGCTTGCGCACGAAGCTGATGAACGCCTCGAGCCCCAGCCGCTCCGCGGCGAGCCGGTCGCGGGCGTCCTTGACCGCCTCGGCGACATGGACGCGGGTGGCGCGGCTCATCTCGCGCACCAAGGCGCGGAACACCTCCTCCTTGCTCTCGAAATAGGTGTAGAAGGTGCCGAGCGCGACTCCGGCGCGGCGGGTGATGCCGGTGATCGCCGCCTCGTGATAGCCGCGCTCGCCGAACTCCGCGGCCGCGGCGTCGATCAGCCGCCGCAGCGTCTTCCTCCCCCGCTCGGTCCGCGGCTCCTTCTCTCCCGCCGCCGCCGCCGCACTCCCCCCCAGATCCGCCATGGCTCCTCCCGAGCGCCGAAAGGTGAACCGCTTTTCAGGTTCGATCAAGGGCGGCCCCGCCGCGCATGCCGTCGTCCGGGCGAAGGCCGGGTCCCCCTTCTCACGCTCGGGCGGTGGCGACGTGGGCGGACATGGGAAGGTCGACGGAGTCGCCGCCGGCGACTTCGCGCAGGCGGGCGAGGGCGGCGGAGGTCGCCTCGGCGAGGCGGCCGGGGCCGTGCGATTCGATCTCGGCACGAAGCGGCGACCCCTCGCACAGCCCCGGCGCCACGTCGGAGGCGCGGCCCCGGCTGCGCCTGGCGACGGTCTCGACCGCCACGTCGGCGAATCCTGCGGCGGCGAGATCCGCGGAGAGCCGGGCGACGTCGTGATAGCCGAACGGGGTGCGGGCGAGGAAGCTCGGCGGCGCCTCCGGGAAGAGGCCGGCCACCGCCTCGGCGACCGCCGCCGACGCCGGATTGGCTTCGATCCGGTCCCAGACGTTGAGGAGGAAGGTCCCGCCGGGGCGAAGCACCCGCCGCGCCTCGGCGAAGGCCGCCGGCCGGTCCGGGAAGAACATCGCGCCGAACTGGCAGACGACGAGATCGAAGCCGCGGTCCGGGAACGGCAGCGCCATCGCGTCGGCAGGCCGGAACGCGATCCGCGGCGAGGCGATCCGCGCGTGGGCGACCGCGAGCATGTCGGGGTTCAGGTCGGTGGCGACGATCTCGGCGTCCGGCAAGGCGGCGGCGAGCGCGGCCGTGACGATCCCGGTCCCGGCCGCCGTCTCGAGGATCCGCCGCGGCGACAGAGCGGCGGCGCGGGCCGCGAGATCCTGCGCATAAGGCTCGAACAGGAACGGGCCGAGGCAGCGGTCGTAGAGCGCGGGGATCGATCCCCGGAAGGCGCTGTCGCTGCTCTCGACCGTCATTTCCGCCCCCTTCGCGCCGCCCGGCCCCATGGCGACTCCAGGGACAGTCTGGTGACAGTCACGTGACTGTCACCAGACTGTCCCCGCGCGCCCTCAGCCCTTCGCGCGCGCCACATAGGCGTCGACCGCCGTCTCCAGCACCGCGAGCGGCACCGCGCCCGCCTCGATCACCGCATCGTTATAGTCGCGGACGTCGAACCTCGGCCCGAGCGCCGCCTTGGCCTTGTCGCGCAGCCGGACGATCTCGGTATGCCCCACCTTGTAGCCGCAGGCCTGGCCCGGCGAGGCGCAATAGCGGTCGACCTCGCTGGTCACGGCGGCGCGGGAGCGGCCGGTGGTGGCGATCATGTAGTCGACCGTCTTCTCCCGGCTCCAGCGCTTGGCGTGGAGGCCGGTGTCGGCGACGAGGCGCGAGGCGCGGAATCGCAGCGCCTGGAGCATGCCGATCTGCCCGAACGGGTCGTTGTCGTAGAAGCCGAGCTCGTCCACCAGCTGCTCCGAATAGAGCGCCCAGCCCTCGGTATAGGCATTGAAGCCGGTCAGGGACGCGATCAGCGGCACCTCGTCGCGATGCTCGGCGACATAGGCGCCCTGCCAGGTATGGCCGGGCAGGCCCTCATGGGCGGAGAGCGATGGGATGGTGAATTTGGGCCAGTTCGAGGTCGAGCTGAGGTTGATGTAGTAGATGGCCGGCCGCTTTCCGTCGAGCGAGGCGAAGTTCATGTAGCCGAGCGAGGCGCCCGCCTCGATGTCGGGCGGCACGCGGCGCACCTGGATCGGCGCCGACATCCGCATCCGCGACACGCGCGGCAGCATCCCCCGCAGTTCGGCGATCTTCGTCTCGACATAGGCGACGGCCTGGCGTTTGCCGGCGTCGTCGTCGGGGAAGAGCTGGCGCGGGTCGCGGGTAAGGGCGGAGAGCCGCTCGCCGACGCTGCCCTGGCTCATCCCCTGCGACTTCAGCACCGCGTCCATCCTGGCGTCGAGCGCCCGGCCCTGCTCGAGCCCCATTTCGTGGATCGCCTCGGGAGTGAGGTCGGTGCTGGTCGAATATTGCAGCAGCCAGCGATAATAAGCGGCGCCCTGCGGCAACTTCCAGACGCCCGCGTCGTGCCGCGCCTTGCGGCGGAGCTGGGCCAAGGCGGCGATCTGCCGGTCGAGCGCGGGATAGACGGAGCGGGCGACGATCGCCTCGGCGCGCGGCCCCCAATTTCCCGGCACCCCCGCTTCCTTCGCCTTGCGGGTGAGCGAGGTGACCATCCGCGCCTCGCCGGCCGGCACCGCCCGCAGCTCGCGCAGCTGCTTGAGCGCCGTGTCCATCAGGAAGTCGGGCGGGAGGACGCCGCGCGCCGCGTCGCGTCGCGCCTGCGCCGTCTCCTGGTCGAGCGCGACGGCGAAGGCGGCGAGACGGGCGAGATAGGCGTCCGCGTCGGCGCGCTTCTCCACCCGGTGGACGGAATCGAGGAATTCGGGGACGCCTTGGTAGGCGCCGTCCTGCTGGCTGATCACATAGGGGTTGCCGCCGCCGAAATCGCCGAGCGAGCCATAGGGGAAGCGCGTTCCCGCCGCGGCGTTGGCGAGGACGTAGGCGGTGCTGTCATAGGCCAGCTGGTCCTTGAGCGGCAGGGCGGCGCGCGGCACGGCGGCGAGGCGCTGGCGGTGCCGGGCGATGCCGGCGACGGTGGCGGCGCGGGCGGCGGGCGAGCGGTCGGCGAGCTGGCCCCGCGCCGCGGCGTGGGCGCCGGTGTCGAGGCCGAGCAGGGAGAGGGATTCGGGCGCGCGCGCCAGCGCGTCCCAGGCGATCGAGTCGAGCACCGCGGCGAGCCGCCGGTCGATCGCGGCCAGCGCCTCCGCCGGCAGGCCGAGCGCCGCTCCCGCGGCGGCGGCGGAGAGGAAGAAGTCGCGGCGGCTGAGATCCATGACGGGCTCCGGCATCAGGTGGGACCCAATCCCTAGGCCCGCCCCCCCGCCCCGGCAACCCGACCGGCGCCCGTTCCGCGAAGGGCGCGCCCCTCCAAGGCCCGTCCCGCCGAAACCCGCAATCCCGGTCATCCCGGCGGAGAACCTCCCCCTCTCCGTCATTCCGGCGAAGCCGGAATCCCCCTGACCTTTTCCGAAGCGGGAACCGGAGCCCGGCTTCCGCCGGAATGACGGCCGACGTCCGTCCGCCCGGACTTGAATACTGGTTCAGGTTTCAGTATTGAGGCCGAGGGAAGCGCTGCGGACTTCGAACACGGAGCAGGGGCGGCGCGGGGAGGATAGGGTTTGGCGCAGTTCAGGACCGCGGACGGGACTCGCATCGCCTTCGAGGACGAGGGCGAAGGGCGGCCGCTCGTCCTGCTCCACGGGCTGATGGCCCATGCCGGCTTCTTCGAGGCCCAGCGGGCGCTGGCGGACCGCTTCCGGATCGTCCGCATCGACCTGCGCGGCCACGGCCGCCCCCCCCGCGGCGGCGACGGGCCGAGCATCGAGACGGCGGCGCAGGACGTCGCCGGCCTGTGCCGCGCGCTCGGCCTCGAGGGGGCGATCGGCATCGGCTGGTCGCTGGGCGCCGCCGTGCTCTGGCACGTCCTCACCGGCCCGGAGGCGGCGCGCTTCGCCGGCGCCGTCGTCGTCGACATGACCCCTCGGGTGATGAACGACGGCGACTGGGCGCTCGGCCTCTCGCCCGACCTGTGCGAGGCGCGGGCCGAGGCGATCCGCGCCGACTTCGAAGGCTTCGCCACGGCCGCCGGCGCGGCCATCTTCGCCCAGGCCGAGGGCGAGGCGCGCCACCCGCTCGCCGCCTGGGCCGGCGCCGAGTTCGCACGCAACGATGCCGGCGCGATCGGCGCCCTCTGGGCCTCGCTGGTCGCGCAGGACTTCCGCCCCCGCCTGGCGGCGATCCGCCAGCCGACCCTCGTCGTCCACGGCGCCCGCAGCCACCTCTACGGACCCGACACCGCCGACCATCTCGTCGCCGCTTTGCCCGACGCCACGCTCGTCCGCTTCGAACGCTCCGGCCACGCGCCGCATATCGAGCAACCCGACCTGTTCAACGCCACCCTTCTGCAATTCGCGGCGAAGCTGCCGCCCGTACGCCAGACCCAGACAGCCTAGGAGAAGACCCGATGCGCGACACTTTCGCCAACATCCTGAAGGCCGGCAGCGCCTTCGCCGCCCTCGCCGCCGCCAGCCCGCTCTACGCGCAGCCGCCGAGCGACCCGCCCGCCAACCCGCAGAGCGACGAGGGCCAGGCCGCCGCCGCCAACGCCGCCAGGGACGACAACGAGGTGACCAGCGACACCGACATCGTCGTCACCGCCCGCCGCCGCGCCGAGAGCCTGCAGGACGTGCCGATCGCCGTCACCGCTTACACCGGCGAGGCGCTCGAGCGGCAGGGCGCGCTCGACATCACCGCCATTTCCGACACCACCCCCAACGTCACCTTCGAGACGTCGCGCGGCACCAACACGACGCTCACCGCCTTCATCCGCGGCGTCGGCCAGCAGGACCCGGTCGCCGGCTTCGAGGCGGGCGTCGGCCTCTATCTCGACGACATCTACCTCAACCGCCCGCAGGCGGCGGTGCTCGAAATCTACGACGTCGAGCGGATCGAGGTGCTGCGCGGGCCGCAGGGCACGCTCTACGGCCGCAACACGATCGGCGGCGCGATCAAATACGTCACCCGCCGCCTCTCCGACACGCCCGAGTTCAGCGCCACCGCCCGACTGGGCACCTACAAGCAGGCCGACCTCATCCTCTCCGCCTCGACGCCGGTCGCCCAGGGGGTGAAGATCGGCGGCTCGGTCGCGCGGCTGAGCCGCGGCGGCTTCGGCGACAACCTCAACATCAAGGGCCTCGAAAACTACAACCAGGACATCTGGGCCGGGCGCGGCTCGATCGAGCTCGAGCCCGCCGACGGCGTCTCGATCCGCTTCAGCGGCGACTATACCAAGGACAACAGCAACCCGCGCAACGGCCATCGGCTGATCGTCGGCCAGCTGAGCGGCGCGCCGGTCCTGAACGACGTCTACGACACCCAGGCCGGCCTCAACACGCCCAGGCAGGACATCGAGGCCTATGGCGCGTCGATGCATGCCGAGTTCGAGCTCGGCGAGGGCATCACCTTGAAGGACATCGCCGGCTACCGCCACGACCGCAGCGCCACGCCGATCGACTTCGACGCCTTGCCCGCCGCCGACGTCGACGTGCCGGCCATCTACACCAACCACCAATTCTCGAACGAGCTGCAGCTCCTCTACGAGGGCGAGAAGATCCAGGGGGTGATGGGCGTCTACTTCCTCAGCGCCAGCGCCCGGAACATCTTCGACGTGATACTGGCGACGACCAGCCCGGTGGTGCTGCCGGGCCTCACCGCCTCGACCTTCGGCCACGTCAACACCCAGACCTGGGCCGGCTTCGCGGACTTCACCTACAAGCTCAGCGACCTGCTCTCGCTGTCGGTCGGCGGCCGCTACACCACCGACCGCCGGCGCGCGACGGTGATCCGCAAGAACCTGCTCAACGGCGCCTCGCCCGAGCTCGGCGGCAACGGCGTGCAGCTCGGCGCGCTGACCTCCAACTTCCGGGGCGAGAAGACCTTCAACGAATTCACCCCCCGCGCCTCCCTCACGTTCGAACCGGACGCCGACAACACCCTCTATGCGAGCTGGGGCAAGGGCTTCAAAGGCGGCGGCTTCGACCCGCGCGGCCTCTCCACCGCGGCGCCCGACCTCAATGCCAACGGCACCCGCGAATATAGCGAGATCTTCGACTATTTCCTCTTCGATCCCGAGAAGGTCACCAGCTACGAGGTGGGCTACAAGGCGGCGCTGTTCGACCGCCGCCTGCGCCTCGCCCTTGCCGGCTTCTACGCCGACTACAAGGACGTGCAGGTGCCCGGCTCGGTCGGCGCGGTGATCAACGGCGTGCCGACCTTCGTCGGCGTCACCACCAACGCCGGCAAGGCGAGCTTCAAGGGCATCGAGGCGGAAGCCGTCGCCACCCTGTTCCGCGGCGACGACGGGTCGCGGCTCAACCTCGCCGGCACGCTGGGCTATCTCGACGCCAAGTACGACCGCTTCGTCACCAACGTGGCGGCCTTCGACGCGCAGGGGAATCCGGCGCCCAACCAGCCGGCCGGGCCGGTCGACGTGGCGAACTTCCGCCGCATCCAGAACACGCCGAAATGGACGCTGTCCGGCACGCTCGACTTCTCGACTCCGGTCGCCGGCGGCGACCTGGGGGCGAGCGCGACGCTCTCCTACCGCTCGAAGACCTTCCAGTTCGAGACTCCGAGCCCCTTCCTGGACCAGCCCGGCTACGCGCTGCTCGACGCCCACCTCACCTGGACGAGCCCCGGCGGCCGCTACACGATCGGCCTCCACGGCAAGAACCTGACCGACAAGCAGTACATCACGTCGGGCTACCAGTTCCTGACCGTGAACCCGGTCACCGGCCAGCCGGTCCTCTCGGTCGCGCCGCGGCTCGCGAGCGGCGCCGCCAACCCGGCCTTCGGAGTCCCGGGCATCGCACCCTCGCTCGGCCGCGAGGGCGTCGTCACCACCTTCTACGGCAATCCCCGCCAGGTGTTCCTCAGCTTCGGGGTGAAGTTCTGACCGATGCCTCTCGTCCTCCCCGTGCGCGAAGCGCATGGGGAGGGTGGACCATGCGAAGCATGGTGGAGGGGCCTGCCGACTTGGAAAGCCCCTCCACCGCACTTCGTGCGGTCTCCCCATCGCCTTCGGCGACGGGGAGGACTGAAGTCGACAGCCGGAAGGAGCGAGCATGACAGGAAAGGGCCAACCCGCAGGCACCCGCGTGCTCGCCATCCTGCTCGTCGCCTATATCTTCAACTTCATCGACCGGCAGATCATCGGAGTCCTGGCGGTGCCGATAAAGGCGGAGCTGGCGCTGAGCGACCGGCAGCTCGGGCTGATGGGCGGCATCGCCTTCGCCCTCTTCTATTCGGGCCTCGCCATCCCGATCGCCTGGCTCGCCGACCGGCGGAGCCGGGTGAACATCATCGCCCTCTCCGTCGGCCTGTGGAGCCTGTTCACCGCCGCCTGCGGCTATGCGCAGGGCTTCTGGCACCTGTTCCTCGCGCGCATGGGCGTCGGCATCGGCGAGGCGGGCGGCGTCGCCCCTTCCTACGCGCTGATCAGCGACTTCTATCCCAGGGAGAGGCGGGCGCGGGCGCTGGCCCTCTTCTCGCTCGGGATCCCGATCGGCTCGGCCCTCGGCGTCTTCTTCGGCGGCTGGATCGCCAGCCATCTCGACTGGCGCTCCGCCTTCATCATCGTAGGCCTCGCCGGAATCCCGGCGGCGATCGCCGTAAAGCTCCTCGTCCCCGAGCCGGTGCGCGGCGGGCGCGACAGCGCCGACGGCGCCGCCGCCGAGCCGGCCCCGCCCTTCCTCGAGGTCGCCGCCGCGCTCGCCGCCAAGCCGAGCTTCTGGCTTCTTTCCTTCGGCGCCGCCTCGGGGTCCATCCTCGGCTACGGCCTCATCTTCTGGCTGCCGAGCTTCTTCAGCCGCAGCTTCCATTTCGGCGGCATGGACTGGCTGATGGCGCAGCTGCCTTTGTGGTTCGCCCGCGACGACACGCCGCTGCTGAGGGTCTCGATCTTCTACGGGTCGATCGTGCTGGTGGGAGGCGTCGCGGGGACCTGGCTGGGCGGCTGGCTCGGCGACCGGACCGGACCGGATCGGCCGGCGACCTACGCGCTCATCCCGGCGGTCTGCTTCCTGATCGCCGCGCCGGTCTTCGCGCTCGGGCTGAACGCGCCGTCCCTGCTCGCCGCCTGGCTGCTGTTCGTCGTCGGCCAGATGCTTGCGCTGGCCTGGCTCGGGCCCGTGATCGCGGCCGTGCAGCACATCGTCCCGCCCAACATGCGCGCCACCGCCTCGGCCAGCTTTCTGTTCATCAACAACCTCATCGGCATCGGCTTCGGCATCTTCTTCCTCGGCTTCATGTCCGACGCGATGACGGCGGCCCACGGGACGGACGCGCTGCTCTACTCGATCCTCTACGGCCTCGGCTTCTACCTGTTGAGCTCGGCGCTCTACTTCCTCGCGGCGCGCCGCCTGTCGAAGGACTGGCACAGGGCGGCCTGACCGCTCTATCAGGCGGGGGATGGCGAGAGGCAGCGAGCAAAGTGGCTTCAGCCGGCGGACCTTGCTGGTCGGCGGCGGGGCGGGCGTCGGCCTGCTCATCGCCTGGGCGGCCTGGCCGCGCCGCTACCAGCCCAACCTGCCCGCAGCGAAGGACGAAACCGTCCTCAACGGCTTCCTGAAGATCGGCGGCGACGGGCGCGTCGTCGTCGCGGTGCCGCAGGCGGAGCTCGGACAGGGGGTCTGGACCAGCCTGCCGCAGATCCTCGCCGACGAGCTCGGGGCCGACTGGCTCACCGTCGGCGTCGAGCCGGCGCCGCTTGGGCCGTTCTACGCCAACCGCCTGCTCGCCGGCGAGGGCGACGAGGGCGGCCTTCCCGGCTGGCTGCGCCGCGCGGGGCGCTGGTCCGCCCAAGAGCATACGGCGATGGCGACGGCGGGCTCGACCTCGATCCGCGCCTTCGAGGCGCCGATGCGGGAGGCGGGCGCGGCGGCGCGGGCGCTGCTGATGAAGGCGGCCGCCCGCCGCTGGAAGGGCGACTGGCGCACGCTGGACACCAAGGCGGGGTTCGTCGTCAACGGCGCGCTACGCCTGTCCTTCGCCGAGCTTGCCGCCGAGGCGGCGGACGAGACGGTCCCGGACGCGCTGCCGGTGCGGGGCGGCGTCGACGACCGGCTCTACGGCCAGGCGGTGCCGAGGCTCGACCTCCCCGCCAAGGTGGACGGTTCCGCGCTCTATGCGGGCGACGTGCGGCTGCCGGGCATGGTCTACGCCTCGGTGCGCTCAGGGCCTACGGGCGGCAGCCGCATCGTCCGCGACGATGCCGAGGCGGCGAGGAGGATGCCCGGCGTGCTCGGCACCTTCGACGACGAGGACGGCCGCTGGATCGCCGTCGTGGCGAGCAACTGGTGGGCGGCGGACCGCGCCCTCGCGGCGAGGCGGCCGGCCTGGCGCTCCCCCGGCACGCCCGCCACCTCGGAGGACGGGGCCGCGGCGCTCGCCGCCGCCCTGGCGTCGGGCAAGGGCGAGCGCCTGTTCGAGCGCGGCGAGGCGGCCGGGGCCGGCGAGGCGGGCGCGACCGCTTTCACCTACCGGGCGGGCCCGGCCGCCAACGCGCCGCTGGAGCCGCTCAACGCCACCGCCCGCTGGTCCGGCGGACGCCTGGAGATCTGGGCGCCGGTTCAGATGCCGGGCGCCGCCCGCGCCGCCGCCGCCCGCGCCGCCGGGGTCGGGGAAGGCGACGTGACTCTCTACCCCACGATGATCGGCGGCGGCTACGGCCGCAAGATCGAGACGCGTGCCGTCGAGCAGGCGGCGGTGCTGGCGAAGCGCGTCAAGCGGCCGGTGCAGCTCACCTGGTCGCGGCTGGAGGAGAGCGTGCAGGACGGCTTCCGCCCCCCGGCCGCGGCGCGCCTCGCCGCCCGCCTCGGCGCCGGCGGGACGATCCTGTCGTGGACCGCGCGCATCGCCGGGCCGGACATCCGCCCCGCGCTCGAGCGGCGGCTCGGCGACGAGGCGCGCCTCCTCCGCGGCCCCGCCGCACCCGATGCCGGAGCCGCCCCGCCCTACGACATCCCGGCCGTCGCCATCGATCATGTCCCGGTGGAGCCGGCGATGCGCTTCGGGCTGTGGCGGTCGGGCGCCCACGCCTACAACGCCTTCTTCAACGAATGCTTCGTCGACGAGCTGGCGCGGCAGGCCAATGTCGAGCCCTTCTCCTTCCGGATGCAGATGCTCGGCCGCAACCCGCGGCTGGCGCAATGCCTCACCGCCGCGACCCAGATCGGGCAGTGGGACGGCGGCCAGCCGGGCAGCGCGATGGGCCTCTCCTGCCTCAGCGCCTTCGGCTCGTACATCGCCACCCTTGTCGAGGTGGAGATCGCCGCCGGGCTGAGGGTGAGGGTGCGCCGGGCCGTCTGCGCCGTCGATTGCGGCCGGATCGTCAACCCCGACATCGTCAAGCAGCAGGTCGAGGGCGGGCTGCTCTTCGGCATCGCCGCGGCGAGCGGCCAGCCGATCGGCTGGTCGCAGGGCCGCCCGGCGGTGCACGGCTTCGGCGATCTCGGCTTCCCGCTGCTCCGCGACTCGCCGGAGGTGAGCGTCGAGCTCGTCGAGAGCGGCGCGCCTCCGGGCGGCGTCACCGAGCTTGCAGTGCCGACCGCCGCGCCCGCCATGGCCAATGCCGTGTTCGCGCTCACCGGGCAGCGCCTGCGCTCCCTGCCGCTCGTCGTCGGAAGCGGCGGATGAGGCCGTCCGGACATCCGCCGGTCCCGCCGCCGAGGATCGGCGTGCTGCTGATCAACCTCGGCACTCCCAACGCGCCCGAGCCGGGCTCCGTCCGCCTCTACCTCAAGGAGTTCCTCTCCGACCCGCGAGTCATCGAGATCCCGCAGCTCGTCTGGCAGCCGATCCTGCGCGGCGTGATCCTGCGCACCCGGCCGAGGAAGTCCGCCCACGCCTACCGCCAGGTGTGGACCGAGGAAGGCTCCCCGCTCGCGGCGATCACCGCCCGGCAGGCGCGGGCGCTGGCCGGCGCGTTCGGCGACCAGGTGATCGTCGACCATGCGATGCGCTACGGCCGCCCGGCGATTCCCGAGCGGATCGACGCGCTCAAGGCGGCGGGCTGCGAGCGGATCCTGATCGCGCCGCTCTATCCGCAATATTGCGCGGCGACGACCGCCACGGCGAACGACGAGGCCTTCCTCCACCTTCGCCGCATGCGCTGGCAGCCGGCGGTGCGCACGCTGCCGCCTTATCATGACGATCCCGGCTACATAGCCGCGCTCGCGGCCCGGCTGGAGGCGCAGCTCGCCGGGCTCGACTTCGAACCCCAGGCGATCCTCGCAAGCTTCCACGGCATGCCCCAGCGGACGCTGGAGCTCGGCGACCCCTATCATTGCCACTGCCGCAAGACGGCGCGCCTGCTCGCCGAGGCGTCGGGGCGGGCGCTGACCGTCACCTTCCAGTCGCGCTTCGGCCGCGCCAAGTGGCTGGAGCCCGCGACCGACGCGACGCTCGCCGCCCTGCCGGCCACGGGCGTCACCCGCGTCGCCATTCTCGCCCCCGGCTTCTCCGCGGACTGCCTCGAGACGCTCGAGGAGCTGGCGATCCGGGGGCGCGACACCTTCCTGGCCGCGGGCGGCACCCACTTCGCCTACCTTCCCTGCCTCAACGACAGCGCGCCGGGCCTGGCCATGCTGGAAGCGCTGCTGCGCCGCGAACTTGAAGGTTGGCTGGGCGCACCGTAAGGGCGCCCCACAAGAAAAAACAGGAGAGAGAGCCATGGCACGAGTTGCAGTCGTCACCGGCGGCACCAGGGGCATAGGCGAGGCGATCAGCGTCGCGCTCCGCGACGCGGGGATGACGGTCGCCGCCAATTATGCGGGCAACGAGCGGAAGGCGGCGGAATTCACCGAGCGGACCGGCATCAAGGCCTATAAATGGGACGTCAGCGATTTCGACGCCTGTCTCGAAGGCTGCCGCCGCATCGCCGAGGAGCTCGGGCCCATCGACGTGCTCGTCAACAATGCCGGCATCACCCGCGACGCGACGATGAAGCGGATGACGCGCGAGATGTGGGACGAGGTGATCGACGTCAATCTCGGCGGCTGCTTCAACATGGCCAAGGCGGTGTTCGAGGGCATGCAGGAGCGCAAGTTCGGCCGGATCGTCAACATCGGCTCGATCAACGGCCAGGCGGGCCAATATGGGCAGGTCAATTACGCCGCCGCCAAGTCCGGCATCCACGGCTTCACCAAGGCCCTCGCGCAGGAAGGCGCCCGCGGCGGCGTCACGGTGAACGCCATCGCCCCCGGCTATATCGATACGGAGATGGTCGCCGCCGTGCCCGAGGACGTGCTCGCCAAGATCGTCGCCCGCATCCCGGTCGGCCGGCTCGGCAAGGCGGAGGAGATCGCCCGCGGCGTCGCCTTCCTGTGCGGCGAGGAGGCGGGGTTCATCACCGGCTCGACGCTCAGCATCAACGGCGGCCAGCACATGTATTGATCGGGCCGTAATGGCAGGTCCCGTCAAGCGCTCGATGATGATCGCCGGCCATGCCACATCGATCAGCCTGGAACCCGTCTTCTGGGACGCGCTGCGCGAGGCCGCGGAGGCGGAGGGGGTGCCGCTCAACGCGCTGGTCGCGCGCATCGACGCGGCGCGGGTCGAGGCCCGCGACCCCAGCAATCTGGCGAGCGCGATAAGGGTGTGGCTGTTCGAGCGGCGCAGCCCGGGTCGCTGATCGTCCCGCTTGGCGGGCCTACCGCCCGAGCAGCACGCGGGCCTGGGTAGCGACCTGGGCCAGCATCGGCGCGGTGGTGACCGCGGCGTTGCGGGCGCGGTCGACGACGCGGCGGAACTGGTCGATGCGCGGGCCCTGAGCGGCGGCCCATTTCTCGACCGCCTCGTCCGGGTCGTCCGCCTTGCGGCGGGCGAGGAAGTCGAGACGGAGCTGCTCGAAATCGCGGGCGAGGCCGGCGGTCAGCAGCCGCTCCCACTGGTCGCGGGCCTGGATTCGGTTGGCCGCCCCCTGCGCCCAGTCCAGCGCCAGCGTTTCCCCGAGCCGGGTATAGGCCTTGGTGAGGGAGATGACGTCGAGCCCGAGGCGCTTGCCCAAAGCGGCGATGCCGATTCCGCCGTTGAGCTCGAACAGCCGGACGATCCGCTCCGCGATCGCGGCCGGCGCGCCGAGGTCGAGCAGCCGCTGCCGCCGCGCCGCCGCTTCCGCCGCGACCTCGCGCCGCAGCAGCCCGCCGACGACGGCGCTGAGCTGCTCGAGGCCGGGCGCGAGGTCGCCGACCATCTCGGCGAGCTTGGTCGAGCCCGAGGTGTTGCGCAGGATGTCGGCGATGTGGAGCTGCAGGGCCTTTGAGGCCTGGTCGAACAGCTCGAGGCGAAGCTGCTCGGGCAAGTCAGCCGTGTCGAGCGTCTCCCAGAATTCCTGCATGTCGAACAGGCGTTCGGCGGCCACGAACGCGGCGGCGGTCTGGCCGAACGAGGCGCCCTCCTCCTCGCTCAGCGCGAAGATGGCGGTGATGCCCAGGCGGTTGACGAAGCGGTTGGCGATCTTGGTGGCGATGATCTCCCGGCGCAGGCGATGCTGCTCGATCGCCTCGCGGTGCCGGGCCTGCATGGTCGCAGGGAAGGCGGCGAGCAGCTCCGGCGTGAGGGTCGGGTCCTCCGTGATCCGGCCGGCCTCGAGCGCCGCCTGAAGCGCCATCTTCGAGGTGGAGAGGACGACGGCGAGCTCCGGCCGGGTGAGGCTCCGATTCTCCTGCGCGCGGCGCATCAGCTCCTCGTTGGACTGCAGCCCCTCGACGGCGCGGTTGAGGCGCCCGCTCTCCTCCAGGATCTCGATGGCGCGGATCAGCGGCGGCAGCTCGGCCGCCCCGCCGCGCTCGGCGATCGACAGCGCGAGCGTCTGCAGGCGGTTGTCCTCGAGGACGATCGCGGCGACCTCGTCCGTCATCTCGGCGAGCAGGGCGTTGCGCGCCTCGAACGAGAGCCGGCCCTCCACCATCTCCCGGTTGAGCGGGATCTTGATGTTGACCTCGTTGTCCGAGCAGTCGACGCCGGCCGAATTGTCGATGAAGTCGGTGTTGCAGCGGCCGCCCGCCGCGCTGAACTCGATCCGCCCGGCCTGGGTGATGGCGAGGTTGGCGCCCTCGCCGATCGCCTTGGCGCGAATGTCCTCGCCGTTGATCCGGATCGGGTCGTTGGCCGGGTCGCCGACCTCCGGGTTCGTCTCGGAGCGGGCCTTGATGTAGGTGCCGATGCCGCCGAACCAGAGCAGGTCGACCGGCGCCTTGAGGATCGCGGTCATCAGCCCGGCCGGGTCGATCTCGTCCTGGTGAAGCTCGAGCAGCGCCCTCACCTCGGGCGTCACCGGGATGATCTTCTGGCTGCGCGGGAAGATTCCGCCGCCCGCCGAGAGGAGCGAGCGGTCGTAATCCTCCCACGACGAACGCGGCAGGTGGAACATGCGGTTGCGCTCCTCCCAGCTGCGCGCCGGATCGGGATCGGGATCGAGGAAGATGTGGCGGTGGTCGAACGCGGCGACGAGCTTCAGCGATCTCGAGAGCAGCATGCCGTTGCCGAACACGTCGCCCGACATGTCGCCGACGCCGGCGACCCGGATCGGGTCGCTCTGAACGTCGATCCCCATCTCGCGGAAGTGACGCTGGACGGAGACCCAGGCGCCCTTGGCGGTGATTCCCATCGCCTTGTGGTCGTAGCCGTGGCTGCCGCCGCTGGCGAAGGCGTCGCCGAGCCAGAAATTGCGCTCCAGCGCGATCGCGTTGGCGACGTCGGAGAAGGTGGCCGTGCCCTTGTCGGCGGCGACCACGAAATAGGGATCGTCGCCGTCGAGCACCGCGACGCCCTGCGGATGGACGACCTTGCCCTCGACGATGTTGTCGGTGACGGAGAGCAGGGCGCGGATGAAGATGCGGTAGCTCTCCGTGCCCTCGGCGAGCCAGGCGTCGCGCTCGCTCGTCGGCGGCAGGTGCTTGGGATAGAAGCCCCCCTTGGCGCCGGTCGGCACGATCACCGCGTTCTTGACCAGCTGCGCCTTCATCAGGCCGAGTATCTCGGTTCGGAAGTCGTCGCGCCGGTCGGACCAGCGGAGGCCGCCGCGGGCGATCGGCCCGCCGCGAAGGTGTATGCCCTCGACCCGCGGCGAATAGACCCAGATCTCGCGCCACGGCAGCGGCTGCGGCAGGTTGGGGATCCTGGCGCTGTCGAGCTTGAAGGCGAGCGCCTCGCGGCCCGCCGGGGCGAAGGCGTTGGTCCGCAGGGTCGCGTTAACGACGGCGTGGATCAGGCGGAGGATGCGGTCCTCGTCGATCGCGGCGACGCCGCCCAGCCCCTCGGCAATCTCGGCCTGCGCGGCCGCGACGGCGGCGTCCCGGCCGCCGTTCCTCTCCGGGCCGTGCAGCGCGTCGAACAGGGCGATGATCGACCGGGTCACGACCGGCGCCTTGCGCAGCGCCTCGACGACGGTCACCATCGAGTAGGAGAGGCCGCCCTGGCGCAGGTAGCGGAACCAGGCGCGGAACAGGACGACGTCGCGCTGGCTGAGGCCGGTGGCGACGAGCAGCTGGTTGAAGACGTCGTTCTCCGCCTTCCCCTCGAGCACCTCGGCGATCGCCCGCTCGACCAGCTCGGCGCGGTCGAGCACCGCCGCGGCGTCGCCGGAGCGGGTCTCGAGCAGGAATTCGTGGATGTAGCCGAGCCGCCCCTCGTCCAGCCCCCAGGGCTTCTCCTCCAGCACCCGGAAGCCGAAATTCTCGAACACCGGCACGGCGTCGGAAAGGGGGATGAGGTCGCCGAGGCGATAGGTCTTGAGGCGCAGGCGTACCGGGCCGTCGCCGGGCTCGCGATAGAGGCGGGCGTCGCGGCCGGCGGCGCCGCTCAGCTCGCAGATGCGGATGATGTCGAGCGCCGCCTCGCGGGGCTCGGTCGACAGACGATAGGTCTCCGGCAGGTCGTCGAAATAGGTGAGGGCGAGGCGCGTCGCGCGCTGCGGGCCGACCATGTCGCCCAGCGCCTCCTCCACCGCCGGGGCCCAGCCGCGCACCATCGCGTCGAGCTTGCGGTCGAGCGCCGGGACGTCGGGCGTCGGCGTCTCGGGGCCGATGTAGAGCGTGTAGCGGATCAGCGCGAGGTCGCCGTCGCCCAGCTCGACCGACCAGTTCGATATCCGTCCGTCGGAGGCCTGCCGGATCATCTCGCCGATGGCGAGGCGTCGGGCGGTGGTGAGCTCGTCGCGGGGCAGCCAGACGAACGCGAACATGTTGCCCTTGAGGATCGAGCGGGCGAGGATCAGGGTCGGCCGCGGCCGGTCGGCCAGCGACATGGCGGTCGTCACCAGCTCGCGCACCGAATCCATCGTCAGGTTGCACAGGAGGTCGTGGGGGAGGGCGGTCACGGCGTGGCGCAACGCCTTGCCGCTGTGGCCGGCCTGGTCGAAGCCGAAATGGCGCTCCAATATCTTCAGCCGCTCGCGCAGCAGCGGCACCTCCTCGACGGGCGCGCTCAGCGCCTGGCTGGTCCACAGCCCGGCATGGACGCCGATCGCCACGACCTTGCCGTCCTTGCGGACCGGCACGACGACGAGGTCGAGCGGCACGCGGCGGTGGACCGAAGCGCGTCGCTCGGCCTTGGCGAGGAGCGGCACGGCGCCGCCCTCCTCGAAATAGCGCATCGCGCCGATCGCGCCGCCGGGGTCGGTCGGGTCGCCGGGCAGGCGGAACAGTCCGAGGGCGCCGGTCGACGGGCCTTCGGGATGCTCGACCTCATAGCCGAGCAGGGTCATGGCGCCGTCGGCGAACCAGCGCAGCAGCTCCGCGCCGTCGCCCTCCGCCTCCGCCGCGTCGGCCCGCATCTGCGCCTGCATCGACGGCCAGTCGGCCACCACGGCGCGGACGTCGGCGAGGACGCGGTGGATCTCCGCGACGATGTCCCGCCGGCCCTTCGCGTCGACGCGGTCGACCTCCAGGTACATCATCGATTCGCGCCGCTCCCGCTCGTCGCAGCGCGGCTCCACGGCGAGGAGGCAGTCATTCTCGTCGCGGGTGACGCACACCACCGGGTGGAGGAGGCGATGGACGGTGAGGCCGCGGGCGGCGAGCGTGTTGGCGACGGAATCGACCAGGAAGGGCATGTCGTCGTTGACGATTCCGATGCGCATCCGCCTCTGGCCGAGCGCGCCGCCGAGCGACTCGACGCGGACCAGGGCTATGCCGCTGGGCCGCCGCCGGGCGCAGGCCGCGACGAACTCCGCGGCGGCGATGCGGTCCTCGTCGGTGAAGTCGGCGAGCTCGCCGGGCAGTGCGCCTTCGACGAGATGGTGGGCGAGGGCGTCGACAATCTGCACGTCGGCGGGGGCGTCCGCGACCATGCTGTCCGAAGTCATACTGGGCTCCCGAAGGGCGGCCGCGGGCCGCGGGGTCGTGCTTCGGGGGCCCTATGCTCCTGTGGCGCGGGAGGGGCAAGCCTAGGCCGGCGTCAGGCGGCCTTGCGTATCGCCTTGTCGAGAAGGGCGGCGTCGCGGACCGCGGCGACGACCGCGAGGCCGCCGACGTCGTCGCGTCGGGCGACGAGCAGGACGAACTCCTCCCCGCCCGCGGCGATGTCGACATGGCCGAGGATGCGGGCGGCGCGGAGCGCGTCGCGCGCGGCCGCGCCGGCGTCGGGCTTCGCCTGCGGACGACGGGCGCGTCGCTCCGCCTGAACGACCGCCTTGAGGCCGCCGTCGGCGGATTCGAGATAGGCGACGAGGCCGCCCATCGGCAGCGCCTCGCGCTTCGCCCAGGCGAGGGCGGCGGCGAATTCGGTGAGGCGGGCCTTGTCCGCGCCGGCGCCGAAGACGAGCTTGGCGACCGCGGTCATCGGCGCCCGCGCCTGCGCCTTGATCCCGGCGTCGTGGAGCATCTCCGCATAGTCCTGCGGCTCCGCCTCGGCGGCGAGGGCGAAGTCGTAGGCATGGCCGAGGGCGCGATAGAGCGCCGAGCGGCTGCGGGTCTCGGCATGGCCGGCCGCCTCGGCGCATTCGCGCGCGGCGGAGAGGTGATCGGCGAGGGCTGCGTCGAAGGGCAGCTCCGGCTCCCCCCACACCGCCTCCTCGGGAGCGGGATGGTGCGGCGCCGGCGGCGCGGAATTGGGGCCGTCGGCCCAGACCGGGCTTGCGGCCGGGGTCGGCGCGGCGGCCAGCGCCGTGCTCGCCTCGCGGGCGATGGCGGCGGCGGTGTGGCTGTCGGCGATCTCCTTCCAGTTGATCACCCCGTAGATGAAGTCGATCGCCTCGCCGGTCGAGGAGAAGGGCATGAGGATGCCGCGATACATGGTGTTGTGGCCGCGCTGGCCGACGAACTCCGCCTCGAATCCGATCGGCGCCGAATTGGCGATGATCTGGAGATAGTGGTCGGTGAGGCGCGAGAGCAGCGAGCGCTTGGGCACGTCGCTGATCCGCCTGATGTCGCCGAGCAGGTCGCATTCCTCGCGAAGCGCGCTGCCGAGCCACGCGACCTTGGGATCGTCGCCGCCTTCGCTGAAATCGAGGAGCACGCTGTGCGGCCCGAAGTCGCCGAGGGTGCGCGGATCGAGGTCCTTGATCGACGGGAAGGGCCGGCCATCGAGCAGCGACACCCAGTAATTGTAGGCGCGCACGTGCATGCGCCGCTCGTCGGTGCCGATCTCCGGGGGCGCCTCGATGGCGACCTCGTCGTCCCCGCTCGCGCCGTAGCCGGCCTCGTCGTCGAATGCCCGCAGGCTGTCCATCAGGCGGTCCTTGCCTCTGCCCCAATTCGTTGAGCGAGGCATGCACCGGTCATGGTTGAAGAAGCGTTAAGTCTTTCGCCGTTGGGGACGAACCCCTTCCGCGCCTGAGGCGTCGCTCCGGACGGGCTTCGCCAGGCTCGGTCCTCGTCGCGACGGGCGGAGCCGATACCCACTCGCCCCGTCCCAAGGAGCCGCCGCGCCATCTCGAGGCGGCGTCTTCGAAGGTCGCGCGCCGCTTGTCACGCCTGCGGCGCGCTGATAGAGGGCCCGCTCCCCGGGAGCGCCGCTTTAGCTCAGCTGGTAGAGCACATCATTCGTAATGATGGGGTCGTGGGTTCGAGTCCCTCAAGCGGCACCATTCCCGCGGCGACGGCCCGTCATGCCGTCCAAGCCTCCACGCGCCGCCGCGTGCCGCCGCCGAAGTGCGGGAGGCGAGGAAGGGGCGGCCGCCCTGCAAGAGAGGAAGCGCGCCCGCCCGGAGACGGAGACGAGCTTCGCCGTCCCGCAAGTTGACGAGATAGAGCTTCTTTGGAAAGCTGGCACAGGGGGCTTTGAGGGATTCGAAAATGGCGACGTCGGACTCGCGGGGGCCGCAGGGCCTCGCCGATCCACTGGCCGATGAATTGCGCAAATACTTTGCGGCGTCGATCATCCCCTTTGTCCGGGATTCTGCCGCCGCCGCCGCGCTGAACGCGGTGGGCGACTATGTGGAGCGGCTCTCGGCCGAGCAGGCAAGGCTCTCCGGCCATGTCGATGCCTCCGTGGAGCGGCTGAGGTCCGAGCAGGCGACCCTGGCCGGCCGTGTCGACAGCGGCCTCAAGGCCGTCGACGCCGAGGTGAGGCATCTTCGGACGGAGACCGAAAAGCTCGAGACGGCCAGCAACGCCCTCGAGCGCAAGAGGCAGGAGATCGACGCGGCGCTCCACAAGGTCAGGGAGGAGACCGAGACCGCGCACGCGATGCTCGAGGCCCAGGAAGCCGCCGCGGCGAGGGCCGCCGCGGCCCGGGCGGGCGAGCCGGCGCCGGCGAGAGGCGATCATGACGAGGAGTTGGCGGAACTGCTCGCCGCCGTGAGGACGCTCATCGCCGCCTCGCCGAGCCTTGCGCGTGAGGAGGCGCCGCGCGAGCCGCCGGAGGAAGCGCCCCCGCCGGCCTTCGACGAGGCGGCCCTGGACGAGACGGTGGACGACGAAGCCGCCCCCCGCGAGGCGGCGGGGGATGGGAGCCCGATCGGCGACCGGCCCGACGAGGAAGGGCTTGGCGACGGGAGCGGGGATCGCGAGAGTGGCGCCTTCGCTCGCTTCTTCGTGCGCAAGGCGCGGACCGAGGCCGAACGGGAAGAGGCGCAGCGGCGGGTCGCGCCGCGCTGGATGGCGCTGCTCCCCCAATATGGGCTCGCGGTGGCGGCTCTGGTGCTCGGCCTCGTCCTGTCCCCGTGGCTCTTCCCGCCGCGCGCTGCCAAGCAGCCCAACGTCATCGCATCGACTCGCGTCGGCGCCGATCCCGCAGCGGCAGCCGCCGCCGCCAGGGCGATCGAAAGCGGCTGGAAGGTCGTTCGCGAGCAGGCTCCCAGCTCGGTTTGCACGGGGGCAGGGACCTGCGACACCTTCGCCTCCGCCTGGAGCCAGGACGTGGTCGCGCGGCCGGAGCGCATCCGGATCCTCCAGTTCCTGCTCGCGCAGATTACCGCTCCCGGAGCGCAATGCGGGGACAACGCGGCGTCCCCGCCCCCCGCGACCGGTCCGATCGACGCGCCTCCGCCGGTGAGGTTCGACGGCCTGTGGGGACCCAATCTGGTGACCGCCCTGAAGGGGGTCGGGGAGTGTCTGCAGGACCGCAAGCTCCGGGACGCGAAGGCGACGGAGCCTCCTCCGCAGGAGCTCAGGGCCTATGCCGAGACTCTCCTCAAAGCGCTCGGCCAGACGATCGGGTGAGAGAGGAAATCCGCCTCGAACAATTGGTGCTGGGCCCCCGGGCGGCGGGACGGGATTTCGGGGTCGTCGCGGCGACTCCCGGTCTAACCCTGTCGGACGAGGCGCTGTCGGCGACCCTCGATTACAATCTCGCGCTTGGAGATCATATCCAGGGCCATGGCCCGATCCAGGCCTTCTTCCCGATTTCCACGCGGCCCGGGCGGCCCTTGTGGTTCCTGAGCAGTACGACCGACCTCGGCAGGATATCGGGCAATCCGGTCTGGATGACCTGGGGGCAGATCATCGATTCCGGACACTTGGCCGCGATGGGGGGGCGAGCCGACCGCCTGCTGCAATTCCATGAACGGCGCGATCTGCCCCCCGCCGGCACGTCGCTCGCCCCCCTGGTGCTGGACGTCGCGAGGCTTGCCGAGGAGCATGGCGCGCCTGCTCCCGCGGCCTCGGCGATGTGGCGCCTTCAGCCCGATCTTGGCCGCAAGCCGCTCGTGGTGGAGGTCGAAGCGCCGATGGACCCGACGGCGACGTTGATCCGGATCCTCGACAAAGCCCTCGCGGAAACGAGAACCGAGATCAGTTTCGTCACCGCTCCCGTCCCCTTGTTCCACTGGGACCTGATCTGCTTCGCAAAGGAGGAATGGAGCCAGAAGGCCTGGCGGCCGTCCGGCGCGAAGCTCCATTGCGTGAGCGGCGCCGGGGAGATTCGCGGCGATGGCGCGGACCTCGCCGACGTCCTCTGGTGGACGCTGCGGGCCACCCTCGCCGGGGCGGCCGACGAGGAGAGCCCCGCGTTGCGGAAGGCCCTGGCGGCGGGGCGACCTTCCGCCGATCCGGGGGAGCCGGCCGAACAGAGGGTCGCCGGCGGCCTGCGCTCGATCCTGTCGGAAATCCGCGACCATCTCGGCGAACCGGCCGTCCGATCGGCGATGGCCGGGCTGATGAGAGCCGTGGCCGAGGTGGGGGAAGACGAACCGCGCTCGCTCCTCTCCGCAGCGCTCCGCAGGGTCTACGGCAGCATGACTCAGGCGCGACCGGCCGACCCGGCCTGGCTCGAACTCTATTTCCGGCAGCCCGAACCGGTGACGGAGCGCCTCGCCTGGCCTCCCTTGATGCTTGCCCGCCTCGCCGCGAGCGGACGGGCGGCCGTCGCTCTCGATCCCGAGATCCTCGGGCGGGTCGCTCCCGAAATGGTCTCCACCTTCCCGGCGCCGCTCCTCAAGCAGGCGCAAGCGGCGCCTTCAGGACTCCTCGAATCCGAGGCAGAATTGCTCGCCCAAACGCTAGAATATCTGGAGGCGTCAAACACTTCCGGCGCCATCGAGCCGACATGGGAGCTTGCCTTCACCTTCCATTGCCGAGTCGTTCAGGCAGCGGTGAAGGATAGGTTGGAAGCGCTCGAGTCCAGGAGCCGCGAGAAGGCAAGAGCTGGATTGACCAAGTTCCTGCTGAAACTGCATGCCTTGATCAACACGACTCAGCTTGATCGATTCTTGCGGACGGAGACTTCAGTGAAGGCAGCCAGCATGATTGGAGAACCGGACTGGCGCCGGATCGTGCAAAGTCGCGAACACGCCGCGGTCAGGGCGCTTGCCCTCGAGAACGTCGCTCAGCCTGACGCGTCCAGCCCCGACAGCCAATGGCCGTTCGCCTTCCGGACCCTGTGCGCGCGAAGGGATGCGGCATGATCTGTCCGAGTTGCGATAGGCTCATCCCCGACGGCTCCCTCGACTGCCCCTTGTGCGGCGAGACCATCGGAGCGACCGAGGCGGGTGCGGGCAGTCTCGGCGTCTCCGCCGACCCTGTTCCGGGCGGAGAGCGGCGGGACCCCGCGGCCGGCGGTCCCGGACCGGAAGAGCCGCCGCGTCATGGCCGCGATCCGCCGCAGCGGACGTCGGCCGCCGCGGACCAGGGCGACGCAAAGGGTGGAGCGGACGGAGACCCGGCGCACCGAGCGACCGGCGGAGAGAGGAAGGCCGCCGAGGATCTCGGCCCCTATAGCGAGGGGGCGCTCGCGCTGATGCTCGAGAAGCTCCGGCAGCCGGCGACGGCCGGTGCCCATATCCCGACCATCGTCGTCATCGGATCCACGAAGGTGGGGAAAAGCTTCTTCCTGACCCAGGTCGTCCGGCGTACCCAGGCCGATTACCAGCACCGCGTCACGAAGATCGACCCGGCCGAGGCGGACCTGCCGGACGAAGGCGACGTCATGCGTTCGACCGACGCCGCGGCGGAGGAAGAGGGAGAGGAATCGGGTGATGACATCGAGATCACCCGGCACGTCTTCATCCATGAGCTGACGACCGTGGCGAGCGACGGCAGGAGCGACAAGATCATCCGGCTGATCGACCTTCCCGGCGAGTTCTTCCAGGCGGCGCTGGAGGCCAGGGAGAAGATTGCCGCCGTCCGGATCAGGCGGGTCGCGATGCTCTACGCGGCGCTCGGGGCCGCGGAGGGGATCGTGTTCCTGGTCCCCGGCGACCATGTGATGACCGCGACCCCCACCGCCCGGGACGCCGACATTGCGCAGAAATCGGCGGTCCTGATGGGCCAGATCCGGCAGACCTGCAACATGATGGAGGCGGCGGTCCGTGCCGAGCGCGAAGCGAGGGGCGGCGGGTCGGAGGGCACCGCCGACGGCGCTGCGCTGACCGACCTGGAGCGCGCCGTCCGCCAGCTCGTCGCGCTCGAGACCGACCAGGTTCTCGAGCGGATGAAGCGTGAAGGCGGCGGGCGTTCGCAAAAGCCCGTCGTGGCGCTGTTCTCCCGTGCAGACCTGTGCTTCGGAGTCGGCGAGGGGCGCAGCTCGCTCGGCGTGGGCGGCCAGCTGCGCGAACATGATCCCTTCTGGTGCGCAGCCCGCTACCTCCCGCCGCTCGTCCGCCAGCTCAAGGCCGGCTTCGACGACTTCAAGATCGATTTCCTGACGGCTGCCGAGGGCCATTCCGGAGGCACGCGGCTCGCCAAGGACGCCTTTTGCCTGGGCGAGCTGAAGCCGATCGCCTGGTTGCTTCAGCGCATCGAGGCCCGCCGCCGTCCGCCGCCTGCGAGCCGAATTCCGCCGCTGGTGCGCAAGCTCCTGCTGCTCGACATCGGCGACAAGTATCGGAACGGCTCGCGCTGGGCGGTGGAGATGCGGGAGAAAGCGGATTCGGAATTCGGGCGTCTCATGGGGGAGGCCCGGCTGTAGGTTTCGTTGGGGGGGGACTGCATGGTGGGGGAGAGCGAGCCGACAGCCGCGCCGGGGGCGGGCGGAGCGACGGGCGGGGACGCGGAGTCGCGCGACCCGTCCTCGCCCTCCGCCGTCCCGCCCGGAATGCGGGCGCGGGCGGGGCGGGATTTCGCCTTTGCCGTGCTGGGCGCCGCGGCCCTCATCTTCCTCAGCTGGTTCTTGTTCTGGCCGTCCAACTCCGCCTCCGCGGCCGGCCTCAGCGCCTGGAACAAGGATCCGAGCAGCCTTTTCACCGTGGCGGAACGGCAGCGCCTGGCGAGTTGGGACGAAAGCGACTTCTTCCGCCGGGGCTTCCCGGGCCCGGGGCCAGCGCCCCTGACCAATCCCAGGACCCGGAGCTACCCGGCCGTTCCGGAGAGCGACACGAGCGGCAGGCACGACGCGCGCCAGCGCTTCATCCAGGTGGCCCGCGAAATGGCGCAGTGGCGCGAGCAGCATTACCGCACGAACAGCGTGGCCAAGCCGCGCCAGGCCGGGGAATGGCTGCGTAAGCTGAGCCTCACCGAGCAGGAACTGCCGACAGGCGCGGCGGCTCAGGCGATCAACTACCAGCGCGCCCTGATCGCCCTGTGGACCGGCGAGCGGGCCACGGCCGGCCGCAATCTCCTGAGGGCGGAGTGCCCGGCCGATCCCGTCGACACGGCGGCGACGGACCCGGAGTCTTCGGCGCGGCGGTCCATGCGGGTCGCCTGTTCCTGGCTGAGCGGCCGGATCCGGGAAGCCCGCCAGCCCGGAGACGGCGCCGAGCTGCTGCGCGCCGCGGTTTCCGAATCGTCCGACCTGCGCCTCTCGGGACAGGACGCGCAGACCTTCCCCGTCTCCGACCGCGATTATTTCATCTCGTTCGACACCGCCCACCTTTGGGCCGATTACCTTGCTTCGCTCCTAGCCCGGCCCAGCGCGACGCCGCTCGAGAAGGAGGACCTGGACGCGGTAACGACGCTTGCCGAGGATCCGGAGAATCTGAGGGCCCATCCGGAGCTCCTGGCGATGGTCAAGATGCTGCTGGTGCGCGCCGGGAAGCTCACCGAGCTCGACCGCGCCAAGCTCTTGCAGGCCGGCGCCACCGCGCCGGAACCCGTCAAGGCGCTCGCCGGCGCTGCCGACATCGTCGCGGGCGGGACCGACCGGAAGGAGGCCGCCGTTCCCAAGGGAGTGAGCGACGAGCTCGACAATTGGATCGCCCACAATTGCCACCGCCGCGAGCGACTGAGCGGCAAAGCCGGCCAATGCGGCCCCGTCACGAAGGATTTCGAAGCCTTCGAGGCCGGCTGGGCTCCGGAGCTGAGCAGGCTCGCCAACTCCACCTCCCCCACCCTCGCCTGGATCGGCGAGCTGATCTCCAAGGGGCTGCTGGTCCTCTTCTGGATCTACCTGGTCTGGTGCCTCAGGATGCTCTGGATCCGCCGCAAGCTCATCGTCGAGCGTTGCGAGGAGATCTTCAGCTCCGGCCATCTCGCCGACCATCTCGAACGCCCGCGCCCGGCCGCTCCGGGCCCGCCGGCCGGCGGCGCGAATGCCTGATCCCCTTTCCGGGATAGTCTTCGCCTGCTGCGCACTGGCGATTGCGGCGACCTTCGCGCTCGCCGCGTCCGACCGGGTCTGGCCGCGTTTCGCGCCTGTTCTGATCTGCGCCGCGGCGGCAAGTTCGGCCCTGCTCTTCGCGGCGACCCTCTATGCGAGCCCGGTTCGGCTGGGAGACCTGCGCTTCGCCTTGCGGTCCGTGGCACTGGGCAACCAGGGCGAGCGGCCGCGCTCGGTGACCGCCGGCGGCGATCCGGCGCGCGACTCCCTGGTGATCGGCGCCCGCGACGTCAACGCGCCGCCTCTGGCCGGCGCGGCCCTGCGCATCGACCTGCCCGCGCCGCAGCGGCCGGACGGGCCGGGCTACCACCCGGACTGCGGCGACGTGAAAGTGCGCTCCGCAAGGTTCGCGCTGTGCTTCACCCCGCCCGCTTCCTCCGCCCCCCCGATGGTGGCGGTCCTTGAGGGGCCGTCGGGGCGGGTCATGCTCGGCAGCCGACGCTTCGAGCCGGGGATGAGCTTTTGCGTCGGCACCACCGCCGTGGCGCTGAGCGAGGATGGAAAGCGGCTCGCGGTCGATGGGAGGCCCGTCGCCCAGACCCTGCCGTCCCGGCGTGGGCGGATCATGCCCATCCGTTATTTCGCGGCGGCCGGCGCCGCGGCGGTGGACGACGGGCCGCTCGCCGCCAGCCGCTCCTTTCTCTATCGTGACGCTGCCGGCCTCAGGATCGCCTTGCTCGATCCTGAAGCGCGGGTGGTGCGGGGGGCTCGGTGCGCCGGAGCGCCGAGCCTGCCCCTCAATCGGGCGGCGATCCTGGGCGAAGGCGGTGAGACGCTGATTTCCTTCCAGGCCGTCGCCGTGGCCGAGCCCTGGGAGGTGCGGGTCGCCCTGGACGAGCTCGCCTCGGGCCGCGCCGCGGAGAAGCGCTCGATCCTGCAGCGGGCTTGGGGGGGCGTCCGCGATTTCCGCGACCGGCTTCGCGGGGCGAGCGCCGAAGCGGACGACCTTCCTTCAAGCCGCCTCGTGGAACGGCGCACGGCCCGGCTGAGCCCGCGGCGCAGCGCGGACGCCGTCCGTCTCGTCGTCGACTACGACACGCCCGAGATACAGCGGGTCTCGATCGCGGACGTCGAGACCGGCGGCGGCCCGGCGGGGGTGACCCTGTCTTTCGGCGGTCTCGGCAGGGAGGCGTGGGGCACGATGCTGGCCGAGCTTCGCTTCCGCTCGATCGGCGCTCCCGTGAGCGGCCAGTTCCATCAGCGCCTGCAGCTCGCCCCCGGCGGAGCGGAGCTGACGGCGAGCGGGAAAAGGCTGCCTTACCGCTTCGGCGACAGCTTCAGCGTCGGCGGGGAAGACGGCGCTTCGATCCAGCTCGACCGGCTCGACTTCGACTGGCGCCCGCTCAAGGGGGTGCTCCTGCTGACCTTCAGCGCCCTCCTGTTCGGAGTCGCCGGCACGTGGCGGATGCGGGTCGCGAGCCCAACCGCCTTCACCATTCTGGCGCTGGGCGAGTTCCTGCTCGTCGTCCGGCTGCTGGTGGCGATCGAGGCGGCGATCATCGATCCGCGCCCGGCCGTTTTCGACGGGGTGCCGGCCAGCCTCCTCGCTTTGGCCTCGATCCCGTTCATCCTCTCGGGCCTGGCGCCTCGGACGATCCGCGCGAGCCAGCCGCGGAGCCACGTCCTGTGGCACGCCGCCCTCGTCGCGGCCGTCTTCCTGTTCGTCTGCCTGGCCAACGGTCCGGACCTGCAGGCGCCGCTGATCCTCGGTCCGCTCGCGCTCGCAGCGCTGCTGCTGCGCCTCAGGACGCCGCGCCCCGAACCCGCGGCCGCCGAGCCGGGCGAAGCGGAGCCGGCGGCCGAACGTCCCTCCGGGCGCTGGCGCGCGGTGCTCGTCGGAAGCGCTCAAGGGCCCCAGCCGGCGCTGGCCGGGCTCGCGATCGCGTCGATCGTCCTGTCGCTGGCGCGGCTGCCGTTCGACGAGCGTATCTCGCTCTCGCAGCTCGGCAACCCGGCCGTGGCGATCCTGTTCACGCCGCTCTACATCCTCTTCGCAGGCTATGCGGCGTGGCTGGCGGCTCGGGCCCTGGGAAGCGGGCGCGACCGCCTTCTGCGCTGGGTCCTGTGGTGGCCCCTCCTGGCCCTGCCGCTGCTCGTCACGGCCTTTCGCGGCGACAACGGGTTCGCCGTCGTGAATGCGGTGCCGGTGGGGTTGTTCGTGGGGTTGGTGGCGCTGTGGCGGACATCCTGGTCGGAATGGAGGCGCGGGGCGCTGCGCGTCGTCCTGCTGGCGGCGCCGCTGGCGATGGTCTGCGCCCTGATCGTGAACTACGCGATCCTCGCCGCCCCCCAGGCCGTCACCGACTGGCCCGCTCCCGGCGACATGTCGGAAGCCGCGCAGCAGACCCGGCGCAAGCATGTCGAGGCGGCGCTGGAGACGGAGCGAAGCACCCATCGCCGCTGGGCCTTCACCGCTCCCCACCGCCTGGCCGGCGCCGGCACCCGCGAGGCGGAGGAGCTGCGGGCGACCTTGGAATATATGCGCGAATATGCCGACCAGCCTCCGTTCGGCCGCGGCTATCTCAACCAGCCGGAGCCGGTGGAGCTCCGCCGCTACCATCTCGCCGACAACCTCGCCGCGGTCCACCTGCTGGCGCCGTTCGGCCGCCTCGGCACTGCGGCCCTGCTGCTGGTGCTGGGCGCCGCGGCGGCGGCCTGCTCCTGGCGCCTCGTCCGGCGGAGCGGCGCCGGCCCGCCCTCCTGGCCGGCCGTCACCGGGCTCTTCGCCCTTTGGACGCTGTTCGGCGTGAGCGCCTACATGGTCATGTCCAACCTGGCGCTGCTGCCCTTCACCGGGCGGAACGTGGTCCTGCTGGCGGCCAACTCGCCGAGCGACCTGGTCGAGGGGCTGCTGATCCTCCTGATCGCGCTGTGCGGCCTGCATTGGGGAAGGGAGGCGCGGACATGAGCTGGAATCCGGCCGGGAACGGCCGCGCCCTTACCCTCCTCGGGGCGCTGGCCGCGATCCCCCTGCTGATCGCGCTGGCGGTGGTCCTCGCGCGCGGCGCCGGCAGCGGCAGCGAGACGATGGACAGCATCGGCTACGACCGCGTGGTCAACGAGCTGTTCGCGCCGTTCGAGGCGCTGCGGCTGTCGGACGATCCCGCCCGGCGGGTGGTGGAGATCGACACCAGGGTGCTCGAAAGCGACCCGCTGCTGAGGAAATTCTACGAGGATTCGTTCCTGAAGGGCGACATCCAGCGCAACGATCCGGGCCTGTGGAGGATCAGCGGACGGGTGCTGGGCGTCGCGCCCGGCGCCCATCGCGTGATCTCGCCCTTCGCCCCCACCGCCTGGCTCGGCAACATCACGTTCGGCGACCAGCGGCCGAAGCTGGTGCTGACCTTCCGCCAGGGCAATGCCCGCGTCGCCGATCTCGAGCTGACCGACGGCCGGATCGAGGGCGAGGATCCGATGCCGGCCGACCGCTACCGCAACGTCGACATCTTCAACCCGACGAGCGGACCCCCCGCGCCGCTCCTCTACCTCTATCGGGGGACGCCCGGCGCCGGAGGCAGCGAGCGCTTCGCCGCCGTCGTGAGGACCCTCGCGGGCCATGCCTGGCTGGAGCCGGTCGACGACGACATCTACATCGACAACGCGCCGGAGCCGCTCAGGCGCGGCAAGGGGGTGCTCCTGCAGAACGGTACGAGCATCGCCTTCGGCGCCCATGGCGACCGCCGCCTGATCATGCGCGAGACGATCGCCGCGATGAGCAGCCGGGCCGGAGTCGGGCTCCGCTACCGCGACCCGCGCTACGAAACCATGGCCAGGGCCATCGAGGAAGCGATGGGCGATGCGGTGCTCAAATGCGGCGCCGGATGCGATCTGCGCACCCGCTCAATCCCGGTCACTCTCGATCCCGACCTCGACGGCTTCGTGCAGAACGTGCTGTCCAACGCGGCGCGGAGCTATTCCAAGCCGGCGGCGGTCACGGTGATGAACGCGCTGAACGGCGACGTCCTGTCCCTTGCCAGCTACGATCCCGACGCGGGCCGCCGGACGGCGGAGGCGGCGGCCCGGGGGCCGGCTCCGATCAACTACAATTTCGAGCTGCTGGCGGTCGGATCGGTCGCCAAGCCGCTGGTGTCCGCCGCGATCCTCTCCCGCTTCCAGGACCTGCGCCGCCTGCGCCTGTCGGAGGCGAACGTCTACCGGGCCATCGGCAAGCAGACCTATGCGAGCCGGCTGCTCGGCATCCCGCTCGGCGCCTCCAGCGGCGAGATGATCGGGGCGCATCCGGTCGGAGGCGGCTGGATCGATTTTCCCACCTACCTTCAGAAATCCTCCAATTATTATGCGGCGTCGCTGATGCTACTGGCGACGAGCCCCGATCCGATGAGCCCGGACGAGGCGAACCGGGCGCCGACCGGCGGGAGCTACATGTTCGAAGGCGCGCCGCCCCCGCAATTCCTGCCCCGCTTCCGGGTCAGCCGCACGGCGGACGGGAAGCTGCTCCACCTCGACGGCGAGCCGATCTGGAAAGCCAATTTCAATGCGCTTTTCGGGATCGACGACCGCACGAAGGGGCCGTGGGCGGGGGCGACCGACACGTCCATCTGGCGGAATCTGAGGAATTATTGGCAGTCGGGCCAGGCCCTGGACGAAAGCGCGCTTCGCCCGTTCGCGCCCCTGTCGCCCCAGCGGCAGAATTGGCGCTGGGATCCCGCCGCGCATTTCAGGCAGGACTACCTGCCGATGATCCTGGGCGGAGCCGGCTTCGGCTGGAGCAACGTCGAGCTGGCCGAATCCTATTCGCGGATCGCCACCGGGCGCCGGATCAATGCCCGCCTGATCCCCGAAGGGAGCGAGGAGTTCGAGCCCTGGCTCGACCTCGGCGAGGAATCGCGCCAGGCGATCTGCGATGGCCTTTCCAGGGTCGCCTTCGGAGGAACGGCCGACCGGACGGTCGAGCATCTGAACGTCCGGTCGCAGGTCGAGAAGGTCGCGGCGCTCACCCCGATCCGGTTCTTCTCGAAGACCGGCACTCCGGAAATCGCGGTCCTCGATCCGCGGCAGCAACGGCAGCTGGACGCGGAGGACCGGCTGATCGGACGCCGCACCATCGCGTTCAGGACGGACCGGAGGATGGCCGTCTCCGGCGCCGGCGGCGTCATCGCGCCGGTCGACCCCGCCAGCCGCGCGCGGGCGATCCGCGCCCTGGCGGCCGTGGCGGGACGGGAGCTCCCCTCCGCCCCCGCCGCCGTCGACCGGATGCTCGCCTTCAATCGCGCCGCCACCGACGCCGAACGGGAGCGGCTCTACCAGATGGTCGACGGCTCGCCAATCAGCGTCGTGCGTCCGCCTCCGACCGGAACCGAGTTCGCGCACGCCTACGTCTTCGTCATCGCCGCCTATGCCGACGCGCAGGGTAATCCCCACCGGTGCGACGACGAGCCGGTCGCGGCTCTCACCGTGGCGATTAACGTGCAGGAGCTGAGGCCGCTGTCGGCGCTCCCGATCGCGGCGCGGCTGCTGGATCCGGAGGGGCCCCTGGTCAAATATCTGCTGAGGCTCGCCCACCAGGAACGGAGAGGGTGATGCGCCTTTCATTCTCGAAGGCCCAGGCCCGCAAGCTGGCCGCCGCCGCGCCGTTCGCCGCCGCCACCGCCCTCCTGGCCCTCGCCGCCTTCACCTTTTATCCGCACAAGCCGCCGGACCCCGCGGCCGACGAGGACGAGGTCCTGGTCGTCGGCTTCGCCGAGATCAAGCAGTTCGGGGGCGGCGACGTCCGGTGGCGGGATCTCCAGAGCTATTACGGCCTGTCGGAGGACCAGATCGACCGCTCCATCGATCTCACCGCCGAGAGGAACGGCCAAGCGCGGCCGCGCAACGAAAACCGAGCGACGAGGGCCGCCAATCGGGTGGCCGACAGCGGCGACCCCATCGTGATCTCGCTCAGCCGATAGCGGCCTGGGCGGTCGGGAGGCTCAGGGGAAACGGTGGAGGGGATTCGACCTCGACCCCCGACGCTCCAGGGCCAGGCGGCCCCGCCGCGCCCGCTCAGCGTTCCTCCACCACGCTTCGCGCCGGGCGGTAGCCGACGAGGCGGCGGGCGAGCCTGAGGGCCGGCACCTCGTAGATCTTGTGGTAGAGGATGCCGGCGACCGCGGCGGCGGCGATGCCGACGGCGAGGGCGGCGAGCGGCGGAAAGCCGCGGCAGACCCTCACCACCACGCTCAGCAGCGGCACGTGGATGAGGTAGATGGCGTAGGAGGCGTTTCCGAGCAGGACGAGCCAGCGCGGGATCCCGAGCCGCCCTTCCGCCTCGCGCCGGACGAGGGGCAGCAGAAGCAGCGCCAGGCCGAGGCCGAAGAGCGGCGAATAATAACGGTCGCCGCCGAGCGCGAAGAAGGCGGCGACGCAGGCGAGGCCGCCGAGGACGAGAGGCAGGTGGCGGCGGACGCGCCCTTCCATGAAGCACCAGGCGACCGCGATCCCGAAAAGGAATTCGAGGTCGATGGGCGACACGCCCGGCTGGAGCATGAACCGCAGCGGAAGGAGGGCGAGGAGGACGGCGGCCCAGCCGAGCGCCCCGAGCAGCACCCGGCCGCTCCACAGCATCAGGAAGGCGAGCGCGTAGAAGACGAGCTCGTGCTGGAGAGTCCAGGCGACGTGCAGGGAGGGCTCCGCCCCGCTCGGCAGCAGGGTCAGGGTGGAGAACCAGTTCCAGGCCTGCTCGCCGTGGCCGATCTGGGGGAGGTAGGTGTAGACGAGCGCCAGGGCGATGCCGATCGGCAGATAGGGTATGAAGATGCGGGTCAGGCGGCTTTCGGCATAATCCTTGGGCCAGCCCGGCCGCCCGGTGCGGTCGCGATTGGTGAAATAGATGATGAAGCCCGACAGGACGAAGAAGAAGTCGACGCCGAGATAGCCATAGGCCATCGCCGCCGAGAGGGCGCCGGGCAGCGGGCCGACCTGCTGCGAGACGTAGGTGTCGGCATGGTGGCAGACGACCGCCATGGCGGCGAGGCCCCTCCCCGCCTGCAGGCTGTCCAGCGCGGCTTTGCGGGCGGCATTCGGGGCGGTCGCCATCGCCCCGCCTGTGGATCAGCGGCGGCGGCCAAGTCAATCGGCCGCCCGCATCGGTAGTGTCTCAGTTTGAATCTCGGGTGAGTTGCTGATATAAGACACGAGTCGCCACAAGCGGCGATGAAAGGAAGGTTCGCTTTGAAGCTCTTCACCTGGCTTCTTACGAGCCACGCCGTAAATTTAGCCCCGATTTTGGGGCCGGTTGCTCCCCACGGCTTAGCCCGCGCTCGGGCAGGGGAAAAGCAGCACGCAGCCTAACGTTGGCGACGAGCGCACGGAGGGCCCCGGACGCGGGGCCCTCCACCTTAGACTGCTCGCTTCTTGTACGGGCCGCGCGGCTTCGGAGCCGGAGCCATCGCATCGATCTTAGCTACGATATCCTCCATCGACCACAGCCGATCCGTAATCCCGGCAGCCATGGCTGGCGACATGCGGAGCGTCTTATGGACCCGCACGAAGTTGTAGAACGCGAAGTAGAGCGCCAGCGCGTGAATGTGGTTGTCCAGCTTTTTTGAGAAAGCATTCGTCAGCCGCGTGAAGCGCCGCATCGACATCCGCATGGTAAGGTTCTGCCGCTCAACGTAGCTGGTCGAGACGTGATCGATGTCCGGGTTGTCCATCACCTTCACCTTGCGGGCGCCGATGCACTGAGCGGGGCTGTAGCGGCCCGGAGCGGTGATCGTAGGGCCATAAAGCTTGACGAGCTGCGCATAGCGCACGTCGCTCCCGAAAGCGGCCTCGACGGCGTCGGGGTAGGCGCTGTGGCCGTCCGTGGTGATTTGAACCTTGTTCGTGATGCGGCTGCGCAGATCGTCCATCAGCGCCAAGGCCGACTGTCCGGAGCGGTCGCCGACGAAGTAGGAAACGATCAGCTTGGTTTCGGCCTCAATCGCCGTCCAGGTCCAGACATCGCCCGCGCCTTCCGGAGCGGCCTTCGCCGTGGCGACGTTCTTTTCCTTCGCGTGACAGAACGACCAAATTCCGTCGCACTGGATGCGGCGCGCCCGCACCTTCCGGACATTCTCGTCGTGGATGGCAAGACAGGCTTCCCCGGCCTCGACAAGCAGCTTCGACACCGTGTTGATCGACACGTCCGCAACGCGGCTGATCGAACGCATGGACGAGCCCTCCACCAGCGTGGAGAGGATTTGGACGCGCTTGGCGAGGGGCAGCCTGTTCATGCCCCAACCAATATGAACTTACTTGCTAACCCTCAAGCACGTTTTTTCAGTTTCATCTCCGCCAGAGCCTTCGCGACGCGTTCACCCACGCGATTCGCGGAACGCTCCACAACCTGCGACAAGTTTTTGTCGAGTTCGGAATGGTTTGGGCGACCATCGCCGTACGACGATTCGTAGTCGCTCCGCTCGTTCATGCCTGCTCTCCTCCGTCTGGCGGCTGAAGTCTACGCTTAAAATAACGCGGGTTCAAGTCTTTGGTGAAATAATGTTTGCGCTTTATCCACACAAATCCTTCGTGTCGGCTGATAAACGCAACGTCAACAGGCCCACCTACCGTTGCCTGTTCTGAAGAAGCTTTCCGCTCAATCGCGGTAATGCTCACTAGCGCCTCGGCAAGTTCTATGGTCTCCTGCTTCGGCATCAAGGCAACCATTTCATTAAAGTCGTTCTGGAATTTCGCCTTTGCGTCCTTCCAGAACTGAGTCCTAAACTCGTTGTGAGTCTCTTGAATGATAACATCAAAGGCTGCGCCCGCTTGATCCGCTGGAACCCCAGCGGCTGTTAGGGCATCCACGAGACTTTGCTTTGCACTTGTCAGAGAGCGCTCAATAAACTCACTGCTCTTGTTAACGAACTGCTGATCGGCGCCGGAAAGAATTCGATCGGCCACATCTGTTTGAGCAAACGAGATGACGCGCCCCGGCGTGTCCGTTCGGTCGATGGTAAGGCCATCATCGTGGGAGAATTTGAGTCTCCCGCAGACCGCACCGTCAATCTCGGCCATCGCCAACGAGGGGAAAAGATCGCCTGGAGCATAGCCCGCTATGATGATGCCCGTAGTGAATCCGGAGCGACGCCTGCTTAAAAGGGCGGCCGCAACCATTCGCTTCAGAACTACCCCGACACGGCGCGGGATCTCTATCGGGGCAAAGCGGGTCTTGATCACGCGATTTAAAATGGGCCCGTAGGCGGTGAGCACGTCCTGAACGGTTAGGTCCGGAAGGCTATCAGCGCGCTTGGCCGCTTCGAAGCGGGCGTGCCGCCGCTTAGCCTCGTCCCTAACCAATTGAACCAACCGCTCCCCGGCCTCGCCATCGCCCACATCTTCACGCAATATTCGACGGGAAACCGTCTGCTTAATTTGTTCGAACAACTCCATTGCGACCCAGCAAATAAACCGGGCCTCAGCATCCTCATCATAGGCCTTGTGGCCCCTAACGAAGTCGAGGAACTGAACCAAAGTCTCTTGTAGCGTTTCCTTGCGCTCCTGAGCTTCGCGCTCGCGGAAGTCCTTTATAAGCAGCTCCCAAGGAACTCCTAGCCAGTCCATATTCCCATTGATCATCAGTCCTACGGGATGGGCTAGATCAAGCTCGAAGAGCTTATCGCCGGTATCAAATACCTTGTTCTTGTTTGGGCCCGTAATTGTAACAGCGCTATCCGTTGCAAGCGCGACACCTATCCTGTTGATGACTACGGCTTCAGTAGTCACTTGGCTTTGCTCGCCGTTTTCGCCCACCGCGACGCAGCCGCGGCCCGCGCAATCTCGGCGCGCCGTTCTGGAGACATCCGTTCGGCGCGCGCCTTTCCACCACGGCGGCCCATCTCAGCGGCCGCCGTCGTTATCATCTCACGCTCGTCTTCGATTTCACCGGTGGCGATCTTCCCGATCATCACGGCGCGAGCTATGGCGTCCACTGGACGTCTCTCGCCGCGCGGCCCCTTTGGCATGGTTTGGCTCCTGCTTTGCGCTAAGCATACAGGATTTATCCCAATCCGCGAGAGGGAATTTGAAACTGAGACACCACCCCCGCATCCCCTCAATCCTCGGCGATCAGGCTGTGGCGGCCGGTGTCGCGCATCCGCACGTAGACGATCAGCGACAGAGCGCACATCCCCGCGACATACCAGTAGAAGCCGCGCTCCATCCCCTCGCTCTTGAACCACAAGGCGACATATTCGGCGGTGCCGCCGAACAGGGTGTTGGCGAGCGCATAAGGCAGCGCGACGCCGAGGGCGCGGATGTGGGCGGGGAAGAGCTCCGCCTTCACCACGGCGTTGATCGAGGTGTAGCCGGTGACGGCGACCAGCGCGGCGAGGACCAAGGCGAAGGCCGCCAGCGGGCTGCGCACCTGCTCCAGCGCGACGAAGATCGGAACGGTGAGCAGGGTCCCGGCCACTCCGAAGGCGACCATCAGCGGCTTGCGGCCGACCCGGTCGGAGAGCGCGCCCGCCGCCGGCTGGAGGAGCATGTAGACGAGGAGGGCGAGGGCGGTGATCGCGGTCGCCGTCTCGCGCCCGAAGCCCGACGTGTTGACGAGGAATTTCTGCATGTAGGTCGTGTAGGCGTAGAAGGCGAGCGTGCCGCCGGCGGTCAGCGCCATGACCAGCAAGGCGGCGCCCGGATGGTCGCGGAAGAGCGTCCAGCCGCTCGACCGGGGCCGCGCCTCCCGCTTCGCGTTGTGGAAGCTCCGAGTCTCGGCGAGGCGGCGGCGCAGGACGAAGACGACGACCGCCAGCGCCGCGCCGACGGCGAAGGGGATGCGCCATCCCCACGCCTCAAGCGCCCGCTCCGGCATCGCCGCCTGGAGGACGAGGAGGAGGGCGAGCGCGATCAGCTGCCCGGAGATGAGCGTCACATATTGGAAGCTCGAATAGAAGCCGCGGTGGCGGCGCTCCGCCATCTCGCTCAGATAGGTGGCGCTGGCGCCATATTCGCCGCCGACGCTCAGCCCCTGAAGCATCCGCGCGAGGACGAGCAGGGCCGGCGCGGCGGCGCCGATCGAGGCGTAGCCCGGGGTCAGCGCGATCATCAGCGAACCGGCGCACATCAAGGTGACGGAGAGGGTCAGGCCCGCCTTGCGGCCGCGCCGGTCGGCATAGACGCCCATCGCCCAGGCGCCGACCGGGCGCATCACGAAGCCGACGGCGAAGATGGCGGCGGCGTTCAGCAGCTGCGCGGTCTGGTCGGCCTTGGGGAAGAAGACGGGCGCGAAATAGAGGGTGAAGGCGGAATAGGCGTACCAGTCGTACCATTCGACGAGATTGCCCGCCGAGCCGCCGGCGATGTTGAGGAGGCGGTGGCCGCGGGAGGGCCCGGCCCCGCTCACCAGATGCCGACCGCCGCCCTGACGTCGCGCATCGTCGCCTCGGCCCGCGCCGCCGCCGCCTCCGCCGAGCGCCCCAGCATCGCCATCAGCTCACCTTCCTCGCTCCGAAGCGCGTGGAAGCGGCGCTGGATCGGCTCCAGCCCGGCGATCACCGCCTCCGCCACCCCCGTCTTGAGAGCGCCATAGCCTTGGCCGTCGAAGCGCCGCAGCGCCTCGTCCCAGCTTCCGCCGGCGAAGGCGTGATAGATGGTGAGGAGGTTCCTGACGCCGGCGCCGGGATCCTCGGCATCCACGGCGGTCCTTGAATCGGTCTTGGCCGACTTGAGCTTCTTGAGGATGACGGCGGGCTCGTCGAGCAGGCCGATGGCGTGGCGCGGATTGGTCGAGCTCTTCGACATCTTCGCCTCGGGATCGTCCAGCCCCATGACCCGCGCCCCGACCTTCTGGACCATGATCTCGGGCCGGGTGAAATGATAGCCGAACAGCCCCTCGAAGCGCTGGGCGATGTCCTGGGTGATCTCGACATGCTGCCGCTGGTCCTCGCCCACCGGGACGAGGTCGGTGTGATAGAGGAGGATGTCGGCGGCCTGAAGGATCGGATAGGCATAGAGGCCGACGCCGACCGATTCCTGCCCCTCCGACTTCGACTTGAACTGGGTCATCCGGTTCATCCAGCCCATCGGCGTGACGCAGTTGAGGATCCAGGCGAGCTCGGCATGCTCGCGCACCTGGCTCTGGAGGAAGATGATCGACTTGTCCGGATCGATCCCGCAGGCGACGTAGAGCGCCGCGACGTCGAGGCTGCTCGCGCGCAGCCGCTTCGCCTCGATCGCCTCGGGGATGGTGAGGGCGTGGAGATCGACGACGCAGAAGATGTTGTCGTGCTTGTCCTGCTCGCGCACCCACAGCGAGATGGCGCCGATGAGGTTGCCCAGGTGCAGCACGCCGGTCGGCTGGATGCCGGAGAAAATCGTCTTCCTGGTCTTGGGCCCGGCCAAGGTCTGCGCTCCTGAAGAAGGTGAGAGGCGCCGTAACGTGGCGGGCGCCCGCTAGGCAAGCGGGGAGGCGCAGGGTAGCGTCGCCGCCATGAGCAAGCCCGTCCTCCACGACTATTTCCGCTCCTCGGCCTGCTACCGCGTTCGGATCGCGCTCAACCTCAAGGGCGTCGACTATCGGGCGGTGTCGGTGAACCTGCTGGAGGGGGCGCAGAGGTCGGAGGACTACAAGGCGGCGAACCCCCAGGGCCTGGTGCCGATGCTGGAGATAGACGGCCACCGCCTGACCCAGAGCCTCGCCATCATCCTCTATCTCGACGGCACGAGGCCGTCGCCGCCGCTCCTCCCGCCCCATCCCGCCGACGCGGCCCATGCGCGGGCGCTTGCGCTCGCGCTCGCCGTCGCTTGCGACATCCACCCGCTGAACAACCTCAGGGTGCTCAAATATCTGAAGGACGAGCTCGGCCAGCCGCAGGAGGCGCGCGACGCCTGGTACCGGCACTGGGTGACCGAAGGCTTCGAGGCGCTTGAGGCGATGGCCGCGCCGCGGGCCGGGCGCTTCCTGTTCGGCGACACCCCCACGCTCGCCGACGTCTGCCTCGTGCCGCAGATGTTCAACGCCCGCCGCTTCGAGGTGCCGCTCGACGCCTATCCGACGCTGGTCCGGGCCGACTCCGAGGCGAGCGCGCTCGAGCCCTTCGCCCGGGCGCATCCCGACGCTATAGCGGCGGCAGCATAGGAGCAGCGCGATGGGCCGAATCGAAGCGATCAACCGGGACATGGGCGGGCTGGCGCCGCTCCGGACGGTGGAGATACCCTCGCTCGAGGGCAAGGTGAGCGAGGAGGAGTGGCGGATCCGCGTCGACCTCGCCGCAGCCTACCGGCTCGTCGCCCACCACGGCTGGGACGACCTCATCTTCACCCATCTCTCCGCCCGGATCCCGGGGCCGGAGCATCATTTCCTGCTCAACCCCTACAACCTCATGTTCGAGGAGGTGACCGCCTCCAGTCTCGTCAAGGTCGACGTCGAGGGCCGGCCGGTCGAGCCCTCGCCCTTCATCACCAACCCGGCGGGCTTCACCATCCATTCGGCGATCCACATGGCGCGCGAGGACGCCCACGCCGTCATCCACCTCCATACGCCCCACGGCCAGGCGGTCTCGGCCCATGGCGACGGGCTGCTGCCGCTGACCCAGACGGCGATGCTGATCCGCGACGAGGTCGCCTATCACGATTACGAGGGAGTCGCCGTCGACCTCGACGAGCGCGAGCGGATCGTCGCCGACCTCGGGTCGAAGGGCGCGATGCTGCTCAGGAACCACGGCACCCTCGCGGTCGGCGAGACGGTCGGCGAGGCCTTCATCCGCATCTACTTCCTGGAGCGCGCCTGCCAGGCGCAGATCCTCGCTCTGTCGGCCGGCGAGGGCAATCTCAACAACCCGCCCCAGGGGGCGCCCGAGGTCGCCGCCGAGCAGGGCAAGGTCGGCCTCAAGATGGCGGCCCGCGCCCTCGCCTGGCCGGCTTTGCTGCGCAAGGCCTATCGGCTCGACCCCGGCTTCGCGACGTAAGGCTCCTCCCCGGGCGGGGGGGGGATCATCCGCTCCCGTAGCGGTCCCTCAGCACCTTCTTGTCGATCTTGCCGGTGCCGAGCTTCACCAGCGGCGAATCGTGGACCCAGATCCGGACCGGGATCTTGTAGGGCGCGATCCGCCCTTCGAGGAACGCCCTCAGCCGCTCGCCGGTGAGGTCGCGGTCGGTCTCGCAATAGACCGCCGCGGCGGGCACCTCGCCGAGCCGCTCGTCGGGGATTCCGAACACCGAGGCCTCCGACACGGAGGGGTGGGCGTAGATCGCCGCCTCGACCTCCTGGCAGCTGATATTCTCGCCGCCGCGGATGATGATGTCCTTCTTGCGGTCGACGATGAACAGATATTCGTCCTCGTCGAGATAGCCGATGTCTCCGGTGCGTAGGTAGAGGTCGGCCGTGAAGGCGGCGGCGGTGGCCTCGGGATCGTCCCAATAGCCGCGGATGTTGGACGCGGCGCGGATGGCGATCTCGCCGCGCTCGCCCGGCGGCAGGTGCCGGTCGTTCTCGCCCAATATGGCGATCTCGACGATCGGCTTGTGGGGCCGGCCCGTGGAGGAGGGCTTGTCCGCGTAATTCTGCCAGAAGTTGCCGCAGCCGGCCGCGTTGGTCTCGGTGAGGCCGTAGCCGAGCGCCGGCTGGGCGCTTCGGAAGCTCTGCTGCAGCCGCTTGACGTGGGCGACGGGCCTCGCCGCGCCGCCGGCGGCGATGTCGGTGAGCGAGCTGAGGTCGTATCTGTCGCGGTCGGGATGCTGCATCATCTCGAGGCTCATCGTCGGGACGCCGACGAAATAGGTGATCTTCTCCTCCGCGATCAGGCGCAGCGCCTCGCCCGGGTCCCATTTCGCCATCAGCACCATGGTCCGGCCGATGACGAAGCTGTTGAGGAGCACCGGCACCTCGCCGGTCACGTGGAAGAGCGGCACGTTGACCAGGGTCTTGGGCGGGTTGGCGGGCGGGCGGCCCTCATGCTCCATGATCGCCAGCAGCGAGAGCAGGCCGATCGTGTAGGCGTAGAGGCCGGTGGTGACGGCACGGTGGGTGGAGAGCGCGCCCTTCGCCGTGCCGGTTGAGCCGGAGGTGAAGAGGATCGTCGCGTCGTCCTCGGGGCCGATCTCCGGCAAGGGCGCGTCGCCGCCGCCGCGCGCGAAGAGCGGCGCCAGCGCTTCCTCGATCGGCCGGTCGACGGGCAGCACCGCCGCCGGCACGTCGAGGCCGCAGGCGCCGAGGCGGGAGCCGCGCGGCGCATCGCACAGGACGAGGCTGGGCCGGGTCAGGCGGAGGCCGTGGGCGAGCTCGTCGGGCTGCCACCAGCCGTTGACCAGGGTCGCGATCGCGCCCGCCTTCAAGGCCGCGATGTAGCAGACGATCCAGGCGGGGCAGTTGCGCATCGCGATGGCGACCCGGTCGCCCTTCTTCACGCCCCATCCGCCGACGAGCGCGTGGGCGAGCCGCGTCGCGGCGGCGTTCACCTCGCCGAAGGTCAGCCGCTCGCCGTCCGCAACCACCGCGTCGGTCGCGGCATGGAGCATGCAGAAGGCGTCGAACATGGCCGGCAGGGTCGGCGGCAGATTGGTGACGATCGCCCGCCCCTGCTCGTCATGGCCGATCTGGATGCGGCCGCCCGGTCCCGTCACCTCGGCAAGGGCGGCGTCCACCTTGCGGTCGAGCTCGCTCGGCATCCGTTTCTCCTCGCCCTTCCCGTTTGTCCTCTCCCCTCCTAATAGGGGCTCACGCGGGAGGGGGAAGCCTTGATCCATTCCTTACTGACATCTCTGGTAACGACCGGCGGGACGAGCTGGAACAGCCTCGGCCTCGATCCGGTGGCGGTGTCGATCGGCCCGCTCGACATACGCTGGTATTCGCTCGCCTATCTGTCGGGCATCCTGCTCGGCTGGTGGTACCTCCTGAAGCTGATCGACCGGCCCGGCGCGCCGATGGCGCGGCGGCATGCCGACGACATGGTCTTCTACGCCACGCTCGGCATCATCCTCGGCGGACGGCTTGGCTACGTGCTTTTCTACCGCCCCGGCTTCTATTTCCACAACCCTCTGGAAATATTGAAGATTTGGGACGGCGGCATGTCCTTTCACGGTGGCGTGATCGGAACGACGCTGGGAATAATCTACCTTGCCCGCACCAACGGCCTCAACTGGCTGCGAATCCACGATTACGTCGCCTGCTGCACCCCGTTCGGCCTGTTCTTCGGGCGCCTCGCCAATTTCGTGAACCACGAGCTGTGGGGGCGGACCACCGACGTGCCCTGGGCGGTCCGCTTCCCCGAGGTCCAGAACGGCCTGCTCGTCACCGGCCCGCCCCGCCACCCGAGCCAGATCTACGAAGCCGGCCTCGAGGGCATCCTCCTGTTCGCCGTCCTGTGGTTCTTCTTCTGGAAGACAGACGCCCGCTACCAGCCGGGCAAGCTGGTCGGCATCTTCCTCCTCGGCTACGGCCTCAGCCGCTTCTTCGTCGAATTCTACCGGGAGGCGGACGAGCAGCTGATGGACTTCGCGCACCGCACGCATCTCCACATGGGCCAGTGGCTGTCGCTGCCGATGATCCTCGGCGGCGTCTATCTGATCGCCACCGCTAAGCGCCGGCGCGAGCGGGTCGAGCCGTTCGCCGGGACCGAGAGCGTTGCCTAGGAATCCCCTCCCTGCACGCAGGGAGGGGTCAGGGTGGGTACGTCAATGAAGGGCAGTGATTCTCCGGATACGAACCCACCCCCGGCCCCTCCCTGCGGGCAGGGAGGGGGGACGCTTGGCGACCGACTCCAGCGCCTGATCGAGGCGTCCGGCCCGATCAGCGTCGCCGACTACATGGCCCTCGCCAACGCCCATTATTACGCCTCGCGCGATCCGTTCGGCCGGGGCGGCGACTTCACCACCGCGCCCGAGATCAGCCAGATGTTCGGCGAGTTGGTCGGCTTATGCCTCGCCGACGCCTGGGACCGGGCCGGACGACCGGCCGGCGCGCACTACGTCGAGCTCGGCCCCGGCCGCGGCACGCTGGCCGAAGATGCGTTGCGCGCGATGCGCGCGGCCGGGCTCGAGCCGCCCGTGGAGCTGGTCGAGACCAGCCCGCTCCTGCGCCGCGCACAGGCGCAGCGGGTGCCGCGGGCGCGCTGGCACGACGCGCTTGACTCGCTGCCCAGCGACGGCCCGCTGCTCGTCGTCGCCAACGAATTCTTCGACGCCCTACCCGCCCGCCAGCTCGTCGCCGCGCCCGACGGCTGGCGCGAGCGGCGGGTGGCGGTGGAGGAGGACCGGTTCGTGCCCAGGGCCGGGCCCCCTTTCCCGGCCGGGAGCCTTCCCGAATCGGTCCGCGGCGCGCCCCAGGGGACCGTGGTCGAGGCGTCTCCGGCCTCGCTCGGGATCGTCCGCCTTCTCGCCCAGCGGCTCGCGCGCCAGGGCGGGATCGCGCTGATCGTGGATTATGGCCACGCGCGGACCTCCGCCGGCGAGACTCTCCAGGCCGTCCGCAACCATGCTTATGCCGACCCCTGGGTCGAGCCGGGCGAGAGCGATCTCACCGTCCATGTCGATTTCGAGGCGCTCGCCGCGGCGGCCCTCGGCGAAGGCGTTCGGGCGTTCGGGCCGGCGCCGCAGGGCGTCTGGCTGGGGCGCCTCGGGATCGTCGAGCGGAGCGCGGCGCTCGCCGCTGCCGCGCCGCGCCGGCGGATCGAGATCGAAGGCGCCCGCGACCGGCTGACGGCGCCGGAGCAGATGGGGAGCCTGTTCAAGGTGCTGGCGCTCGCAGCCGCGCAATGGCCGGACCCGGCGGGCTTCGAATGACCGGCTCTCGCGACGCGACCCTTGCCGACCTGCCGGTCATCGACGCGCTGTTCAGGACCAGCTTCGTCGAGACCTTCGGCCATCTCTACCGGGAGGAGGATCTCGCCGCCTTCCTTGCCCGGTTCACGCCGGAGGCGTGGCGGCAGGAGTTCACCGACCCCGCCTACCGGTTTCGCCTCGGCCTCGCCGGCGACGAACCCGCCGGCTTCGCCAAAATCTCTCCGGTGACGCTGCCGGTCACTCCGGAGGCGCCGGCGCTGGAGCTGAGGCAGCTCTACCTGACGAAGCGCTTCCACGGGCTGGGCGTCGCCGGCCTGCTAATGGACTGGGTGTTGGCGCAGGCGCGGCAGAGGGGCGCAAAGGAGCTCTACCTGACGGTCTGGACCGGCAACGGCCGCGCCAAGGCCTTCTACCGCCGCTACGGCTTTACCTATGTCGCGCCCTACGCCTTCATGGTCGGGGAGCAGGCCGACGAGGACGAGATATGGCGGCTGAGGCTGGGATGAACGTCGAGGTCCTGAGGGCGGCGGCGCTCGGCGGCGTCCGCCATGGCTTCCTCGGCCGCAGCGGCGGGGTCTCGGCCGGGGTCTGCTCCGGCCTCAACGTCGGGCTGGGCTCGGGCGACGACCGCGAGTCGATCGTGGAGAATCGCCGCCGCGCCGTCGACGCGGTGGCGCCGGGCGCCGGCCTCGTCACCCTCCACCAGGTCCATTCCGGCGACGCGCTTGCGGTCGCGGCCCCCTGGCCCGACGCCGAGCGGCCCCGCGCCGACGGCATGGCGACCGATCGCCCCGGCCTCGCCCTCGGCATCCTCACCGCCGATTGCGCGCCCGTCCTCTTCGCCGATGCCGGCGCGGGCGTGGTCGGCGCCGCCCATGCCGGCTGGAAAGGCGCACTCGGCGGGATCGTCGAGGCGACGGTGCGAGCGATGGAGACGCTCGGCGCGGAACGGGGGCGGATCGCGGCGGCGGTGGGGCCGTGCATCGCCCGCCGTTCCTACGAGGTGGACGAGGCCTTCCTTCGCCGCTTCGCCGAGGCCGACGAGGCGAGCGAGCGCTTCTTCTCCTCGGGCCGGACGGAGGGACGCTACCAGTTCGACCTCGAGGGCTTCGTCCTCTCCCGCCTCGCCGCCGCGGGGCTGAGGCGGATAGAGGCGCTGGGCGAGGACAGCTATTCCCAGCCGGACCGCTTCTTCAGCTACCGCCGCGCCACCCACCGCGGCGAGCCGGACTACGGCCGCCAGATCGCCCTCATCGCCGCGGACTAGGCCGACCCGCCGAAAACACCCCTCCCCGAGGGGAGAGAGGGGGAGCCTGTCGGACCGACCGGAAAAACCCCTCTCCCCAAGGGGGGAGAGGGTAGGGAGAGGGGGCTCGGCTTCGGAGGGATATCGCGGCGGCGGTACCCCCTCACCCCAACCCTCTCCCCCCAGGGGGAGAGGGGGTTGAAGGCGCCCTTCCCCCTGGGAGAGAGAGGGTTGAGGGGGCCCTTGCCCACTGGGGGGCAGGGGCGAACGGCCGTCCGTCCCGGCGCGGGAAACCGCGTGGCGCAGGATCGTTACGCTGGCGATGCGCGATTTCTCCCAGTTGCTCGACGCCCTCGTCTACACCCGCTCGCGCAACGGCAAGCTCAAGCTGATCGGCGACTATCTTCGGCGCACGCCCGATCCCGACCGCGGCTACGCCCTCGCCGCGTTGACGGGGGAGCTCGACCTTCCGGGCGTGAAGCCGGCGGCGATTCGGGGGATCGTCGAGGAACGGGTGGACCCCACCCTCTTCTACATGAGCTGGGACTATGTCGGCGACATGGCCGAGACGGTGTCGCTTCTGTGGCCGAAGCCCGAGGAGCCCGCCGAGCTGGACGACGGCACCTTGCGCATCGCCGCCGTCGTCGAGCGGCTGCAGACGCTCGGCCGGGCCGAGGCGCCCGCCGCGCTGGCGCGGATGCTCGACCATCTCGACGCGTCGGGCCGCTACGCCCTCCTGAAGCTCGCCACGGGCGAGCTGCGCATCGGAGTCTCAGCGCGTCTGGCGAAGACCGCGCTGGCTTCGGCCTTCGGCCTCGACGTCGACGCGGTGGAGGAGGTGTGGCACGGCCTCGGGCCGCCCTATCTGCCGCTCTTCGCCTGGGCGGAGGGGCGCGGCGCCCAGCCGACGACCGAGAACGTGCCCGTCTTCCGGCCTTTCATGCTCGCCCATCCGCTCGAAGAGCTGCGCCTCTCGATGGAGGATTATGCGGCCGAGTGGAAATGGGACGGCATTCGCGTCCAGATCGTCCGCGCCGGCGGCGAGACCCGCCTCTACAGCCGCGCCGGCGACGATATCAGCCGCAGCTTCCCGGAGGTGGCCGAGGCCTTCGACGCCGACGGCGCGGTCGACGGCGAATTGCTCGTCAAGGGGGAGTTCCAGGGCGCCGAGGAGCATGGCGGCGGCGCGGCCAGCTTCAACGCGCTCCAGCAGCGGCTCGGCCGCAAGGCCGTCTCGGCGCGGATGCTGAAGGACTATCCCGCCTTCGTCCGGCTCTACGACATATTGTTCGACGGACAGGAGGACCTGCGCGCCCTCCCCTGGTCGGAGCGGCGCGCCCGCCTGGCGGCCTTCGTGCCGCGCCTCGATCCGGAGCGCTTCGACCTCTCCGCCACCATCGAGGCGGAGAGCTTCGAGGCCCTCGAGGCGATACGCGCCGGCGCCCGCGACGCGGCGATCGAGGGGGTGATGCTCAAGCGCCGCGACAGCCCCTACGTGGGCGGGCGCCGCACCGGCCTGTGGTACAAGTGGAAGCGCGACCCGCTCACCGCCGACTGCGTGCTGATGTACGCCCAGCGCGGCAGCGGCAAGCGGTCCTCTTATTATTCGGACTATACGTTCGGCTGCTGGGCCGAGGGCGGCGAGCTGCTCCCGGTCGGCAAGGCCTATTTCGGGTTCACCGACGAGGAGCTGAAGTTCCTCGACCGCTGGATACGCGGCCACACCGTCCAGCGCTTCGGGCCGGTGCGGGAGGTGGAGAAGAGCCTCGTCCTCGAGGTCGCGTTCGATTCGATCCACGAGAGCCGCCGCCACAAATCCGGCCTCGCCATGCGCTTCCCCCGCATCTCCCGGATCCGCACCGACAAGCCGGCGGCGGAGGCGGACCGGGTCGAGACTCTGAAAAGGATGGCGAGCTAGGATTTCCCTCCCTGTGTGCAGGGAGGGGGGTGTCGCTAGTTCGCCCCTGCATATCTGCCGTTCAGGTAGACTAGGGGATCCACCCCTTCGCGCACCGCCACCTCCTCCACCTGGCCGATGAAGATGCTGTGGGTGCCGAAGCGGTGATGGTCGATGCGCCGGCACAGGAAGCTGGCCTGCGCATCGATGAGGCGCGGCGGTCGCTCGCAATCGACCGTCCAGCCGTCGACGAAGCGCAGCGCCTGGTGCTTGCGGTCGGCGAAGATGCGGGCGATCTCCTCCTGGTCGCGGTGGAGGACGTTGACCCGGAAGTGGGAGACGTCCTCCATCCGGCCGTGCATCGCCGCGGTGCGGTTGATGCACACCAGCAGGCTCGGCGGGTCGAGCGAGATGGACGACATGGCGGTGGCGGTGATCCCCATCGGCTCGCCGCCGACGCAGATGGTGATGACGTTCACCGTCGAGGCGATGCGCCGCATCGCCTGGCGGAAGCTGTCGGGGAGGGCGGCGTCGGCCTCGCTCATCACGCTGCTTCCACTGGCCCTTTGGCGGCCGAGACTCAAGGGCGCCTTCTGGCCTCGCGCGCATCCGATGGCTAGATGAGCCGGGTGAACCCTTTCGACGTCGTCATCGTGGGCGCCGGCCATGGCGGGGCGCAGGCCGCCATCCAGCTGCGCCAGCTCGGCTTTGCCGGCTCCATCGCGCTGGTCGGCGCGGAGCCGGAGCCGCCCTACGAGCGCCCGCCGCTCTCCAAGGAATATCTGGCGGGGGAGAAGCCGTTCGAGCGGCTGCTGATCCGGCCGGAGGCCTTCTGGGCCGAGCGGCAGGTGGAGATCGTCACCGGCACGCGCATCGTGGCGGTCGACCCGCGAAGCCGGACGGTCTCGGCCGAGGGCGGCGCGGCGTTCCGCTACGGCAGCCTCGTCTGGGCGACGGGAGGGACTCCGCGCCGGCTGCGCTGCGAAGGGGGAGACCTCGAGGGCGTGCACGTCGTGCGCTGCCGCGCCGAGGTGGACTCCATCCTTCGCGAGCTGCCCGGGGTCGAGCGGGTGGCGGTGATCGGCGGCGGCTATATCGGGCTCGAGGCCGCGGCGGTGCTTCGCAAGCTCGGCAAGGAGGTGGTGCTGGTCGAGGCGCTGGACCGCGTCCTCGCCCGGGTGGCCGGCGAGGAGATATCCCGCTTCTACGAGGCCGAGCACCGCGCCCGCGGAGTCGACATCCGCCTCGGCGCGGCGGTCGAGAGCCTCGTCGGGGCGGGCGGCCGGGTCTCCGGGGTGCGGCTCCGGACCGGCGAGCGCATCGAGGCGCAGATGGCGATCGTCGGGATCGGAATCGATGCCGCGGCCGAGCCGCTGCTCGCCGCGGGGGCGGAGGGCGCCAACGGCGTCGACGTCGACCCGTTCTGCCGCACCTCCCTGCCCGGCGTCTATGCCGTCGGCGACTGCGCGGCGCACGAGAACCGCTATGCGGGCGGCCTTCGAGTCCGGCTCGAATCGGTGCAGAACGCCGCCGACCAGGCGACGGTCGCCGCGAAGGCCATTGTCGGGCGCCCGGAGCCCTATGCGGCGATGCCCTGGTTCTGGTCGAACCAATATGAACTCAAGCTTCAGACCGCCGGCCTCTCGGTCGGCCACGACGCGACGCTCCTGCGCGGCCGGCCCGAAAGCCGGAGCTTCTCGCTCCTCTATCTGCTGCGCGGCCGGGTGCTGGCGGCGGACAGCGTCAATGCCGTCCGCGACTATGTCCAGGTACGCAGCCTCATCGAGGCAAGGACGGTCGCCGACCCGGCGAAGCTTGCCGACCCGGACGTGCCGCTCAAATCGCTAGCGGGATGAGTAGCCGGCGAGGATCTCGCACGCCCAGCGGGCGGCGGCGAGGGCGCTGAGGTTCCCCACGTCGAGACTGGGATCGAGCTCGGTGAGGTCGACGAGGCGGACCCGGCGCTCGGCGGCGAGGCGGCGCGCGGCGGCGAAGAACATCGCCGCCGGCATTCCGCCCGGCCTCGCCCCCGGCGCGCCCGGCAGCTGCGCGCGGTCGATCACGTCTATGTCGAAGTCCACCATCAGCACCTCCTTGTGCGCGAGGCGGCCGAGCGCTTCGTCCAGCACCGCGTCGATCCCCCGCGCGGCGCAGTCGGCGAGGGTGAAGACGCCGATCCCCGCCCCTTCGGCATCGCGGTGCATCTTGGCGGTGTTGGCGAAGGGGGCGAGGCCGATCTGGCAGACGTTCCAGCCGGGAAGGCCGTCCTCGAGAAGGCAGCGTATGGGGTTGCCGTTCATCGGCCCGCCGTCGGTCTCGCGCATGTCGAAATGGGCGTCGAGCGTGATCAGGCCGACCCGGTCGAGCGGGACGCCGAGGCCGTGGGCGGCGGGGCGGGTGACGGCGTTGTTGCCGCCGAGGAGGAGGGTCAGCGCGTGCCCGCGCACGGCGCCGGCCACGGCGTCCCGGATCGCTCCGAACCCGTCGGCGGGGGACAGGCCCCGGACGGCGACGTCGCCGAGGTCCGCCAGCGCCGTCCCGATCTCCCGCCGGGTCTCCAGATCGTAGGTGCTCATCCGGCGCAGGGCGGCGCGGACCGTCTCGGGGGCGAGATCGCAGCGGCCCGGCGTGACGGAGCCGGCCTCCATCGGCGCGCCGAGGATCGCCACCTCGCCGTCCGCGCCGATCAGGTCCGCAATCGATTTCCAGCTCATCGCTTGGCCCTTGTACCGGCTCCGGCGTAAGAAGCGAGGCATGTGGGACCGGCTCCTCACCAATTGCCACGTCGCGACGATGGAGCCCGGCGTCCCCGGCGCCTTCGGGGCGATCGCCGACGGCGCGGTCGGGATACAGGACGGCCGAATCGTCCGTGTCGGTCGCCGCATCGATCTCGCCGGCTACCGGGCGCAGCGCATCGAGAATCTCGGCGGCGCCTGGGTGACTCCGGGGCTCATAGACTGCCACACTCATCTCGTCTTTGCCGGCGACCGCGCCGCCGAGTTCGAGCAGCGCCTGAACGGCGCCAGCTACGAGGAGATCGCCCGCGCCGGGGGCGGCATCGTCTCGTCGGTGAAGGCGACCCGCCTGGCCAGCCTCGAGCTTCTCGTCGAGCAGGCGAGGCCGCGGCTGAAGGCGCTGATGCGAGGCGGCGTGACGACGATCGAGATCAAGTCCGGCTACGGCCTCGATCTGCCCAGCGAGATGAAGATGCTCCGCGCCGCGAAGGCGCTCGGCGACAGCGAGGCGATCCGGGTCGTGCCGACGCTTCTGGCGTTGCACGCCCTTCCGCCGGAGCATGCGCGGAGCCGGGACGAATATGTGCGGATGGCGGTCGAGGAGATGATCCCGGCGGTCGCCGACGCGGGGCTCGCCACCGCGGTCGACGCCTTTTGCGAGGAGATCGGCTTCACGCCGGACGAGGTCCGCGCCTTGTTCGAGGCGGCGGAGGAGCATGGGCTTCGCGTCAAGCTCCACGCCGAGCAGCTCTCCAATCTCTCCGGAGCGGCCCTTGCGGCGGAGTTCGGCGCGCTTTCCGCCGACCATCTCGAGCATGCGGACGAGGCGGGGGTCAGGGCGATGGCCGCCGCGAGCATGGTGGCGGTCCTCCTGCCGGGCGCCTTTTACGCCCTGAAGGAGACGAAGAGGCCGCCCGTCGCGCTGCTGCGCCGCCACGGCGTGCCGATGGCGGTGGCGAGCGACTGCAACCCCGGCACCTCGCCGGTCCTCTCGCCGACCCTGATGCTGAGCATGGCCTGCACCTTGTTCGGGCTGACGCCGGAGGAGGCGCTGGCGGGGATGACCGTCAACGCCGCGCGGGCACTGGGCCTGGAGAAGGAGGTTGGGACGGTCGCGCCCGGAAAGGCCGCGGACCTCTGCGTCTGGCGGGTGAGTCGCCCCGCCGAGCTCTGCTACTGGATCGGCCTCCCCGGCCCGGAGCGACGGATCGTCGCGGGGGAGGATGCGTGAGCGTCCTTCGATACGGGTCTTCGCCAAGCTCAGCCCCTACTCAGGATGAGCGGAGGGTGTATAGCCGCTCATCCTGAGTAGCCGGTGAGCCTGTCGAACCGGCGTATCGAAGGACCGCCTGACGGAGATTTGATGCACAGCCGACGCGACAACAGCCGCTCCATACGCGCCCGCACCGGGCCCGATCTCATCGCCAAGTCCTGGCTCACCGAAGCCGCCGTCCGGATGCTCCAGAACAACCTCGATCCGCGCGTGGCGGAGGCCCCGGAGGAGCTGGTCGTCTATGGCGGCATCGGCCGCGCCGCCCGCGACTGGGAGAGCTTCGACAGGATCGTCGAGACGCTGGAGCGGCTGGAGGAGGACGAGACCTTGCTCGTTCAGTCGGGCAAGCCGGTCGGCGTCTTCCGCACCCATGCCGACGCGCCGCGGGTGCTGATCGCCAATTCGAACCTGGTGCCGAAATGGGCGACGTGGGAGCATTTCCACGAGCTCGATCGCAAGGGCCTGATGATGTACGGCCAGATGACCGCCGGGTCGTGGATCTACATCGGCACGCAGGGCATCGTTCAGGGCACGTACGAGACCTTCGCGGAGATGGGGCGGCAGCATTATGGCGGCGACCTCAAGGGCCGCTGGATCCTGACCGCAGGCCTGGGCGGGATGGGCGGCGCCCAGCCTCTGGCGGCGGTGATGGCCGGCGCCCACTGCCTCGCCGTCGAGTGCCAGGAGAGCCGGATCGAGAAGAGGCTGGAGACGCGCTATCTCGACCGCCGCGCCGCGACGCTCGACGAGGCTCTCGAAATCCTCCGCTCCGCCGCCACGCCGACGTCCGTGGGACTGCTCGGCAACGCCGCCGAGATCCTCCCCGAGATGGTCCGTCGCGGCATCCGCCCCGACGCGGTGACCGACCAGACCTCCGCCCACGATCCGGTCAACGGCTACCTTCCGGCCGGCTGGACGGTCGATCGCTGGGTGGAGATGCGCGAGCGGGACCCCGCGTCGGTGGAGGAAGCGGCGCGGCGCTCGATGGCCGTCCATGTCGAGGCGATGCTCGCGTTCAGGGCGATGGGCGTCCCGACCTTCGACTATGGCAACAACATCCGCCAGGTGGCGAAGGACGAAGGCGTGGCGCACGCCTTCGACTTTCCCGGCTTCGTCCCCGCCTACGTCCGCCCGCTCTTCTGCCGGGGCATCGGGCCGTTCCGCTGGGCGGCGCTTTCCGGGGATCCGGAGGACATCTACCGCACCGACGCCAAGGTGAAGGAGATGATCCCGGACGACTCCCACCTCCACCGCTGGCTCGACATGGCGGCGGAACGGATCGCCTTCCAGGGACTGCCGGCGCGGATCTGCTGGGTCGGCCTCGGCCAGCGCCACCGGCTCGGCCTCGCCTTCAACGAGATGGTGGCGCGGGGCGAGCTCAAGGCGCCGGTGGTGATCGGCCGCGACCATCTCGATTCCGGCTCGGTCGCAAGCCCCAACCGCGAGACCGAGGCGATGCGCGACGGCTCCGACGCCGTCTCCGACTGGCCGCTGCTCAACGCGCTCCTCAACACCGCGTCGGGCGCGACCTGGGTGTCGCTCCATCATGGCGGCGGCGTCGGCATGGGCTATTCGCAGCATGCCGGCATGGTGATCGTCGCCGACGGCAGCGAGGCCGCCGCCCGGCGGCTCGCGCGCGTGCTGTGGAACGACCCCGCCACCGGCGTGATGCGCCACGCCGACGCGGGCTACGAGATCGCCCTCGACTGCGCGCGCGAGCAGGGGCTCGACCTGCCGATGGCGCCGCGATGATGGAGCGGGCGACGCTTCGGCCGGGTGGAGTCACGCTGGCCGAGCTGCGCGCCGTCTGGGCCGGCGCGCGCGTCGCGCTGGACCCGGCGGCTTTCGAAGCGGTCGACGCCGCCTCGGCGCAGGTCGGCCGAATCCTCGCGGGCGGCCGGACCGTCTACGGCGTCAACACCGGGTTCGGCCTGCTCGCCCAGACCCGGATCCCGGCCGACCGGCTCGAGGAGCTGCAGCGCAACCTCATCCTCTCCCACAGCTGCGGACTCGGCGATCCCCTCGCGCGGCCGATCGTCCGCCTGACGCTGGCGCTGAAGGCCGTCGGGCTGGGGCGGGGCCATTCGGGGGTCAGGCGGGAAATCGTCGAGCGGCTGCTGGCGATGCTCGAGGCCGATGCGCTGCCGGTGCTGCCTTCGCAGGGCTCGGTCGGCGCCTCGGGCGACCTCGCGCCCCTCGCCCACCTCGCCGCGCCGCTGATCGGCGAGGGCCGAGTCGCCCTCGCCGGACGCGACCTGCCGGCGGCTCAGGCGCTCGCGCAGCTCGGCCTCGAGCCGCTGACGCTCGGCCCGAAGGAAGGGCTGGCGCTGATCAACGGCACCCAGGTCTCCACCGCCGCCGCGCTCGATGCCCTGTTCACCGCCGAGCGCGTGTTCGCCGCCGCCCTCGTCGCCGGGGCGATGTCGCTCGACGCGCTGAAGGGCACCGATGCCGCCTTCGACCCGCGAATCCACGCCGCCCGCGGCCAGCCCGGCCAGATCGCGGTGGCGGAGATACTGAGACGCCTGCTCGAGGGGAGCGAGATCCGCCACAGCCACGACGATTGCGGCAAGGTGCAGGACCCCTACAGCTTCCGCTGCCAGCCGCAGGTGATGGGCGCCTGCCTCGACCTGCTCCGCCAGGTCTCCGGCACGCTCGAGATCGAAGCCAATGCGGTGACCGACAATCCCCTTCTGTTCGGCGAGGAGGCTCTGTCCGGCGGCAATTTCCACGCCGAGCCGGTGGCGTTCGCGGCCGACATGCTGGCCATGGCGCTGTGCGAGGTCGGCTCCATCTCCGAGCGGCGGACGGCGGTGCTGGTCGACCCGAAGATGAGCGGCCTCCCGCCCTTCCTGGTCGCCGACAGCGGCGTCAATTCGGGCTTCATGATCGCCCAGGTGACGGCGGCGGCGCTCGTCTCCGAGAACAAGAGCCTCGCCCACCCGGCGAGCGTCGACACGATCCCCACCTCGGCGGGGCAGGAGGATCATGTCTCGATGGCGACGCACGCGGCGGTGAAGGCGGGCCGGATCGCCGGCAACGCCGCGGGGGTCGTCGCGGTCGAGCTCCTCGCCGCGGCGCAGGGGCTCGACTTCCATGCTCCGCTGGCGAGCGCGCCCGCCATCGAGACGGCGCGGGCGGCGATCCGCGCGGCGGTGCCGCCCTATGTGCGCGACCGCTACCTTGCCGACGACCTCGCCTGGGCGAAGGCCGCCGTTCTGGACGGCGCGCTTGGCCGGGACGTGGAGGCGGCCCTCTTCGGCTGAAGGGGGCCGCGTCCGGACGTCGGTCTCGGCAGCTCAGCCCAGAGAGAGGGAGCCGCTCGGCACCGGTCCGGCGAAGCCGCTGGCCACCGCGGCGCCGATATAGCCGATCACCATGAAGACGACGATCGCGGCGACGATGACGATCAGGGTGTAGCCGACCGCCTTGTCCGCGGGCACCTTCATCAGCTTCGGAAGCCCCACCCAGAAGAGGTAGAGGCTGTACAGGCCGACGATGCTCAGCATCCCCAGCGGCGGCAGGATCCAGAAGATGCCGGCGAGCCAGGCCGCGGTCGACGAATAAGCGGCGACCTTGAAGCCCTGGGTGCGGTTCTTGATGCCGCCGAAGTTCGGCGCCAGCGCCTCGATGATCATGGCCATGACGTAGACGCCGCCGAGCGCGGTGGCATATTCGACCACCGCCTGGGCGATGGCGGCGACGGGGCTCGGCCGGTAGACGATGCCGAGGAAGCGGTAGCCGAAGACGAGGCTGCCGATCAGCTTGGCGACCGGCCCGATCGCGGCGAGGATGAAGACGTAGCGCTGGTAAATGCCGGCGATCGTGTCGGGCTCGGCATCGATCCGGTCCCACTCGGCATTGGGCTGGAGAAGGATGTTCTTCGCCCGCTCGACGAGCGAGGCGTGCGCGCCGCCATAAGCGGGCGGCGGCGTCGCGGCCGGCGATACGGGCGGCGGCGTGGGCTCGGAGCCCGTCGGATCACTTGCCATGAGCAGTCCCCCTTTTTTCGAGGGAGGAAGTGAAGCATGTCCGCCGCCGGTGCGCAACCGTAACGGCCTGGGCGCGGCGGCGGGCGCCGCGCGGGCACAAAAAAACCCGCCACGAGGGCGGGTCGTAAGGGTGGTTGCGGGAGCAGGATTTGAACCTGCGACCTTCAGGTTATGAGCCTGACGAGCTACCGGGCTGCTCCATCCCGCGCCAACACCAGCTGAGCCGCCCGGCGGCACGCTTCACGCGGGCTGCCTTGCGGCTCGAGGACAATGCGAATGGGTTCACTCTAGGCGCAGGCCGCAAAGCCTGGCGACGACCTACTCTTCCATCGCTTAGGCGATAGTACCATCGGCGCTGTCTGGTTTCACGGCCGAGTTCGGGATGGGATCGGGTGGGTCACAGACGCTATGGCCACCAAGCTATGGGGCCTGCGCATAGAGTGTTCTAGAAATCGTGCACTGAGTATCTGCTGCGACAGCGGCCGCGGCGGCCTTCCCCGGTCCACGCATGGGGGTCCCTTCAAAGCACTGCTTTGATGGGAACCAGCGTGGCTCGGCGAAGCCTCAGCTCGCCAAAGCTGTCGTTGATGGTGGGATTCATCAAGCGCGAATAGAGCAATTAGGACCGGTTAGCTCCATGGGTTACCCCACTTCCACATCCGGCCTATCAACGTCGTGGTCTTCGACGGCTCTATGATAACTTATCTTGAGGGAGGCTTCCCGCTTAGATGCTTTCAGCGGTTATCCCTTCCGCACTTAGCTACCCGGCAATGCAGCTGGCGCCACAACCGGTCCACCAGAGGTGCGTTCGTTCCGGTCCTCTCGTACTAGGAACAACTCCTCTCAAGCCTCCAGCGCCCATGGTGGATAGGGACCGAACTGTCTCACGACGTTCTGAACCCAGCTCGCGTACCGCTTTAATGGGCGAACAGCCCAACCCTTGGGACCTGCTTCAGCCCCAGGATGCGACGAGCCGACATCGAGGTGCCAAACCCTTCCGTCGATGTGGACTCTTGGGAAGGATAAGCCTGTTATCCCCGGAGTACCTTTTATCCGTTGACCGACGGCACGTCCACCAGTTACCGCCGGATCACTAACACCCACTTTCGTGCCTGCTCGACATGTCTGTCTCGCAGTCAAGCTCCCTTATGCGTTTGCACTCTGCGCACGATTTCCAACCGTGCTGAGGGAACCTTTGTGCGCCTCCGTTACATTTTGGGAGGCGACCGCCCCAGTCAAACTACCCACCTGACGCTGTTCCCGCCCCGGATTACGGCAGCGGGTTAGAAGCCCAGAACACGAAGGGTGGTATCCCAAGGTTGCCTCCACGAAGACTGGCGTCTCCGCTTCAAAGGCTCCCACCTATCCTGGACAACGAGCACCGAACTTCAACGTCAAGCTGTAGTAAAGGTTCACGGGGTCTTTCCGTCCAACCACGGGTATTCGGCATCTTCACCGAAACTACAATTTCACCGGATCTCTCGTTGAGACAGCACCCAAGTCGTTACTCCATTCGTGCAG
>JAFANP010000032.1 GCA_019232625.1 Alphaproteobacteria bacterium | reverse complement strand
CGGTGTACCTCCGGCTGCGAACAACATGTAGGTCGCGCCCGGCGCGGAAGCATCGTGCGCGCCCCATCCAATCACGTTGGTATAGAAAGCCTTGGCGCCGGCAACATCAGTGGTGATCAACTCGTACCAGGCAAAATGGCCTTGTCGATTGACCACGCCAGCCCTCTTCGGCTGCTTGGGGCTCTACAAGCGGGGCACCAGCCCGAGCTTGTCCATCAAGGCGCGATCGCGATCCTGCGCCGGGTTCGGCGTGGTCAGCAATTTCGGCCCGTAGAAGATCGAATTGGCGCCGGCGAGAAAGCAGAGCGCCTGGGTCTCCTCACTCATCTCTGCGCGCCCAGCCGAAAGCCGCACCACCGATGCTGGCATGGTGATGCGGGCAACGCCGATGGTGCGCACGAACTCAAGCGCATCGAGCGCATCGACTTGCACCAGCGGCGTGCCGCCGACCCGCACCAGCATGTTGATCGGAACCGATTCCGGGTGTTCGGGCAGGCTCGCGAGCGTCGCGATCATGCCGATGCGATCCTCACGGCTCTCACCCATGCCGACGATGCCGCCGCAGCAGACGTGAATCCCAGCCGCGCGCACATGCTCCAGCGTTTCCAGCCGGTCCTCGTAGGTGCGAGTGGAGATGATCTGTCCGTAGAAATCCGGCGAGGTGTCGAGGTTGTGATTATAGTAGTCGAGGCCGGCAGCCTTCAGCTTTTGCGCCTGCGGCTCTGTCAACATGCCGAGCGTCACGCAGGTCTCGAGGCCGAGCGACTTGACGCCCTCGATCATCGCGCAGACGCGGTCGAGATCGCGATCCTTCGGCGAGCGCCAGGCGGCGCCCATGCAAAAACGGCTGGCGCCGGCGTCGCGCGCGGTGCGAGCCTCAGCCAGCACCTTATCGAGCGGCATCAGCTTTTCGGCATCCACGCCGGTGTCGTAATGGGCGCTCTGCGGGCAATAGGCGCAATCCTCCGGACAGCCGCCGGTCTTGATCGACAGCAAGGTCGAAAGCTGGACCTCGTTGGGCGGATGGTGCCGGCGGTGGACCGTCTGCGCCTCGAACAGCAGGTCGAGGAACGGCAGGTCGAAGAGGGCGCGGATCTCGTCCCGGGTCCAGTCGCTCCTTCCCTCCGCCTCGAGGGACGGGCTCCCGATCTCGTGCACGTCGCTCATTCGGCGGCTTGGTCCAGCGGCGGCATGTTGTGGCCGAGGAGCTTCAGCACCTCGCCGGCGGCGTCGACCAGGTTGGTGCCGGGGCCGAAGATCGCCTGCACGCCCGCCTCGCGGAGCATGTCGTAATCCTGGGCGGGGATGACGCCGCCGACCACCACCTTGATGTCGGGGCGCCCGAGGTCGCGCAGCTGACCGATCAGCTCGGGGACCAGCGTCTTGTGGCCCGCGGCGAGGCTGGAAGCGCCGACGACGTCGACGTCGCGCTCGATGGCGAGCCGGGCGCTCTCCTCCGGCGTCTGGAAGAGCGGCCCCGGAACCACCTCGAAGCCGAGGTCGGCGAAGGCCGAGGCGACGAGGTTGGCGCCGCGGTCGTGGCCGTCCTGTCCCATCTTGGCGACGAGAAGGCGCGGCTTGCGCCCGAGCCTGCGTCCGACCGCCTCGACCCCCGCCTCGGCCCGTTGCCAGCGCGCGTCGCCTTCATGGGCCGCGCCGTAGATGCCGCGGACAGGCTCCGGAACGGTGTCGTAGCGGCCCCAGGCCTCCTCCAGCGCGCCGCTGATCTCGCCGAGCGTCGCTCGGGCGCGGGCGCATTCGACGGCAAGGGCGAGAAGATTGCTTTCCTGTCCTCCCCGGGACGGGGAGGGGGACCGGCCGGAGGCCGGTGGAGGGGCGGGCACGAAGGCCGGCGCAGCCCCTCCACCAGGCTCCGCCCGGTCCCCCTCCCCCTCCGGGGGAGGACTTACGCGCGCCGCGTCGGTCAACGCCTGCAGGGCCGCGCGGCACCTGGCTTCGTCGCGCCCCGCGCGGACCCGCTCGATTCGGGCGATCTGGCCGGTGCGGACCCTGTCGTTGTCGACCTCGAGAATGTCGATCGGCTGCTCGTCCTCGAGCCGGTAGCGGTTGACGCCGACGATCACCGTCTCGCCCCGGTCGACCTTGGCCGCGCGCTCGGCCGACGCCTCCTCGATGCGACGCTTGGGCATGCCGTCCCGCACGGCGGCCGTCATCCCGCCCATCGCCTCCACTTCCTCGATCAGCGCCCACGCCTTGTCGCCGAGCTCCTTCGTCAGGCTCTCGATGAAATAGCTTCCGCCGAGCGGATCGGCGACGTTGGTGATGCCGCTTTCCTCGGCCAGGATGAGCTGGGTGTTGCGGGCGATGCGCGCGCTGAAATCCGTCGGAAGGGCGATCGCCTCGTCGAAGCTGTTGGTGTGGAGCGATTGGGTGCCGCCGAGCACCGCCGCCATCGCCTCGACGGTGGTTCGGACGACGTTGTTCCAGGGGTCCTGCTCGGTGAGCGACACGCCCGACGTCTGGCAGTGGGTGCGAAGCATCAGCGACTTGGGATTGCGTGCGCCGAACTGCGTCATGATCCGGTGCCACAGGGTGCGCGCGGCCCGCAGCTTCGCTATCTCCATGAAGAAGTTCATGCCTATCCCGAAGAAGAAGCTGAGACGCGGCGCGAAGGCGTCGACCTCCAGCCCCTTGGCGCGCGCGGCGCGGACATATTCCATTCCGTCGGCGAGGGTGAAGGCGAGTTCCTGAACCGCCGTCGCCCCGGCTTCGAGCATGTGATAGCCGGAGATCGAGATCGAGTTGAAGCGCGGCATGTGTTCCGACGTGTAGGCGATGATGTCGGCGACGATCCGCATCGAGGGCTCGGGCGGGTAGATGTAGGTGTTGCGGACCGCGAACTCCTTCAGGATGTCGTTCTGGATGGTTCCGGAGAGCTGGTCCTGGCGGACCCCCTGCTCCTCCGCGGCGACGATGTAGAAGGCCATGACGGGGAGCACCGCCCCGTTCATCGTCATGGAGACCGACATGGTGTCGAGCGGGATGCCGTCGAACAGGATCTTCATGTCGTCGATCGTGTCGATCGCCACCCCGGCCTTGCCGACGTCGCCGGTGACTCGGGGATGATCGCTGTCGTAGCCGCGGTGGGTGGCGAGATCGAAGGCGACGCTGAGCCCCTTCTGACCGGCCGCGAGGTTGCGGCGGTAGAAGGCGTTCGAATCCTCGGCGGTGGAGAAGCCGGCATATTGCCGGATCGTCCAGGGCCGGCCGGTGTACATCGAGGCATAGGGCCCGCGGGTATAGGGCGCGAAGCCCGGAAGGCCGGGATCGACCCCCGCCAGATCCTCTCCGGTATAGAGCGGCCGGACGTCGATTCCCTCCGGCGTGTGCCAGACGATGTCCTTGCCCCTCACCTCCTTCGAGGCGGCGGCGTTCCAGTCGGCGCGGGTGGGTTTGTCGGTGCTCAACGCATTTCCCGGGTGCTTTGAATGCGCAATATCTCAATTGCGCCGGCCGTCACCCGGTAATCGATGACATATTGTATGTCAGCCACAGAAAGCCGACGTACTCCCGATGGACGATGAGGTCGCCCTGCGGAGGGCGTCGCGGTCAGGAAATCGATCCGGGCGAGCAATCGCCGCTCAACGCGGTCGGCCCAATCGAGACTGCGCTCCACGTTGAAGCTGTAAATGCGTTCGAAATCCGCTTCGGCTCGCGCCGAGAGATCGAAGCGCACTATTCGGCGGCTTCAGACCGGTACCGGCGCCGTCGCTCAGCGAGTCGGGCCTTCACCTCCTCGAGCGTGTAGAAAGGCCCGTTCATCCGTTCTTCGAGGTCGGCAATGTCAGCGCGTGTGTAGCGCAGATATTCCTGCAATGCCTCCTGTAGCAGCGCTTCGAGCGGTTCCTCCCGATTGCGCGCCCATTCCTCGAGATCGGCGAGGTCCGCCGGGTCGATCTCGAGAGGCACCACCGTTTTCGACTGAGTCATGCCGCTTTCCTACGCTCTTTTCGGCGAAACCGCCAGTCAGTGCGGCGCCTCCGGGCTCTCCATGATCTCGGTCAGCACTCCGCCCATGTCGCGCGGGTGGACGAAGAAGATGGGGGTGCCGTGGGCGCCGATGCGGGGCTCGCCGAGGACCTTCGCGCCCTTGGCTTCGAACCAGGCCTTGGCCTCGTTGATGTCCGGCACCTCGTAGCACAGATGGTGCTGGCCGCCGGCCGGGTTCTTGGCGAGGAAGCCGTGGATCGGGCTCGCCTCCCCGAGCGGCTCGATCAGCTCGATCTGGCTGTTGGACGTGTCGACGAAGCAGACCTTCACCCCCTGCGCCGGCAGGTCGAACGGCTCGCGGATCACCTCGGCGCCCATCACGTCGCGGTAGAAGGCGATCGACCGCTCGATCGAGGGGGTGGCGACGCCGACATGGTTGAGGCGGCCGAGCTTCATGCGAACCTCGTCTTGATGTGAAGGAGGAGATCCAGGGAAATGAAGGCGATGAGCAACGCGGCCGCGACGTAGACGCCGAAAAGAAGCCGGAAGGCGCCGGGCCGCTCGTCCCGCCGCACGTAGGCGCGGCCGATCGGCAGCCGCGCCTCGCCGAGGCCGCGCTTGAGGGTCCACAGGATCCACAGGACGGTGCCGAAGGCGACGAGGCCGACGAGCATGTCCTGCCCTTCGAACTCCGTCATCTCAGCAGGTCTCCATCTGCGACTTGCCGCCGACCACCTGGTAATGGCTGCCGCTGCGCACCCAATGCTCGCTGAACGAGCGGGAGCCCTTGTAGACGACGTCGAACGACTGGTTCCTGTCGACGTTGATGATCCGACCCTCGATCGTCGTCGCGTCTCCCTCGTCCCCTTTCGCGCCCGTGTCGTCGTAGGAGAGGGGAACGGTCGCAAGATCGACCGGGCCCTGCGGCGTCACCTCGGTGAGCTTGGCCCAGGAGCAGGCATAGCCCTGCCACATCCCGCCTCCTTCCGAGACGATCATCGGCCAGTCGGAGAAGCGCGGGCTGACGCTCCAGCGCGCCACCGTCCCGGAGGAGCCGGTGACGACGCCGGCGGGAAAGGCGCGCGCCACCTCGAAGCGGTCGCCGACCGGCTTCAGATAATGGACGGCGATCTTGCCGGTGCTTGCATGGGAGGGATCCTCCACCTTGCCTTCGCTGAGGAGCACGGGACCAAAAGCCGTCCAGACCAGACGGCCGGGCGTGTAGCGCACCGATTCCAGGAAGCTCTCGCCGCCCGCCTCGCTGTTGGCGTCGACCTTCAACGAGGCCGCGCCGCGGCTGCCGAACGCCGCCTCGAACGCGCGGGCCAGCTGCTCCTCGGGCGCCAGGCTGCGCACGTCGGGCGGCGCCTCCGGCTGGGCGACGTTCGCCGGCTCCGCGACATTTTCCTGCGTGAGCACGCCGTTGCCGAGTTTGTCGCTGCCCGGCCCGCTGACGAACCGGCCGAGCAGGAGCCCGAGGATGATGGCGACGATGAGGATGCCGGCGCCGATCAGGAAGAAGAGCGGCAGGCGCGACTGCGGCGCCTCCTCGATCTCGACGACCCGTTCCCCGGTCTCCGTCTCCGTACCGGCCGCCGCGGGCGTCTCTTCCGGCTCCTCCACCCCATGGCCGAGCAGGCGCCTTTTCTCGGCCTGGAATTCCTCGTCCGTCAGCGCCCCGCTCTCCCGCAGGCGCTGCAGCCGCTCGAGCGAATCGTAGCGCGAGCTCATGAGGCGGAGACGGCGCGGGAAGACGCCGCCGTCGCGCCGCCCGCGGCGACCCGGCTAGAGCGGGATGTTGTCATGCTTCTTCCAGGGATTCTCGAGCTGCTTGCCGCGCAGCTTGCGAAGGCCCAGCGCGATCCGCCGGCGGGTCGAGTGGGGCATGATCACCTCGTCGATGAAGCCCTTTGACGCGGCGACGAACGGGTTGGCGAAGCGCGCCTCATATTCGCTCGTTCGGGCGGCGATCTTGGCGGGATCGCCTATGTCCTTCCTGAAGATGATCTCCACCGCCCCCTTGGCGCCCATCACGGCGATCTCCGCCGAGGGCCAGGCGTAGTTCAGGTCGCCGCGCAGGTGCTTGGACGCCATGACGTCGTAGGCGCCGCCATAGGCCTTGCGGGTGATGACGGTGATCTTGGGGACCGTTGCCTCGGCGAAGGCGAAGAGCAATTTCGCCCCGTTCTTGATGATGCCGTTATGCTCCTGGGCGACGCCGGGAAGGAAGCCGGGAACGTCGACGAAGGTGAGGATCGGGATGTCGAAGGCGTCGCAGAAGCGGACGAAGCGCGCCGCCTTCTTCGAGCTTGCGATGTCGAGCACTCCGGCCAGCACCATCGGCTGGTTGGCGACGATGCCGACGGTGCGCCCCTCGACCCGGCCGAAGCCGACGATGATGTTGGCGGCATGATTGGGCTGGATCTCGAAGAAGTCCCCTTCGTCCAGCACCTTCCGGATCAGCTCGTGCATGTCGTAGGGCTTGCTGGCGCTGTCGGGGATGAGGGTGTCGAGGCTCTCCTCCGTCCGGTCCCAGGAATCCTCCGACGGCCGCTCAGGGACCTCGTGGCGGTTGGAGAGCGGCAGGAAGTCGAAGAAATCGCGCGTCGCGAGCAGAGCGTCTATGTCGTTCTCGAAGGCGACGTCGGCGACGCCCGACTTGGTCGTGTGGGTGACCGCCCCGCCCAATTCCTCCTGCGTCACGACCTCGTTCGTCACGGTCTTCACCACGTCCGGGCCGGTGACGAACATGTAGCTCGAATCCTTCACCATGAAGATGAAGTCGGTCATGGCGGGCGAATAGACGGCGCCCCCCGCGCACGGCCCCATGATCAGGCTGATCTGGGGGACGACGCCGGACGCGAGGACGTTGCGCTGGAACACCTCGGCATAGCCGGCGAGCGACGCGACGCCCTCCTGGATTCGGGCGCCGCCGCTGTCGTTCAGGCCGACCACCGGTGCGCCGACCTTCATCGCCATGTCCATCACCTTGCAGATCTTCTGCGCGTGCCGCTCGGAGAGCGAGCCGCCGAAGACGGTGAAGTCCTGCGCGAAGACGTAGACGAGGCGACCGTTGATCGTCCCCGATCCGGTGACGACCCCGTCTCCCGGAACCTTCTGGGTCTCCATGCCGAAATCGGAGCAATTATGCTCCACGAACATGTCATATTCCTCGAAGCTGCCTTCATCGAGCAGCACCGTGAGCCGCTCGCGCGCGGTCAGCCGCCCCTTGCCGTGCTGCGCGGCGATGCGGGCTTCGCCCCCGCCCTGCTCCGCGCGGCGGCGGCGGGATTCCAGTTCGTCAATGGTCGTGGCCATGGCCGGTGCTTTAAGCCGGGGGCGCGGGCGAGGCAATTCTCCCGACCCGCTACCGTCCCTCGAACCGCGCCGGCCGCTTCTGGAGGAAGGCCATGACGGCGCCGCGGAAGTCCTCGGTCCGGCCGGCTTCCCGCTGGGCGTGCCGCTCGGCGGTGAGCGCGTCCGAAAGCGGCAGGTGATCCGCCTCGCGGGCGAGCTTGCGGATAAGGCCGAAGGCGGCGGTGGGGCCCTGCGCCAGCCGCGTCGCAAGCGTCACCGCTTCGGCGGCAAGGTCGGAATCATCCACCACCCGGGAGACGAGGCCCCAGGCCTGCGCCTGCTCCGCGCGGATGCGCTCGCCGAGCATCATCATCTCCATCGCCCGCGCGCGCCCGGCGAGGCGCGGCAGCAGCCAGGTAGCGCCGGCGTCGGGGATGAGGCCGATGTTGACGAAGGCCTGGAGGAAGTAGGCCGAGCGGGCGGCGATGACGATGTCCGCCGCCAAGGCAAGCGAGCAGCCGGCGCCGGCCGCGGGTCCGTTCACCGCCGCCACCACCGGGATGGGCAGCGCGAACAGGGCCTCGACCAGCGGGTTGAAATGCTTCTCCAGCGCCGCGCCGGCATCCTCGGGAAGGCCGCCGCCGCTCGCCAGGTCGGCGCCGGACGAGAAACCCCGCCCCTCCCCCGTCAGCAGCAGGCAGCGCGCCCCCGAGCGGCCGGTTTCCTCCACCGCGGCGCGGAGCTCGTCCACGGTCTGCCCGGAAAGGGCGTTGAGCCTGTCCGGGCGCGCCAGGGTCAGCGTCGCGACCTGCGCCGGGCTCATCTCCAACCGAACATGTTCGTAAGCCACCCGCGCCTCCTCTTGGCGCGCTTAGAGCATAGCGGCGGGCGCAGGACCAGCGGGCCTATTCGGCCAGCGCTCCTTCGGCCGGGGCGTGGAGCCGCAGGCGGGAGACCCGCCGCGCGTCGCTCTCCGTGACCTCGAGTCGCCAGCCGCTGGGGTGCTCGACGATCTCGCCCTGCTGCGGGACCCGTCCGGCCAGCAGCGTCGCCAGCCCGCCGATCGTGTCGACATCCTCCTCGACTCCGCCGAGGCGGGCGTCGATCGTCTCGGCGACCTCCTCGAGCTCGGCGCGCGCGTCGGCGTCCCATATGCCGTCCTCGACCGGGATCAGCATGCCGGGCGCCTCCTCGTCATGCTCGTCCTCGATCTCGCCGACGATCTCCTCGACCACGTCCTCGATCGTCACCAGCCCCTCGGTGCCGCCGAACTCGTCGACGACGATGGCGAGGTGGACCCGCTCGGCGCGCATCCGCGCCAGCAGGTCGAGGACGCCCATCGATTCAGGCACGTAGAGAGGCTTCCTGAGCAGGGTCGCGATGTCGGTCGGGGGCTCCACCCCGGTGACGCGGACCGCGAAGACGTCCTTGACGTGTACCATGCCGACCACCGTGTCGAGGCTGTCCTCGTAGACCGGCAGCCGGCTGTGCCCCGCTTCGGCGAAGGCGAGGACGAGATCGTCGAAGGCGATCGCCGACGGCACCGCGATGATGTCCCCGCGCGGCACGGCGATGTCCGCCACCGTGCTCTCGCCGAAATGGAGAAGGTTCCTCAGCATCTGCCGCTCGATCGGCGACAGGTCGCCGACCGCGGGCACCTCGCCCTCGTGGCTCTCGATCGCCTCCTCTATCTCCTCGCGGAGCGTCGCCTCGCTCTCCTCCCCGAACAGGAAGGTGCGAAGGCCCCGCCAGAAGCTGGACGGCTGAGCGCCGGCGGCGTCGGGTCGCGCGTCGGCCATCAGCCGCGCACCTCGTAGGGATCGGCGAGGCCGACCGCCGCCAGCGCCTTGCGCTCCACCCCCTCCATCTCCTCCGCGGCCACGTCGCCCCCCTCGTGGTCGTAGCCTAGCAGATGGAGCGTGCCGTGCACCACGAGGTGGAAGGCGTGGGCGCAGACGCCCGTCTCCTTCTCCGAGGCCTCGCGGCTGCAGACGCCGTGGGCGAGGACGACGTCGCCGAGCAGCACCTCGCCGTCGCCCGCCGGGAGCGCGCCGAGCCGGTCCGCCTCCACCATCGGAAAGGAGAGGACGTTGGTCGCCTTGTCCTTGCCGCGATAGCCCGCATTGAGGCTGCGGACCTCGTCGTCGCCGGTGAACTTGACCGACACCTCGACGGGAAGAGCGGCCTCGATGAGGCCGCGGTGGCGGCTGGCCGCGACGGCCGCCGTCACGGCCGAGCGGGCAAGCGCCGGCCAGTCGGTGCTACTGTCCCATTCTTCGGAGACGTCGGTCTCGACGAGGATCAAGCCTGCTTCCCCTCATAGGCCTCGACGATGCGGCCGACGAGCGGGTGGCGCACGACGTCGCCCGCGCCGAAGCGGACGGTGGCGATGCCCTTGATCCCCTCGAGCTTGCCGACGGCGTCGCCGAGGCCGGAGGCACCGGGATTGGGAAGGTCGACCTGCAGCGGATCGCCGCAGATCACCATCCGGCTGCGCATGCCGAAGCGGGTGAGGAACATCTTCATCTGGGCGGGCGTCGTGTTCTGAGCCTCGTCGAGGATGATGAACGCATCGTTGAGCGTGCGCCCGCGCATGAAGGCGATGGGGGCGATCTCGATCTCGCTCGAGGCGATGCGCCGCTCGACCTGCTCCGCGGGCAGCATGTCGTAGAGCGCGTCGTAGAGCGGGCGGAGATAGGGATCGACCTTCTCCTTCATGTCGCCGGGCAGGAAGCCCAGACGTTCGCCCGCCTCGACCGCCGGCCGCGACAGGATCAGCCGGTCGACCGAGCCTCCGATCAGCTGTTGGACCGCCTGCGCCACGGCGAGATAGGTCTTGCCCGTTCCGGCCGGGCCGAGCGCGAAGATCATGTCGTCCCGGGCCAGCGCCTCCATGTAGGTCGCCTGCATGTTGGAACGCGGCACGATCGTCTTCTTGCGCGTGCGGATCATCACCTTGGGCGGCTCGGCCACCTCCGGCGTGATGATGCCGTCGAGCGTCGGCTGCCCCGACATGGAGATGATCGCGTTCACCGTCTCCGCGTCGATGTCATGGCCTTCGTCGAGGCGATTGTAGAGCCCGATCAGCACGTCGCGCGCGCGGGCGGCCTCTTCCGGCTCGCCCTCTATCTGCACTTTGGAGCCGCGCGCGGCGATGTAGACGCCGAGCCGGTCCTCGATGGCGACGAGGTTGCGGTCGAACTCGCCGAACAACGGCCCCAGCAGGTGCGGCTGCTCGAACTCCACTTCCAGCCGGGCGCGGGGTCCGGGGGAGGATTCCGGCTTCTTCTGCGCCATCAGGACGCCGCCCCGGCAAAGGCCGGCATCTGCGAGGCGCGCGCCCCGGCGGAGCGCCTCGATTCCGCCCTCGGCGCCGGAAGCGTCGCCGACAGGCTGTTCGGCCCCGCCTCGACGATCTCGACCTCGACGAGGCTCCCTATGTCGGCGTCGGTGATCGCGTGGACCGATTGAAGCCAGGGCGACTTGCCGATCTTCTGGCCCGCTTTCTTGCCCTGCCGCTCGATGAGGATCGACGTGCGCCTCCCCACCGTCGCCCGGTTGAAGGCGAGCTGCTGGGCGTTGATGAGGGCCTGGAGCCGCTGCAATCTCTCGTCCTGCACGGGGGGAGGAACCTGACCTTCCATGGTTGCGGCGGGGGTGCCCGGCCGCGGCGAGTATTTGAACGAGTAAGCCTGGGCGTAGTTCACCGCCCGCACGATTTCGAGCGTCGCCTCGAACGCCTCCTCCGTCTCCCCCGGGAAACCGACGATGAAGTCTCCGGAAATCGCGATGTCCCGTCGCGCCTCGCGCACCCGCTCGAGGACGCGAAGGTAGCTTTCGACGCCGTGGCTGCGGTTCATCGCCCTGAGCACGCGATCGCTGCCGGACTGCACCGGAAGGTGGAGGTAGGGCATCAGCTTCTCCACCTCGCCATGGGCGCGGATCAGGCCCTCGGTCATGTCGTTGGGATGGCTGGTCGTGTAGCGGATCCGCGCCAGCCCGGGCAGGCGGTCGAGGGCGACGATCAGCTGCTCCAGGCCCCGCCCGTCATCGTCCCGCCAGGCGTTGACGTTCTGGCCTAGCAAGGTGATTTCCTTCGCCCCTGCGTCGATCAGCGCCCTCGCCTCATCCATCACGGCGGCCCACGGGCGGGAGACTTCGGCGCCGCGGGTATAAGGGACGACGCAATAGGTGCAGAACTTGTCGCAGCCTTCCTGGACGGTGAGGAAGGCGCTCGGCCCCTGCTTCCGCCGCGCCGGCAGGGCGGCGAACTTGGAGAGCGGCGGCATGTCGGTGTCGAGGGCGCGGCGACCCTCCCCCGCGGCGGCGACCAGGTCGGGAAGCCGGTGATAAGCCTGCGGGCCGACGACGATGTCCACGGCGGGCGCACGGCGCGGGATCTCGGCGCCCTCGGCCTGCGCGACGCAGCCCGCGACGGCTATCATCGGACTCGAACCGTCCTCGCGCCGCAGCCGGCCGATCTCGGAATAGACCTTCTCGGCCGCCCTCTCGCGGATGTGGCAGGTGTTGAGGACGACGAGGTCGGCATCGCCGGCCTCCTGGGGAGCAAGGCCGCCCGCCTGAAGAAGCTCGGCCATGCGCTCGCCGTCGTAGACGTTCATCTGGCAGCCGTAGGACTTGACGTGGAAGGTGCGCGGTGCGGTCATCGCGGGGCCTATAGGCGATCCGCCCCGTCGCCGGAAGGGCGGGCCTCGCGGCCGAGCGCGGCGAGGATCCGGGCGCGCGCCCCTTCCGCAAGCCGCTTGCGATCGGCCGCGGCGACGGGATCGATCGGAGCGAGGAACCGCAGGGTCACCGGGGTCGATCCGCGGCGAGACAGGACCCGCCGCACATTGTCGAGAGCGCCCTCGTCGCCGACCCAGCACAGGTCGTGCGCGGCGGCGCCGTAATCGATGGCGACCGGCTGCACTTGCACCCCCGGCAGCGGCGGAAAGAGGGAGGCGAGCAGGCTTGCGCGGAACGGCAGGACGGTGGGGCCCCCGTCGGTCGTCCCTTCCGGAAAGAGCGCGACCGGCTGGCCGCGCCCCAAGGCGGCGCGGAGCGCGTCCGCCTGGCTCTTCACCGCCCCGCGCGCGGTGCGGGCGACGAACACGGTGTTGTTGAGGCGCGCCAGCCACCCGACCACCGGCCAACGCCCCACGTCGTCCTTCGAAACGAAGGCCGCCCCGCTGGCGCCGGCGACCAGCATGATGTCGAGCCAGCTGAGGTGGTTGGCGAGGAACAGGACATCGCGCGGCAGCGGTGTCCCCTCGACGCGCGCGCGCATGCCGGCAGCGCGCCCGACCCACCAAAGGAAGCGGCGCGGCCAATGCGACCGGCCCATTGCCAGAATTGATCCATAATGGAGGGGAAGACAGGCCAGCAGGCCGAGCATTATCAGGCCGGCGCGCCACCCGAGGCGGATCGCGCCCATCAGCGCCTCTCCGCCGCGACCGAAGCCGCGCCTCGGGTGCGGCCCCTGCCCGGCGGCGCCTCAGCTCTTGCGATCGAGGGCGACGCCGTAAAGCTCCATCCGGTGGTCGACGAGTCGGAAGCCCAGCTTCTCGGCGATGCGGCGCTGCAGCGCCTCGAGCTCGTCGTCGACGAACTCCAGGACGTTGCCCGTCTCGACGTCGATGAGGTGATCGTGGTGGGTCGCGTCGGCGGCCTCGTACCGCGCGCGCCCGTCGCCGAAATCGTGCCGCTCGAGAATCCCCGCCTCCTCGAACAGCCGCACCGTGCGGTAGACGGTGGCGATCGATATGCCCGGATCGATGGCGGAGGCGCGGCCGTGCAGCGCCTCGACGTCGGGATGGTCTTCCGCTTCGGAGAGGACGCGGGCGATGATCCGGCGCTGCTCGGTGATCCGCAGGCCTTTCTCCGCGCAGAGCCCTTCGATGTCGATCCTGCGGGTCATCCTACACATGCTTTAACGCAATTGCGGGGCCCGTAAAGGCTGCCGGGGCCCACGCCCCCCGGCGCCCCCCCCTTTACTTCGCGGCGCGGCCGGCGCGGCGGCGCTTGGTGCCGAGGCCGATCTTCTTCGCGAGCGAACGCCGCTGCTCGGCATAGTTCGGCGCGACCATCGGATAGTCGGCGTTGAGGCCCCACTTCTGGCGATATTCGTCCGGCGTCATCTGATAGTGCGTCATCAGGTGGCGCTTGAGCATCTTGAGCTTCTTGCCGTCTTCGAGGCAGACGATGAAGTCGGGCTTGATCGAGGACCGCACCGACACCGCCGGCTCGGGCCGGGCGGGCGCTTCCTCCATTTTGGCGCCGAGCCCGGACAGGGCGTTGTGCACGTTGCCGATCAGCTGGGGCAGATCGTTGACGGCGACGCTGTTGTTGCTGACGTGGGCCGATACGATGTCGGCGGTAAGGGTGATGAGGGTTTCGTTCAGTTCGTTGGTCTCAGCCATGCTTGCCCACCAAATTTCTTACACGGAATTCCGGAAGCGCTGCCCCCTTTGCGCAACGAATGATCCATTTTGGAGGTTTCTTCAAGCGAAAATTTCGAAAACCGCTCAATAGGATCAACTCCCCGCCTGTCGCGCCAGAGTCAGCGCGTCGTATAGCTTACCGTCCCGGCCATTGTAATAATTCTTTCGGCGGCCGACCTCCCGGAAACCGGCTTCCGTGTACAGCGTAACCGCATGATTTCCCTCACGGACCTCAAGATGCAGTTGTTCGGCGCCTCGTCTTTGGGCGCTGACGATGAACTGCTCCAGCAGCTTCCTGCCAACGCCGAAGCGCTGCGATTCGCGCTTCACCGCCAGCAGCAGCAACTCTGCCTCGCCGGCGATCACTCGCGACAGCGCGAAGCCCGCGACGGTCCCTCCGCGCCGGGCGAGCGAAAGCCACACGCCCGGCATCGGCAGCAATCCGGCGCATTGCGGCGCCGTCCACGCCTCCCCGAACGCCGGATCGAAGCTGTCGCCCATCACCTGCATGACGGCGTCGAGATCGAACAGCCCGCCCTCCTCGATGAGGATCTGGCCCGCCGCCAGGCTCATGCGGCAGGCTTGGCGTCGGGCGCCCGGCCGTAGATTGGGCGGGGCGGCAGGACCCGAAGCGCCTCCGGCAGCCGCCGCGCTTCCGCCGCCCGCAGCTCGGCCGGCGCGGCGCGGCCGAAGCCGCGCAGCGCGACGAGCTGCCCGGCCGCCGAGCCCGTCACCAGCTCGGCTCCAATCGCCGCCGCCGCCTCTTCCGGAGGCAGGGAGCGCAAGGCGTCGGTGGGATGCAGGGGATCATCGGCGAAGCTCTGGACGAAAAGCTGCCCGTGTCCGGCGATCATCGCAACCCCCACCTCGCCGCCTCCCGCCGCGGCGGCGAGGAGCGCGGTCGAGGAATAGCCGGCCAGCGGGACCTGCCAGCCGAGACGCAGCCCGTGCGCCGCGGCCAGGCCGACCCGCACGCCGGTGAAGCTGCCGGGGCCGCAATCGACGAGAATAGCCTCGGGCCGATCCCGGCCGAGCAGGTCCGCGATCAGCGGCAGCAATCGCTCGGCGTGGCCGCGGCCGACCAGCTCATGGCGCTCGTCGACCACCGCCCCGTCCCGGAGGAGGGCGGCCGAGCAGGCCGGGCCGGCCGTGTCGATGACGAGGGTCAGCGGCGGCATCGGACGGCCCGTGAGCGGAGCTCGGCTTGGAACCGCCCGGGAGCGAAGGCCCGCACCGCCGGGGGCTCAGACCGCCTCGACCGTCTCCACCTCCGGCACATAATGCTTCAGCAGACTCTCGATCCCCTGCTTCAGCGTCATGGTGGAAGAGGGACAGCCGGAGCAGGCGCCGTGCATGGCGAGGAAGACGGTGCCGCCGCGGAAGCCGCGATAGACGATGTCGCCCCCGTCCTGCGCCACGGCGGGGCGGACCCGCGTCTCGATCAGCTCGCGTATCTGCGCGACGATGTCGGCGTCGGCCGGATCGTCCCCCTCGACGTCCGCGTCGGGAGCGACGGCGATGCCGTGCGCGCTCCCCGGCCTGAACAACGGGGCCTCGCTGGAGAAATGGTCGAGCAGGACCGACAATATCTGCGGCTTCAAGTCGCGCCACGCCGCGCCGGGGGCCGCGGTCACCGAGATGAAGTCGCGGCCGAAGAACACGCCGACCACCTCGCCCGTCGAGAAGATCGCCTCCGCGAGCGGGGAGGCTTCCGCCTCCTCCGGCGTCGCGAAGTCCCGCGTTCCCGCCTCCATCACCCGGCGGCCGGGCAGGAACTTGAGCGTCGAGGGATTGGGCGTCGTCTCGGTCTGGATCAGCATGGCGTGCATGTGGGCCGAAGACGGCGCCGGATCAAGCGCCGCCTTCCCCTGCCCGCCGCGCCGCGCCCGCTCAGAAGCCCAGCTTCACTCCGGCGAAGGCGCCCATGTCGTTGCCTTGGTTGCGCCCGAACGAAGCGCTGCCCTGGACCTGGAGCGACACCGCGCCGCCGAGCGAGAGGTTGGCGCCCGCGGTGAAGCGGCCGTAGGTCTCCTTGGACCGGTCCGGCAGGACCCAGCGGTTGACGATCCCCGGCGACGGCGTGCCGGCGTAGCGGATGGTGCGGCCGTCGCCCTCGAGATCCTTCTCCGCGGTGACCGAGGCATAAGGCTGGACGGCGAGGCCGCCGGAGGTGAAGTCCCCGCGCGCCTCGAGGCCGGCGCTGCCGACGAGGGCATGAACCTCCTGGGGGCCGACGTTCAGGGTGAGGACGGGGTCGCCGCTCTCGGTATAGCCGTCGAGCTTCGCCTTGGCATATTGGACTCCCACGACGGGACCGACCCTGCCCCCGCCGCCGAGCGCCACGAGGTAGCCCGCTTTTCCTCCCGCGAAGAGGTTGGTGCCGTGGGTGGTGGCATGAATTTCGTCGACAACGGCCTGCCGGCGGATGTCGTAGTCGAGCCAGCCATAGCCGCCATAGGCCTGGACGAAGGCGCCGCCGGCGGACCAGCCGGCATAGCCGCCCACCTGCCAGGCCTTGGCCCTGACGTCGCCGCTCGCCGTCTCGATGTCCGCCTTGGGCCGGCTGTAATTGACCGCGCCGCCAAGGACGATGCCCGACGCCTCATATTCGAGGCCCGCGCTTCCGCCGACCGTGTCGATCTCGTAATCGAGGTTCATCAGGCCGCGGCGATGATGCTCGCTCGCCGCATTGCCGGTGACGAAGAACCGGAGGCCGCCGCCCTCGCCGCCGCTGCGCGCCGCCGAAAGGTCCATCCGTCCGGACAGGGTCGACCCGAACGCCATCGCCGCCTGAAGGCCGGTATCCGTCTGGGCCTGGAGCTGCAGCGGCGCCTCGAGCTGGCGGACGGCGTAGCGGCCGACGATCTCGAAGCCCTTCGAGGTCAGGTGCACCTGGTCGACGTAGAAGAGATATTTGTCGATCAGCGACGGATCGGTGGTCAGGCAGGCCGTCGGGCAGGCGCCGGCGCTGATCAGGCCGAAGGCCGCCGGGTTGCCCTGGACGACGTTGCCGACCTGGCTGAGGTCGAGATAATTGACGATGACGCCGCCGGCGGCGAAGTTGGAGAGGCTCGCCTGCATCCCGGTGCTGAAGGCGTTCGCATAAGCGGTCCCGACCTGAGCCACCGGCAGCCCCGCCACCTCGGGGAGGCGGCCGACGTCGCCGACGAGGAAGGTGACGTTGCGCGCCCCGGCATTGACCAAGGCGGAGACGCCCGCCGTGGCCTCGGTGACCCGCACAGCCGCCTGCGCCGGAGCGCCTGTCACCAGGGTAGAGATCTGCGCCGAGGTCGGGCTGAGGCCGAGGCTGCGCTCGTAGGCGCGCGCATCGTTGCCGCCGATCGAGATGACGGCGAGGTCGGTCGGGCTGAAATGCCCGGTCACGCGCGGGAAGGCCGCCGGGCCGCCGCCGGCGAGAAAGGACTGGTATTCGGTGACGAAGCCCGGACCGACGCCGTTGATGTTGCCGTTGCCGGTGAAGGCGCCGCCGATGGCGAAATTGTCCACCGGAACGCCGAGCAGCAGCGACATCGTGTCGACGAAGTTCGTCCGGTCCGAGAAGCGGCCGTTCGGATAGACGGCGGGCCTCGGTATCCCGGTCAGCTCGAAGAAATTGCCGTCGTCCGCATAGCTGTCGCCGAAGGCGACGATGCGGGTGACGGTCTGCGCCGACGCGGGCGCGGCGATGAAGGCGGCGGCGACCAGGGCGCTCCCGCAAAGGAGCTTCGCCGAAAAGCGTGACATAAAGGAATCCTCCCACCGAGACGCGGCCGCCCCCCGGCGGCTCTCGCGTCCTTAACTGCGCCGCGGCGCGTTTACTGACAAGCGGGTAAATCGCTTCGCCCCGACCGGACAGGGGGCAATTCCGCCCCGGCCCGACCGGACTGGAATCGCGGCCGATTTCCCGCGCCCCGCCGCTGGGGCGCCCGCCACTGGGGCGGCGATGCCCCACCCCTTCGCCTCGCCCGCTCCTCCAAAGCCTTCCATTTCAAGGACTTGGCATTTCGCGGCGGATTGGCACGCGGCTTGCTGAAAGGGGCTGCAGGCGCAGAAGCGAGGGTCGTTTTGGCCAAGATGGGGGGAGCAGCGCGGGACTATGTCCAGTTCGAATTGCTCGGCTACATCGAGCGGCGACCGCAGGCCTGCGACACGATCGACGGCATCATCAACTGGTGGCTGTACGACCAGCGCCAGACGATCGGGCGCGCGACCGTCCTCGAGGCCGTGTCGGGCCTCGTCCGCGAAGGCGCCCTCGAAGAGCAGCGCGGCCCGGGGGGAGAGATCCTCTACGCGGCGCCGCGCCCGCGACAACCACCCATGCAGCGACAGGAGTGAGCGATGCCGGTGAGGCCAGATTATCCGGGCGTCTACGTCCAGGAGGCGCCGTCGGGCGTCCACACCATCTCCGGCGTCGCGACGTCCGTCGCGGCCTTCGTCGGCATGTGCCCCTCCGGGCCGGTGAACGTCCCGACGCGGATATTCAGCTATCGCGAGTTCGAGGGCCTGTTCGGCGGCGATCCCTATGTCGGCGAGCTTCCCGACCAGGTGCGCCAGTTCTTCCTCAACGGCGGCAGCACCGCGTGGATCGTGCGCAACGCCCGCAACGCCACCGACGGCGCCAACATGAAGGCGCGCAGCACCCTCCTCGCCGAGGGTGCGACCGCGGCGCCGAACCAGAACGTCCTCATCCTCAGCGCCAAGGACGCCGGGAGCGGCGGCAACCTGCTGCGCGTCGAGGTGGATTACGAGACCGCCAATCCCGAGCGGACCTTCAACCTCACCGTCTTCCGCCAGGTCGTGCAGAGCGACGGCTCGACGAAGCGCGATTCCGAAGCGACGTTCAAAGAGCTTTCGATGGACCCGGCTTCGGCCAATTACGCGCCGCGGGTCCTCACCGAGCAGAGCGATCTGATCAGCGCCGAGGCCGATCCCACCATCGCCCCGCTCCCCGGCGGTGCCAATGTTTCGGAATCGGGCCTCATCTTCTCGAACCTCAAGACCTTCTTCGACGCCAACATGACCGGCACCGACCCGCGCCTGATCATGATCAGCGTCGCCCACGGCGCGACCGTGCCGGTCGACCTCAAGGGCCTCTTCGGCCTCACCGCCGAGAGCGACGTCGTCACCGGCATCCAGGACAAGATCAACGCCGCCCTTCTCGACAACGGCCAGACCGCCACCGTGGCGGTCGCCGCCACCGCCGCCGCGGGCGGCAAGGTCCTCCAGATCAGCTCCGCCAACGGTCCGGTGGTCATCACCAGCGCCGTCCAGTCGGACGCGGCGGCGCTGCTCCGCCTCGGCGCCGCCAACGGCGGGCTCGAGACTGACCGCTATTCGGTCTTCCGCCCCGCCCCCAACGGCGTGCTGACGCGAGTCCATTCCGGCAACTCGGTCGCCACCGCCTTCTCCCGCGTCCACAGTTTCGCGGACGAAACCGCCGCCCATTTCGGCGACTGGAAACTGGTCGGCGCCGGCCACAACGCCACCGCCACGCCCGCCCTCGTCGCCGGCAAGCTTGCGGCCGACGCGAGCCTGACCGGAATCGTCGGCAGCCTCGCCGCGCTCAGGGCCAGCCTCGACGCGATCGTCACGTCGATCAACAATGTCCCGGCGAGCGGCTTTAAGGCCTATCGCGCCGGGGTCCGGCTCGGCGTCCGGCCGCAATATGGCAACCAGGACGCCGACCTGTCGCTGGCGCTGACCAGCACCGGCACCTTCAAGATCGAGACGGCGGGCCAGGTCGCCCAGTCGGGCGTGGCGCCCACCAACGTCGTCCGCTACGGCCTCGGCCTCCCGCTCCCGCCCGGGCCCGCCACCCCGGGCGGCGCCTACCGCGCCGCGCCGCAGGCCGGAAACAACGGTGAGCCGCCGCTCCCCGCCGACTACGAATATTCGTGGGACAAGCTGGAGCGGACCGCGGACATCTTCAACCTGCTGGTCCTTCCCCGCGCCCAGGGCACCGCCATCCGCCAGAGCGACGCGGACCGCATGGCGCTTTGGGGGGCGGCGAGCGCCTTCTGCAACCGCCGCCGCGCCTTCCTGATCGTCGATCCGCCGTCGGACGCCGGCGCGGGCAATTGGAGCACGGCCAACCTCGCCGCCGCAGGCATCCTGGCGATGCGCTCGGGAGTCGTCACCGATCACGCCGCCCTCTACTGGCCGCGCGTCGTCGCCTCCGACAGCAAGGGCAAGCCGATCGTCCTCGACCCGTCGGGAACGATGGCGGGAGTCTATGCCAATACCGACGTCCGGCGCGGCATCTGGAAGGCGCCTGCCGGGCTGGAGGCGACGCTGGTCGGCGTCTCCAACCTCGAATTCGCCGTCACCAACCCCGAGAACGGGGTCACCAACCCGCAGGCCATAAACACCCTGCGCACGATGGTGTCGGGCGCCACCAGCTGGGGCGCGCGCACGATGATGGGCTATGACGGGGCGCCAGACCAGGACTATCGCTACGTCCCCGTCCGGCGGCTCGCCCTCTACATCGAGGAGAGCCTCTATCGCGGCCTCCAGTTCGCCGTCTTCGAACCGAACGGGGAGACGCTGTGGGGCCAGATACGGCTCGCCGCCGGCGCCTTCATGAACGGCCTGTTCCGCCAGGGCGCCTTCAAGGGCCTCAAGGCGTCGGACGCCTATTACGTCGCCTGCGACGCCTCGACCACGACCCAGACCGACATCAACCTCGGCCAGGTCAACGTCGAGGTCGGCTTCGCGCCGCTGAAGCCGGCGGAGTTCGTGATCGTCACCGTCAAGCAACTCGCCGGCCAGATCGAGGTCTGAGCTTCAACTCCCCCACAAGAGGGCCTGCAGCATGCCGATCCAAGCCTTTTCACGGGAAATCGACCCGTACAAGAACTTCAAGTTCCGGGTGTATATGGGCGCAACGCTCGTCGCCGGAGTGAGCAAGGTCTCCGCGCTCAAGCGAACGACGGAGGTGATCACCAACCGCAGCGGCGGCATGGAGAGCACCGTCGTCAACTCCCCCGGCCAGTCGAAGGCGGAGCCCATCACCCTGGAGCGCGGCCTCGCCCTCGACCGCAAGTTCGAGGAATGGGCCAACGCCGTCTACTCCCCCGAGGGGGACGGCGGCGTCAGCCTCAGCGGCATGCGCCGCAACCTCACCGTCGAGCTCCTGAACCTCAAGGGCCAGCCGGTGATGAAGTGGCAGGTGTTCGGCTGCTGGGTGTCGGAATATACCGCCCTTCCGGAGCTCGACGCCAACGCGAACGCCTTCGCGTTCGAGACCATAGTGCTCCAGAATCATGGCTTCATCCGCGACACCGGCTTCGCGGGCGAGGATCCGGCGATCTTCACGCCGGCGGCCTGATGCGGGTCGCGCCGGTCCACCTCGCAAGCGGCGCCGGCGGCCGGCGGGAAGCGCGCTGGCGCCCGCTCACGGGCGCCGACGAGCTTGCCCTCTATGGCTGCGACTATGGCGCGGCGATCGAATGGATGGCGGGCGCGCTGACCGAAGCGGACGGGACGCTCAGGCCGGCCGACCTCACCGACCTCACCCTCGCCGATGGCGACCGGCTGTTCCAGGCCCTGTACCGCGCCTTCTTCGGCGACCGGGCGGAGCTGCGCCAGGCCTGCGGCGGCTGCGGCAAGCCCTTCGAGCTGAGCATCGTCCTCGACGCCCTCCTCGGCGAGGCGCCACCGGCCGAGGAGGAGTCGCTTCCCGGCGGCACCCGGCTTCGCGCCGTCAGGATCGCCGACCTGGTGGCGGGCGGACCCCTCGCCCTCCTCGACCGGGTGACCCTGGAGAAAGGCGACGATCCGCCCGCGGCGCTGGAGGCCGCGCTCGAGCGCCTTTCTCCCGCGGCGATCGACACGGTCGAAACCGCCTGCCCCGCCTGCCGCGCCCAGCAGCATTTCGCCTTCGACCTCAGCCGCTTCTTCCTGCGCTGCTGCGAACGCGAGCGGCCGATGCTGCTGCGCGAGATAGACCTTCTGGCGCGCACCTATTGCTGGGCCCTGTCGGAGATACTGGCCCTCGAGCGCGCCCACCGGCACGACCTCGTTCGGCTCGCGGCGGCGGCCAGCGTCCCCGCCCGCCGCAGGGTGGCGGCGGCATGACCCCCTACCTCCAGCGCCTCCTCGCCCGGGTCGCCCCGGCGCCGGCCGCGGCGGCGCTTGCGGGCGCAACTCCGGCGGCGCCTCTTGCGACGCCGCTGGCCGAGCACGACCAGCGGCTCGGCCTCGCCGATTCCGGCCTGGACGCGTTCGATCTTCCCACCCCGACCGCCGTCGACGTCCGTCTCGCCGATCAGGCGCAGCCGGTCGCGCCCGAGGCGCCGCGCGCCCTCGAACCGGTGCCGCGCCACGATCCCGTCCCCGAGACGTCCGAGCCGGCCCCGCTGGCGGCTCCGGACCGCGATCCGCCGCGCATGGAGAGCGGTGCCGCCGCCGCCGAGCCCCTGCCGGCAGCGGAGGCCGCCGGCTTCCTGCCGCCGCAGCCCTTCGACATCTCCCCGCACGACTTCGAGCCCTTGCCGGCCGAGGCGCCGCCGCCGGACGCGAGCGAGGCCGCCGCCCCAGCGCCGGTCGAGGCGGAGACACCCTCCGTCCACCCGGCACCGGAGCCCGAGCCCGCCGAGCCGGCCTCGCCCCGGGAGGCCCGATCGCCGACGCCTGCCCTCCAGGTGGCGGAGGCGGTGCCCGCGACCGAGGCGCGTCCCGCTCCGCGTCCCGCCGAGGAAGCCGTGCCGAGCCCGCCCGCCCCGGTCGTGGTCGCCGAGCCGCCGCCGGCCGCCGCCGGCCCTCTTCCCGCCGAGCCGCCGCTGGAGGCGCCCGCCCGGCCCGAGCCGGCCGGCGTCACCATCGACGAGGTGGTGATCGAGGTCGCCCCGCCGCCGCCGCCCGCGGGCGCCCGCCCCTCCGCGCCCGGGGCCGGCGCGGCACCCGCCACCGCCGCCGCGGCCTCGATCATCGGCCCGCTCCCGGTCCGGCCCTCCGCCGTCACCCTCTACGGCCTCAGGAGGCGCTGATGGCGACCTCCGACCTGTCCCTGGTGTCGACCTCGCTCCAGGCCCTGCTGACCGCCAATATCGGCCGGCTCGCCGGGAACGGGGCTCCGACCGTCGCGGTGTCCCTCGGCTATCCCGAGGACCAGGTGAATGCCGACCGGACGATCAACCTCCACCTCTATCACATCGCCGAGGACCAGTTTCACAAGAACCTGCCGGGCCCAGGCACCGACCCCAACAGCGTCGCGACGACGCCCATGTCGCTCAGCCTCTTCTATCTGATGACCGCCCATCACAAGACCGCCCCCAAGCGCGCCGAGACCGAGCAGCAGATCATGGGCCACGCCCTGAAGACGCTGCACGATTTCGCCTTCGTCGATCCCGATACGTCGGTGGCAGACGTCGCCGGCACCGTCACCAAGGTCCTCCAGCCGGGCCTCGACGACGCCGACACGCGCCTTGAGATCGTCCTCAGGCCGCTGACGCCCGAGGACGCGCTCGCTTACTGGGCGACCGAGCAGCAGCAGCCCGTTCGGCTCGCCGCTTATTACGAGGTCCGGCTCGTCCAGCTCGAGCCCGAGCCGGCCAAGAGCGCGGCGAACATGGTCCTCACCGTCGGCCAGTGGGTCGGGCTCAAGGCGGACGTCGCGCTCACCGCCAGCCGCAGCAGCCTCCGCTTCGCGCGCCCGGCCGGGCTCGGCGGCAGCCTTCCCGACGAGATCGAGCTTTCGCCGGGCCGGCCCTTCCTCGACCATCCGGCGGTCGACGCCGCCTTCCCGGACTCCAACCATTTCTGGCTGCTCGGCACGGGCCTCGCCGCCGGTATCCGCCGCCGCCTCGTCGTCCGCCACGACAGCTGGCGCGCCCTCGGGGTGCCCGGCGGCGAGATCGCGCTGCCCGAGGCCGTGCAGCCGGGGGGAGTCACCGACGTCTGGGGAGTCGCCTTCGACAGCCAGCGCATCGACGTCCGCCTCGCCGGGCGGATCGCCTATACCGACGCGGACGGCAACCCGGCGACGCTCGACATCCTGCCGGGCACCTACCGGGCCCGCGCCGACGTGGTGATCGGCGAGCAGGCCGTGGGCACGCAGGTGCGCGAGCTCGTCCGCCGCAGCAACGAGGTGCTGTTCCAGATCGCTCCGCGGCTCGGCAAGGCGGACGCGCCGGTGCTGATCCCCGGCCCGCCGGACCGCCACCGCATCACCTTCCACGTCTCGCCGCGCTTCGACCTCACCGCCGCCGGGCTCGATCTCGCCTTCATCCTCGACGGCGAGGCCTATCAGCGAGTCCCCTCCTTCGATCCCGTGCCCGAGAAGAACGACGGTCTCTTCCGGGCGACGATGCACACGATCGTGGCGCAGCCGCTGTTCGACGTCGCCAAGAAGGGGCTCCACACCGTCCGGCTCAGCGTCAACGGAGTGGATTCGCAGCCCTTCTGGCTGGAGACCGGCCCATGATCGGCGCCGCCCCCCTCGTCGCCCGCCTCCCCGACGCCGCGGCCGCGCCCGTCGCCGAGCTGCTCTGCGCCCGTTTCCGGGCCGCGCTCGCGCGGTTCGACGCCTGGCGCCGCGCGGGCGGCTCGACGGCGGAGCCCGGCTGGCGCCACCACATGCGCGAATGGGCCGAAGGCTCGGCGGAGGGCCGGCGGTTCGGCGGCGCGGTCGCCGCCGCCGACGCCGCGCTCGAGGCCGCGCCCGAGGGGCGGATGCGCAAGCGGCTCTCCGGCCTCTTCCGGCTCTCCGGCGCCGAACGCGACCTGCTCGACGCCGGGCTGGCGCTCGCCGCCGATCCGGGCCTCCACGCCGCCGTCGGCGCCCTCTCCGGGCGCGGCGAGGCGCCGCTCACCGAGCGCCTCGTCATCGAGCTGTTCGGCCATGACGCCCAGCCCATCCTGCGGCCTTCCTCGCCGCTCGTCCTCTGGTCGCTGGTCGAGGCCGGGCCGGCGGGGGGCGCCGCCGCCGCCGCTCTGGCCGTCGACCCGGACATAGCCGCCGCCGCCTTCGGACGGCCGGGGCTCGACCGCCGCCTCGCCGCCTGCGCCGACACGATCGTCCCGGCGGACCTGCCGGTCTCCTGCTGGCCGACCGCCGCCGCCGCGGCGGAGATCGCCCGGCTGACCGAGATGAAGCGGTCCGTCCGAGTCCTGCTCGCGGCGCCGCCGGGCTCAGGCCGGGTCCATTTCGCCGCGGCGGTGGCGGAGCGGCTCGGCATCCGGCTGATCCGCATCGCCGCCGGCGAGGAGGATGCCGACCTCTACATGCGCGCCCAGCGGCTCGCCCTCATTACCGGCCACGGCCTCTACTGGGATCGCCCGCCGCTCGGCGGAGCCCCGCTGGTCGCGAGCACGCCGGTGCAGTTCGTCGCCGTCGACCAGGGCGCCGCCCCGCCCCGCGCCGAGGGGCTCGTCGACCTCGCCGTCGACCTCCCCTCCCTCTCGCAGGCCGACAAGCTCGCCGTGTGGAGCGCCTGCGGGCCGGCGCTGCCGGCGATCGACGGCCCGGGGGCCGACCGGGTCCTCGCCGGCGCCCGTCTGGCCGACCTGCTGGCGGCGGCCGAGCATTGCCCGAAGGACGCCGCCTCCGCCTGCGCCCGGATCCGCGAGCGGGCGCGGACTCGCCTCCAGGGCGACGCGCAGCTGCTCCGCCAGCCCTACGGCTGGGCTGACCTCGTCCTCGCCGACCGGCCGCTTGCGCTGCTCCGCGCGATCATCGCCGAGATGCGCGCCCGCGACGGCCTCCTCGCCGGCGGCGAGCGGCGGGCCAAATATGGCGGGCTCGGCCAGTCGATCCTGTTCCACGGGCCGCCCGGCACCGGCAAGACCATGGCCGCCCAGGTGATCGCCGCGGAGCTGCAGGTCGACCTCGTCCGGGTCGACTGCGCCTCGACCATCTCCAAATATATCGGCGAGACCGCGAAGAACCTGCGGGCGATCTTCGGCCGGGTGCAGGGGACGGGCGCGCTGCTGCTGTTCGACGAGGCCGACGCCCTCTTCGCCCGGCGCACGGAGACGCGCGACGCGCTCGACCGGCACGCCAACGCCGACACCAACTACCTCCTCCAGCTGATCGAGGATTTCGACGGCGCGGCGATCCTCACCACCAACAAGAAGGAGAATGTCGACCCCGCCTTCATCCGCCGGATCCGCCACATGGTCGATTTCGGCGCGCCGGGCGAGAAGGAGCGCCGAAGCCTCTGGCGCCGGCACGTCGCGGCCCTGTCGGACGCCGAAGTCGCGGAGGCGAGGCTGGAGGGCTGGTGCGCCCGCCTCGCCTCACTCGACCTCAGCCCGGCCCAGATCAAGGGCGCGGCGCTCACCGCCGCCTTCCTCCGGGACGGGGACGGCCGCGCGGCGCCGGCCTTCGCCGACCTCGTCACGGGCGTGGAGCGCGAGCTGGCGAAGGAGGGGCGCGCCCTCGACCGGCGGGTTCGAGCGGAGCTGGCCAGCCATGACTGAGCCGCGCCTGCCCCTGCACATCCGGCGCCTCGTCGTCAGGGCGCCCAGCGCGGAAGCCGCGCAGGCGGCGGCCGCCGAGTTCGCGGCCGCCGTCCCCGCCGACGTCCCGGCGCGCGGCCTTGCCGGCCGCCTGCGCCTCGCCGCCGCCGGAAGCGCCCCGGGCCGCGCCGCCGCGGGGGCGCTGTCGGACGCGCTGGGAGGAGGCGGCCATGGCTGACGCCGCCTTCCCGCCCGGCGCCCGCAACCTGCCCGGCGCCTTCGTCCAGCTGATCCCGGACATCGTCCTGTTCACGCCGAACATCGTCCTCTTCCAATACAATCCGGCCAAGATCACCCGCGGCCTGACGCCGTGGAATCCGTTCGACACCACCACCTCCGCCCAGGGCGGCGCGGCGCCCGACGTCAGCCCCAACCCGCCCGACGAGAAGATCAGCTTCGATCTGTTCCTCGACGCCGCGGACCCGGCCCAGGTCGACAATCCGATCAACATCGCCACCGGCGTCGCCTCGCGGATCGCCGCGATCAAGAAGCTCGCCAAGCCGAGCCAGGGCCTGATCGGCGACCTCGTCAAGAGCGCCGCCAGCCTCGTCGGCAAGGGCGGCGAGATCGCCCATCGCCCGACCGTGCCGATCACCTTCCTGATCTTCGGTCCGGGGCTGATGCTGCCGGTGCGCCTGACCTCGCTCAGCATCGAGGAGACGATGTTCACCGGCCTGCTCTATCCGATCCACGCCAAGGTGACGGTCCAGCTCCAGGTGCTGACCCCGAACCTATTCCGCTGCCGGGAGGGCTTCCTCTCCGACCTCGCCATCGCCTGCTGGAACCTCAACGAGCTGCAGGAGGACCTTCTCGCCGTCGCCAATCTCGTCAACACCGGCTTCGACATAGCCGGACTGGTCCAGGGCTAGCCATGGCCGTCTTCGATCCCAAGAGCCGCTACGTCAGGTACGCGACGACCGAGCCGGCCACCGACCGCAAGGGCCGCAGCGTCGCCGCACTCACCCCGGCCGAGGTCCCCGACCAGGGCGAGCTGGGGCAGCATCGCAAGAAGGCGCACCAGCGGCTCGACCACCTCGCCCATTATTATCTTGAGGACGCCGCCGCCTTCTGGCGGATCGCCGAGGCCAACGGCGCCCTCCTTCCGGACTCCCTTGCCGAGGCCGAGCGGGTGATCATCCCGCAGCGGCGGGGCGGCTGATGCCCGGCGGCTTCGTCATCGCGCACACGGCGGCCAACACGCCGCTCGACACGACGCTCGCCGACGCCGTCGCCGAGATCCGCGTCGAGCAGGAGCTCTCCAAGGCGACCAAATATGCCGTCCGCTTCGAGGAGGACATCTGCCAGGGCCGGCCCACCGCCCTTTCCGCCCAGTCGCTGCAGCCCGGCGAGATCCTCGCGGTGCTGGTCAAGGACGAGCACGACCAGTCGGTCTGCCTCGTCCGAGGGCCGATCACCAAGCTCAAATCCTCCTCGGTCCTCGGCGGCCCGGGCAGCTGGCTCGAGGTGCACGGCGAGGATCGCCGGATCGAGATGGACCGCACCGCCGTCACCTCGGCCTGGGCGGGGACCGCGACCAACATCGTCAGCGCCATCCTCCAGAACCACCATTTCGCCCTCGACGTCCGCGACAGCGACGCCATCACCTTCGAGGACGGCACCCGCTCCCTGAACCAGAGCTCGCCCGACCTGCGCGTCGTCAACGACCTCGCCCGTCGCCTCAACTACGAATTCTGGATCACCTACACGGTCGCCGCCCGCGCCTCGACGACCGCGAACTTCGACATCACCGAGACCGCGGCCTTCAAGCCGTCTCCCGACTATGGCGGCCCCGGCGGGGTCGAGTTTCCCTCGCCCGCGCCGACGCTCGACATGCTGACCGGCACGGGCGAGAAGGTCCTCCGGCTCAACGTCCCCGAGGGCCAGTGCCGCAACATCCGCTCGTTCGACCTCGACGTGGACGTCGAGAAGGCGACCGCGGCGCTGATCCACGGCATCAACGACCGCAGCGGCGAGGACGACGAGCATGAGGCGGCGGTCGAGCAGCCGCCGGTCGACCCGGAGGGCCAGGAGGCCCAGGCGACCCTCGCCCGCTTCCACGTCACGCGCACGATCAACCATCCCGGCGCGGGCAGCGCGGAGGACCGCGGCGCCGACGCCAGCGCCACGCTCGCCAGCGAAAGCTGGTTCATCACCGCGCGGGCGAGCACCAGCGCCCATCTCTTCCCCGGCGTCGTCCAGGCCCACGAGATCGTGCGCGTGGAGGGGACCGGCTTCGTCCACAGCGGACGCTACCAGGTCTCGAAGGTCCTCCACGTGGTCAATGCATGGGGGCACCTCATGGACCTCACCCTGCGGCGCAACGCCCTTCCGGAGGCGCTCTATGGTTGAGGAATATCTGGAGCGGCTCACCGAGATCGTCGCCAGCCGCTACTTCGGCAAGTTCCGCGGCCGCGTCGTCGACAATCAGGATCCGCAGAAACGGGGCCGGCTGCAGGTGCAGGTGCCGGCGATCATGGCCGACCAGGCGATCTGGGCGCTGCCCTGCGTGCCGATGGCCAATCCGGACGGCTCGGGCTTCTTCTCGATACCCGACGTGGAGGCCAATGTCTGGGTCGAGTTCGAGGCCGGCAATCTCGATTTCCCGATCTGGGTGGGCTGCTTCTGGGCCGACGACGCCGTCGCCGCGGCCGACGCGGTGCCGGCGGTCAAGTTCTGGAGGACGAAGAGCTTCGTCCTGCGCATCGACGACGATGCCGGCGAGCTCACCATCGAGAAGACCGACGGCGGCGGAAAGCTCACCATCTCGGCAAGCGAGGTGGCGGCCGAGGCGAGCTCCGTCCTTCAGACGGCCGGCGCCCGCAAGACCAAGCTCAGCCAGGCGAGCTTCGACGTCCTCGACGGCGCGCTGACGGTGGTCTGATGTCGGGCGGCCTCCTCACGATGCCCGCGGGGGTCCAGGACGGGACGGCGGTTCCGGCGACGGCCTTCGTCAGCCCCAACACCCACGTCCAGACGCAGATGGGCTTCGCCGCGACGGCCGCCGACGTGGTCCAGTTCCCGGGGCCGAGCACCGTCGGCAATTGGATCGTTCCCAACCAGCACGTGCTGATCGGCGGCGTTCCGTCGATCGGCCAGGGCTGCGCCGGCCAGGCGATCGTCCCGGGCACGCCGCCCGTGCCGAGCCCGATGACCATCGCCACGCCCGATCCGCACGTGACGGGGAGCTGAGCCATGGCCGCCTTCGACCACTTCGCCTATCCGCTCGCGATCGACCGCGGCCTCGGGACGATCGCCGAGCAGGACGATTATTCGGCCTATATCCGCGCGCTCGTGATCCAGACGATCATGACCGCGCAGGGTGAGCGGATCAACCGGCCGGAGTTCGGCGCGTCCATCCGGCGTCTCGTCTTCTCGCCGCTCAACGTCGGCGTCGAGCGCTTCGTGCAGACCATCGTCCTGCAGGCGCTCAACCGCTGGCTGTCGCGCTACATCCGCACCACCGAGGTGCGGGTCAGGGTCGCGGAGGAGACCCTTCTGGTCGAGATAGACTATGTCCTCCTCGCGGAGGGCGAGGAGCAGTTCCTGTCGATGGAGGTGACGGCCTGATGGTCCTCGTCCTCGACCGCCGCGGGCTGCTCTGCGACCAGACGACGCCGCGCCTCACCGGCATCGACTTCGTCCAGGTCGTCGATCCCGCCGACCAGACCGAGCTGCTCGTCTTCTTCGTCGTCGAGCCGGACCTCGTCGTCACGGCGGACGGGCCGCCCAAGGTCTTCATGGTCGATCCGGCCACCCTGCCGCTGGCGTTCGGAGGCGCCGTGACGGCGACGGCCGTCGGCGGGGGCGAGACGGCGGCGCTGATGACGCCGCTCCAGGCCGAGTATCGCAAGGTGCCGATCGGCGGCGGCCAGCGTATCGCCCTCCATCTGAAATTCTCGCGCCCCGGCGATTTCTCCAACTACCGGCTGAACGTCGCCCACCCGGCGATCGACCCCTTCTTCAACGACGTCCTCTTCTCGTTCAAGCAAGGCTGCGACACCGGCTTCGACTGCGAGCCCGACTGCGAATGTCCCCCCGCGGCGCCGCGCGACGTCGAGATCGACTATCTCGCCCGCGACTTCGAGAGCCTGAACAGCGCGCTGAACGACTTCGCCGCGCGCTATTATCCCGAGTGGGGAGAGCGGGTCACCGCCGATTTCGGCGTGATGATCCAGGAGCTGGCCGCAGCGCTCGGCGACGAATTCTCCTACATCCAGGATCGCTACGCGCGGGAGATGCACCTGCCGACGGCGACCCAGCGCCGCAGCCAGATGCGACTCGCCCGGCTGGTCGACTACGTGCCGGATCCGGGCTCGAACGCGGCCTGCCTGCTCAGCCTCGACCTCGTCGACCAGCCGCTCACCTCCGCTGCCCTCGTCTTCAAATATGGCGACCGCCTCGCCTTCTGGGCGATCCCCGAGGGCAAGCCCGCAATCCCGTTCGAGCTCGGCGACGGCCTGCGCGACGGCGGCCGCCTCACCGCCCACGCCGCGTGGAACGCGATGCCGCTGCACATGGCGGATCCGGGGGAGCCCTGCCTTGCCGCCGGCGCCACCGAGCTGCTGCTCGCTCCCGCGGGCGCGAACAACCGCCTGCCGCTCAACAGCCAGATCCCTCCGGGCGGCGCGCTCGGCGGCCAAGCCTGGGTGGGTCGGACGATGATCCTCTGGTCGCGCCCGGCCGACCTTGGCCTGCCGGTCCGGGCGTGGCCGGTGACGATCACCGGCGTCGACTGGAACGTCGTCGATCCGCTGATCCCCTTCTCCCCCGGCAACCCTACCCGCCTGACCCGGTTGCGCTGGGCGCCCGAGCAGGCGCTGCCCTGGGCGCTGCGCATCACGGAGACACGGCTGCTCGGCAACGTCGCCCCCGCCCGCGCCGGGCTAACCATCGAGGAGCGCTTCCGCATCGGCCCGGCGGAAGCGGCCCCCGCCTCCGCAGCCGCACTGCCCCGCGCCGTCGAGCGCCAGGGACCCACCGCCGGGGAGTGCTGCGAACGGAGCCTGGCCCTGCTCTACGGCCTCGCCGGCAGCGAGGAGCAGGGCATCGCCCATATCGGCGAGCACAGCCTGCGCAGCTTCCGGATCCCGGAGGTGCGGCTGACCCAGGACGCGGCGGTGGGCACCCCGCCGGAATGGGACTTCACGCCCAGCCTCCTCTCCGCCGATCCCGACGACCGGGTGTTCACCCTCGATCCGGGGATGTGGCGGCCGATCGTGCGCTACCAGCGCAACGGCGATTTCGTCGTCCACGCCGATTATGCCGGCGACCGCGGCTTCACCCTGCGATTCGGCGGCGGCGATTTCGGCCGCGAGCCGGAGGACGGCGCGGTCTTCACCCTCGCCTACCGCACCGGTCACGGCGCGCGCTCCAACGTCGGCCCGGGCGCGGTGATGTCGGTCGATCCGCCGGTCGGCGCGAGGGCCCCCGCATTGCTTCCGGTGGCCGCGGTCCGCAACCCGCTCGCGGCGACCGGGGGCGTCGAGCCGGAGGGCGCGGAGACGATCCGCCAGAACGCCCCGGAATTCTACCGCGCCATGCCGCTCAACGCGGTCCGCGACCTCCACTTCAAGCAGATCGCCGAACGCGATCTCGCCTGGGCCCAGCGCGCCGGGGCCCGCACCCGCTGGACCGGCAGCTGGCTTCGTCACTTCGTCACCGCCGATCCGCTCGACGCCTTCGCCTACACGCCGTCGCAGCGCACCGAGTTCGCCAACCTCGTCGATTCGATCCGCATGGCCGGGCGCGACGCGGGCATCCGCGACCCCCTCTATCTCTCGCTGGACCTCGAGATCAGCTTCTGCCTCGTCCCCGGCCAGCATCCGGGCGACGTGCGCGAGCGGGTGGTCGAGGCCCTGACCGGCACCGGGCCGGGCAAGCGCCCGTTCTTCGACCCGGACAATTTCACCTTCGGCCAGCCGCTCCGCCGCGCCTCTCTCGAAGCGGCCGTTCAGGCCGTTCCCGGCGTGCTCGGCGTCACCGGCATCTGCCTCAGGCGCCGCGGCACCGCCGCCTGGGCGAAGTTCGAGGATACGGAGGTGCCGGTGGCGATGAACGAGATCCTCCGGGTCGACAACGATCCCGCCCATCCCGAACGCGGCACCCTTCGGGTGCGCGTCAGCGAAAGCGCGCTCGGCGATGCCGGCTGCGCGTGCTGCACGCCATGAGCTGCCTCGCCTGCGCCCTTCGCACCGACGCGTCGCTCGCCAGCGGCTGCGCCTGCGACTGGGAGATCTACCCGCCCTGCGACACCGTCCCGCCCGGCCTTGCCGCCTTGCCGCCCCAGGCCCTGGGCTTCCCGCAGATCCGCGAGCATCTCCTGTCGACCGCCGGCCAGCGCACCGAGCTCGCGGGATGGAGCGCGCGCGCCGACGACGATCTCGGCGTCATGCTGCTCGAAAGCTGGGCCTACGTCTTCGACATCGTCCAATTCTACAATCGCCGGCTCGCCTCGCGCGGCTACGTCCGCACCGCGCCGGACGCCGCGTCGCTCCATCGCCTCACCGCGCTGATCGGCTACCGGCCGCGTCCCGCGGTCGCTGCGGCGATCACCCTGGCGGCGATCGCCGAGAACAAGGGTCCGGCCGAGATCCCCGCCGGCACCCGCCTCCGCAGCAAGGGGGTGCCCGGAATTCCCCCCCAGGTCTTCGAGACCGCCGCCGCCGCCGTCGCCGATCCGCGCCTCAACGAATGGGAGCTCGCGCCGGTGCGCCCGGCGACGTTCGACGGCCTCGTCGCCTTCGCGCCGCGCGCGCCGGGCGTGCTGGCAGGCCAGACCGTCGCCTTCGTCCTCAACGGCGCGGCGGCGGGCGGGGCCCGAGTCCTCGAGCTGCGGCCCGAGCGAATGCCCGACGGCGCCGACTACCGGGTCGCGACCTTCACCTCGGTCCCCGCCGGGCTTGCCGGCCAGCCGCTCGCCTCCATAGAGGTGCGCATCCTCACCCAGAGCGCGGGCCCGACCCGCTTCTCCCCGCTGACCGGGACCGCGCCCGTCGCCACCTATCGCAGCGAATGGGTGCTCGACGGAGTCTACCCGCAGATCGCCCCGGGCGACATCCTCGTCCTCGAATATGAGGGCGGCTTCACGGCGACTCCGGTGAATGCCGTCGCCCTTGCCGACATCGAGCTCGGGATCACCGGCCACAGCGTCGCGGGCAAGGCGACGAAGCTGACCTTCCCGGCCATGCTGGCGATGACCCGCGTCCACTTCCGGGCGATGCCCGCCGGCCCGCTCGTCAACCCCGCCCTCTCCGAGCTGCCCGTCGAGACCCTGGTCGCCACCCTTCCCGGCAAGGGGCCGGCCGCCGCCCTCGGCGACGCCGCGCCTCCCGCGGAGCTCGTCGTCTCCGGCGCCCGCAGCGGCGGCATCGCCCTCGCCGGGTCGGTGGAGGTGAACGCGCGGGGCGCGCCGCTGCTCGAGGCGACCTCCATCACCGAGCGGAGCGTCGACACCCTGGCGACGCCGATCCGCTATAACGGCAACGTCATCGAGGCGACGCGGGGCGAGACGGTGCGCGGCGAGGTGCTCGGCTCCGCCGTTTCGTCCCGGCCGTGGCAGAGCTTCCGGCTCCGCAAGAAGCCGCTCACCTACCTCCCCGACGCCACGGCCCCCGGCGGCGCCGCGCCGGAGCTGGAGGTGCGGGTCAACAACATCCTGTGGGAGCGGGTGGACAGCTTCTTCGGAGTCCCGGCGGGTCGCGCCGTCTACGTCGTGCGCCACGACGACAAGGAGGAGACCGACATCGTCTTCGGCGACCTCACCCGGCCGCCGACGGGGGTGAACAACGTCACCGCAAGCTATCGCTGGGGGGCGGGCAAGGCGGTGCCGCCGCCCGGCACGCTGGTCCAGCTCGCCGATCGCGTGCCCGGCCTCGCTCGCCTCGTCGCGCCGCTCGAGGCGCGGGGCGGCGCCGACGCGGAGGCGCCCGAGGATCTGCGCGACAACGCGCCGCGCTCAACCCTCACCTCGGGCCGTGCCGTCTCGGTCGCGGACTATGCCGCCATCGCCTCGGCCTATGCGGGCGTGACGACGGCGCAGGTGCAGTGGGTGTGGGTGCCGGGCGCGCAAAGGGCCGGCGTGATGGCCTGGATCGTCAACGACGGCGGCGACGTCTCGACCGACCTGGCGGCGGCCTTGAGGGAGGCCGGCGACCCGCTCATCTCCGTCACCGTCGCCCCGGCCGTCGCCAGCAGCCGCATGCTGACGATCGAGATCGTCGCCGATCCCGCCTTCCTGCCCGACCAGGTCTGCGGCTCGGTCGGCGCGGCGCTCCTCGACGAGGAAGAAGGGCTGCTGGCGCCGCGCAACGCCGCGATCGGCGGCGACCTGTTCCGCAGCCGGATCGCCGAGGCCGTCGCCCGGGTCGCCGGCGTCGCCGGGGTGCGCTCCATCACCCTCGACGGGTCGGCCATGCCCGCGGCGATCTCCGCCGCACCGGGCCATTACCTGACCTTCGAGCTCAGCGTGGGGGCAGTCTGATGGCCGACGTGGATCCCGGCAGGCGCGCCGCCGACGACGGCTACGACCGCTATTATGCGGAGAAGCTGTGGAGCTGGATCCCGGAAGTCTATCGCGACGCCGACTTCACCGCCCGCGAGCCGAACGTCCTGCGCGCGCTCGTCGAGGTGATCGCCGGCGACGCCGCCGTCGCCCGGCGGGGCATCGACCGGCTCTGGGAGAACGTCTTCATCGACTATGCCGACTCCTGGGCGGTCTCCTATATCGGCGACCTGCTCGGCGCCCGGCTGCTGGGCAGCATCAACGGCCGCGGAGTCCGGGTCGATGTCGGCCGCACCCTCTTCTACCGCCGCCGCGCCGGCACGATGGTCGTGCTCGAGGAACTGATCAAGGACATCACCGGCTGGGGCGGCATGGCCGTCGAGGCGTTCCGCCGCCTGGGCCGCGACTGGCACGGCCTCGACGACGCGCCGTTCAGCCCGGAGGGGCCGCATTCGGGGACGCCGGCCGGCGGCTTCGCCAACCTGCGCGCCCGCCACAATTGCGACCGGCTCGACACGGCGTTCGACCGCTTCGCCCACCGGCCGGATTTCCGCCGCCTCGCCGGTCGGCGCGGGCGCTACGCCATTCCCCGGCTCAACATCCACCTCTACCGCCAGAAGCCGATCGAGCTACGCGATTCGATGGGCCTGAAGCTCGCCCCCAACTGGTTCAGCTTCGATCCGTCGGGCCGCGAGACGGCGCTCTTCGCCAATAACGGCCGCGCCGCCACCGGCAGCTGGGAGCCCGCCGAGATCTGGCACATGCCGGCGGCGATCACCGCCTCGCTGCTCGACCATGCGCTGTTCCGCATCGATCCGCTGACCAGCCTCGCCGGCATGGGCCCCCGCCTCCCGTCCCTGGTCGGAGCGACGATCGAGGGCGTCCGCCAGTTCGCCGAGCTGGCGCGGCTCGACGTCGGCGGCCCGCCCGCCTACCCGGCTCCGGCCGCCTTCCGCGCCATCCAGGCCGCGACCCGGGTCGAGCGCTGCGGCAAGTACCAGCTCTACGGCCGCGCGCTCGAAGTGGCGACCGGCGCCAGCTTCGGCGGCACGGTCGACCAGCCTCCCGAGGGCGTCGCCGCGGCTCATCTCGCTTGGCAGACGCCCGTTCCGGTCTTCCCGACCGGCGTCGACGTTCTGATCGATCCCGCCCGCGGCCTCGCCCGCACGGACGGCCAGGGCTTCTTCTTCCCACGCACCTACCATTACGGCCAGTTCGACCCGGTCGGCGCCGGCGGCTACGACCGGGGCCGCGCCATCCCGACCGGCGCGGCGGTCCTCCCGAGCGCCCAGACCAGCCTCGATCCCATCGCCGTTCCGGTGGCGAGCCTCACCGGCTTCGACGAGTTCCCGGCCTCGAAGAGCTATCAGATCCAGGGCCAGGTGGCGCCGTTCAAGCAGCTCGTCTGGCAGGCGCGCAACTTCACGCGGCCCTACGTGCTGCTGACCCGCGCCGCCGGCGCCCCGAGCCGAGCCGTCCTCGCCGCCGCGCCGCTCGACGGTTCGAAGCCGGTCGACGACCCGGCCAACCTCAGGACGATCGAGATCGACGGGCTGTGGCTGAACGTCGAGCAGGCGAGCTATCCCGAGCAGGTCCTGCTCGCGCCCGACCAGGCGGCCGCCCCGGTCGTCACCACCCTCGTCCTCGACGGCACCGTCGCGCCGATCGCCCGCGTGACGCTGCGCAACGTCACCCTCGATCCGGGCGGCGAGCGGGCGAGGCTGCTCCCCTGCCGGGCGGTCGCCATACCCTATGTTCGCCTCCTCATCCGCGGCGAGGTGCGCGAGCTGGTGATCGAGCGCTCGATCGTCGGCCCGATCGAGGAGTTCCAGGCGGCCGACGACCCCTGCTCGGCCGGCAAGGTCCGGATCGTCGATTCGATCGTCCAGAGCATCGATCCGGCCCAGCCCGCCATCCTGCTGCGTTCCGGCGCCCTCGAAATCACCCGCTCGACCGTGTTCGGCTCGATCGACGTCAACCGGCTCGAGGCGAGCGAGCTGCTGGTCACCGGCAACGTCGTCGCCGCCGACAACCAGCACGGATGCTTCCGCTTCAGCGCCGCGCCGGCGGGCCCCGCGCTCCGGCTGCCCCGGCAATACGAATCGCACGTCCTCCAGGACGGCATCCCGCCCCACGTCTTCGAATCCCAGAGGTTCGGGCAGCCCGGCTTCGCGCAGCTCAGCGCGACCGCGCCGGCGGCGGTCCAGACGGGCGCGGAGACGGGGTCCGAGATCGGCGCCTTCAGCCGCGTGCTGGCGCCGATCCTCGCCGCCGACCTTCGCACCAAGCTCGACGAATATATGCCGCTGAACACCATCAGCGGCCTGGTCTACGAAAGCTGAGGGGGCCTCCCATGCATGCCATCGACGTCACCCGCCACCTCTTCCAGCCCGGCAAGCATTATTCGGGCCTGCTCCATTATCAGGGCAGCGTCCTGCTCGATTCCGAGCAGAACGAGGGCGCCTACATCCAGCAGGAGGAGAACCGGCGGACTCTGACCGACCTCCTGGTCACCAGCGGCTCCCCCGACGACGGCCTGAAAATCGGCGCGCTTACGCCGGCCCCGGCGGGCTATGATTTCGAGCTGGCGGCGGGCGTCTTCTACCTCGGCGGCCTGCGCCTCGACGTCGATGCGCCTGAGCGCTTCCTGCTCCAGACGGACTACCTCCAGCTCCGCGACAAGACGGCGCAGGCTCTGCCGAACGACTGGCTGAGCGCCGCCCAGGACGCGATGCCGCCGGCGCCGCCGGTCGCCGCCCGCACCGACCTCGTCTGGCTCGAAGCCTCTGAGCAGGCGGTGACGGGGGCGGAGGACGCCGAGACCATCGAGGTCGCGCTCGAGGTGGAAAGCTCGGCGCGGCTCCGGCCGACCCGCAAGGTCCACCTTTTCACCGGCAATCCCTCGAACAACTGCACCGACGCCTTCTCGGCTCTGATCGCCAGCCTTCAGGCCGGCGGCAAGCTCAGCTACGACGCGGAGACGGCGGAGCTGAGGTCCAACCGCCGGCTGGCCGTCGACTTCGTCGACACCGGGCCCACGCCGGATCCCTGCACGCCGCCGGTGCGGCGCGGCTTCCTGGGCGCCGAGAACGAGACGATCCAGGTGAGGGTGATCGCCGACAACCGCTTCGTGTGGAGCTACGGCAACGCGGCGCCGCTCTACCGGGTGACTCTGGCCGGCAACACGATCGATTTCCTCACCCAGCCTCGCGACGAGCTGATGCGACCGCTGGTCGGCGACGTGATCGAGCTGATCCGCTGCGACGCGATCCTGCCCAACGGCCAGACGGTCGGCGAGCGGCACGGCCTCTTCTACCTCGTCCAGACGCCCTACGATCCGGGCAACGGCACCGTCGTCCTCGCCAACGGACCGGCGGCGACGCCGTTCTTCAACGACACCGCCCGCGCGGCCACCCTGGCGGCCGCCCTCGGCGTCGACGCGCCCGACGGGCATCTCTACGCCCGAGTCTGGCGCGGCGAGACGATCGCCGCCGCGCCGATCGGCAAGGCCGTCGCCCCGCCGCCCGGCGTCCCGCTCGGCGACACCGGCATCGTCGTGAGCTTCACCGGCGACGGACCGGTCGGCGACAGCTGGACCTTCTCGGTGCGGCCGAACACGCCCGAGATCATCGTCCCCTGGGAGATGCGCCGGCCCAGTCCGCCGTCGGCGCCGCGCCGCTACATCACTCCGCTCGGCCTCATCCGCTGGACCGGCGTGGCCGGCGCCGCGCCGGTGTTCCACGATTGCCGGCGGCGCATCCGCAAGCTCGCCAACGCCTCCGGCTGCTGCGAGGTGACGGTCGGCGACAACCAGGAAAGCTTCGGCGACGTCGACACGATCGCCGAGGCGCTGGCGCGCCTGCCCGACAGCGGCGGCAAGATCTGCCTGCTGCGCGGCGTCCACCGCGAGAACGTCCTGATCCAGGATCGGGAGAATATCGTCCTCGAAGGGTGCGGCGCGCTCACCCGGCTGCTCCCGGCCGCCCCCGGGCCGGGCAAGCCGGTCGTCGCCATTCGCGACAGCCGCTCGATCACGATACGCAATTTCACCGTCGAATCGCTCGAGGCGATCGCCATCGCCGTCGACGACACCGGCACCGGCGCGTTCGGCCAGGAGACGGAGTCGATCCGGATCGATTCGATGACGCTCCTCACCCGCGACGCGCCGGCGGTGCTGTTCAACGGCGGCGCCCGCCTCTCTGTCGAGAGCTCGAAGGTCCTCATCGATCCCATTCTCGCCGGGCCGACCGGCGCCGGCGGCACGGGTTCCGTCAACGGCCTCACCAGCGCGATCGTCGTGCTCGGCAGCGACATGCGGCTGGAGCGCAACGCCCTCACCGCGCTCGGGCCCGAGGAGCGGGTGCCGCTGCCGATGGGCGGCGTCCACGTCATGGGCGGAAGCGAGCGGGTGGAGATACGCCGCAACCGCATTCGCGGCGGCGGCGGGGCCGGGATCGTGCTGGGCAGCGTCGCAATGGTCCCCGCCACCGGAGCGGCGCCCTACCGGCCCCGCCTTCCGTTCGCGACCACGGTCGACTGGTCCGAATACAGCAAGCCGCCGCAGCCGGGCGGCGGCATCGCCTACACGCTCGTCTTCTGGATCTTCGTCGTCACGCCCAACGGCTGCTGGAACATCCCGGTCACCATCCCGGTCCCGGGCGGCAACAACCCGATGCGCCCCGACGCCGATCCCTTCATCGTCCAGTGCGACATCGTCGAGAACGACATTGACGACATGGGCGAATCCGGAATCGCGCCGTTCGCTCAATTCGATCTCACCAAGGATCGGCAATATTGCGGAGTCTCGAACCTCTCGATCCGCGGCAACCGCATCCGCAATTGCGCCCGCAACCCGGCGCCGGCGCTCGTCGACGGCGAGATCGTGTACACGGGGCGGGGCGGGATCGTGCTGGGCTGGGCGGAGCAGCTCGAATGCCTCGACAACCTCGTCGAAGGCTGCGGCAGCCGCCGCTCCGGGCCGATCTGCGGCTTCTTCGCCGCCGGCCTCGCCCACGCCCGCATCGCGCGCAACCGCATCCACGACAACGGCCGGCGCATCCTCGCCATCAACGACTTCCCCGCCGTGGGCCAGCGCGGCGGAATCGTCATCCGCTACGTCGAGCCCGGCCTGGTGCCGCTCTCGACCCTCCAGCTCCCCGGTCAGGAGAGCAACGCCTTCCTGATCCAGAGCGGCCGCGAGGCGCTCGCCGTCCACGGCAACCAGGTGAGCACGCCGGAAGGCCGCGCGCTGGAGGTCACCGGCGCCGGCGCCATGTCGATCAGCGACAACCAGCTCGCCTCGCTCGGCGCCGCGGCGGCAAGCACCTTCTGGATCACCCTGTTCCTCGCCGCCCTCAACCGGTCGCCGACCGCGGGGAACCCGGCGCCGCCGCCCGTACCTGCCGGCCTCACAACCCTGTTCCAGCTCGACCCCTTGCCCACCCTGATGGGCAATGCGGTGATCTCGGTGATCAACTTCGGCATCGGCGCCGATTTCATCGACCTGCCGTTCAGCATCGGCCCGGTGCAGGACGTCCAGACCGGCGGCAACGGGACCCAGAAGCTCGCCGTCACCACCGGCCGCGTCCTCTTCTCCGACAACCAGACCCGATTCGACGGGCTGGCCCTGCCGATCACACTCGTCCCGGCGCTGATCGGGCTGATCTCGCTCGACGACGTCAAGATGGCCGGCAACCAGTGCGACGCGGACGTGCTTCTGAACGCGCTCGACCTGGCGCTGGTCCATGCCTGCGTCTTCGGCATCACCAACCAGATGACGGACAACCGCTTCAGCGAGCCGAGCTGGAAGGTGGGCGGCGCCCAGGCGCCCCAGCTTTCCGGCTTCAGCCTCGGCCTTTCGGTGCTGCAGCACCACAATTTCGGCAGCCACTGCTTCATGGCGATCGGCAAGCCGAGCCGCTCGATCCCCGGCCCCAACAGGTCCTTCGCGACGCCCGATTATTGCGACAAGGCCGCCGAAGCGGCGATGCACCTCAGCGAGAGGCTGTTCGACCATGCCGGGTCCAGCGACGCCGTCGGCTTCGCGAGCGGCAGCCAGATGGTCGCCGTTCGGGAGCGGCATTTCACCACAGGAGTGTAGAATGGTTGACACGCAGCAGGCCGACGACGGCAACGGCACCGGCACGGGCGGCGCCGATCCCATCCAGTCTCCCGGCGACCGCCTCTACGCCCTTCTCTCCGGCCATTTCGCCGGCGGCTACGACGCCGCGGCGGCCCGGCTGGCGATGGACCGCAAGCGCCGCGTCTGGCTGGAGGGCCAGGGGCGGCTGGACGCGCGGACCGACGCGGCGCTCGAGGCGCGGATCGCGAGCGGAGAGCAGCAGGCCCGAGCGCGTCTCGACGACCTCGCGGGGGCGGTGGCCACGCCGGTCCCGCAGGCGGGGGCGATGACCCTGTCGGGGCGCGTGGTGAGGGACGGCGCCGGCGTGCCCGAGCTCACCGTCTCGGCGCTCGATCCCAAGGGAAAGGCCCTGGCCTGCGGCAAGACCGGGCCCGGCGGGATGTTCCGCTTCACGGTGAAGAAGGGCGACCAGGCGGTGCTGATGGTGGCCGATGCCGGCGGCAAGCCCCTCCTCGTCGACGACCGCTCGATCCCGATCGAGCCCGGCGGGACCGCCTACCGGCTGCTCGATCTGTCGGGCGCCGGCAAGGGCGCCTGCCCCGACGGGCCCGACCTCTCGGGGCGGATCGTGATGCCCGACCTCGTCAAGCTGCCTCTGGAGGAGGCGGTGCAGGTCGCCCGGCGGCAGGGCATCGAGATCGCCAAGGTGGACGTCACGCCCGACAAGGGCCCCGACCACGTGGTCCTCAGCACCGACCCCAAGGCGGGGCGCCTCCTGGGCGACCCCCCGCGCGCCAATCTGGTGATCAGCGGGCCCCAGCGCAGCGCCGTGGACGTCGGCACGGTCGGCGCGGTGATGAAGGCGCGCGACGACATCAAGGTGCCCGACGCGACCATCGACCGCGCCGTGGCCGGCCTCCGCCAGCAGAACGTCACCACCGCCGACGACATGAAGAAGCTGGCGCGAAGCACCGATCGCCGGGTCGCCTCGATGACCGGCCTCGCCGAGGAGGATGCAGGCATGCTGCGGCGCGCGATCGGCCACGTGCTCAAGCAGATCACCGGCCTGTCGAGCTGAAGTGGGGACCTACGCCGCCCCCGCCGCGGCCGCCGCAAAGGCGCGCGCCCTCCCGGCCGCCGGGCCGGCCCGGCCCGCAGCGGCACCGATCCAGGCGAAGCTCGAGGTCGGGCCGGCGCACGACCGGTTCGAGGCCGAGGCGGACCGGGTGGCGGGCAGCATCACCTCGTCCGGAGGGCCGGCGGCAGCGCCGGCCATCTCGCCCCTCCCCGCCCCCGGCGCGGCGAGCCGCCGGGCGGTGCAGCGCGAGGAGAAGCGGCCGATCGAGCAGCGCGAGAAGAAGGAGGATCCCAAGGCCAAAGAGCTCGGCCAGCTGCTGCAGCGCCGCGCCGACCCGCGCCCGAAGCCGCTGCGCAAGCCCGACGAGGAGACGCTCCAGACGAAACCCGCCTCGCCCCCGCCCAAGCCCAAGAGCGGGAAGCAGGAGCCCGATCTGCTCCAGACCAAGCCGCTCGCCGGCACCCTTCAGCGCGACAATGTCGACGACGACACCGTCCTCGAGACCTCGATCCAGGCCAAGCCGCTCGACGGCGCGGTCCAGCGCGAGACGGTGGTGGCGCCCGCGACGCTCCAGCAGGCGGAGCCGGAGAAGAAGGAGCCGCCCGCCCCCGCCCCGGTGCAGCGCGAGGCGACGTCCGCCGCCGGCTTCACCGCGCCCGCTTCGGTGGAGAGCGGCATCGCCGCGATGCGCGGCGGCGGCCAGCCGCTTCCGGGCGACGTGCTGAGCTACATGGAGCCGCGCTTCGGCCGCGATCTTTCCGGCGTCAGGGTCCATGACGGGGCGCGGGCGGGCGACCTTGCAGGCGCGGTCCACGCCAAGGCCTTCACCATCGGCCAGGACATCTTCTTCGGCCCGGGCCAGTATCAGCCGTCGACCACGCCGGGCCGCAGCCTGCTGGCGCACGAGCTCACCCACACCGTCCAGCAGAGCGGCGGCTCCTCGCGCGCCCAGCCGCAGCGCATCCAGCGCGTGCCGTCGCCTCCGACCGCGCCGCCGACCGCGCCCGCGCCGACGCCGGGGGCGCCCTTTCCGCACGCCGTGGGGACCATCCGGATCGATCCGGCCGGGCCGGTGCTGGAGTTCAACGCCCTGCCCGTCCCTCAGATCGGCGGCGTCTGGAAGGGGGAGCAGCCCGGCGCCACGCCCAACGGGTCGCGGCCCAGCATCGCCGCGGTCGGAAGCGGTGGCCCCTGGCGCTACACGGGCAAGACCCGCCGCGGCTCGGACACGGCGCGGCAGAAATGGCTGCGCGAGCTGCGCGGCTCGGCCGCCGCGGTCAAGACCAAGATCGAGGACCGGGTCCGGACCTCCCCCTCCGGCATCATCCGCGACGGCCAGGAGATATGCTACCTCAAGTCCGCGGCGACCAGCGGGGCGGGCCTCAACTTCCTCCTGATCGGAACCTCGACGCAGCTCTCGACGACGGACGAGATCCTGCTGCCGATCTGGAACGCCGCGGGCGGCGCCACCCTGTTCGACGTCGACCATATCCACGAGCTCCAGCTCGGCGGCGCCGACGCCTTTCCCAATTTCTGGCTGCTGGAGCAGGGCACCAACCGGTCGTCCGGCTCCAACATCGCCAGCGCGATGAAGGCGGATTTCGACGCGATCGTCGGCGCGGCGCGCACCGCCGGCTTCTTCACCGCCAACAGCCTCGCCGAGCCGGTCTGGGACACGATCCGCGGCTCCGGCGCGGGCGGAGCGGCGAGCGCGCCGGGCGCCGCCCCCGGCACCCCCGCGGCCGCGGCGACGCCCGGAACCGGCGCCGTTCCGGCCGCCCCCTCGCCCGCGGCCGGGGCGGCGCCGGCCGCGAGCTCGAGCTGGACGGTCCAGTATCTGGGCAAGCGCACCGTCCCCACCAGCGGCACCAGCGACAGCTGGACGAAGCAGAACATCATCGACGGCACCCACCTCGCGCAGCTGGTCCCGCTGTCGCAGGCCGAGATCATGCAGCGCGGCCTCGTCTACGCCGCCAACCCCACCCGCGTGACCGCCTCCTTCTACGCGCTCGACAATGCCCGCGGCGGCTTCTACCGCCAGGTCGACTACAGCAATCCCGGCAACGTCCGGGTGACCGACAACATCCCCAGCGGCAGCGCGGGGAGCGGCACGGCGAGCGCCGGCGCCAACCAGTTCTACCGCGGCTTCTCGGTCGGCGCCGGCGGAATCACGATGGCGATGACGCCGCCCACCGGCACCTCCGAGCCGCAGCGCGCCCTGCTCGGCTCGAACATCCCGCTCTCCCCCGGACAGGTGATCGCCACGGTGCGGGGCCAGCCCTTCACCTCGACCGGCAAGATCACCCAGCCCGCCTTCGGGATCAACATCAAGTGGCACCCGGACCTCGGCTATGGCGGCTATGCCGACCGCGCCTGGATAAACGAGCTGATGGGCCGGCTCAGCATCCACGGCGCCAGCCCGATCGCGGTGCAGGAAGCGGGGCTCTCGCCGCAAGGCGACATCTTCGCGACCGGCGAGATCCTCGCCACCAAGGCGCTGTTCCCGAACCTGCGCATCCCGATCATGCTGCGCGGCAACGAGGTCTTCGTCCGCTTCCCGATCCCCACCGACCGGCTGAGCTTCGGTCCGGTCAGGATCACCGACGCGGCGATCGACATAGGCTTCGGCGAGCACGGCATCTTCCTCGGCGGAAGCGCCACCGTGGTGGTCGACAATGTCGGCTCGGGCACGATCACGGCGCGCACCACCGCCGACGACACGATCCTCGAGGGCACGTTCAACTTCACCTTGAACTTCCTCAACCCCGCCTCGGCGCGGCTGCGCTACTCGATGGCCAACGACACGCTCGACCTCACCCTCAACGCAGGGGTGCGGGAGGGGGTGCTGCCCGGAGTCACCTCGGGCACGGTCACCGGCCACTTCTCCCGCGACGTCGTCGAGCTCGGCGGGACGCTGAACCTCGCCCCGCCGCTCGCCGGCTCCACCGTCACCGTCGGCTACACCCGGGAGACCGGGCTCACCATCGCCGCCACCAACATCCCGCTGCCCGTCTCCAACATCCCGGGCATCACCGACGCCACCTTGTCGGCGCGGGCCAATTACAATCCCGACGACGGGCAATGGCGCCTCTCCGGCACCGGCAGCGCGCGCTTCAGCATCCCGCCGGCGACCGGCATGCTGACCGTCAGCCTCGACGGGCCGGTCGTCACCATCCACGGCACCGCCGCCTTCCAGCAGGGGATCGCCTCGGGCTCGCTCGAGGTCAACGCCACCAACGCCCGGCTCGACGAGGCCGGCCAGCCGGTGCCGGGGCAGGTCGCCAACGCCTTCACCATCACCGGACGCGGCTCGGCTTCGCTGCGCTTCGGAATCCTCACCGGCACCGCCGGCATCGAGCTGACCCGCGACGGGCGGGTCATCGTCAGCGGCGAGATCGCCCTTCCGCCCACCCACGAAGTCTTCGCGCGGCGAAGCTACAATCGCGAGCTGCTCCACGTCGCGCCGCCCGAATTCCCCATCTGGGGCGTGTCGCTCGGCGGAATCGGCATCGGCATCTTCGCCTTCTGCGACGCGCGGCTGAGCTTCGACGCCTTCGTCGGCCCGGGCACGCTCCAGAACACCGCCGTCCACGCCACCTTCGAGCTCGCCAAGCCCGAGGAGGCGGTGGTCGACGGCAACGCCTCGTTCGTCGTCCCCGCCGGCGCCGGCTTCACCCTCGACATAGGCGGCGGCCTGCGCGCCCGCGCGGCCGTCGCCTACGTCCAGGGCCGGGTCGGGCTCGACGCGCGGCTCGGCCTCCTCGCCGAGGCGCGCGCCGACGTCCACCTCCACTGGACGCCTTCGGAAGGGCTGTCGCTCACCGCCAGCGCCCATGCCGAGGCGCGCCCGCAATTCGAGGTCGGAGTCAATGCCAGCGTCACCGCCGGCGTCGACCTCCTGCTGACCTCGATCGACCACACCTGGGGCCCGTGGCGGCGCCAGCTCGGCTCCTTCGGCCCGGAACTGGCGGTCGGAGTGACCGTGCCGATCGCCTGGTCGGAACGGACCGGGCTCGACTTCAACACCGACCGGATCGAGATCACCCGCCCCGACATAGACTTCGGCGCGCTGATGACCGACGGCTTCATGCAGCTCGTCTGAACGCCACCCGCGGGCGGCGTCGAAGGTCTCCTATCGAGGCGGTCCTTCGATACGCCGGTTCGACAGGCTCACCGGCTACCCAGGATGCGCGGGGCCGTGCGTCGACCTGGGCCGATCGCGCTTTAGGCCGGCTCCTGCGTGTAGCGGGCGCGCTCCACGCCGTGCTTGCGCAGCAGGCGGGAGAAGGCCTTGCGCTCCTTGCCGGCGGCCAGAGCGGCGCGGGTGACGTTGCCGCGGTGCCGATGCATCAGCTCCTCGAGATAGTCGCGCTCGAACGCGGTGACGGCGCGCGCCTTGGCCTCGCGGAAGCCGATGGCGGGCGCGGGCTCGCGCGCCCCGGCGGCGCGGCGCGGCAGCCCCAGCGCCTCGCCGTCGCTCATGATGAAGCAATGCTCGATCGTGCTGCGAAGCTCCCGGACGTTGCCGGGCCAGGCCTGGCGCAGCAGCCAGGGCGGCAGCTCCGCGCCCAGCCGGCGCGCCCGCCGCCCCGGCGCCCGCGCGTTGAGCTCGGCGAGGAAATGCTCGGCGAGCGGCAGCACGTCGTCGGGCCGCTCCCGAAGCGGCGGAATGCGAACGGTGATTCCGGAGAGGCGGTAATAAAGGTCCCGCCGCACCCGCCCGGCGTCGAGCAGCGCATTGGGGTCGGCGTTGGTGGCGGTGACGACCCGCACGTCCGCCACGGCGTCCCGGGTGGCGCCGACCGGCCGATAGCTGCCGTCCTGGAGGAAGCGCAGCAGCGCGACCTGGCCGTGGGCGCTCAGCGAGTCGATCTCGTCGAGGAACAGCGTCCCGCCCTCCGCCACCTCCACCAGCCCCTTGCCGCGGCCCTTGGCGTCGGTGAACGCGCCGGCGGCGTGGCCGAACAATTCCTTCTCGAACAGCGAATCGGGAAGCGCCCCGGCATTCACCGGCACGAAGGGCTGCGGCGCGCGGCCGCTCAGATAGTGGAGCAGTCGGACGATCACGTCCTTGCCGGTGCCGGTCTCCCCCTCGACCAGGACGGGGACGTCATAGTCGGCCAGCCTGACGATGCGGTCGAGAACCTCGCCGAAGGGGGCGGAGCGCCCCACCACCCAGGAAGGAACCCGGGGATCGCCGCCACGCGGCGCGCCGCCGCGCGATGCGGCGGAAGTTTCGGCGCGACCCATAAGCCCCTTCCCACATCGCCTCCAACCCATGAGGCGGTGATCTTCGAGTCCCGAAACTCGAAACTTAGACGCGAATCGCGCGGCGCGTAAAGAAGAAGATGAGTCACGCTCAGGCGCCGGATGCAATAGTTGCAATCACCTCCGAGCGATTGCTTGCCCGCGCCGGCGTTCGCCTCTTCAAAAGGTGGAGCTCAAGCCTTTGGCAGGGCCCCGGCTTTCTGAAAACTAGCTTGCGCCTTGCACTGCGGTCGATGAACGATGCTTTGGTTTTACGTTTTAGTTGAGTAAGTTAGTGCATCCGCGGGCCGGGCGCCCGCCGGCGATCGGCGCGCCGGCACCGATCGCCGCGCCGCGCCGACCGCCACCTCCTCTTCACCTAATCCTTACCGCGGCGCGGCTAAGGCGGGGGCGAAGAGGGAGCAAGCATGGCCGACGATCCACTGACGAGCGCGCTCAACGAGGCCGTCGAGGAGCGGAAGGAGACGCATGACCAGATCGATGCGATCCTGGGAGCCGTCCGGGAACATCTCGGAATGGAGATCGCCTTCACGTCCCGTTACGTCGGCGAGGAACGCGAGTTCACCCATATCAGCGCCGACATCGCGGTCCCGGCGGCGCCGGGAGACCGCGAGCCGGTCGAGGGGGCCTATTGCTGGCACATCCTCCACGACCGGCTTCCGCAGCTGATCGCCAACGCGGCCGACCTGCCTTTCGCCGGCACGCTGCCCATCACCCATGCCTTGCCGGTCGGCGCCCATATCAGCGTCCCGCTGCGCCTGAAGGACGGGCGGGTCTACGGAAGCTTCTGCTGCCTCAGCCGCAGCGCCGATTATTCGCTGACGGGGCGCGATCTCGCCATCGTCCGCGCCTTTGCGGACCTGGCGAGCGCGCAGATCGAGCGCGAGGAGAAGGAGGGATCTGTTCGCGCCGATCTGACGGCCCGCATCCGGCGGGCGATCGACGGCGGGCAGCCGGCGATCCATCTCCAGCCCATTCATTGCCTCGCCACCGCGCGGACCGTCGGCGCGGAGGCTCTGGCGCGGTTCGAAGATGCCCGCGAACGGCCTCCCTCCTGCTGGTTCGCGGAAGCGGACGAGGTCGGCCTCGGCGTCGATCTCGACCTGGCGGCGGTGCGCCAGGCGGTCGCGGCCCTGCCCTACGTTCCGGCCGGCCAGTATCTTTCCGTCAACGTCTCGCCCGCCACCATCCTGTGCGGCGCGCTTCATCCGATCGTCTCCGCCGTCGCCGGGGGTGCGCTGGTTCTCGAGATCACCGAGCATTCGCGCATCGCCGACTATGCCGAGCTCCGGCGCAAGCTCGCGCCGCTGCGCAAGCATGCGCGGATCGCGGTCGACGACGTCGGCGCCGGCTATGCCAGCTTGCAGCACATCATCCGCCTCGCGCCCGATATCCTCAAGCTGGATATCGGCCTCACCCGCTCCCTCCATCGCGACCCCGCCAAGCGTGCGCTCGCACTCGCTCTCGTCAGCTTCGCCGATCAGATCGGAAGCACCATCGTCGCCGAGGGGATCGAGCGGGAGGAGGAGCGCAAGGTCCTCGCCGGGCTGGGAGTCCGCTACGGGCAGGGCTGGCTGTTCAGCCGGGCGATGCCGGTCGTCTCCGCCCAGCAGCGCATGCTGGGCGCGGACGCCGCCGCCGACCCGGCGCCGCGCCGCCGGCCGCCCGCGCTCCGCACCGCCGCAGGATGACGCCGGGCCGCTAGGCCGGCATCGCCCACGCCGCGAAAACCCTCTCCTCCAGGGGGAGAGGGAGCTCTGGGCTGAAGGTCGACACCGCCTCCGCCGAGACCGACAAGGATCGGCGCCGATTGGAAAGCGGGACACGACCGGCCGCTATCCCTCTGGAAAAGGCGGGAAAACGTCGCTAGGCTGGCCCCGCATCGGGCTTTTCCGTCCGAACCCCGGGGGGAGGTCGGCCCGATCATGACGTTCACGGCGCTCGAAGCGAATGCGCAAGGCGGGATGCCGGGCGGCTGGAGCGGCGGGTCCGGCTTCGGCAGCGGCACGACGCTCGCGGGCTGGCCGAAGGTGGCGGCGCTGGCCTCCGGCGGCTTCGTAATCCTCTCCTGGTACAGCGACTCCTCCAGTCCTTCGGCCGCGGGCTTCCCGTTGCGGGCGCAGCTCTACAACGACGCCGGCCAGCCGCTCGGCGCCCCAGTCCAGATCGCCTCGCCCAAGGACAACAATCTCCACAATTTCTCCGTCGCCGGCCTGCACGGCGGCGGCTTCGTGATCGTCCAGTCCGAGCTCGTCGTCCGGCCGGGCCAGGAACCCGGCGAGGATCTGTTCGTGCAGATGTTCGACGCCGCGGGCGCCGCCACCAGCGCGAAGGCGATGGTCAACACGTCGACGCCGGGCAACCAGTATCTGCCCGAAATCGCGGTCCTCGACGACGACCGGTTCGTCGTCGTCTGGCACGATCAATACGGCAACTGGCCGGCGCAGACCGGCGGGGTCAAGGCCCAGATCTTCAGCCCGGAAGGGGCCAAGCTGGGCGGCGAGTTCCTGGTGCCGCCGAAGCCTGTGCTCACCCAAACGGACCCGGACGTCGTCGCGTTGCCGGGGCGCGGCTTCCTCGCCGTCTGGCAGGAGGATTACACCAGCCCGGGCGTGAGCGCCTTCCGCGGCCAGTTCTTCGACACGGCGGGCGCGCGGCTCGGCGCCACCGTCAACCTGCATAGCTGGAGCAGCAACGCCTACGCCTTCAGTCCGGAGATCATAGCGCTGCGGGACGGCGGCTTCGTCCTCACCTGGGTGGAGACCAACGGCTATAACGACGAGCGGCGGACGAGCTCCATCCAGGGCCAACTGCTCGACCGGAACGGCGCCGCGGTCGGCGACGTCTTCGAGGTCAGCGTCGACACCCAGGGCGACCGTCACGGCCCCTCCGCCGTCGCGCTCGCGGACGGCGGCTTCGTCGTCACCTGGCAGGACGCGATCGGCGACGGCAGCGGCTCGGCCATCCTCGGCCGCTTCTACGATGCGGCCGGCGAGGCCGCGGGCCTGCCCTTCGTCGTCGACACCCCGACCTCCGAGGACCAGCGCGACCCCGCCGCCGCGGTTCTGCCGTGGGGCGGCTTCGTCGTCGCCTGGGGCGATTATGGCGGCGACACGCCCGGCAATTCATCGACCCTCGCGGCGCGCCTCTTCGCCCCCGCCGGCTTCGCCGCGAAGGACGATGCGCTTTCCACCGACGAGGCGAGCGTTCGGCAGGGCAGCGTCTTCGCCGACAACGGCTCGGGCGGCGACCTCGCCCCAGCGGCGGGCAGCCCGTGGATCGTGGCGGTGAACGGCTCCGCCGCTTCGGTCGGCCACCAGATCCTCCTCGCCTCGGGCGCGCGCCTCACCCTCAACGCCGACGGCACCTATCTCTACGATCCCAGCGGCGCGTTCGACGCGCTTGCGGCGACCGGCACCGGCGGCTCGAACACGACCGCGAAGGACAGCTTCACCTACACCCTCGCCGGCGGCGGCGGCACCGCGACGGTCACCGTGACCGTCGCCGGCCTCTGGTCGGCGCCGCACGTGATCGAGGGCACCGGCGGCGACGATGTGCTCACCGGCACCCCGCTCGCCGATACGCTGCACGGCGGCGCGGGCGATGACCTTCTCAACGGCGGCCTCGGCGCCGACACGCTGGAGGGCGGCGACGGCGACGACCGGCTCGTCTTCTCCGCCGTGCAGGTCGGCGGCGGGATCGCGGCGGCGATCGGCACCCTCGACGGCGGGGCCGGCTACGACGTGCTCGATCTCTCCGGCGTTGCGCCGGTGACGGTCGGCACGATCGAGGCGAGCCCCGGCGTCTACGCGCTCGGCGTCTATGTCGGCTCGCAGCGCTTCGCCATCTCCGGGATCGAGAAGATCCTGCTGGGGGCGGCGGCCGATTTCGTCGGCCTGCCGACCCATTCCGGCCCGACGATCGAGGTCAGGGGCGGAGGCGGCGCGGACGACTTCTTCGGGACGGGCGATTACGCCCTCTACGGGGAGGAGGGCGACGACAGCTTCTTCGTCTCGGGCCGGTTCGGGGAATCGTCGACGAGCGGGCTGATCGACGGCGGCGCCGGAACCAATACGCTCAGGACCAACATCGCCTTCGCCGTCGACCTCGCCGCCGGCACCGCCGTCTCGGGCCAGGCGAGCTACGCCATCGCCAACATCCAGAACGTCGTCGCGACGACCCACGGCTACGCCTCCACCGTCGACGGCGACGAGGCGGACAATATGTTCAGCGTCCAGCCGTTCGGCGACGACGGCGCGGCGGGCGTCGCCTTCGACGGCCGCGGCGGCGACGACGTCCTGACCGGAAGCGCCGGCTCGGACTCCCTCGACGGCGGCGCCGGCGACGACCTGCTCGACGGCCGCTCGGGCGCCGACGCCATGGCCGGGGGCCCGGGCGACGACATCTACGTCCTCGACGATGCGGGCGACAGCGCGACGGAGCAGGCCGACGAGGGCTTCGACACGGTCCAGACGATCCTCGGCAGCCGCAGCGACTTCGCCCAGCTCTTCCACCTCCCCGATCATGTCGAGAGCCTCGTGGGGACGGGGACCGCCGGCCAGGGCGTGTGGGCCAACGGCCTCGACAACGTCATCGCCATGGGGAGCGGCGGCGACCTCGTCGTCACCGCCGACTCGGCCGATTTCTACGCCCCCGCCGGCGACGACACGGTGAGCGGCGGCGACGGCAACGACTTCCTCTTCTTCGGCGGCAGCTTCACCAACGGCGACAAGGTGGACGGGGGCTCCGGGTTCGACACCCTGGGCCTGCTCGGCACCTACAGCGTCACCTTCGATCCGGACGACCTCGTCGGCATCGAGAAGCTCGCCGGCTACAGCTCGGGCGACGCCGCGCATCCCAACGCCTACGCCTTCACCACCATCGACGCCAACGTCGCCGCCGGCGCCAGGCTGATGGTCATCGGCCTTTCGCTGCAGGCGGGCGAGCATCTCGTCTTCGACGGCGCGGCCGAGACGGACGGCAGCTTCAACCTGCGCGGCGGCCGGGACAGCGACGCGCTGACCGGCGGCGCCAACAGCGACCAGCTCTACGGCGGCCTCGGCGCGGACGCTCTGAAGGGCGGCGGCGGCATCGACTATTTCGAATATTATTCCGCCGCCGACTCGACGGCGTCGGCGACCGACACGATCCTCGACTTCGAGGCGGGGGACCGAATCAGCCTGGTCCTGATCGACGCCGACGGCCAGGCGGGCAATGGCGACCAGGCCTTCGCCTTCCTCGGCTCTGCCGCCTTCACCGGCGCCGCCGGCCAGCTCCGCGCCGAGGAGGATGCCGGTGCGCCGGGCCACTGGACGGTAGAGGCGGACATCGACGGCGACGGCCGGGCCGACCTCGTCATCGCGGTGACGATCGGCGACGGCCACGCCCTCCAGGCCGGCGACTTCTTCCTCTAGCCGCCCCCCCCCCTGCTCCTGTCTGCGCCCGGAGCGGGAGCCGAAGGATCGCCCCGCCCGCAATGTTCCCGCAGAGAAAACGGCTCTCCGCCCGCCGTCCAGGCCGGCGGGGCCAATATCCCTGCCGCAAAACGTGACAACGGGCGCCGCGCAATTCTCTTCCAGAAGCGCCCTCATTTCCATATAACAATGATCTAAGACTCAGAATTTACATCGAAAGTTTGATTGATGCTACACAAAGTTAGCTCGTTTGCTTGCTTCCGTTAGCATCGTCGATGTTGGGTTGGGCAACATCACGAGCATCCGCAGCGCCGTGGCGAGGCTGGGGCTGGAGGCCGACCGTGCGACCACGGCCGAGGAGGTGGCGCGGGCGCGAAAGCTGATACTGCCGGGCGTGGGTCAGTTCGGCACGGCCAAGCATCGCCTCCGCGCCTCCGGCCTTTACGGAGCGCTCGACGAAGCGGTCCGACGGCGCGCTGTGCCGATCCTCGGCATCTGCCTCGGACTGCACCTGATGTGCGCGGGCAGCGAAGAGGGCAACGAGGCGGGGTTCGGCTGGTTCGACGCGCGTGTCGTGAGGCTCCGGGCCGGCAAGGACCAGGTGAGGGTCCCTCACATCGCCTGGAACCGGCTGGAGGTGGCGCAGCACGGGAGGCTGCTCCGCGGCACGCCGACCGGAAGCGAGGGGTATTTCGCGCACGCTTATCATCTGGAGGCCGTGACCGGCGCGACGATCCTCGCCACCACGCACCACGGCTACAGCTTCCCGTCGGCGGTCGAGCGGGGGAACGTCTACGGCACGCAATTCCATCCCGAGAAGAGCGGCGAAACCGGCCTCGTGGTGCTTCGCAACTTCCTTGCGGCTTAGCGGGCGGTGACTCGGCCTCGGCTGATCGTCGCGCTGCTCGTCGGCGACCGGGGCCTCGTCAAGACGGCGGGCTTCGCCGACCCCCTCTACGTCGGCGATCCCGTCAACGCGGTCCGCGTGTTCAGCCGGTTCGGGGCCGACGAGATCATGCTTCTCGACATCAATGCCGGCCTCGCGGGACGGCCGATCGATTTCCGGCTGGTTGAGGAGGTGGCGAGCGAGGCGACCGTCCCGCTCAGCATCGGCGGCGGCATAAGGCAGCTCGGCGACATCGCAAGGATAGTCGCGGCAGGCGCGGAGAAGGTCGTCATCGGCAGGCGCGCCGCGGAAGCGCCTTCGTTCGTCGCCGAAGCGGCGCGCGAATATGGCTCGTCGACGATCAGCGTGTGCATGGACGTCGGCCATGCGGGGCAAGGAGATTACGCCGTCCGCGGCCTTTCCGGCTCCACCGCCGCGCGTCCGGCCGAGTTTGCAAGGCGCATGGAGGGGCTGGGCGCGGGCGAGCTCGTCGTCCAGTCGATCGAGCGCGACGGCACCATGGCGGGATACGACTTGGCGCTGATCCGGGAGGTCGGCGCGGCGGTGTCCGTCCCGGTGGTGGCTTTGGGAGGCGCGGGATGCGCCTCGGACTGCGCGGCGGCGGTCGAACAAGGCGCCGCGAGCGCGGCGGCGGCCGGCAGCCTGTTCGTCTTCCACCGGCGGCGGGGGGCGGTGCTGCTGAGCTACCCCTCGCGCGCGGAGCGCGGCCTGTGAGCGGCACGGCGCCGTCCCTTTGCGCCCGCTGCGTCATGGACCGCTCCGACCCGGAGATCCGGTTCGACGCGCAGGGCGTCTGCAACCATTGCCGAAGCTACGACGCCAAGGTCGCGCGCCTCGCTGCGGCGGGGCGCCTCGGCCCGGAGCATCTCGACGCGCTTCTCGGGCGGATCAGGGAGGCGGGCCGCGGCCGCGCCTACGACGTGGTGCTCGGGATCAGCGGGGGCGCCGACAGCTCCTATCTCGCCCTCCTGCTGCGGCAGTGGGAGGTGCGGACCTTGCTCGTCCATATGGACAATGGCTGGGACACGCCCGAGGCGCTCCGCAACGTGCGCGCCGTGGCCGCCGCGACGCGATTCGACTATGAGAGCGCCGTGCTCGACTGGGAGGAGTTCAGGGACCTCCAGACGGCGTTCCTGCGCGCCTCCGTCGTCGAGGCGGAGACTCCGACGGACATGGCGATCGCCTCCACGCTCTTCGCCACCGCGCGGCGCCACGGAGCGAGCCTGATCGCGAGCGCAAGCAACGAAGCGAGCGAAGGCATATTGCCGCGCCTGTGGCATTACGACCGGACCGACGCGCGCTACCTGCTGGCGATCCAGAAACGCTTCGGCACGCTCGCGCTGGAGCGCTTCCCCGTCTTCAGCCTCGCCCGCGAGCTCGACTACCGGCTCGTTCGGCGGATCGGCACCGTCTATCCGCTCAACTATGTGGACTACGACCTCCGGCAGGCGCGTTCCAGGCTGGAACGGGCGCTCGGCTGGCGCGACTATGGCGGCAAGCATCACGAGAACGCCTACACCAAGTTCGTGCAGGCGGTCCTTCTGCCCCGCAAGTTCGGCATCGACTATCGCCGAGCGACCTTGTCGACCCTGATCTGCTCGGGCCGCACGACCCGCGACGACGCCCTCGAACAGCTCCAGCATCCCTGTATCGGAGCCGAGGAGGCGCGGCACCTGTGCCATTACGTCGCCAAGAAGCTGCGGATCGGCGTGGACGAGCTCGAGGCGATCCTCGCCGCGCCGGCGAAGCGCTACGACGCCTATCCCAATCGCGAGCGCCTGCGCCGCACCGTCCACGGCGCCTATCGCCTGCTGACGAAGCTGCGCGAAGCCCATCCTCACGCCGGGGACAGTCGCTAGGGACAGTCATATCGACCGTCCCCTCCCCCTCCTCACCGGCGGCGGGCGCGGCACGCCTGTGGACGGACCGGCGCCCGGCGGGCATCATCCGCCGCCGGGGCCGGGGCGGTCCGCAGGGGAGAATGCGCGATGGCAACCGGACGATGGATCGGCCTGGCCCTGCTCCTCCTGTCCGCGCCCTGGCCGGCCACGCCGAGGCCGGCCGCGACCGCACCCGCCGCCGCCCGGGTGGAGGGCCCGGACGCCTGGATCGTCTACGGCACGCCGGACATCCCGACGCGCGACGAGGGGGTGGTCGGCGCCGGCAGCGTCCTCGCGCCGCCGCGCGCCCAGCCGGGCGACCCCTGGAGCAGCGGCGCCGCCGTCACCATCCCCCACGCGCTCGCGGCCGGGCAGCGCTTCACCTTCGCCTTCTGGGCGAAAGCCGCGGCGGCGGAGACCGTCCCGCTGCTCTTCCAGGCCCGCCAGCCGCCTTATTCCGCCTTCCTCACCGCCCGCGTCGCGCTGACACCGCGCTGGCGCCTCTTCGTCCGCACCGCCGTGGCGCCGACGGCGCTCGCCGCGGGCACCCAGGCGATCGGGCTTCAGCTCGGCCAGGCGAGGAGCGCGGTCGCGCTCGGGCCGGTGGCGATGTTCGACGGTCCGGCCGGCCCGGCGCGGGTCGCCGCCGCCTTCCGGGCCTTCCATCCCGATCGGGTGGCGGAGGCGGTGCGCTTCTCCTCGGATCCCGGCGTGACCCTGGCGGGCACCCTGCGAACGCCGGTCGGCCACGGCCCGGGCCCCTATCCGCTCGTCATCTTCATCCAGGGGCACGGACCGAACGGGCGGGGCTATTCCAGCCCGCTGATGGACCGGCTGCTCGCCGACGGCATCGCCGCCATGGCCTATGACAAGCGCGGCATCAACCAGTCGACCGGCGCCTATTCGGAGGATGTCGAGGGCCTGACGCGGGACGCTCAGGCGGCGGTTGCCGCCATGCGCCGCCGCCCGGACATAGACGGGTCGCGTATCGCGCTCGTCGGCCACAGCCAGGGCGGCCGGATCGCGCCCGCGGTGGCGGCGGCCGACCCGCGGATCGCGGCGATCGTGAGCTTCGCCGGGCCGGTCGGCGACGGGGTCGATCTGTTCCGGCGCTCGATGCACGACCAGCTGATCCTGTCGGGCCGTGCCGAGGCGACGGTGAGGCCGCTGGTCGATGCGGCCGTCGCCCTTCTCGAGGCCCGTCTCGCGGAAGTGGGCCCCGAGGCGATCGCGCCGCTTCAGGCGGCGGTGATCTACGGCTTCCTCGCCAACGGCTTCACGCGCGCGCAGGCGGAGGGCGCGCTCGCGGCGGTCGACCAGGACGAGATCCATGCCATCGGCCGGACGCACATCGCCTCCGACCTCGCATCGCTGCGCATTCCGGTGCTGGCGGTGTTCGGATCGCTCGATCCGCTGGTGACCGCACAGGGCCATTCCGCCGCCGCCCGCGCCGCGCTGGCGCACAACCCGAAGGCCAGGGTGGTGGTGCTCGACGGCCTCAGCCACTGGTTCCAGGAAGGGGCGAAGACGGGCAGCGAGGAGGAGAGCAAGGCGCTCGGCCAGAGCATCGGCTCGTCGCGCGCCGTCGCGCTTGCCGGGGACTGGCTCAGGGCCGCCCTCGCCCCCGCTTCGGCAAGCCCGCGCGCGCCCGCACGCGGTCGATAGCCGACTTCCCCAACGCGCCCGACGGAGCCACACGGCGGCCGCTTCCGCGCGGGAGCGGTGGCTTGAGGGAGGATGCGCGCCATCGGAAAAATGGTGCCCAGGAGAGGACTCGAACCTCCACGCCCTTGCGAGCGCCAGCACCTGAAGCTGGTGCGTCTACCAATTCCGCCACCTGGGCACGGGGTAGGAGCGGCGAACTAGGGGCGGTCGCGGCGCTTGTCAACGCGCAGGCGAGCGGGCAGAGGGGCGCCTCGCAAGCGGCTTTCAAGGGACTGCAAATGGATCGTCTGGTCACCTTGTTCGGGGGCGGAGGCTTTCTCGGGCGCTACGTCGCCCAGGCGCTGTTCGATCGCGGCGCCCGGGTGCGGATCGTCCAGCGGGACCCGCGCCGCGCCTTCTTCCTTCAGCCGCTGGCGGGCCTCGGCCAGATCCAGTTCGTCGCCGCCGACGTCGCGGACGCCGCCCGCGCCGCCCGAGCCGCTCAGGGCAGCGATGCCGTCGTGAACCTCGTCGGCGCGATCAAGCCTCCATTCCACGCCGTTCATGTCGAGGGCGCCCGCCACGTCGCCGAAGCGGCCGCGGCGGCCGGCGCTGCGGCGCTGGTGCAGGTGTCCGCCCTCGGCGCGGCGCCGGACGCGCCCTCGGCCTACGCCCGGAGCAAGAGCGACGGAGAAGCCGCCGCCCGCGCCGCCTTCCCGGGGGCGACGATCGTGCGCCCCTCCCTCCTCTTCGGCCGGGAGGACAATTTCGTGAACCGCTTCGCCGGCCTCGCCCGCCTCGCGCCGGTGCTTCCGGTGATCCGCGGCGGCATGAGGATTCAGCCCGTCTACGCGGCCGACGCGGCGCGGGCGATCGCCGCCGCCGCTCTAGACCCGGCGAGCCACGGCGCGAGGACCTACGAGCTCGGCGGGCCTCAGGTGATGACGATGCGCGAGCTGATGGGCTGGATCTGCCGCACCACCGGCCACGAACGCGCCCTCGTCGAGGTGCCCGACATCGCCGCCTCGCTCGGCTCGAGGCTCACCGGCTGGCTGCCCGGGGCGCCGCTTACCCACGACCAATATCTGATGCTCTGCCGCGACAGCGTCGTCTCGCCGGGCGCCGAGGGCCTTGAGGCGTTCGGCATCTCGAAGACGCCGCTCGCGGCCGTGGCGGAAGGCTGGCTCTCCGCCTACCGCCGCCGCGGGCGCTTCGCCGCCAAGTCGCCTTACTGACCGGCCATGCCCGAGATCCTCACCATCATCCTCCTCGGCATCGTCGAGGGCGTCACCGAGTTCCTCCCGGTCTCCTCGACCGGCCACCTGATCCTCGCCGGCGAACTGCTCGGCTACGACGAGAATCAGTGGAAGGTGTTCAACGTCGTCATCCAGCTCGGAGCGATCCTCGCCGTCGTCGTGCTCTACTGGCGGACCTTCCTCGCCGTGCTGACGGGGCTGGTGCGGCGCGACCCGGGCTCGTGGCGGTTCCTGCGCAACGTCGCGGTGGCCTTCCTTCCCTCCGCGGTCATCGGCCTGCTGCTCCACGACCATATCGAGGCGCTGCTCGGCAATGCGCGGGTCGTGGCCGTGGCGCTCGTCGTCGGCGGCATCGCCATCCTCCTCATCGAGCGCAAGGTGCCGCAGGGGACGGAACGGGGCGTCGCCGACATCTCGCTGGGCAAGGCGGTGGCGGTCGGCTTCATCCAGTGCCTCTCGATGGTGCCGGGGGTCAGCCGCTCCGGCGCCACCATCCTCGGCGGCCTGTCCCTCGGCATCGAGCGGCGCACCGCCGCCGAATTCAGCTTCTTCCTCGCCATCCCGACGATGATGGGCGCCACCACTCTGGAGCTCGCCAAGAATCACGACCATCTCGGCGTCAGCGCGGGCGCGATCGGCCTCGGCCTTGTCGTCTCCTTCCTCGTCGCCCTGGTCGTCATCAAATGGTTCATCGGCATCGTCTCGCGGCGCGGCTTCGCGCCCTTCGGCTGGTACCGCATCGTCGCCGGCTCGCTGGCCCTCGTCTGGCTGCTCGCGCGCTGATATCGTTCAGGAAAGGCTCATCGTCGGGGCGGCATAAGCGCAACCGAGTCGCCGCCGGGCGCGTTTCGAAGCGTGCCGCCGACATTTGGATGGAGGTCCCGACCGTGCGCAAGCTGATACTCGCCGCGAGCCTGCTCGCCATCGCCGCTCCCGTCGCCGCCCAGCCGCGCCACGATCCGCGCGACGACCGCTACGACGCGCGCGACGCGGAGCTGCGCCGCAGCATCCCTTCCGCCTACGAGATCGACCGGATCGGGGCGATGCTCGCCCGGGTGACCGACGCGCTGATGGACGTCGACGTGGGTCCGGTCGCCGACGCGATCGATCCCTATGGCCCGCGCGGGCGGCGCGAGACGCTCGGCGACCTCGCCAGCCGCGACGACCCCTATGCGCGCGAGCGGATGCACGACGAGATCCGCGCCACGACCCGCGGGCTGGGCGCCGCGACCCGGGAGGTGACGATCGTCACCCCGATCATCCGCCGCTCTATCGAGGACAGCGCCCGCCGCATCGACGAGGCGCTGCGCGACGGCCGCTACCGGCGGGGCCGCTACGACGACTATCGCTACGACGGGCGCTAAAAAGCGGGGATAAAGTCGGGGCGATGTGGACGGCGGCTCTTCCCCGCCGCTAAGAGGGCTGCGCCATGTGGCAGCTCTATCAATTCCCCTTATGCCCCTTCTCGCGCAAGGTGCGGCTCATGCTCGCCGAGAAGGGCGTCACGCACGAGCTCGTCCGCGAGTCCCCCTGGCTGCGGCGGGACGAGTTCGCGGACCTCAACCCGGCCGGCAAGACTCCCGTCCTCGTCGAGGAATCGCGGGGCATCGTCCTCATCGATTCGGGCGCCATCTGCGAATATTTCGAGGAGACGGTGGACCGGGCGCCGATGATCCCGGGGACGGCGCCGAACCGCGCCGAGGTGCGGCGGCTGGTCGCCTGGTTCGACGAGGGCTTCCACGGCGACGTCGTCAAGCCGCTGATGGAAGAACGGATGCTGAAGCGGCTGGTCAACCGCGACGCTCCCGACACGCGGGTGCTTCGGGAGGCGATGAAGACCGCGAACGCCCATATCGACTATATCGACTATCTGCTCGACCACCGCCGCTGGCTCGCCGGCGCGGCGCTGAGCCTCGCCGACCTCGCCGCCGCGTCCCAGCTGTCGGTCGCCGACTATCTCGGCGGGATCGACTGGCGCGGCCACAAGCAGACCGCCGACTGGTACATGGTGATGAAGTCGCGGCCGAGCTTCCGGCCGCTCCTCGCCGAGCGCATGGAAGTGATCGCCCCTCCCGCCCATTACGACAAGGTGGATTTCTAGGCGCGTCACGGGGAAGCCGTTGGGGACAGTTACTTTTCAGCACGGCGGCGCGAAACGAAGGGCCGAGGTGCGGAAAAGTAACTGTCCCCAAGCGCCCTGTCCCCAGACGCCCTGCCCAGACGCCCTTTCCCGACCCCGGGACGCTACCGCCGCGTCGCCGTGACGAAATAATCCAGGCTCTTGCTGTCGGAGAGGTGGAAGCCGCGGGCCGGGCCCCAGGCGAGGCCGTGGCAGTCCAGCACCTCCAGCCCGGCGTCGGCGAGGAGGGCGCACATCTCGTCGGGGGCGATGAACCTGTCCCAGTCGTGGGTGCCGCGCGGGATGCGGCCGGTGCCCTCCCCCAGCGCGATCAGCATCAGCCGCGAAAGGGCCGTGCGGTTGGGGGTCGAGAGGATCAGCAGCCCGTTCGCGGCCAGCGCGCCGGCCAGCCCCTGAACGAACCCGCGCACGTCGGCGACATGCTCGACGACCTCGAGCGAGGTCACCAGGTCATAGCCCCCGGCCAGGGCCTCGACGCTGCCGACCCGATAGTCGATCGCCAGCCCCTGGGCGAGCGCGTGCTCGCGCGCGGCGGCGATGTTCTCCGGCGCCGCGTCGACGCCGGTCACCTCCGCGCCGAGCCGGGCCAGCGGCTCGCTGAGCAGGCCCGCGCCGCAGCCGACGTCGGCGGCGCGGCGCCCCGCGAGCGGCTTCAGGTCGCATTCGTCGAGCCCCCAATGCTGGTCGATCCGGTCGCGTATGTAGGCGAGCCGCACCGGGTTGAGCTGGTGGAGGGTGGCCGAGGAGCCTTTCGGATCCCACCAGTCGGCCGCCATGGCGCCGAAGCGGGCGGCTTCGCCGGGATCGATCGTCGTGCCTGTTGCCGTGGTCATCTCCCGCACCTATCAGGACGCCGCTCCGCTCCCAACGCAAAAGCAGAAAGAATGGACCATTTCGAGCTGCGCGACGGCGCGCTCCACTGTGAGGACGTGCCGCTCGCCGACGTCGCCGCGGCCGTCGGCACTCCGGTCTACGTCTATTCGGCGGCGGCGATGGTGCGCCAGGTGGCGGCGCTTCGCGTCGCGCTCGCCGCGGTCGGCGACCCGCTCATCGCCTATGCCGTGAAGGCCAATCCGAACGCCGCCGTCGTCGCGACCCTCGCCCGGCAGGGCCTCGGGGCGGACGTCGTCTCCGGCGGAGAATATCGCCGCGCCGTCGCCGCGGGGATACCCGCCGGCCGGATCGTCTTCTCGGGCGTCGGCAAGACCGAGGAGGAGATGGCGCTGGCGCTCGGCGGCGGCCTTTTCCAGTTCAACGTCGAATCCGTCGCGGAGGCCGAGATGCTGTCGGCCGTCGCCTCGCGGATGGGGAAGACCGCGCCGGTCGGCTTCCGCATCAATCCCGACGTCCTGTCGGGCACGCACGCCAAGATCTCGACGGGCGCGGCCGAGAACAAGTTCGGAATCCCCCTTGGCGAGGCGGCGGCGGCCTACGCCCGGGCGGCGGCGCTGCCGGGGCTTCGGGTGCAGGGCGTCGCCGTCCATATCGGCAGCCAGCTGACCAGCCTTGCCCCCCTCGAGGAGGCGTTCACCCGCCTCGGCGGCCTGATCGGCGAGCTCCGGGCGGCCGGCCACGCGATCGAGGTCGCCGATCTCGGCGGCGGGCTCGGAGTCCCCTACGACCCGTCCCTGCCCCCGCCGCCGACGCCCGAGGCGTACGGCGCCATGGTCAAGCGGATCGCCGGCGGCTGGGGGGCGCGGCTGGTGTTCGAGCCGGGCCGCCTGATCGTCGCCAATGCCGGCGTGCTGGTCACCCGCCTCATCCGCATCAAGCCGGGCGCCGCCCACCCCTTCCTGGTCGTCGACGCGGCGATGAACGACCTGATGCGCCCCGCGCTCTACGAGGCCTGGCACGCGATCGAGGCGGTGCGCCCGCGCGGGAGCCGGATGGTGGCGAACGTCGTCGGCCCCGTCTGCGAGACGGGCGACACCTTCGCCACGGCGCGGGAGATGGACTCGGTGGAGCCCGGCGACCTCCTCGTCTTCCGCACGGCCGGCGCCTACGCCGCGGCCATGTCGAGCACCTACAACAGCCGGCCGCTGACGCCCGAGGTGCTGGTGAGCGGCGGCCGCTGGGCGGTCGTCCGGCCCCGCCTCGACGTCGAGGCGCTCATCGCCGCCGACCGCGTGCCGGACTGGCTCTAGAATCCGTCCCGATCCGGTGGAATTGCCTCTCCGTGTTTCAGCTTGGACAGGAGGAGCCCCGGGGCGGGATTGCCTGAACCAGGCTCTGCCCGGGCCGCCGGGGTCCGGGGTCGGATGGCTCCGGCCTTCCTTGCCTTCCGCGGCGGCCGCCCCTATCGCGCCGCCCATGGCCCGCATCGTCATGAAGTTCGGCGGCACGTCGATGGCGGGGATCGAGCGGATTCGCCACGTCGCCGGGCTCGTCAAGCGGGAGGCGGAGGCGGGGCACCAGCTTGCCGTCGTCGTCTCCGCCATGGCGGGCGAGACCGACCGGCTGATCCAGTTCTGCCGCGAGGCCTCGTCGCTCTACGACCCGCGCGAATATGACGTGGTCGTCGCTTCCGGGGAGCAGGTGACGAGCGGGCTGCTCGCCATCACCCTCCAGGGCATGGGCCTCAACGCCCGCTCCTACATGGGATGGCAGCTGCCGATCCTCACCTCGGGCCACGCCGCCGCCCTCATCGAGGGGATAGACGCGGCGGTGCTCGAGCGGGTCTTCGCCGCGGACGGAATCGCCGTCATCCCGGGCTTCCAGGGAGTCACCGAGGACGGCGACGTCGCGACCCTCGGCCGCGGCGGCTCCGACACCTCGGCGGTGGCGCTCGCCGCCGCCGTCCGCGCCGACCGCTGCGACATCTACACCGACGTCGACGGCGTCTACACCACCGACCCGCGCATCGTGCCCCGCGCCCGCAAGCTCCCCGCCGTCACCTACGAGGAGATGCTGGAGCTCGCCTCGGTCGGCGCCAAGGTCCTCCAGACCCGCTCCGTGGGGCTCGCCATGCGCGAGGGCATCCCCATCCGCGTCCTCACCTCGTTCGACGACCGCCCCGGCACCATGGTGGTCGGCGACGAGGCCATCCGGGAATTCGACATGGAACGCCAGCTCATCACCGGCATCGCCTATGACAAGAACGAGGCGCGGATCACGCTGACCGGCGTGCCGGACCGGCCGGGCTCGGTCGCCTCCATCTTCGCGCCGCTCGCCCAGGGGGGGATCAACGTCGACATGATCGTCCAGTCGGTGCCCCGCGCCGGCCAGCGCAGCGACCTCACCTTCACCGTGCCGACGGCGTCGCTGGCGCAGAGCCGTGACCTCCTCGAGAAGGCGCGGGAAGGCGTCGGGTTCGACGAGATCCTGACCGACACGAACGTCGTCAAGGTGAGCGCGGTCGGAGTGGGCATGCGCTCCAATGCGGGCATCGCCGCCCAGATGTTCCAGGCTTTGGCGGACCGGGGTATAAACATCCTCGCAATCACCACTTCCGAGATCAAGGTGTCGGTGCTGATCGCGGAGGAATATACCGAGCTTGCGGTGCGGGTGCTCCACACCGCCTACGGCCTCGACGCGGAGGACGCGGCATGAGCCGCTCCGTCGTCGCGGCGCGGGCCCGGGTTCCGGCTCTCGGGGGGACGAGGATATGAACGAACAAGCCACCTCCGCCGTCGGCCGCGACCGGCTGCGGCGCCTGATGCGGCGCGGCACCGATTTCCTCGGCTGCGAGGTGGCGGTCCTCGGCGGGGCGATGAGCTGGATCTCCGAGCGGCACCTCGTCTCCGCTCTGTCGGAAGCCGGCGCGTTCGGAGTCATCGCCTGCGGCGCCATGACTCCCGACCTGCTCGACACGGAGATCGCCGAGACGCGCAAGCGCACCTCCCGCCCGTTCGGGGTCAACCTCATCACCATGCATCCGCAGCTTTCCGAGCTGATCGACGTCTGCGCGCGCCACCGAGTCACCCACGTCGTCCTCGCCGGCGGGCTGCCGCCGCCCGGAGCGATCGACCGGATCAAGGGCAATGGCGCGAAGCTCATCTGCTTCGCGCCCGCCCTCGCCTTGGCCAGGAAGCTGGTCCGCTCCGGAGTCGACGCGCTGGTCATCGAGGGGATGGAGGCCGGAGGGCATATCGGCCCGGTCTCGACCTCGGTCCTCGCCCAGGAGATATTGCCGCCTCTCGCCGCCGACGTGCCGATCTTCGTCGCGGGCGGCATCGGCCATGGCGGGCTGATCGCCGGCTATCTGGAGATGGGGGCGGTCGGCGTGCAGCTCGGCACCCGCTTCGTGTGCGCGACCGAATGCATCGCCCACCCGAACTTCAAGAAGGCCTTCATCCGGGCGGGGGCGCGGGACGCCATCACCAGCGTTCAGATCGACCCGCGCCTGCCGGTCATTCCGGTGCGCGCGCTCAAGAACCAGGAGATGGAGAGCTTCGCCGCCAAGCAGCGGCAGGTCGCCGACCTCCTCGACAAGGGGGAGGTGGAGATGGCGGAGGCCCAGCTCCAGATCGAGCATTATTGGGCGGGCGCGCTCCGCCGGGCCGTGATCGAGGGCGATGTGGAGCGCGGCTCCGTGATGGCGGGCCAGTCGGTCGGAATGGTGAAGGGCGAGGCCCCGGTCGCGGACATCCTCCGCCAGCTCGTCGACGAAGCCGCCCAGGCGCTCGAGCGGCGGCACCTCCACGCCTGATCGAAGGCCGGTCCGAGCCGATTTTTCCGAGGCGGGCGACAGGAACAAATCGGCCGCACCCGGGTTTCGATTGGCTACAATCGCTTGCCGTCGCGCCCGGCGGGGGATCGAGTGCGCGCGAACCGGAGCGGGGGAGATCATTGCAACTATTGCTCGAGAATGACGACACGCGCTTCCGGCTGCTCATCCAGGCGGTCACCGACTACGCGATCTACATGCTGGATCCCGAAGGCACGGTGGTCAGCTGGAATCCGGGCGCCGAGCGCTTCAAGGGCTACCAGGCCCACGAGATCATCGGCCTCCACTTCTCGCGCTTCTACACGGAGGAGGACCGGGCGACGGCGCTGCCCCAGCGGGCGCTGAAGGCGGCGGCGGAGCAGGGCCGCTTCGAGGCGGAGGGCTGGCGCGTGCGCCAGGACGGGACCCGCTTCTGGGCCCACGTGATCATCGATCCGATCCGCGACCCGTCGGGCGAGCTGATCGGCTTCGCCAAGGTCACCCGCGACCTCACCGACCGCAGGGAAGCCCAGGAAGCGCTCCGCCGCTCGGAGGAACGCTTCCGGCTGCTCGTCGAGGGGGTGAGCGACTACGCGATCTACATGCTCGACCCGAACGGAATCGTGTCGAGCTGGAACCTCGGGGCGGAGCGGTTCAAGGGATATGGCGCCGACGAGATCATCGGCCAGCATTTCTCCCGCTTCTACACCGAGGAGGATCTTGCGACCGAGCTGCCCAAGCGGGCGCTGGAGACGGCGCGGCGCGAGGGGCGGTTCGAGGCGGAAGGCTGGCGGGTCCGCAAGGACGGCACCCGCTTCTGGGCTCATGTCATCATCGACGCCATCCGCTCGGACGGGGGCGAGCTGCTCGGCTTCGCCAAGATCACCCGCGACCTGACGGAGCGGCGGGCCTCGCAGCAGGCGCTCGAACAGGCCCGCGAGGCCTTCTTCCAGGCGCAGAAGATCGAGGCCGTCGGCCAGCTGACCGGCGGGATAGCGCACGACTTCAACAATCTCCTGATGGCGGTGCTGGGCAGCCTGGAGCTGCTCAAGAAGCGCGTTCCCGAGGATCCCCGCCTCCACCGCCTGATCGACAACGCCTTCCAGGCCGCGCAGCGCGGCGCCTCGCTCACCCAGCGGATGCTCGCCTTCGCCCGCCGCCAGGAGCTTACCCTCTCGCCCGTGCCGATCCCGGAGCTGGTGCGCGGCATGGCCGACCTGCTCCAGCGGTCCCTCGGCCCGACCGTCGCGATCGAGACCCGCTTTCCTTTGTCGATCACGCCGGTCCTCGCCGATGCGAACCAGCTGGAGCTCGCCCTCCTCAACCTCGCGATGAACGCCCGCGACGCCATGCCGCAGGGCGGCCCAGTGGTCATCGCGGCGCAGGAAGAGACGGTCGGCGAGCCCCACCCGACCGGCTTGCCGCCGGGCGATTACGTCTGCCTCTCCGTCACCGACGCGGGCGAGGGGATGAGCCCCGAAATCCTGTCGCGCGCGGCGGAGCCGTTCTTCACGACGAAGGGCGTCGGCAAGGGAACGGGGCTCGGCCTCTCGATGGTCCACGGGCTGGCCGAGCAGTCGAACGGCAAGCTCCTCATCGACAGCCGGGAGGGGCGCGGCACGACGGTGAACCTGTGGCTTCCGGCCGTGCAGGTCAATCGCGACGCGGCGCGGCTGTTCCAGAACCATCGGTCGGAGGAAGCCGCCGCTTATGTCGGCAGCCTCCATATCCTGGCGGTCGACGACGATCCCCTGGTCCTCCTCAACACCGCGGCGATGCTCGAGGATCTCGGCCACGTCGTCTACCAGGCCGGGTCCGGCGCCGAGGCGCTGCAGATCATGGCCACCCAGGCGGTCGACCTGGTGATCACCGACTATGCCATGCCGCAGATGACGGGAGTCCGGCTGGCCGAGGAAATCCACGAGCGGCACCCCGCGCTGCCGCTCCTGATCGCGACCGGCTTCGCCGAGCTGGCCGCCGAGGACCAGGTGGGCCTGCCGAGGCTGGCCAAGCCCTTCACTCAGGCCGACCTCGCGCGGATGATCGCGCAGACGGTGAACCGCTCCTCGACCGACGGACGGGTCATTCCGTTCCGGGCGCGCTAAGGTCCGGCGGAAGCGCTCGACGGCAGCCGACCCTTCCTGCTAGCCTCGCCCCTCATGCCGACCACGTCCGCCTCCTCAGCCCGTGAGATACTCACCGGCCTCCACGACGTGATGGCCTCCCGGCTCGGCGCGCAGGCGAAGCTCAACCGCGTCGTCAAGATCATCGCCGAGGCCATGGCGAGCGAGGTCTGCTCCATCTACCTCTTGCGGGAGGGCGTGCTCGAGCTGTTCGCGACGATCGGCCTGAACCAGAGCGCCGTCCACGTCACCAAGCTCGCCCTCGGCGAGGGCCTGGTCGGAACGATCGCGCGGCAGGTGGCGGTGCTCAACCTGGCGGAGGCGGCGGGCCATCCCGAATTCGCCTATCGCCCGGAGACGGGAGAGGAGCTCTTCCACAGCTTCGCCGGCGTCCCGATCGTGCGGCGCGAGCGCGCGATCGGCGTGCTCTGCGTCCAGCATGCCGATCCCCGCGCCTACGACCATCTGGAGATAGAGGCGCTTCAGACCGTGGCGATGGTGCTCTCCGAGCTGATCGCCAATGCCGGCCTCGCCGACAAGGCCGCCTCCGCCTCCGCGGCGACGCGCGACCAGGGCAGCATCCGCCTCGGCGGCCTTCGGCTCGTCACCGGAATGGCGAAGGGCATCGCCGTCTACCACCAGCCCCGCATCCTCATCGAGCATACCGTCGCCGAGGATGTCGAGGAGGAGCGCCGCCGCGTCTATTCCGCCTTCCGGCGGATGCGCGAGCAAATCGACAGCATGACCAGCCTTGCCGAGTTCGGCACCGCCGGCGAGCATCACGACATCCTCGCGACCTACAAGATGTTCGCCTATGACGAAGGCTGGTCCCGCCGGATCAACGAGGCGATCGACAGCGGCCTCACCGCGGAAGCGGCGATCGAGCGGGTCCGCCAGCGCATGCAGATGCGGATGCGGGAGATAGACGATCCCCTGCTTCAGGACCGGATGCACGACCTCGACGATTTGTCGAACCGCCTTCTTCGGATCGTCTCGGGCCGCCTCGGCACCGCCGCGCAGATGGGGCTCCACGCCGACGCCATCCTGATCGCGCGCAACCTCGGCCCGGCGGAGCTTCTGGAATATGACCGGCGGCGGTTGAAGGGGGTGATCCTGGAAGAGGGCTCGCTCACCGCGCACGTCACGATCGTGGCGCGGGCGATGGGCGTGCCGGTGCTCGGCCGGGTGAGGGACGTCCGGCAGGGGATCGGGGAAGGCGACGAGGTGCTTCTCGACGTCGGCGAGGGCGCCGCCTTCGTTCGGCCGACGGCGACGATCGAGGATGCGTTCCGCGCCAAGCTCCTCGTCACCCAGAAGAGGCGCGCCGAATTCGCCGCCATGCGCGACATGCCGCCGGTGACGCTCGACGGAACGCGAATCACGGTCAACGTCAATGCCGGGCTTCGCGACGACGTCGAGGCGCTCGAGATGATGGGCGCCGACGGCATCGGCCTGTTCCGCACCGAGTTCCAGTTCCTGGTGTCGGCGAGCCTGCCGCGGCGGGAGACCCAGCAGCGCCTCTACAAGTCGGTGCTGGACGCCGCCGGCGACAAGCCCGTCGTGTTCCGCACCGTCGACGTCGGCGGCGACAAGGCGCTCCCCTACATCGACACGGCGGAGGGCGAGACGGAGGACAATCCGGCGATGGGCTGGCGCGCGCTGCGCCTCGCGCTCGATCGCGAAGGGCTGATGAAGGCCCAGGCGCGGGCGCTGCTGGAAGCGGCCGCCGGCCGCGAGCTCAGGATCATGTTCCCCATGGTGTCGGAGCCATGGGAGTTCGATGCCGCGCGGGCGATCGTCGAGCAGATGCGGGCCTGGCTGGCCGGACGCAAGAAGGTGCTTCCGACCCAGATCTATTACGGCGCGATGCTCGAGGTGCCGGCGCTGGCCGAGACGCTCGACCTGCTGCTGCCGAAGCTCGACTTCCTCTCGATCGGCACCAACGACCTCACCCAGTTCCTGTTCGCCGCCGACCGGGCCAACCCGAAGCTCGCCGAGCGCTACGACTGGCTTTCGCCGGCGATCCTGCGGTTCCTGCGGCGGGTGGTGCGCGAGGCGCAGGCGGCGGACGTCCCGGTCGGCGTCTGCGGCGAGATGGGAGGCCGCACTTTGGAGGCGATGGCGCTGGTCGGGCTCGGCCTCACCCGCTTCTCGATCACGCCGGTGGCGGTGGGGCCGATGAAGGCGATGATACGCTCGCTCGACCGCGAGGCGATCATGCCGGCGATGGAGGCGATGCTCGCCGCGCCGCCGCCCGACATGCGCCTCGCCCTCACGGCCTGGGCCGAGGCGCACGGCGTCTCCATCGGCTAGACGGGACGCGCCGCCGCCCCGATGTTCCGAGGGGCCTTCCGGTTGACATTCCCCTCCGCTCCTGTGCCATTAGCATCGAAGCCAAGCGAGAAAATGAGGGGTCGGGCAGGTTGATGGCCGAGACGCAGGACGATCTGGCGGGTCCGGGCACGGTCGGCGAGCGGCTCCGCGCCGCGCGCGAGGAGAAGGGCCTCAGCCTGGACGACGTCGCCCGCCAGACGCGCATCCCGATCCGGCATCTCGAGCATATCGAACGCAGCGAGTGGGACGCCATGCCGGCGGTCACCTATTCGGTCGGCTTCGCGCGTTCCTACGCCAATGCCGTCGGCCTCGACGGGGCGGCGGTGGGCGCCGAGATCCGGCAGGAGCTGGGGCTGAGCCGGGGCGTGCCGGCCGGCCCGGCCGCTTATTACGAGCCCGCCGATCCGGCGCGCGTGCCGCCGCGCTGGATGGCGATCACGGTGGCGGTCATCGCGGTGCTGCTCGTCGCCGGCTACCTGATCTGGCGCAGCGCCGCGGTGGGCGACGGCAGCGCGGCGGAGATCGCCACCACCGAGGCGCCCGCGCCGCCGCCGGCCGGCGCGGCTCAGGCGCCGCGCGCCGCCCAGCCGCAGGCACAGCCCGCCGCGGGCCCGGCCGCCTCCGGACCGGTGGTGCTTGCCGCCACCGAGGACGTATGGCTGCGGATCGACGAGCCCGGCCAGGCGAAGGCGCTCTTCCAGGGCACGCTCAAGGCCGGGCAGCGTTACGAGGTGCCCGCCGCCGCGCAGGCGCCGCGGCTGCGCACCGGCCGCGCCAACGTCCTCCAGGTGACCGTCGCCGGCCGTCCCGTGCCGCCGCTCGGCCCCCCGGAAAGGACCGTGTCGAACGTCAGCCTGCGCGGCGCCGACCTGCTCGGCAGGGCCCCGGGGACGCCGCCGCAGCCGTAGAAATACTTGCTTCATCTCAGAGGCTTGTCGCTCTAGGATGGAGACGGGGAATGGGAAGCGGGGAGTAGATCATGCGTTACCAGCTTATCGCGGCCGTGGCGCTTGCCGGCGCCGCCTGGCCGGCTGCGGCCCAGCGGCCGGAGAGCCCCGAAAAGAGGATCGAGCGGCTCGAGCAGGAGCTGCGCGCGGTGCAGCGCCGCGTCTTCCAGGGCAACGGGCCCTATGTCGATCCGGAGATCAGCCCGCAGGCCGCCGCGCCGGGCCAGGCGGGCGTGCCGGCGACCAGCGCCGTCGCCGACCTCACCGCCCGCCTCGACTCGATCGAGGGCCAGCTGAGGGTGCTCACCGGCCAGGCCGAGGAGAACGGCAACCGCCTGCGGGTTCTGGAAGGAACCGCTGCCCGGCTGCAGGAATCGGTCGGCGCCCGGCTCGACGCGCTCGAGAAGTCGGCCGCCGCGACGCCCGCCGCATCCGTCCCCGCCGAGGCGGCGGAGCAGCCGGCGCGGGCGTCGGCGCCGCCGCGACCCGGGCGCCGCCAGGCCGCCGCCCCCGCCCCCGCCGACACGGGGACGCCGGACTGGGTGTCGGCCCGCGACGAGGCGGTCTCTCCCGGCGCAGCGGCGGCCGGCGCCGAGGCCGCCTACAATGCCGGCTACCGCCTGTGGGAGCAGAAGCGCTATTCCGACGCGGTCCGGGCGCTCGAGGATGTGGTGCGCACCTATCCGCGCGACCGCTGGGCGAGCTGGGCGGGCAACCTCGCCGGCCGCGCCTATCTCGACGACGGCAAGCCGACTGCGGCGGCCAAGGCCTTCCTCGCCAACTACCAGAGCAACCCGCGCGGCGAGCGCGCCGCCGACAGCCTCTATTTCCTCGGCCAGTCGCTGATGACGCTCAAGAAGCCGGCCGACGCCTGCAAGGCCTATGACGAGCTGCAGGACGTCTACGGCCAGACGATGCGCGACTGGCTGAGGCAGCGCCTCCCCGCCGCCCGTGCCGACGCCGGCTGCCGCTAGGGCGGTCGGCGACGAGATTTGCCCACCTCCGTTCGGGCCGAGCCTGTCGAAGCCCCTTCCTTCTGCCTTGCGCAAGGGGAAGGAAAGCCCGTCGACAGGCTCAGGGCGAACGGCATCGGCTCTATCCAAGTCCGCCTCCCTGAGTGCAGGGAGGGGGGTTGGGGCGGGCCCTCAGAGCTTGAGGGCGAGGGCGGCGGCGGCGACTCCGAGGATGAGGGCGATCACCTGGATGAGGTGCCAGGGCATCACGCCGGGCCGGTCGAGGTCGCGGCGCTTCGCCCGCCGCCGTTCCGCCCAGGCGGCAGAGGCGGCGAGGAGGAAGAGCAGGCCGGCGAGCGCCGCGGCCAGCTCGGCGGGGCCGAGGTCCGTCATGTCCATGGGGCGCTCGCGGCTCCGGCCCGGCCGCCTCAGCGGGCCAGCTTGTCGACCTTGGCCTGAAGCTCGGCGAGCTGCGCCTTGAGCCGCTGGATCTCCCCGTCGGCGGCCTCAGCGGCCGCCGCGGCGGGCTTGGCGCCTCCGGTCGCCGCGGCCTGGAATATCTCCATGTTGCGGCGCGCCATGTCGGCGAAGGGATTGGCGGTGAAGGCGCCGGCGAAGGCGTCGCGGAACTGCGACTGGTTGCGCTGGAACGCCTCGAGCGACGCCTCCAGATATTGCGGCACAAGGCCCTGCATCTGGTCGCCGTACATGCCGATCAGCTGGCGCAGGAAGTTTACCGGGAGCATCGTCTTGCCTCGCGCCTCCTCGTCCATGATGATCTGGGTGAGGACCGTGCGGGTGATGTCCTCTCCCGACTTGGCGTCGAGGACTTTGAACTCGCGCTTCTGGCGGACCATCTCGGCCAGCCGGTCGAGGGTGATGTAGGATGAGCTTTCGGTGTCATAGAGCCGCCGGTTGGCGTATTTCTTGATGATGACGACATCGTCGCGAGAGCCCGAAGCGGCCATCGAAAGCTCCTTCACCCCTGGAGGCCCCGCCGTAGCATCTAAGCTTGCCGCACCGCAACAGAAGCCGCGCCCGCTGCCCCTCTTCCTCTCGATGCTGCGCAGCGAAACCGCCGGGGAGCCGGCGCGCCTCGCCCGCGCCCTCGAGGGGTTGCGGCGCTACCAGGAAGCCGAGCGCATCCCCCCGCCGCCGCCGCCGCCGGCGGTCGCCGAGACGGGGGGCGCCTGCCTGCGGGATTATGGCGGCCGCGGCCGCGCCGTCGTCTTCGTCCCGTCGCTGATCAACCCTCCCTCGATCCTCGACATGGAGGGGCGCTCGCTCCTTCGGTGGCTGGCCGGCCGGGGCGTCAGGCCCCTGCTCCTGGACTGGGGCCCGGACGTCGCGCCGCGGCGCGGCCTCGGCATCGCCGGCCATGTCGAGGCGCTGCTCGCCCCGCTCGTGCGGGAGCTGCGCGAACCGCCGGCGCTCGTCGGCTACTGCCTCGGCGGGACCATGGCTCTGGGCGCGGCGGCGCTGGTCGAGGTCGCGGGAATAGCGACGATCGCCGCCCCCTGGCGCTTCGCCGGCTTCCCCGACGAGGCGCGCCGTGGCCTCGCCGGCCTGTGGGCCGGCGCCGGCCCCGCCGCCGAGCGCCTCGGCCTGCTGCCGATGGAAGCGCTCCAGGCCGCCTTCTGGTCGCTCGACCCGGCGCGGACCGTTGCCAAGTTCGAGGCCTTCGCCGCGGCGGAGCCGGGCGGCGAGCGCGCCCGCGCCTTCGTCCGCCTCGAGGATTGGGCGAATGACGGCCCGCCCCTCCCCTGGCCCGCCGCGCGCGAGCTGTTCGAGGCCTTCTTCGCCGGCGACGCGACGGGAGAGGGGCGCTGGCTGGTGCCCGACCCGTCCGCCCTCGCCTGCCCGCGCCTCGAGATCGTCTCGAGCGTCGACCGCATCGTCCCAGCGGCTTCGGCGGCCGGCGCGGGCGAAAGGCTGGAGCTGGCGCTCGGCCATGTCGGGATGATGGTCGGGAGCAGCGCCCGCGAGGCGCTTTGGGAGCCGCTGGCCGCCTGGCTTTCCCGCCTTTGACCAAGCTGCTAGGGGCTCGCCGAGCCGTCCCTACCAGGAGCCCCAGCCCATGACCTCCCCCGCCGACGTCGTCATCACCGCCGCCAAGCGCACCCCCGTCGGCGCGTTCCTCGGCGCCTTCGCGACCGTGCCGGCGCACGAGCTCGGGCGGATCGCCGTCGCGGCGGCGCTGGAGCAGGCGGGCGTGGCGCCGGAGGAGGTCGGCGAGGTCATCCTCGGCCAGGTGCTGACCGCGGCGCAGGGGCAGAACCCGGCCCGCCAGGCCTCCATGGCCGCGGGCGTGCCCAAGGAGGTGCCGGCCTGGGGAGTCAACCAGGTGTGCGGCTCGGGACTTCGCGCCGTGGCGCTGGCGAGCCAGATGATCCAGACCGGCGATGCCAGGGTCGTCGTCGCCGGCGGCCAGGAAAGCATGAGCCTTTCCACCCACGCCCAGGCGCTTCGGGCGGGCACGAAGATGGGCGGCCTCGAGCTGATCGACACGATGATCAAGGACGGGCTGACCGACGCCTTCAACGGCTACCACATGGGCATCACCGCGGAGAATCTCGCCGAGCGCTACCAGATCACCCGGGAGGACCAGGACGCCTTCGCCACGGCCTCGCAGAACAAGGCTTCCGCGGCGCGGGCGGAGGGCCGTTTCGCCGACGAGATCGCCCCCGTCACCATCAAGGGCCGCAAGGGCGACACCGTCGTCGACAAGGACGAATATATTCGCGACGGGGTCGAGCAGGCTTCGCTCGCCGGCCTTCGCCCCGCCTTCCGCAAGGACGGCACGGTGACGGCGGGGAACGCCTCCGGCCTCAACGACGGCGCCGCCGCTTTGGTGGTGATGAGCCGCGAGGAGGCGGAACGCCGCGGCGCTCCGGTGCTCGCCCGCATCGCGAGCTGGGCGTCGGCCGGGGTCGACCCCTCGATCATGGGCATCGGCCCGGTCCCGGCGAGCCGCCGGGCGCTGGAGAAAGCGGGCTGGTCGATCGGCGACCTCGACCTCATCGAGGCGAACGAGGCCTTCGCCGCGCAGGCGCTGGCGGTCGGCAAGGAGCTCGGCTGGGACCCGGACAAGGTCAACGTCAACGGCGGCGCGATCGCCATCGGCCATCCCATCGGCGCGTCCGGGGCGAGGGTGCTTACCAGCCTCCTCTACGAGATGAAGCGCCGCGACGCGAAGCGCGGGCTGGCCACCTTGTGCATCGGCGGCGGGATGGGCATCGCGCTCTGCGTCGAGCGGGACTGAAACGCGCGCCGCCGGGGCCTGGGCTCGACGCCCGAGCCGGGCCCGGAACGCGATGTTGCAAAACGGCTACACTCACTGAACTTTCAATGAACGGCACCCGCCACGGCCTTGCGCCAATGGGGGGAATCGTATCTGCGTTATGGCAGAGGTCGTGCGCGACAGGCGCGGCCGATCAAGAGGGATGATACGGATGAGAAAATTTGGCCTGCTGGGCACCAGCGCGCTCGGCTCCTTTACTTTTATCGGCCTGTCCATGGCGCTCGCTACGCCGGCCATGGCGCAGACCACGCAGTCCGATGACGACACTCGGAACGCTCCGCAGGCGCAGAACAGCGAAGCCGAGATCGAGTCCGGCCAGGTCGTCACCGACAACACGACCGACCAGACGATCACCGTCACGGGCTCGCGCATCCGCCGCCCGAACCTCGAATCCACGGTTCCGGTGACCTCCGTCGGCGGCGAAGAATTCTTCGAGACCGGCAACGTCTCGGTCGGCGACGTGCTCAACGACCTTCCGGCGCTTCGCAGCACCTTCAGCCAGGCGAACTCGACCCGCTTCCTGGGCACCGCCGGCCTCAACCTGCTCGACCTTCGCGGCCTCGGCACCCAGCGCACCCTCGTGCTGGTGAACGGCCGCCGTCACGTCGGCGGCGACATCCTCAACAACGCCGTGTCGGTCGACACGAACACCATCCCGACCGACCTCATCGAGCGCGTCGACGTGGTGACGGGCGGCAACTCGGCCATCTACGGTTCCGACGCCATCGCGGGCGTCGTCAACTTCGTGCTGAAGCAGAATTACGACGGCTTCCAGATCCGCGGCCAGGGCGGCGTCAGCAAATATGGCGACGCGGGCTCCTATTTCGCCAGCTTCCTCGCCGGCCACAATTTCGCGGACGGTCGCGGCAACATCGCGATCAACCTCGAATATGCGCGGGCCCAGCAATATTTCGGCTCGGGCCGTCCGAACCTGCGCCAGAACAACGGCTTCGTGGTGGTCGACACCGATCCGGCCGGCACGCCGAACGGAAGCGACGGCAACCCGGACCGCATCTTCTTCCGCGACATCCGCTCGGCCTCGCTGACCAACACCGGCCTGGTGCAGGTCTACGTGACCCCGACCGCGGCGTTCAACTGCGGCACCGCCGGCAACGGCAGCTTCTTCAACTGCCCCTTCGCCTTCCAGAACGGCACGCTCGTCCCGCTCACCGGCACCCGCGTCGGCATCGGCCCGAACGGGTCGCTGATCGGCGGCAACGGCGAGAGCTTCCGCGGCCGCGAGCAGTTCCAGATCTCGCCGAAGCTTGATCGCTACAACGCCAACCTGATCGCGCACTTCACGCTTTCGCCGGCGCTGGAGCCGTTCATCGAGGCGAAGTACTCGCGCACCGAGACCTACGGCTCGGGCTCGAGCGGTCCGGCGTTCATCACCGGCACCACGCTCGGCGACACGCGCGAGCGCGTCCGCCTCGACAACCCGTACCTGCCGCTCGACGCCCGCGCCACGCTGCAGGCGGCGTTCCTGGCGTACGACCGCAACATCAACACGGGCGGCGCGCTCACTGCCGCCCAGCTGGCGACGCAGCGCGCGCAGGTCGCGGCGGGCACGTTCCGCTTCAACCTCCGCGAGAACATGCTCGAGCTCGGCGTCCGCAACGAGCAGGCGACTCGTGAAACCTATCGCGGCGTGGTCGGCCTCCGCGGCGACTTCAACGACGACTGGCATTACGAGATCTCGGCCAATTACGGCGAGTTCAAGGAAAAGACGATCGTCGGCGGCAACCTCAACATCCAGCGCTTCCTGCTGGCGGCGGACGCCGCGAGGAACCCGGCGAACGGCCAGATCCAGTGCCGCTCGCAGTTCGATCCGGCGGCCCGCATCGGCTATGTCGACGAAGGCTCGATCTTCAACGCCGACGTCGCCGCCTGCGTGCCGATCAACCTGATCGGCGGCCAGTTCACCGACGCGCAGCGTGCCTACCTGCTGCAGGACACCACCTCGGTCGGCAAGATCACGCAGTTCGTCGGTTCCGCCTTCCTGTCGGGCGACCTCAGCCAGCTCTTCGAGCTGCCGGGCGGTCCGGTCGGCTTCGCGGTCGGCGCCGAGTATCGTCGCGAGACGAACTTCTTCAAGGCCGACCCGCTCGTCGAGCAGGGCTACACCTTCTACAACGCGCTGCCGACGTTCACCGCGCCGTCGTTCGAAGTGAAGGAGGCCTTCGCCGAGGTCCGCATCCCGCTCCTCAAGGACATGCCGTTCTTCCACGAGCTGACCCTGAGCGGCGCGGGCCGCGTCGCCAACTACAAGGGCAGCACCGGCACCGTCTTCGCCTACAATGCGGGCGTCGACTGGGCTCCGGTGCAGGACCTCAGGTTCCGCGGCAACTACTCGAAGGCGGTTCGCGCGCCGAACCTGGGCGAGCTCTACTCGGCTGCCGGCCAGAACTTCGCGCCGGGCTTCCTCGATCCGTGCTCGGCCCGCAACGTCGGCACCGGCTCGGCCACCCGCGCGGCGAACTGCACCGCCGCCGGCGCGCCGGCCGGCTACGACTTCGTCTACTCGCAGTCGCTGGAGATCGTCAGCGGCGGCAACCCGAACCTGCAGGAAGAGACGTCCAAGTCCCTCACCCTGGGCGGCATCTTCCAGCCGCGCTGGGTGCCGGGCCTGTCGGTGTCGGTTGATTACTACAACATCACGGTGAACAAGGTGATCTCGTCCATCGCGGCGCAGACCATCGTCAACCAGTGCTACGACCAGCCGACGCTGCAGAATCCGTTCTGCTCGCTCTTCCAGCGTGCCGGCGCCAGCGGCGGTCCGCGGGGCGAAATCCCCTTCCAGATCCTGGAAGGCAGCCTCCTTCAGTCCTCGCTCAACTTCGCGAAGCTGAAGGCCCGCGGCATCGACACCGAGATCGCCTACCGTCACCGGTTCGATTTCGGCACGATCGGCGGCCGCCTCACCTACACCCACGTGTTGCAGCGGGATAACTTCCTCAACCCGGCCGATCCGACCTTTGCCAACCGGATCATGTACGAGCTGGGCGATCCGAGGGACGCGTTCAACTTCAACCTGGACCTCAAGACCGGCCCGTACACGTTCGGCTACCAGGCTCGCTTCATCGGCAAGCAGTATCTGAACACCTACGAGGACTATAACTCCCTGCAGGGCCGCGCGCCGGAGAATGCGGACTATGCGGACATCAAGTTCTACCCGTCCGTCTTCTACCATGACGTGCGGCTGGGCTTCGATGCCTCCGACAAGTTCAACTTCTACATCGGCATCGACAACGCCCTGAACCGGAAGCCGCCGCTCGGCCTCACCGGTATCGGTGCGGGCAGCGCGATCTACGACGTTCGCGGCCGGTTCTTCTACGCGGGCGCCGTCGCCAAGTTCTAAGACGGACCCGATTGCGACACTCGAGGCCGGGGCTCACCCCCCGGCCTCTTTTTTTGCTCGCAGCCGGACGGCGTCTCCGCCGCAGGAAGCGACAGTCGCGTGACCGTCACCGGAGGCGCGTCAGGCGAAGGTGAAGTTGACCGGGGCGGGGCTCAGCTGGCGGTCGAAGGCCTCGTCGCGATAGGGGCCGTCGCGGTCCACCCAGTGAAGGAAGAGATGGGCCGACCAGCCGTTGGGATTGGGCGAGGTTCGGCCGTGCCGGTGGTGGACGCCCTGGTAGAGCACCGCGTCCCCCACCTCCATGGCGAGCGAGGCGTGAGGCTCGTCGCCGAAATCCTCCTCGACCCGGGCCGAGGGCTCCTGCCGCCGCCGGCCGACCTCCAGGTTCCACGGCGCGCCGTCGCTATAGTCGAGCGTCAGCGAGAGGCTGTGCTCGCACGACGGGCGGTCGAAATGGACTCGGCAGATGTCCCCTTCCCGGTAGAGGCGGAAATAATCGTAGGTCGGCAGAAGCGCGCGGCCGACGATGCCGCTCACCACCGGCGTCAGCCCCCAGAGGAAGTGGAGCATCGGCTTATAGTGATGGCCGTAAAGCTCGAAGGCCGGGCGGGCGAGCAGGTTGATGCGGTTCTCCGCCCCGCTGAGCGGGATCGCGCCCGGGCCTAGGTCGCGCTTCAGGCTCTGGAGAAAGGCCTGCGCGATCTCCTGCGGCACCAGGCCGCGGACGAGCGCATAACCGTCGCCCGAATAATCGCCGATCACATCCATCCGCCGTGAGCTAGGCGCTGGCCCGCCCGGCGACAAGCGCTGCGGGCTTCCTTCCGCCGCCGCCGCCCCGTAGGACGGCGCAATGCACGGCGACGTCACCTCCCAGGTCGAGGCCCTGCTCGGCGCGCGGCGCTTCGCGGACGCCGCCCGGCACCTCACCGCCGCGGCGGCGCGGGGAGACCGCGCGGCGCTTTCTCTCCTCGCCGAGTGGCGGATCTCCGGGACCATCGTCCGTCGGGACCTCGCCGCCGCCCGCGGCCTGTTCGGCCGGGCGGCGTCGGCGGGGGACACGGACTCCGCCCTGCTCCACGCCGCCTTCCTCGCCACCGGCACGGGCGGAGAGGAGGATTGGCGCGGCGCCGTGGCCGCCCTGGAACGGCAGGCGCCGCGAAGCGCCGACGCCAGGGCCCAGCTCCGACTCATCGGCGCCATGGACCTAGACGAGGGCGGCGCGCCGCGCTCGGCGCTGCCGACGCGGCCGCTGAGCGAGGCGCCCCACGTCGTCGTCGCCGAAGGGTTCGCGACCGCCGCCGAATGCGATTATCTCGTCGCCAAGGCGGAGGGCGCGCTGCAGCCCTCGACGGTGGTCGATCCGGGCACCGGCCGGCTGATCCCCCATCCCATTCGCTCGTCCGAAGGCGCGATGTACGGCGTCTATGACGAGGATGTCGCGGTCAACGCCCTCAACCGCCGGATCGCGGCGCTGAGCGGCACCGTCATCGCCCAGGGCGAACCGCTCCAGCTGCTGCGCTACCGGCCGGGCGGGGAGTATCGCGCCCACATGGATGCGCTCCCGGCCGAGCCGAACCAGCGCATCCTCACCGTCCTCGTCTACCTTTCCGACGATTATGAGGGCGGCGAGACCCGCTTCCCGCGCACCGGCCTCTCGTTCAGGGGACGGCGCGGCGATGCGCTCCTGTTTCGCAACGTCGGCCCGTACGGCGAGCCGGAGCCGCTGTCGATCCATGCCGGCCTTCCGGTGACGCGCGGGGTGAAGACGATCGCGTCGCGCTGGATCCGCGCCGGCCGCTTCACCTACCCACCGCCCAGGCCGCTGCTCGACCTTTAGAGCCTGATCGTCTTAGGTTGCAACGCCGGTGGCGTTTCAACCTGAGGCGCGAATCAGGCTCTCGATATATGTCTGGACCATGATTCACGCTTCAGGCTGATTCAGCCTGAAGCGATCATGGTCTAGGCGTCGATGACGGTCGCGGATTGCCAGGTGTCGCCGTCATAGGTGAAGCGCACGTGGCTGCCGCGGTGGAAGGCGGCGCCGTCCCAGGCGATCACCTGCAGCTCTATGTCGTTGTTCCTGTGCGCATGAATCCAGTTGAAGCTCTGCAGCTCGTTGTTGCGCAGCCGCACGGAGGTCGCCGTGCCGGCCTGGACGACGAGCGCTCCGCCGGCCTGTTCCACCATCTTGCGCGCAGCGGCGGCGTAGGTGCGGTGATAATGGCCGGCGAGCGCGACATGGACTCCGGCCCGGCACACCGCCTTCACCGCGTCGTCGTGCCGCCCGACCGCCTCGGTAAGCTCCGTCCCCTCCCCGATCGGCATCGCGTAGAGCGGGTGGTGGGTGACGAGTATCCGCGTCTTCTCCGCCGGCACCTGAGCGAACTTCTCCTCGATCAGCGCCATCTGGTCCCGGTTGAGGCGCCCGCTCTTGATGGTGAGGGAGCGGGCGGTGTTGATTCCGAGCACGGCGACATGGTCGTCCTCGAACCACGGGCAGAGCTCATGGGAGATGTAATGCTTGTAGCGCCTCAGCGGTGCGGCGAAGCGGCGGGCCACGTCGTAGAGCGGCACGTCGTGATTGCCCGGCACGACGAGCAGCCTGAATCCCGCGGCGCGCAGCCGCTCGAGATAGGCGCGGGCCTCCCGGAACTGCTCGATGCGGGCGCGCTGGGTGAAGTCGCCGCTGATGATGACGAGGTCCGGCTGCTGCTCGGCGAGCCAGGCTTCGGTGCCGGCGACGACCGCGGGGTCGTGGGCGCCGAAGTGGATGTCGGAGAGGTGGGCGATACGGGCGGGCATGGTTTCGTGAACGAGCCGGAGCCGCTCGGGTTCAGCGCCAGGTTCGGGCGTGGCGACGGCCGAGCGTCGTCAGCAGCTCGTATTGGGAGAGCCCCGACTGCGCCGAGGCGGCCGGCAGGTCGTAGACGAGCTCCACCCAGTCTCCTTCCCGAAGGCCGGGCGCGGCATCGGCGAGGACGGCGGTGAGGTCCATCGACACCCGGCCCGCGACGGGCAGCACGGCCTCGCCGTGGAGCGCGCTGCCCCTGCCCGAGAAGCCGCGCAGATAGCCGTCGGCATAGCCGATGTTGAGGATGGCGATGTCGCACGCCGCCGCCGCCGTGAAGGTGGCGTTATACCCCACGGTCGCCCCGGCCGGCAGGCGCTTGCGCTGCACCACCTGCGCCTCGACCCTCGCTACCTGGCGGACATGCCCTTCCGCCTCGCGGCGCGGAACCCCGCCGTAGAGCGCCAGGCCGGGCCGGGTCAGGCCGAAGGCATAGTCGCGGCCGAGACAGATGCCGGCGCTGTTGGCGAGGCTCAGCCGGCGCGCCCGAAGCGTTCCTGCCGCGGCGGCGAAGGCGTCGCGCTGCGCGGCGTTCATCGCCCGGTCCTCGTCGGCGCAGGCGAGGTGGCTCATCACCGTGTCGACGACGAGGCCGTCGAGCAGGCCGGAGCCCGCCTCCCCCGGCGACAGGCCCAGCCGGCCGATCCCGGTGTCGATCATCAGGTCGCACGGCCGCCCGGGCGCCGCCTCCTTCCACCGCGCCACCTGGCGGGGAGTGTTGAGCACCGGCCGGGCGCGCGATCCGGCTGCCTGCGCCAGATCCTCCTCCGCCACGCCGTGGAGGATGGAGAGCGAGGCGCCCTCGGCGAGGAGCGGCAGGATCTCCTCCGCCTCGGCCCAGGTGGCGACGAAGAAGTCGCGGCAGCCCGCTTCGGCCAGGCGCCGGGTGACCTCGGCGGCGCCGAGGCCGTATCCGTCCGCCTTCACCGCCGCGCCGCAAGCCGCGGCGCCGCTGCGCGCGTCGAGCCAGCGCCAGTTGGCGACGAGCGCATCGCCGTCGAGGGTCAGGCGGAGGGGGGCGTGGGTCACCCCGGCGCGGATAGGAGGCGCGGCAAAGGGGAGCAAGGGCGCAGAGCGGCGCCGCGGCCTATTCGAGCTCCCTGCCCGCGGTCTCGGGGAGCCAGAGCAACGTCACCACCAGCGCCATGGCGACCACCGCGATCGTGTACCACAGGCCGGCGAACGGATCGCCGGTGCGGGCGACGATATACTGGCTGATGAAGGGCAGGAAGCCGCCGAAATAGCCGGTGCCGATATGATAGGGGATCGACATCGAGGTGTAGCGGATGCGGGCGGGGAAGAGCTCGACGAGCAGCGCCGCGACGGGGCCGAAGGTCATTCCCGAGCACATGCCGATGAGGACGATGGCGAGGATCACCTGCAGGGCCTGAGGCAGGGTCGGCACGGTCTTCCCGAGCTTGTACCCCGCCGCCCCGAGCGCCGCGTCGAGCGCGGCGGGATCGGCGGCGTCCACCGGCGCCCCGCCGATCGTCACCGCCGGCGGCGCGCCGGGCGCGCCGACGCGGGTCGAATAGGCGATGCCCTTCTTCGAGAGGGCGTCGAGGACCCGGCCGCAGGCGGTCGCCTGCACCTTGGCGAAGGGATCGTAGCGGCAGTCGCTGCCCGTCACGACGACGGGGCTGCGCGACATCGCCGCCGACAATTCCGGATTGGCCGCCGACGCCATCCAGTGGAAAAGCGGGAACATCAGCGCGATGGTGAGGGCGTAGCCGATCGCGATCGGCTTCTTTCGGCCGACCTTGTCGCTGAGCCAGCCGAACAGGATGAACCAGAACAGGCTGAACATCGCCGCCACGCCGATGATGGCGCGGGCGGGCGTGTCCTCCATCCTCAGCGCGTTCTGGAGGAAGTACATCGCCTGGAACTGGGCCGTGTACCAGATCACGGTGAGCCCGGCGGCGATGCCGAACAGGGCGACGAGGACGAGCTTGACGTTGCCGCGCGTGGCGAAGCTCTCCGTCAGCGGGTTGCGGGCGAGCTCGCCGGCTTCCTTCATCGCCTGGAAGACCGGGCTCTCCTTGAGCTTCAGCCGGACCCACAGCGACACGGCGAGGAGCAGGATCGAGAAGAGGAAGGGGATTCGCCAGCCCCATGCCGCCCATTGCGCCTTGTCGACGAACAGCTCGGAGACGAGCACCACGGTGACGGAGAGAAGGAAGCCGCCGACCACGCCGGCCTGGATGAAGCTGGTGTAGAAGCCCCGCTTGCCCCGCGGCGCATGCTCGGCGACGTAGATCGCCGCGCCGCCATATTCCCCGCCGAGCGCCAGGCCCTGGAGCACCCGCAGCGCGACCAGGACGACGGGCGCCGCGACTCCGATCGACGCGTAGGACGGCACGAGGCCGACCGCGGCGGTGGCGAGGCCCATCACCGCTATGGTCACCAGGAAGGTGTATTTGCGTCCGAGCCGGTCGCCGAGATAGCCGAAAAGGATGGCGCCGATCGGCCGCACGCCGAAGCCGACGCCGAAGCTCGCCAGCGCCGCGAGGAACTGGGCGGTGTCGCTGCCGAGCGGGAAGAAGGTCTTGCCGATGATCCCGGCAAGCGTCCCGTAGATGAAGAAGTCGTACCATTCGAAGACGGTGCCCAGCGTCGAGGCGAAGATGACGAGCCGGTCCCGCTTCGCGTCGATAACGTAGTCCGCGCCCGAAGCTGCCGCCATTCGCCCCTCCCTCGTGTCGCACCCGAGCTTAGGCGGGCGGCGGGGCGGCGGGCAAGCCGTCGCCGCGGGCCGCACCGGGCCCTATTCGTCCAGCGCCTGCTGCGCCCGCTCCCACCGGCGACCGTCGAAGGCGCGGACCGCGACCTCGAGCGCGCCGGGATCGTCGAGGGCGCGCAGGTTGACGCTCCACGAACCGGGATGGGAGCGGGGCTGGTAGAAGCTCTTGATCCCGCAGACCGCGCAGAAGAGGTGCTCGGCGGCGCCGGTGCCGAAGCGATAGGCGGTCAGCCGGTCCTTTCCCGACAGCAGGCGGAACGCGGCGTGCGCCACGATCAGGTGCAGGAAGCCGGTCCTGGCGCAGATCGAGCAGTTGCAGTCGAGCACCTCGACCCGCCGCGGCACCTGCGCCTCGAACCGGACCGCCCCGCAGTGGCAGCCGCCTGCGATCGTCACCCGCTCCATGGGCCCGCCATCGCCCCGACGAGGCCTGAAACGCAAGTGCGACAACCCGCGCGACGAGCCTCTATCGCACCGTTTTCATTCTTGTTACGGTCCATTCCGGGGACATCCTCAGGGGGATAGACAAATGATTGATTCGGCGTCGTTCAGGCGGTTTCTTGCGGCGGGCACGGCGTTTGCGGCGCTGACCGCGCTCACGGCCGGCGCGGCACAGGCGCAGCAGACCCAGGGGACCACCCCGCCGGCGGCGACGCCGACCGGGGCCGCCACGCCGGACTCCGGCGCCGAGCTCGGCACCGACACCATCCCTACCGTCCCGGACAATGCCGAGATCCTCGTCACCGGATCGCGCATCCGGCAGAACCCGAACAACAGCGCCCTGCCGCTCCAGATCATCACCAACGAGGAAGTCCAGCGCAACGGCATCAGCAGCCCCGAGCAGCTGCTGATGCACCTCACCACCAACGGCACGGGCCCGGACAATCTCGCGTCCAACGCCGACGTCGTCACCGGCGCCCAGCGCGGCACCAACGGGCTGTCCTCGGCCAACCTGCGCGGCCAGGGCAACGCGGCCACCCTCGTGCTCCTCAATGGCCGCCGCATCGCCGCCCACGGCCTCTCCGGCTCCGCGGTGGACGTGAACCAGATCCCGTTCGCGATCATCGACCGGGTCGAGGTGCTGAAGGACGGCGCCTCGGCCATCTACGGCACCGACGCGGTCGGCGGCGTGATCAACTTCATCACCCGCAAGGACTATCAGGGCATCGGCGTCCAGGGGCTGACCGACGTGACCGGCGAGGGCAACGGCAACATCTACCGTGTGTCGGCGACCGCCGGCTTCGGCGACATCCGAACCCAGGGCTTCAACGTCATGGGCGCCGTCTCCTACAGCTGGAACCAGATCCTGCGCGGCAACCAGCGCAGCTTCGTCAACGGCAACCAGCCCAATCGCGGCCTGTCGATCGACACGCGCGGAACGCCGATCGCCACCATCTTCAACATCGGCGCCAACACCCGTCCGGGCAGCCTCACCGCCGGCGGGACGCTGACCGGCGGCCTCACCCTCACCGCTCCGAACGGGGCCAACGCCGCCGCCGGCGGGATCAACATCCTCGATCTTCCCGGCGGCGCCGGCTGCGAGACGATGGACGGCGGCATGGCCTACGACTGGGAGCTGTGGCAGACCCCGACCGCTTACTACGCCTGCGCCTGGGACACCGGCCGCGCCGCCGTCATCCAGCAGCCGATCAAGACTCTGACTTATTACGGCCGCGGCATGGTCAACATCGCCTCCAGCCACCAGCTTTCGCTCGAGGTCACCGGCTCCAAGGCGGACTCGGCGAAGAGCTTCTCCAACGCCCAGCTCTCGGCCAATGCCACCAACCTGCCGATCGCGCTGCCGCGCAACGCCAACACCGCGACGACCTACGACGCCATCTTCAACGCCTTGCTCGCCGCCTTCCCGACTCAGCAGGCGGGGCTTCTCGCCAACCGCGGCAAGCCGATCGCCTATCGCTGGCGCTGCATCCCGTGCGGCCCGCGCGAATATCGGACGACGACCAAGACGTTCCGCGCCGCGCTCGGCCTCGAGGGCCCGCTCTGGAGCGGCTGGGACTATCGCGCCGGCGCTTCCTACGCGCGCAGCGAATCCTCCTCGGTGCTCGGCTCGGGCTATTACTATCGCGGCACGCTCGCCAACGGCGATCCGGACCCGCTCGCGCCCCAGGCGCCGGGCAGCAACGGCGTCCAGCGCGGCCTCGTCGGCGTGCTGAACGGCGGCCTCATCAACCCCTTCACCATCGGCCAGAGCGACGCCGGCCTCGCCGCCCTCGCCGCCGTGTCGGCGGAAGGCACCACCCTCTACGGCGGCCGCTACCAGGTGCGCCAGTTCGACGCCTCCGCCTCGGGACCGCTCTTCCCGCTCTTCGGCCGCGACATCCAGCTCGCCGTCGGCGTCGACTACCGGCGCGAGACCTACGAGTTCAACGGCTCGCCCGCCGCCGCGGCGAACCAGCCGGTGATCTTCCTCGCCGCCTTCGACAACGTCAACGCGCTCACCCCCAAGCACCGCAACGTCAAGGCCGCCTATGCCGAGATGCTGGTGCCGATCCTCGACAATCTCGACATCACCGGGGCGGTTCGGATCGACGATTACACCGGCTTCGGCTCGACCACGAACCCGAAGGTGTCGATCAAGTACCGGCCCTTCCGGCAGGTCCTGTTCCGCGGCTCCTACAATACTAGCTTCCGCGTCCCGACCTTCAACCAGATCTTCAACGGCGTCACCGTCTCCCCCTATCTCGGCAGCGACATCGCCGATCCGATCAGCTGCCCCGGCGGCGTTCCCACCAGCCCGCTCGGCAGCGGCCTGCCCTGCGCCCAGATTCGTCCGGACATCGGCACCGGCGGCAATCTCGAGCTCGGTCCGGAGACCGCGAAGCAGTTCAACGTCGGCGTGGTCGTCACCCCGGCCCCGCGGTTCAGCGCCTCGGTCGACTGGTGGTCGATCGCGGTCGACAACACCATCGCGGAGCTGACGACGCGGCAGCTGATCCAGAACGCGGCGCTCTTCCCCGGGCGGTTCGTTCGCGACGCGCAGAACAACATCATCGCCCTCGACCAGAGGTGGATCAACGCCGGCGCGCGGCGGACGCAGGGCCTGGAGATCATGCTCCGCGGCGCAATCGACGCGTTCGGCGGGCAGGTCTTCGCCGGCCTCGACGGCACCTATCTCCTCAAGAAGAAGGAGAAGCTCACCCAGGCCGCGCCCTACAGCCCGAGCGAAGTCGGCGTCTTCACCTTCACCGGCGACCTGGGCCTCAAATGGAAGCACAACGCCTTCATCGGCTTCTCGAACGATCAATGGTCGGCGACGCTGACGCAGATCTTCCGCGACGGGTACAGGAACTTCGCGCTTCCCGGCATCGCCTCCGGCGCGATCACCCGGCCGGACTACAACGCGCGGGTGAGCAACTACATCATCTACAACCTGTCGCTCAGCTATACCGGCCTCGGCCCGCGCTACCGGATCACGGCGGGCGTCAAGAACCTGTTCGACCGCGATCCGCCCTTCGCCATCACCTATGACGGCAATACCGGCGCGGGCAGCTCGTGGGAGCCGCGCGTGGCCGACCCCCGCGGCCGCTCGTTCACCGTCGCCGCCGAGGTCAAGTTCTAGAGCCTGATCGTCTTAGGTTGAAACGCCGGTAGCGTTTCAACCTGAGGCGTGAATCAGGCTCTCGATATATGTCTGGACCATGATTCACGCTTCAGGCTGATTCAGCCTGAAGCGATCATGGTCTAGTCGAAGGACGGCGCGACAAGCCCGCCTCGTCGTCGCGGACCTTGATCCGGACGACGAGCCGGGGCCGGTATCGGCCTCGAAGGCTCTAAAGGTAGAAGTCGGGCCTGGCCAAGGCGTGGCCGTCGGCGACGGCGACGCAGATCACCAGGTCGGCGGCGCCGTCGCCGTCGACGTCGCCCTCCACCCACCAATGGCCGTCCGCCTCGTAGGCGCGCAGCTCGCCGGCGCTGTGGCTGAACGCGTCGGCGCCGATGAAGTGGAAGACGCCCTTGCCGCCCGCCTCCCCGTTGGCGTCGATGGCCGCGAGGTTGATATGCTCCCCGGCGGTGAAGTCGAGGATGGTGTCGAAGGCCGCACCGGTAGAATCGCTCACCGCCCGATATTCGAACTGGTCGGTGCCCTCCCCGCCCCGCAAGAGGTCGGCGCCTTCGCCTCCGCACAGCCGGTCGTCGCCGCCGCCGCCGGTAATCACGTCGTCGCCATGGCCGCCGCGAACGTTGAACCGGCCGTCGCTCTCGTTGGAGCCGTCGAAGAGGAGATGCTCCCCGGCGCCGAGCGACATCGCGATGACGGTCAGCTCCGCCCCGGCCGCGACGTTGCCGTCGACGGTGCGGACGGCGTAATCGTTGGGCGCCGAAGGATCGCCCGACGAATAGACGGCGAACCGCTCGACCCCCGTCAGCGTGTCCTCGCCGAGGACGAGGTCGTAGCGGCCGAGGAGGCCGACCGCGTCGTTCCCGGCGCCGCCGTCCACCCGGTCCGCCGCCGTGAAGGCCGCGCCGAAATAGAAGAAGTCGTTGCCGGCCCCGCCGCTCACCCGGTCGTCGCCGCCGTCGCTCATCACCAGAAGGTCGTTGCCGCCGCCCATCGTCACGACATTGTCGAGCGCGTTGCCCTGCACGCCCTGGTTGCCGGTCGCAGTGCCGGTGAGATTCTCGACATTGGCAGGCAGCACGTACAGCGCCGCATAATCGGAAGCGCTGCCGACGGCGGTGCGGACCTCGTCGGTTCCGCCGTTCGCCGCTTCCACCACCGTGTCGGCGGCGTCGTCGACGTAGAAGAGGTTGTCGCTTCCGTCGCCCTCGAGCCGGTCTCCGACCGAGGCGACGCCGTTCACGGTCACCGTCGCAGTGGCGGAGGCGCCCCCGGTGAGCGTGTAGGTGAAGCTGTCATAAGCGGCGGCGTTGACGGCGCCCGACGCCGCGTCGGGCAGGGCGTCGAAGACATGGTTCGGGTCGTAGCTGAACGTGCCGTCCGCGTTGACGGTGAGCAGCGCCCCGGAGGCGAGCGTTACCGTCGTTCCGACGGAGGCGGCGACGCCGTTCACCAGCGCCACCTGAGCCACGGCGCCGTCGGGCCCGGCGCCGTTGTCGAGGAAGAGCGTGCCGGTCACCACCGCCGCCTCGGACGTGCCGAAAGCGTCGTCGCGCGCGGCGAGCGGCTCGAAGAGGCGGGCCTTGACCGCGGCGCCGGACGCGTCGCCGCCGAGGGCGCTGGCATCTTCCCAGAGCGCAAGGAAGCCGCCCGACGCATTTGCCGCCAGTGCCGGCCATGCCTGGCTCCCCGACGTCGTCTGGTTGACGAGCAGCTCCCCGCCGATGCGGCCGCCATGGCCGTCGAACAGCTGGGCGCGGATCGCCGAGCCGCTCGTGTCGCCCGCCTGGGCGCTGAAATCCGTCCACCCGATCAGGAACATGCCGCTCGGCAGGACCGTCACCACGGGATGATATTGGTTGGAGGCGGCGCTGGTGTTCACCAGGAACTCGCCCCCCGTCCGCGCGCCGGAAGCGTCGAACAGCTGCGCCTTGATCGCGTAGCCGCTGCCGTCGCCCGCCGCCGGGTTCGCGGTCCACCAGGCCATCACGAAGCCGCCGGTCGGCAGGGCGGCGACGACCGCCTGGCCCTGGTCGCCGTCGCTCGCGGAAGCCGCGATGAACTCGGCGCCGGCAGGGCTTCCCGCCGCGTCGAAAAGGCGCCCCTTCACCTCCTGCCCGGCAACCGAGCCGACGACTCCATTGTCCATCCACGCGACGGCGAAGCCGCCCGACGACAAGGCCGCGATGCGGGGATTATATTGCGACCCGGCGGAGACCGAGGCGACCGCGAACTCCGACCCGATCGCGGCGCCGGCGCCGCTCAGCATCTGGCCGCGCAGCTCGAATGAACCCTGCGCGTCATATTCGGTCCACGTGACGACGTAGCCGCCGGAGGCGAGCGGCGTCACCTCGGTCCTGTCATGATAGCCGGCGCTCGCCTTGACGACGATGTCGGCGCCGACGATATGGGCCGCCGCATCGTAGATCCGCATCCGGACGGCGCTCGAATCGCCCCAGGTCACGACGAAGCCGCCGCCCGGCAGGGCCTTGAGCGAGGCCCGTTCCTGGGAGGCGGCGACGTAGAATTCGCCCCCCACCTTGGCGCCCGTGGCGGACAGCAGCTGTCCGTAGACGGTGGAATAACCCTGCATCCACAAGGTCGCGAAGCCGCCGCCGGCGAGCGCCACGACGGACGGCTGGCGTTGGTCGCCCGCCGTGGCGGTGTTGACCAGAAGCTCGGATCCGGCCGAGAAGCCGCCTACGCTCGCCATTCTGTATTTCCCCCCGATTGCACGGGCGCTTGTGCCGGGGATCCGCTGCAATAGGGTTAACGGGCGCGAAAAAACGATCTCGCCGAGGCTGTTAACGGCCGATCCTTGGAAGCTTGCAAGAGCCTGTCCTCCCTCCCGCGATCGTGCTTTAAGGACCGCCGATGCAGAGGAGCGACCGCCGATGAGACTTGAGCTTGCCCTGGCCGCCATGGGATGCGCGCTCGCCGCCGCCGGTTGCGCGACGACGACGGCGCCCTCGCCGACCGATTATGCGGCCGCGCTCGCCGATCCGGTCCGCCCCGATGCGGACCGCGCCCGCGACGCCGACCGCAAGCCCGCGGAGCTGCTCGCCTTCGCCGGCGTCGGCGCGGGAGACAAGGTGGCGGAGCTGGCGCCGGGCGGCGGCTACTTCACCCGGATACTGAGCGGCGCGGTCGGCGCTGGCGGACGCGTCTACGCCATTGCCGCCAAGCCCTCGGCGGGGGTTCAGGCGCTGGCGGCGGCGCGTCCCAACGTGACGATCTTGTCCGGCGCGCCGGGGACGATCCCGGCCCCCGAGCCGGTGGACGTCGTCTGGACCACGCTCAACTATCACGACTTCAAGAATGCGACGGTCGGATCGGGCGACGGCGCGGCGGCGATCAACGCCGCGGCCTTCCGAGCGCTGAAACCGGGCGGCACCTATTTCATCGTCGACCATGAGGCGGGCGCCGGCGTCGGCGCCTCCGTCACCTCGACCCTCCACCGCATCGAGGGAGCGCAGGTGAAGCGCGAGGTCGAGGCGGCCGGCTTCCGGCTCGATGCCGAAAGCCCCCTCCTGCGCCATCCGGCCGACGATCACAGCCAGAAGGTCCAGGAGACCGGCATCAGGGGCAAGACCGACCAGTTCGTTCTGCGCTTCAGGAAGCCGAAGCGCTGAGACGCACCTACTAGACCCTGTCCTTTCAGCTCAAACCGTCCCCCGCACGTGTTGCGGACGGGCGGCCAGTCCGTATGAGGCTCAGCCGTTGAGGTCCAGAAGGGCCGAGCCAGAGCGCGCTGAGTTTAGCTGATCCGCTCATCCTGAGTAGGGACTGAGCCTGGCGAAGTCCCGTATCGAAGGACCGTCCTTCGAGACGCCGGTTCGACAAGCTCACCGGCTCCTCAGGATGAGCGGGACCGGTGCCTCAACCTGGTCCCTCGATCCTCTAGCGAGTTCGTGCGGCGCTCGGCTGATCGCATCCAAGCCGGAGCAGCAGCCGATCCGCCTGGTCAGTCAAGGCGGGGATCGAACCGTCGGCGTAGATCTGGCGCGCTATCCGTGCGCATTCGATCGCTCTTGGATCCGGCGCCTGCACGATAGCGCGCGGCTGCGCCTCCAGCTTTTCAACTCGCTGCTTCAGATCGTCGACCGTCATCTTATACGCCCCGAGGATGACGAGCACGGCCGCAAGGGCGAGGAGAGCAGTGACCGCCTTGCTGTTATCATTAAGCCATTTAAGCATCGCTCGCTCTCTTCGTGCGCTAGGAATTCGCGTCCGCCGTGACTGAGCAATCGCCGGCCTAAGAGTGCCGGAAACCGGCATCCTGACGTAGTTAACTCGGTCTTTACCACTCCCATTTACCAATGACGAATGGCCGATAGGGGGGGACGGGGTCATGATCGGGTTGATGATATTGACAGCCGCCGCGCAGGCGCCGGCGCAGCTCGCCAGCAACGACGAGGCGCGGTGGCGGATGTTCATCCGCGCCAGCCTGCAATCGCCGCCCGCGGCGGAGCCGGATCGTTCGCGCATCAGGGAGCTCGAGGGCATCGTCCGGCGGCTGCGCGACGATCGCGACAGGCTCCGGATCGCGGGTCCGTCGGGGCTGTAGGCGGGATCGGCCTTCGCTCCTCCCCGTCGCCGCAGGCGATGGGGCGGGCGGAAAAGCTCAGCCCCGGTTGCGGACGCAGCGCCCGGGCGCGGGCTCGATCGCGGGGAGCTTGCCGTCGCCGGGCACCCGCGCCTTCACCCTTTCCGCCGTGTTGCCGGCGCTGAGCCAGGCCTGCCATTCGGGCCACCAGCTCCCCTCGCGCTTCTCTGCGCCCTCGAGCCATTGCTCCGCGGTCGCCGGCATCGCGTCGTTCATCCAATAGCCGTGCCTGTTGGCGCTCGGCGGGTTGATGACGCCGGCATTGTGGCCGCTGCCGCCGAGCAGGAAGCGCACCGGTCCGCCGAACAGGCGGGCGCTGTCGTAGGTCGCCGCCCAGGCGGAGACATGGTCGTCCTTGAGACTGATCGCGGTGACCGGCGTGCGCACCTTGCCGAGGTCGATCCTCACGCCGCCGACCTCCAGCTCGCCGCCGCGCGCGAGCTTGTTGTCGCGCAACACGTCCTTCGCCCAGGAGAGGAGGAAGGCGCGCGGGATGTGGGCGCCGTCGGCGAACCAGTAGAGGATGTCGGAGGGCGGCGCCTCCTTGTCGAGAAGATAGTGGTTCACCACCGACGACCAGATGAGGTCGTTCGCCCGCACCGCGGAAAAGAGAGCCTGGAGGTCCTGGGCGGCCATGAAGCCCTTGTGGAGGAGGTGGCGCTCCATCGCGCGCAACTGCTCCGGCTCGGTGAACGTCGACCAGGTGCCGAGCTCCGAAAAGTCGAACAGGCTGCCGATCGCGGTGGCCGACGCGACGCGGTCGCCCTGCCCCTTCGCCGCCAGCCAGGCGAGCGCGATCCCCACCAGCGTGCCGCCCATGCAGAAGCCGAACAGGTCTACCTCCCGCTCCCCGGTCGCCTGCTCGATCGCCTCCAGCGCCTCGACAGGCCCCTCGCGGATGTAGTCGGCGATATCCTTGTCCGCGAGCTCGGCGCCCGGATTCACCCAGGAGATGACGAAGACGGTGTGGCCCTGCTCGACCAGCCAGCGAATGAGGCTCGACTTGGGCTGGAGGTCGAGCAGGTAATATTTGTTCACGAGCGGCGGGACGTAGAGGATCGGCCGCCGGTACACCTGCTCGGTCGCGGGCGCGTATTGGATGAGCTCCATCAGCGCGTTGCGGTAGACGACGCTCCCCGGCGTCGCGGCGAGGTCGACGCCCAGCTCGAACTCGCGTTCCGCCCGGCGGCGGACGAGCCCGCCGTCCTCGGCGGCGTCGGCGAGGAGGTTGGCGAGGCCGGAGAGCAGGCTGACGGAGCCCGTGTCGATCGCCCGGCGGATCGCCTCGGGATTGGTGAAGGCGAAATTGGCCGGCGAAAGGGCGTTCAGATATTGCTGGGTGAAGAACTCGGCCTTGGTGCGCGTCGCCTCGTCCAGGCCTTCGGCGCCCTTCACAAGCTCCATCGCGCGGCGCGCCGTGAGGAGATAGGCCTGCTTCAGATAGTCGAACAAAGGCTCTTCCGACCAGGCCGGGTCGCTGAAGCGGCGGTCGCCCCGCTCCGGCACCGCCACCGGGTCCGGCGCTGCGCCGCCGGCGCGGGCCGCGGCGGCGCTCCACAGGCTCATCCAGTCGGCGACCGCCTTCTGCTGGGCGCGAAGCAGCTCCTGCGGGTGGGTGAAAAGGTGGGCGGCGAAGGCGCCGAACGCCCGCGCCGGCGCGGCCGGATCGAACGGCTTGGGCACGTGCGGGTCCATCGCCCGCTCGGTGGAGGCGCCGGCGAGGCGAATCGCATTCGCCACCACCTCGCCCCACGCATCGGCAAGCTCTGAAGGGGTTGGGAGGCTCTCCGGGAGCCTGAAGACGGGAGCGGTCGGGTCCTGCGGCATGGCGGCCCCTTACCGCCATTGGCGGCGAAGCTGGAACCTCAAATTTGCCGCCCGGCCCTCGCCGGGGTCAGCAGGACTGCTTCTCCGGCGTTCCGGCCCCGCCGGCGGGGAGCCGGCGGACGCCGTCGAGGCAGCTCGGCGGCGCCGGCGCGGGCGCCGCGGCGGCCTCGGGCGGCTTCTTGCCCAAGGCGCCCTGCGGCTTTTCAGGAAGGCCGCTGAGCGCCCAGTGGAGCTGGGAATTGGGCTGGACGGTCTGCGACAGGGTGGCGGCGACGGCCGCCTCCCGGGTCATCGGCACGTAGCGGCGGACCACGGCCCGGTTGGCGAGGCTCGTCTGCGCGGCGACCACGCCGGCAAGGTTGCCCGCCGCGGGCACCGGGATGGTGACGTCGGGATTGGCCGCGGCCGCGGCGGCGGCGGCGGCGGCGGCCGCGGCCGGATCGACCGCCGGCACCAGCTCCTGCGCGTCGGCGAGGCTGCTCGGATCGGAGGTCAGGCGGCGCATCAGCGCGATCTGCGGCTCGCTTGAGGAGGGGCGGAAGCGGAACGCCGCCGGTTTCCCCCAGCCGCCTTCCCAGCGATAGAAGATGTGCGTGCCGACATTCTGAAGCTTCACCAGGCTCGAGCTCCAGTAAGGCACGACCCAGTTGGTGTGGTAGTGGGTCGCCCAGCCGACCGGAGCGTAGACGCTGCCGGCCAGCGCCTCGTCGGCGACCCGGCGCGCCCGCGCCCAGCCGGCCGCGCTCGGCGTCCGGCTGAGCGCTCCGTCGCAGGTGAAGGTGAACTGGCAGCCGGTGGCGCGTTCGGCGCCCTGGAAAACCACGCCGCAGACGCTCTTCGGATAGGCCGGGTGGCGGACGCGGTTGAGCACGACCTGAGCCACCGCCCGCTGCCCCTCCGTGGGCTCGATCGCGGCTTCGTAATAGACCGCCGCGGTGAGGCACTCGAGCGCTCGGAGGCGGTCCGCCGGCGTTGCGAAGGCAACGGCGAAGGGGCGCGCGGCGGGATTGGGCAGGTCGGACACGGGTATCGCGGCGTTGATCTGCACCGCCTGTTGCGGCGCCACGTCGCGGAATTGCAGCGGCTCCGGCGTCGGCGGCGTGCCGAGGCCGGGAATGACGGGAAGATGCTGCGGCACGTTGGCGCGGGCGGAGCCGACCGGCTCCACCGAGGTCACGCTGAGGCCCGCCACGAGGTAGAGCGCGAAGGTGACCGCGAGCACGAGGCTGCTCAGCACGGGCTTCCTGCCGGGCAGCGACGGGAGGCGCAGCGCAGGCATGGAAACGTAGTTGGACAGCATCAATGACTCCGAAAAAGGGGCCGCGCCCCTTACCGGAGGCGCCTTCCGTCCGCAACCGCAACACGGGGCCGCGGCGGACGGCCCGTGAGCTCAACGCGGCTGAAACCGGCCGGTCGCACTCGCCGCACGTCTACCAGAAATGGGCCGGCAGCTCAAATTTTCAACCGTTTGCGCCCGTTGCGGAGGCGGTGTCGGCCGATCCGCGGGCGGCGTAGCGGGCACGGAACGCCGCGGCGAAGGCGGCGAGGCGACCCTCGCCGACGGCGGACCGCAGGTCGGCCATAAGCTGCTGGTAGAAATAGAGATTGTGCTCGGTCATCAGCATCGCCCCCAATATTTCGCCCGAGCGGACGAGGTGGTGGAGATAGGCGCGCGACCAGGAGGCGCAGACGGGGCAGGCGCAGTCGGGGTCGAGCGGCGCCGGATCCTCGCCGAACCGGGCGTTGCGGATGTTGATCGGCCCGTCGCGCGTGAACGCCTGCCCGGTCCGGCCCGACCGTGTCGGAAGGACGCAATCGAACATGTCGATGCCGCGTTCCACCGCCCCGACGATGTCGTCGGGCTTGCCCACCCCCATGAGATAGCGCGGCCGGTCCGCCGGAAGCTGCGCCGGCGCGAAGTCGAGGCAGGCGAACATCGCCTCCTGCCCCTCCCCCACCGCCAGCCCGCCGACCGCGTAGCCGTCGAAGCCGATCTCGGTCAGCGCGTCGGCCGAGGCCCTGCGGAGATCCTCGTCGAGCGCGCCCTGCTGGATTCCGAACAGTGCGGCGCCGGCGGCATGCGCGGTGCCGGCGTCGAACGCCTCGCGCGAGCGCCTGGCCCAGCGCATCGAGCGCTCCATGGCGGCCGCCCGGTCGTCGCGCGTCGCGGTGGTCGGGACGAGCTGGTCGAAGGCCATGACGATGTCGGAGCCGAGCAGCCTTTGTATCTCCATCGACCGCTCGGGCGAAAGCAGGTGCCGCGAGCCGTCGAGATGACTGCGGAAGGCCACGCCCTCCTCCGTCACCTTGGTGAGCTCCGACAGGCTCATCACCTGGTAGCCGCCGCTGTCGGTGAGGATCGGCCGCTCCCACTTCATGAAATTGTGCAGCCCGCCGAGCCGCGCGACCCGCTCCGCGCCCGGCCGAAGCATGAGGTGATAGGTATTGCCTAGGATGATGTCGGCGCCCGAGGCGCGCACGTCCGCCGGCTTCATCGCCTTCACCGTCGCGGCGGTGCCGACCGGCATGAAGGCGGGGGTCCGCACCTCCCCCCGGCCCATCGAGAGGAGGCCGCAGCGCGCGGCGCCGTCGGTCGCGAGGATGGAGAAGGAGAAGCGCGGGCCGATGCTCATCTGCGGCGCCCTTAGCCCGCCGCCGCCCGCCCGGCGACCCTCGAAATCCGCCGCCCTCTCGACTTTGCCGCCGAACAGGCCGATGCCGCTTGCACGGACGCAGCAGGAGACGAGGCATGGCGAAGGGACAGGTTCGCGGCAACAAGGAAGCGCGCAAGCCCAAGAAGGAGGTCAAGAAGACGATCGCGGCCAAGCCCTCCTCCAAGGGCACGCCGGCCAGCGACTGATGGCCGAGCCGTTCGCGCGACATCGCCAGCCGTGGAAGAGCGAGGAGATACAGAAGCTCCACCTCCTGGCCGGCAAGGGCCAGTCATTGAGGGCCATAGCCAAGGCATTGACCCGGACGGAGGAGTCGGTGAAGGAGCGGGCGAAGGCGGACGGGCTGAAGATCAGCAAGCTCCGCTGAGCCTCGACCACGCATGAATTCGGAAGACGCTTCCATGGCCGACACGCCCCCCGACCACCTCTCGCTCGACCCGCGCAGCCCTCATTTCGACGGCGACACGCTGCAGCGCGGAGTCGGCATCCGCTTCAAGGGCCGCGAGCGGACCGACGTCGAGGAATATTGCGTCTCCGAAGGCTGGATCCGGGTCCAGGCGGGCAAGACGGTCGACCGCCACGGCCGGCCGCTGACCATCAGGCTCACCGGCGAGGTGGACGCCTATTTCACCGACGGCGCCGAAGAGGGAGAGGCCGAGGCCCACCCGAGCTAGGCCTTGGAGGTCGGGTTGAACCCCCTCGCCGTTCGCCCTGAGCTTGTCGAAGGGCCGTTCTTCTTGCCCTTCAAGGAAAAGGAAGGGCTTCGACGTGCTCAGCCCGAGCGGGACGTTTGATCCCGCTCCGAGGGTCCACCGCCCTGGGACCCCCAGCGTCTACAGGCTGAGGTGCAGCTCGGCGGTGAAGGTGCGCTGCGGGAACGGGTGGAAGATGAAATATTTGCGGTTGCCGATATTCTCGACGCCCAGCGCGGCCTCCCAGCCCTGCCCGAGGCGAAAGGCCGCGCGGGCGTCCACCACGAAATAGCCCTCGAAGCCCTGGAAGGCGTGGCCCACCCGATCGCTGTTGTCGATCGTGCCGAAGGCGCGGCTGGCGTAGCGGCCGGCGAGGGTGAATGCGGCGCGCTCGCTCTGGCGCCATGTGGCGACGAGCGTGGCGCGGCGGCGCGGAACCTGGGGAATGTCCTTGCCGATCGCGGCGGGGAAGACCGGATCCGCCACGACCTTCGGTGCGACGAGGGTCGCGCTGCCGGAAAGATCGAGCCTGTCGGACATGAATCCGCGCTGCTCGAACGCCAGCTCGGCGCCGCGCGTCCGGTCCCGCGGTATGTTCTGGACGTAGCTGAAGAGGGTCGATGACCCGGCGACGAGCGGCGCCGACTGGGCGATGAGCGCGTCGCGGATACGCTCCTGGAAGAGGGACAGGCGCACATGCCCCGTCGAGCCGCCGCGCTCGATCGCCAGCTCCGTCGAGCGGGCCCGCTCCGGCCGCAGGTTCGGATCGGGGACGGTCAGGCTCGGCCCCGTGGCCACGGCCTGGTAGAGTTCCTGCACCGTCGGGAAGCGCCACGCCTGGCCCGCGGCGAGCGTGACGCTCCAAAGCCGGGCGGGCCGCCAGCGAAGGCTCAGCTTCGGCGACAGGCCGCTCCGCCTCAGCACGGGCTGGCGCACGTCGAGCGCCGGCGCGAGGGAGAAGTTGAGGCCCCGGTCGGCGGTCCACCATTCGTAGCGGGCGCCGAGCGTGAGGCCGAGCCGCGGGACGAGCCGGACCGCCTGCTGCGCCCACAAGGCGCGGGTGGTGGTTCTCCCCCGCGCCGCCTGGACGAGCGCGCCGGGCGCGCCGCGCCGCCAGTCGGAGGTCGCGTAGCGCTCATTTTCCAGCCGCACCCGGTCCCAATGCGCGCCGAACGTCGAGCCCGAGCGGGCGATGGAGAGGTCGAGCGTGTCCCAGCCGGTCCCGTCCAGCCTGACGATCGAGCCGGGTCCGCCGGTGCGGGCGGCGGGGAGCGCCAGCGACGGGATCCGCTGCTCGTCCTTGGCGAATCGATAGGCCGATGCGGCGCCCCGCCAATGGAGGCCGGCGACGTCGGCCTCCGCGTGCAACGCCTGCATCCAATGGCGCTCCGCAAGCGTGTAGACGTTGTTCGAGAAGGCGCTCGCCGGCACGCTGGCCGGGCGGCCTTCGATGTTGAGGGTTCCGGCATAGGTGTCGCCGGTGAGGTAGGTCTGGGCGTCCGCCGCCGTTCGGTTGAGGAACAGGCCGCCCTGCCATGTCAGCCGCAGGCCCCTCAGCGGATCGAGCGAGAGCTTCAGCTTGAGACTGTCCTGACGCTGGGCCTCGATCCCCCCGGCGCCGATCACGAGGATCGGCGATCCAATACGGTTGAGGGCGGCTATCGCCCCGCCGACGGGACTCCCCCCGGCCCCGGCGGCCGCGGGCCGGGCGATCGTGACGAAGGCGAGCGGCTGGCCGCGGCTCGAGACGTGGCTGGCCGCGGCGAACAGGCGGAGCGGCCCGGCGCGCCCTCCGGCCGAGCCGGCGAGCTGATAAGCGGGGTAGATCCCGCGGCTTCCATATTGGTCGAAGCTCTGGAGGCTCGTCGCGGCGGTCAGCGACGCCTCGGGCGCGTCCGGTCGGCGCGTGGTGAGATTGACCACCGCGCCGATCGAATTGCCCGGATAGGCGGCGGAATAAGGTCCGTAGAGGATTTCGATCCGCTCGATCTCCTCGGGCGAGACCATTCCCCACCGGGGCGAGGCGGTGGAATTGTTGTTGCCGATCAGCGCCGAGAGCAGCACGCCGTCGGCATAGACGAGGCTGCGCGCGCTCGACCCCACGCCCGAGGTGCGCGTCGCCAGCGGCGCCTGCGTGTCGCCGATATGGCGCTTACGCACCAGCAGCGAAGGGAGGTAGCGCAGGCCGTCTTCCGCCTCGACCAGCGCGGTCGTCTCGCGCAGCCGCTCCGCCGCGACGCTCTCGGCGGCGGCGGCGGGCGCGTCCGGATCGTCGTGCGTTCCGGTCACCACGATGGGCGGGCGGGCCTCGGCCGGCGGCTCCGCCAAAGCGGGCGCGCGCGCCGGGACCGCCGCACAGGCGAGCAGCATGAGGCGCGGCCAGGCGCGCGCCGGGGGACGGACTTCCACTGGGTCTTCCTTCGCGTGTCGTTGCCGAGGCGTCGATCAGCGCGGGGACGGAGGGCCTCGTGCGAAGGGCGGCATCCCGGCCGCCGGGGCGACGGACAGGACCAGCCGCGGCAGTGCCGGCTCGATCGTCGGCCCGGCCGGCGGAGGGGCTTCGACGGAGCCCGGGTGCGGCGGCAGGTAGGGCGCCGACAAGGCGGCGTAGGGGCAGCTTTGATGGTCGCCCGTCGCCGGCTGCCCGTCGGGCCCGTGGCCGGCGTGAACGGCCGCCGCATGCACGGACGCGGCGGGACAGGGGATCAGCGCCAGCCCCGCCGCCGGCGAGACCATGAAGCCGGCCGGCACCGCCAGGCGCAGCAGCAGCAGCGCCAGCAGCAGCGCGAGACTTCTGCGGTGATCGCCGCGTCGCATGGCCCCTGCTACGCCCGGACCCCGGGGGCTTGCAATCCGCCGCCGGCCGGCCACCTCCTTCCGACACCTCGGATGAAGGACGACCCGACTATGAGCGACTCCCCTTCCTACACGCCCCCCGCCGTCTGGACGTGGGACAGCGCCAGCGGCGGCCGCTTCGCCAACATCAACCGCCCCGTCGCCGGCGCGACCCACGACAAGCCGCTCCCGGTGGGGCGCCATCCCCTCCAGCTCTACTCGCTCGGCACGCCCAACGGCATCAAGGTGACGGTGATGCTCGAGGAGCTGCTCGCGAAAGGCCATGGGGGGGCGGAATATGATGCGTGGCTGATCAACATCGGCGAGGGCGACCAGTTCTCCAGCGGCTTCGTCGAGGTCAATCCGAACTCCAAGATACCGGCACTGCTCGATCGGAGCGGCCCGGAGCCGGTGCGGATCTTCGAATCCGGAGCCATCCTCATGTACCTCGCGGAGAAATTCGGCGAGTTCCTGCCGCCGAGCGGGCCGGCGCGCGCCGAGGCTCTCTCGTGGCTGTTCTGGCAGATGGGCAGCGCCCCGTTCGTCGGCGGCGGCTTCGGCCATTTCTACGCCTACGCGCCCGAGAAATTCGAATATCCGATCAACCGCTACGCGATGGAGACCAAGCGCCAGCTCGACGTCCTCGACCGCCGCCTCGCCGAGAGCGAGTATCTCGCCGGGCCGGACTATGGCGTCGCCGACATCGCCGCCTGGCCGTGGTACGGGCTGCTGGCGCGGGGCGAGCTGTACGAGGCGGGCGAATTCCTCCAGGTCGGCCAATATGCCCATGTCCGGCGGTGGGCGGAGGCGATCGCGGCGCGGCCGGCGGTGCGGCGCGGACGCATGGTCAACCGAGTCACCGGCGATCCTGCGGGCCAGCTGCGCGAGCGCCACGAGGCGGGCGACTTCGAGACGGCGACGGAGGACAAGAAGACCGAGGCCGCGAAATAGCGATGGCCTCGGCGGCCGCGGCGGGCCATCCTCTTGGTCTCGAAGCGGGGAGTGGTTCGCCCAGGTGCTAAGCTCGACCGTCCGCCTGGCGACCGGCCTCCGGACGCGCGTCGTCGACAGCGGCGGCGCGGGACCGGCGCTCGTCCTGGTCCACGGCCTCGCCAACGCGATCGAGATATGGGACCGGGTGCGGCCCCGCCTGGCGGAGCGGTTCCGGGTTGTGGCGTTCGACCTTCCGGGCTTCGGCCTCGCCGACCGCCCCGACGGCGCCTATGACGGCGCCTTCTTCGCGGAGCATCTGCGGGCGCTGCTCGAGGCCCTGGACATCGCGCGGGCCCATCTCGTCGGCAGCTCCCTCGGCGCGAGCCTCCTCCTCCACCTGTTCGCGCTTTCGCCGGAGCGGTTCGACAAAGCCGTGCTTGCCGCGCCGGGTGGGTTCGGGCGGCGCACCCATCCCCTGATGCGGCTGCCGGCGCTGCCGCTGATCGGCCCCTGGCTGGGCCGGCCCACGCCGTTCAACAACCGGCTCACGCTGCGCCTCGCCATGCACGATCCCCGCCACGTCACCCCGGCGCTCCTCGACCTCACCAACCTTTATGCGGCGCTGCCGGGAAGCGAGCGCTCGTTCGTCCGCACCCTGCGGTCCGGGGTCGGCCTCCTCGGCGGCAAGGACCTGGACAGGGTCGAGGCGCTCGCCCGCCGCTTCGACCGCCCGACCCTGGTCCTCTGGGGCCGCGAGGACCGGGTCTTCCCCGCTCGCTACGCGGCCCGCGCCGCGGCGTTGCTGCCGCGCTCAGACCTGCGGCTCATCGATTCCTGCGGCCATTATCCGCACTGGGAGCAGCCGGAGCGCTTCGCCGAGGCGGTCGAGGCGTTCCTCGGATGAGGTGGGGCCGGCGCCTCGGCCTGGCGGCGGCCCCGCTCGTCGCGGCGGCCCTCCTCCTCTGGGCGACCGCCCGCAGCGAGACCGAGTCGCTTTCCCGCCCGCCCGTCGCCCCGGGCGCCGGCGCGCCGGCCAGAGGCGCCGCCGCCTTTGCCGGCGCCGGCTTCGGCGGGGTGGGCATGGACGCGCTGGAGACGAACGCGGTGCCCTGGCGGCTGGTCGCGGCGGCGCTGGTGCTGGACGAGCGGGCGCGCGACCCGGCGGCGCGGCTCGACCGTGCGACCCTCGACCGGATCCTCCGGCGCTTCGGCTTCCTTCCGGGCGCGGCCATCGTCAACGCGCCCGCCGGCGTCGGGCCTCGCAACTCGGAGCTGCCGCTCGGCTTCACTCATGGCGACCTGGCGCCGGTCGGGGGCGCCAGGGTGCGGGTCGCCAATTTGGGCTGCGCGGCCTGCCATGCCGGCGTCACCTACGCGGCGGACGGGACGCCGCGGCCGGACCGGGCGATGCTGGGCATGCCCAACAGCTCGATCGACCTCGAAGCCTATACGCTTGCGGTGTTCCGGGCGATGCGGCGCTTCGCCGGCTCCGACCGGCTCCTGCCCGCGGCGGCGCGCCTGTTCCCGGAAATGGGGTGGCGGGAGCGCCAGACGATGCGCTTCCTCGTCCTGCCGCTCGCGAAGCGGCGGCTCGCCGCGCTGGAGGGGTCGGAGCGTCCCCTGCCCTTCCCGAACGGCGCGCCGGGGAGCACCAACGGCGTCGCCGCTCTGAAGGCCGCGCTCCGCGTCCCGCTGGCGGGCGGCGGCGCGGAGGATTCGGGAGTGGTCTCCATCCCCGATCTCGGCGACCGGATATGGCGCACCAGCCTCCTCGCCGACGGCGCCTATGCGGTGCCCGGCCGGCCGAGGAACAGCCCGACCACCGCCGGCGCCCTCGACCGGCGCCACCTGCGCCGGCTCGCCGAGATCATGACCTTCTTCACCGTCCCGAGCATGGGCGTCCATCCGCAGGCCGCGCTCGGCCATATCGACGACGCGACCGACATCATGGCGTTCCTGAAGACCTATCGGCCCCAGCCCTTCCCGGGCCCCGTCGACCTGGCGGCGGCGGCGAAGGGGCGGACCGTCTACGCCGCGGCCTGCGCCGCCTGTCACGGCAGCTACGATGCGAGCGTGGCTCAGCCGCGCCTCATCCGCTTTCCCAACTGGATCGGCGGGGTGGGCACGGACCCGCTGCGCGCCACCCTGTTCGACGCCGCCCTCGCCGCGGCGGTTGGAAGGACGGCCTATCGCGACCGGATCGCCGCGGCGTCGGGCGGGGGCTATGCCGCTCCGCCGCTCGCCGGCCTGTGGGCCTCGGCCCCCTATCTGCACAACGGCTCGGTGCCGACGCTCGCCGCACTGCTGTCGCCCGGCGAGCGGCCGGCGCGATTCCTGGTCGGCGGCCATGCCCTGGATTTCGACGCGGTCGGGCTGCGCCTGGCGCCGGACGGCGCCTATCCGCCGGGCTATCGGCCCTTCTCCGTGCCGGCCTGGATCGACACGCGCGCCCCCGGCCGCGGCAAGGACGGCCACCGCTTCGGCGAGACCCTGCCCCCCGAGCAGAAACGGCAGCTCATCGAATATCTGAAGCGGCTGTGATGGGGAATGGGGACAGTAACTATTTGTCCGGCCTTTCGCGGACAAATAGTTACTGTCCCCATTCAACGAGCACTTCGTCGATCGGGCGGCGGGCGCGCGGCGCTTGGGCGCCGGGCGGGCGGCGGCCGATGCGGAAGGCGCTGACGACGCGGCGGCCGGCGCGGATTCCGGTCAAGTCCGGGGATGGGGACAGTAACTATTTGTCCGGCCTTTCGCGGACAAATAGTTACTGTCCCCATTTGACGAGCACTTCGTCGATCGGGCGGCGGGCGCGCGGCGCCTGGGCGCCAGGCGGGCGGCGGCCGATGTGGAAGGCGCTGACGACGCGGCGGCCGGCGGGAATTCCGGTCAAGTCCGGGGATGGGGACAGTAACTATTTGTCCGGCCTTTCGCGGACAAATAGTTACTGTCCCCCTTCAACCAGCCTGTCCCCCTTCAACCAGCACTTCCTCGATCGGCCGGCGGGCGCGCGGCGCCTGGGCGCGGGGCGGGCGGCGGCCGATGCGGAAGGCGCTGACGACGCGGCGGCCGGCGGGGATTCCGGTCAAGTCCGCCACTTCGCGCGCCGCGTCGGGATCGTCGGCCAGAGCGGCGAGGACCGCGGCGCCGAAGCCGGCGGCTTCGAGGCGGAGCCAGAGCCGGTAGAAATGGCCGCCGCTGACGAACGGATCCTCCGCCTCGGGCCGGTGGAACACGACCAGGGCGGCCGACCCGGCGACCTTGCTCCCCTCCGCGAGCAAAGCGGGAGCGAGGCCGATCCGGTCGAGCGGGCGGAAGGCGGGGCCCAGCACCACCCCCGCGCCCAGCGCCTCGATCCGCCCCATCGCCATCGCCTCGGCGTTGAGGCCGTCGGCGGACCAGCGCGGGTGGCGGCGCGACAGCCGCATCCAGGAGACGAGCTCCCGCCGGAAGGCGGGGTCGCGCATGAAGCCGTAGCTGGCCCGGTCGAAGCGCCGGGCCATTTCGCGAAGGGCGTCGGCATCGGCGCAGACGGCCGCGTCCTCCCCCGCCAGCGCGAGGGCCGCGGCGCGGTCGGCCGGGGTGGGACGCTCGAAGGCGCCCCGCCAGGAGCGGCGCGCGTCGACGAGGGAAGCGAGCGGGTCGGCCTCGGCCCCAGGCACGAAGCGGTAGCGCGCGACCGGCCGGAGCCCGCCGGCGGGCTTCGGAAGGGCGTCCGTCTCGGCGACCGCCGACAGGCCGTCTCGGCTCGCCGCCAGGCGAAGGCCCTCGGCGGCGGCGCCGAGGCTGATCGCCGCGTCGTTGCCGCGCGGATCGGCCACGGCGAGCCGCCGGCCGGCCTCCTCGAGCAGAAGGGCGGCGCCGTCCTCTATCCGCCAGCGGGCGGGCTGGACGTTGTGCACGCTGGGCGCGAGCATCGCCTGCTCGACCAGGCTGCGGATGCCGCCCACCATCAGCCGATCTCCTTGCGGAACAAGTGGAGGCGCTGGAGCGGCCTGGCGCCGAGCCGCTCCATCTGGCGCAGGCTGGCGGCGTTGACGTCGGCGATCCAGGTGATGCCGAGCCGCTCGTAGCGCGCCGCCCTCAGCGCGGCGAGGGTGCGCGCCAGCATCGCCCCCATCAGCCCCTCGCCGTGGCGGTCGCTCACCACCGAGTAGAAGATGATCACCGCCCGCCGCCGCCGCCAGCGGTAGCGCAGATAGTGGAAGGGCGTGGCGAGGCCGATCCGCGAGCGGGTGGCGGCGAGGAAGCCGTTGAGGTCCGGGATGCAGACGATCGTTCCGACCGGCCGCTCGCCCTGGAGCAGAACCGAGGAGAGGCGCGGGTCGAGGATCGACATCATCTCGCCCGCCTGGAAGCGGAATTCCTCCGGCGTGAGCGGAACGAACATCGGGTTCCCGGCGAAGCCGTCGTTGAGGACGATCCGCGCCTCCTCCATCCGCTCCGGAAAGGTGGCGCGCTCGATCGGCGCGAAGCGATAGCCTTCCCCCGGATCGAGCGCGCGCGCCGGATGCGGCGCCGCCGCGGCGAGATCGAGCTCGAAGGTGCGCATCGGGAAGAAGGGCCGGAAGCCGTTCGCCTCCAGGAGGCGCGGGACGTGCGGCGGATTGACGATCATGTCGGTATAGGCGCGGGCGCCGAAGCCGCCGGTCTGGACTCCCGATTGCTGCATGGCGGTAAGATTGAAATTGCCGACCAGCTCGCTCTGCCCCGTCTCGCGCGCGAAGCCGGCGGCGGCGTCGAGAAGCGCCCGTGCGGCCTCCCCATCGTCGGCGCAGTCGAAGAAGCCGAATTGCGCGCGGCTGAGGCCGTGGAGCGCGTTGGACTGGCCATGGACGTGGGCGACGATCCGCCCGATCGGCCGGCCCTTCCGGTGCGCGGTCCAGAAGCGCCAGGGATTGCCGGCCGTCCACAGCGGGTTGGCGGCCGGATCGAGCATGCGGAGGAGATCGGACCGGAAGGGCGAGACATAGCCATCCCCCGGACGATAGGCGTTGAACGGCGCCTCGAAGAAGGCGTCGCGGTCGCCGCTCACCAGCTCCACGTTCATAGGTCCTTCTCCACCAGCCGGGCGACGATCTCCAGCTCGTCGTCCAAGGCGCGGCCGGCGAGGCCGCCCGCGGCGATGGCGAGCAGCGACAGAGGCCGGCGCGAGAGGCGCAGGAGGTGGGTGGCGGCCGTGGCGGCGAGTATCTCGCCTGCCGCCTCGCGCGCCTCGGCATCTTCTATGTCCGCGCCGATCACCCGGTGGCGGCCGAGGGGCTCGAGGGCGGCCTCGGGATAGGCTGCGAGCTCCTTCGGCCCGAGCACCCGGCCCGTGGCCAGGATCGGGTGCGAGGCGAGCAGCGCCACGCCCTCTCCCGGCGCGCGCGCCAGCGCCGCGAGCAGGCCCGCGCCTCCGGCCGCGCTCCCGGCGGCGCGGTCGGCGACGAGCGCGAGGGCCGCCACCGCCGCGCCCGCCGCGGCGACGGCCGGCCCTGCGTCGCGCGCCACCCCCGGCACGGCGGCGGCGGCGGCAAGGGCGGCGAAGCCGCCGCTGGCGAGGAGCAGCGCGACGTCGCCCAGCAGCCGCCCCGGCGAGCCCTCCGCGGAGGCGAGGCGGGAGGTGGCGAGGACGAGGACCAGAAGCGCGAACGGCCCGCCGCGGACCGGCGCGTCCGGCCACAAGGCGTGGAAGTCGGTGAGGGCGAGCGGCGCGGCGATCAGCAAGGCGAGAAGGAACGTGTCGGCGGTGCGCCGCTCGGCGGGCGCAAGATCCCCCCGGCCGCGCCCGAGCAGGGCGATCATCGCAGCCATTCCGGCCAGCTGGTAGGCGGCAAGGGCAATGATGGCCGGGCCGCTCCAGACGAGGCCCGCCGTCGCCGCCACCAGGGAAAAGGCGAGCGCGCCGCCCAGCGCCGCCAGCTTGACCGGGCGCGGCGCGTGGCGCCGGCGCAGCTCCTCGACCAGCCGCAGGCCCGCGAGCGGCAGCCAGGCGGCGACCAGCATCAGCAGGATGGCGGGGAGCGGCGACGCCCACGCGCTCGCGGCGAGCCGAAGCGCGAACAAGGCGGCGAGCAGCGAATAGAGGGTCCGCAGCCTGGCGGCGACGGGCGAGCGGCGCGCCGACGCGGCGACGCCCGCCCGTGCGACGGCGGCCGCGGCCAGAGCGGCGCCGCCGAGCAGGAGCTCGACCGGAGGGATCACCCCATCATCCGCCGCATGAAGCGGCGCACGGCGAAGCCGCGCACCGCCGCCAGGGGCGCCGCGAGCGGCCGCTCGACGCGGGCGCGATGGGGGTTGAAGAAATAGCCGCGATGGTCGGTGCCGCTCGGGCGGCCGAGGATCGCGCGGATCGCCTCCTCGGCCATCAAGGTCCCGGCCATCGTCACCATCGTGGAGAAGGAGAAGCGCGACCTTTTCCCCGCCGCGACCTCCGCGGCGACGGCGAGGTCGACATATTTGTGCGAGGCGCTGTGGGTCAGGACATATTCGATCTCCTTGACCAGGCATTCGGCCCGCATCTCGGCGGTGATCGCCGTCCATTCCGTGCCGCGCGTCGGGTAGGACAGCCGCTCCTCCGGCCGCGGCGCGTCCGGCGCCACCACGGTGACCGAGGGCAAGGGCGAGGCGTAGGCGTCGATCACCGTCCGGCGAAGCGCGCGGGCGCGGCGATAGAGGTGAACGCCGGCCGCGGCGTCGTCCATGCCGTTGACGGCGACGTCGCTCGCCTCGAGCAGCCGGTCGAGCTGCGCCGTCCATTCCGCCCCGAGCAGCTCGATCTGCGCCTCGGGATTGATGGTCAGCGCCGTCTCGCGGGCGACCTCGGCCTTGGGCCGGCCGATTGCGGGCAGGGTCGAGAAGAGCTGGCGGTTGAGGTTCGACACCTCGAAGACGTCGATGTCGGCGATGACGAAGCGGCCGACGCCGGCCCTCACCAGGGCCATGAACGCCGCGCCCCCCATGCCCCCCACGCCGGGGATGAAGACGCAGCCGGCGCGCAGCCGCGCCTGCTCCTCCTCGCCGACGAAGCCGCGGTTGCGGGTGGTCATTTCGGCATAGTTGAACGGGGTCGTCATGCGGGCCTCAATCGTCCGAGGGGGCGGCTGGCGTCGAGCCATTGGAGAAGCGGCGCGACGGCGGCCTGCAAGGCGATGAACAGCCCCTGCACCGCCAGCTGCGGGATGGCGCTTCGCGGCACGCTCCGCACCAGGAAGCGCCGGGCGGTGCGAAGGTCGATGCGGCCGATCTGCAGCACGTCGTCGCCCCGCGCATAATCGAGCGCCTCGGCGCAGAAAAGGTTGTAGCGTTCGTCGCGGTGCTTTGCGGCGACCTCGAAGCTCTTCTTCAGATTGTCGGAGCCGCCGGTATAGGCGTTGCGGATCACCTGGAGGACGGGATCGAACTCGGCTTCCGCCCCGACGCCGAAGGCGCCGCGCTCGGTCGCCATGATCTGGTGGGCGATGTGGCGATGGGCGAAGGTCGGCGCCGTCCCCGCCTGGGCGGGATAGACGTCGTCGAACGTCTCGGCGACCATGCCGACCACCGCCGGCACCTGGGTGACGCTGCTGATCCAGAGGGGGCGCATGCGGCCGCGCAGGAACAAGGCGAAGCAGGTCAGGCCGTAGAGGATCCAGGAAAGGCCGGAGCCGCGCTCGCCGGGATCGACCATGACGAGGCCGAGGTGGAGGACCTCCGCCTTCTGCCCGCCACGCTGGACGGGGAGCAGCGGCATGGCGTTGAAGGCGATCGGCCGGCCGTCGGCGGCGCGGCTGACGAGGGTGACGACGCTGCGCCGCCAGGCGCCGCCGTCGGGGGCGAAGAGGCCGTAGTCGAGCGCCCGGCCGTCGAGGCAGGCGGAGGCCACCTGGCGGCAGGATCGGACGAGCCGCTCGAGCCGCTCCGGCGCGAGCCAGGCGCCGGGCCGCTCGACGATCTCGACCGTGAATTCGCGGCTGGGGCGGAAGCGCAGATCGAGATGCGATCCCCTCACCGCCCGCCAGATCGCATATGCCTGCACCCCGCCTCCCCCGTGCCGCGTCCTAGCCGATCGAGGTTACCCGATCTTTAGCATCGCGCCAGCGCCGCTTGTCCCGCTTCGGGGAACGCTCCCGGCCTCCGCGCGGTTGTGCCGGAAGGTTTTCGAGGAGATTGTGATGGCGACGCCCGACGAGATGAAAGCCCGCTTCTGGAAGGCGCTCAAGTCCGACATGACGATGATGCTCGGCCTCGACGGCGTCGAGGACGGCCACGCCCGCCCGATGACCGCCCAGATCGAGGAGGATGAGGGCGGGCCGATCTGGTTCTTCACCGCCAAAGACAATGCGCTCGTCGAGGCGCTGGGGCGGGGCGACCGCGCGATCGCGACCTTCGTCTCGAAGGGCCACGACCTCTTCGCGACCGTCCACGGCCGCCTCGCCCTCGACACCGACCGCGCCGTGATAGACCGGCTGTGGAACCCGTTCGTCGCGGCCTGGTTCGAGGGCGGCAAGGACGATCCCAAGCTCGCCTTGCTGAGGCTGGATGCGGAGCGGGCGGAGATCTGGCTCGACGGCTCGAGCTTCGTCGCCGGCATCAAGGCGCTGCTCGGCTCGGATCCGAAGAAGGACTATCGCGACAAGGTGGCGGAAGTGGAGCTCGGCTAGCGGGGAACGCAAGGGCGCGCTCGGACATTCCACTGCCGTAACCGGCGGTGAGACTCGCCATGACCCGTGACAAGCCTGCCTTCCTTGCGATCCTCGCGCTGTCGCTGGGGCTCGCCGCCTGCGGCGACCGCGCCAGGCTGCGCGTCGAGCAGGGCATGGGCCCCTCGCCCGCTTTGCCGCCGCCGGTGCACGCGCCGATCCCAACGGTGAACGTCGCCAAGGCGGTGCACTGGCCGGCCGGCGCCGCCCCGGTCGCGGCCGCCGGGCTTCGGGTCCGCGCCTTCGCCCGGGGGCTCGACCATCCGCGCTGGCTCGCGGTCCTTCCGAACGGCGACGTGCTGGTCGCCGAGACCAACGCCCCCGAGCGCCCGAAGGACGGACGCGGCCTCAAGGGCTTCTTCTTCAAGCTGTTCCAGAAGAAGGCGGGCGGCGCCGTGCCGAGCGCGAACCGGATCACGCTTCTGCGCGACGCCGACGGCGACGGGGTGGCGGAGACGCGGTCGGTCCTCCTCGCCGGCCTCAACGCGCCGTTCGGCATGGCGCTTTCCGGCGACACGCTCTACGTCGCCGACACCGACGCGGTCCTCGCCTTCCCCTATCGGTCGGGGGAGACCTCGATCTCGGCCGCGCCGCGGCGCGTCGCCGACCTGCCCGCAGGCGAGATCAACCACCATTGGACGAAGAACCTCCTCGTCTCCCCCGACGGCGGCCGGATCTACGTCGCCATCGGCTCCAACAGCAATGTCGGGGAGAACGGCCTTCCCGCGGAGGAGGGCCGCGCCGCCATCTGGCTGGTCGACCCGGCGACGGGCGAGCATCGGCCCTATGCGACGGGGCTGCGCAACCCGGTGGGGCTGGCCTTCGAGCCCGCCACCGGAGCGCTGTGGACGACCGTCAACGAGCGGGACGAGATCGGCAGCGACCTCGTCCCCGACTATATGACCCGCGTGGCCGACGGCGGCTTCTACGGCTGGCCGTTCAGCTATTACGGCCAGCATCCGGAGGAGCGCATCAAGCCCCGCGACCGGCGGCCGGACCTGGTCGCCCGGGCGATCGTCCCGGACTATGCGCTCGGCCCCCACACCGCCTCCCTCGGCCTCGCCTTCGCGCAAGGGGCGCGGCTCGGCCCGGCCTTCGCCGGCGGCGCCTTCGTGGGCCAGCACGGCTCTTGGAACCGCAAGCCGAGGAGCGGCTACAAGGTCGTCTTCGTGCCCTTCGCGGACGGCCGGCCGTCGGGGCCGGCGCGAGACGTCCTCACCGGCTTCCTGACCCCGGCGGGCGAGGCGATGGGACGGCCCGTGGGGGTCGCCGTCGACCGGAGCGGCGCTCTGCTCGTCGCCGACGACGTCGGCAACACGGTCTGGCGGGTCACGGCGGCGGACTAGGAGACCGGCCGCTTCACCCGCTCGACGCAGAGGCGGGAGGCGAAGCGGCGGACGATCCGCACGTCGGACGGCGCGAGACCGGCCCGGCGCAGATAATCCTCCCAATCCTCCCGGCGGAAGGACCTGGCGATGGACAGGCGCCCGTCCTCGCGGACGATGCGGTGGACCATGAGCAGCCGCGCGAGAAGCGGGAAGCCCCAATAAGCGAAGGCGAGGCGGTGGAGGTCGCAGACCAGCCATCCCATCCGCGCCTCCGCCTCCATGTGGCGCAGGAAGGCGAGGAGCTGGGCGTCGCTCATATGGTGGGTCACCTGGCTGGAGACGATGAAGTCGAACGGCCCCGCCTGGTCGGCATAGTCCCCGGCGCGATAGTCGATGCCGAGATCCGGCGGCGTCGAATCGCGGGCCGCCTTGACGCTCTTCTCGTTGAGGTCGACTCCGACAAGCGCCGCTTCGAGGCCGCGCCGGCGGGCCCAGCGGGCGACGGCGCGGAGCACGTCGCCGTCGCCGAAGCCGACGTCGAGCAGGCGGAAGCGCCTCGCGGAGCCGACGGCGCGGCCGAGGAAGGCGAGGGTCGGCCAGGCGGTGAAGGTGAAACGGTTGACCCGGGCGAGGTGGTGGAGGACCGTCTCGTAGACCGCCGGATCGAGGTCCGGCGCGTCCATCTGCTCTTCCTGGCGCGAGCGGATTTCGAGCTTTCCCATGCGGCACTCCACAGCCTGCGCCCGCCCCGGCCACCATGCGCGAAGCGCGCCGCCGCCGCTAGCCCTTCTCCCAGACGAAGACGCCGTAGCGCATCGCTCCCGTCCGAAGCGCGACGATCAGGCGGGGGACGCTGAGGAGGAAGGCGCGGCTGGTCGACGCGCGGTCGAGGGCGAGACGGCGGATCGCCGGGTCGGCGATAAGCGCCGCGGCGAGGCGGCGCAGGCAAATCGACCAGGTTCGGCGGACCTCGCGGCTGATATCGTCGTAGCGGGTCGGGCGGAAACCGGCGGCGGCCGCCATCGCCTCGTAGTCGGCGCGGCTTCCCATGCCCGGCAGGCGGCCCTCGCTGCAGATCGGCTTGAGGAGGTGGCGTATCTCCCAAGGCTGCGCGCTCTCCCCTTCCAGCCAGGCGCAGACGACGAGCCGGCCGCCCGGCCGAAGCACCCGCGCCGCCTCGGAGAAGAAGCGCGCCTTGTCGACCATGTGCTCCGAGCTCTCGATGGCGTAGGCGGCGTCGAAGGCGGCGTCGGCGAGGCCGTTGGCCAGCCAGTCGCGCCGCAAGCAGACGAAGCCGGGCGCGGCCCGCGCCTCGGCCACCGCCGCCTGCGCCGCCGAGAGGGTGAAGCCGGTCACCTCGACTCCCCGCGCGTCGGCCAGCCAGGCGCCGGTCGCGCCGTAGCCGCAGCCTATGTCGCACAGGCGCCAGCCCGGCCGGGCGTCCAGGCGCTCGTCGACGAGGCGGACCAGGGCCTCGGCGGCCTCGGACGGGCTCTCCCGCCCCGTCGCCCAATAGCCGTGGTGGACGTGCTCGCCCCAGATGCGGCGATAGGCGGGATCGAGCTCGTCGTAATGCGCGGCGACCTCGGCGGCGGTCTGGGGCAGGTCTGGAACGATCACCCCGCGCCTATCCCCAGTCGGGCGCCGCCGCGCAAGCCGCGGCGGCCGTCAAACCGGGGCATCGACCACTTCGACGGTGAGATGGCGGAGCGCCTGGACCGGGCGCAGGCGCGCGCGCACCTCGTCCGTGCCGAGGGCGGTGACCACGGTGACCACGCCGGCATGTCCGGTGGGCCCGACCCGCCACACATGAAGGTCGGCGACCCGCGCGCCTCCGCCTCCCTCCACCGCCTCGCGCACCTCGGCGAGGAGGCGCGGGTCGGCGACGTCCAGAAGCACCGCCGCCGTCTCCTTGACGAGGACGAGGGACCAGCGGCCGATCACCAGTGCGCCGACGATCCCCGTCACCGGATCGAGCCACACCCACCCGAGATACTGGCCGGCGAGCAAGGCGAGGATGGCGAGCATCGAGGTGAGGGCGTCGGCGAGGACATGGGCGTAGGCGGCGCGCATGTTGTTGTCGCCGTGATGAGGATGGTGATGATGAGGGCGGTCGTGGCGATGGTGGTCGCCGGCGCCGTGGTGGGCATGGTGGTGATGGCCGTGGCCGCCTCCGGCGAGCAGCAGCGCGCTGGCGACGTTGACGAGCAGCCCCAGCACCGCGACCACGGTCGCGTCGCGGAAGTCGACGCGGATCGGCCCGGCGAGGCGGGCGGCCGATTCCACCGCGATTCCCAGCGCGATAAGGCCGAGGACCAGCGCCGAGGCGAAGCCGGCCAGGTCCCCCACCTTGCCGGTGCCGAAGGTGAAGCGCGGATTGTCGACGTTGCGCCGGGCGAAGGCGTAGGCCAGCGCCGCGACCGCGAGGGCGCCGGCATGGGTCGCCATGTGGAAGCCGTCGGCGAGCAGCGCCATCGAGCCGGTGACGTAGCCGGCGACGATCTCGCCCACCATCATCGTCGCGGTGAGGGCGACCACCCAGAGGGTGCGGCGCGCGTTCCTCTCGTGCGACGCGCCGAGATAGTCGTGATCGTGGGCGATCGCCTCGAGCTCGGAGCGGCTTGCCATCGGTTAATCTCCTGAGCGCACGCGAAAGAACGATATTGGCCCGCTCTTGCAGCGCGACGACGATGAACAGCGAGGCGGCCAGGACCCGAACGACCCGCATCCGCATCCGTTTCAGACAGCGCCCCCCCATTCCTCCCCCGGCCTCCCGGGGGAGGGGGACCGCGCGAAGCGCGGTGGAGGGGGCCTCGCCCGCCGCAAGGCCCCTCCACCAGGCTCCGCCTGGTCCCCCTCCCCGGCAAGGGCCGGGGAGGATCTTCACCGCCGCCCCCCCACAATCCTCCCCCGGCCTCCCGGGGGAGGGGGACCGCGCGAAGCGCGGTGGAGGGGGCCCCTGCCCCCGGAAGGTCCCCTCCACCAGGCTCCGCCTGGTCCCCCTCCCCGGCCAGGGCCGGGGAGGATAGTCACCGCCGCCCCCCACAATCCTCCCCCGGATTTCCGGGGGAGGGGGACCGCGCGAAGCGCGGTGGAGGGGCCCCTCGCCCGCCGCAAGGCCCCCTCCACCAGGCTCCGCCTGGTCCCCCTCCCCGGCAAAGGCCGGGGAGGATCTTCACCGCCGCCCCCCCACAATCCTCCCCCGGCTTCCCGGGGGAGGGGGACCGCGCGAAGCGCGGTGGAGGGGGCCCCCTGCCCCCGGAAGGCCCCCTCCACCAGGCTTCGCCTGGTCCCCCTCCCCGGCAAAGGCCGGGGAGGATAGTCAGGGCCGCGCCTTCAGCCGAAGGTGAAGGCGTAGGCTTCGACGCCGGGATCGAGGAACTCGATGGTGAAGAGGCGCTCGCGCGCCGGCCCCTGCTGCCGGACGAGCTGGTAGAGGCGCTGGCCGGCGACGACGCCCTGGCCCGCCGCATCCGCGTCCACGCCCCGGTCCGCGCCCGGCGCCGCGCCGTCCACCGTCACCTTGAATCGGACCGGGCGGCCCGGCGCGCCGAGCACGAGGTTGAGGTCCCGGGCACGGAAGCGGAAGGCGATCCGGCCGCCGGGCGCATCGAGCCGGACCCGTTCGGCGCCCACGGTCCAGGCTCCGCCCAGCCCCCATTGGTTGAGCCGCAGCGGCGGCAGCGCGTAGGTCGACGCGCGATCCCGCACCTGTCCGCCGGGCGAGGCGAAATTGGCGGCCCTGGCGAAGCCGAGATAGGTCTCCCGCGACCCGATCCGCCCGAAATCGGCCTGCTCGCTGACGCCGCCGAGACGGACTCGCGCCGGATCGGCGCCGAGGCCCTTCGCGCCGGCCTCCATTAGGAGCTGGCGGATCGCCCGCTCCGTCGTCTCGTCGTCGCCCTCCCCGAAATGGTGGTAGCGCAGCCGCCCCTTCGCGTCGGCGATGTAGGTGGCGGGCCAATATTGGTTGGCGAAGGCCTTCCAGATCGCCTTGTCGTTGTCGATCGCCACCGGATAGCGGATGCCGAGGTCGACCATCGCCCGGCGGACGTTGGCGGGATCGCGCTCGAACGCGAATTCGGGAGCATGGACGCCGATCACCACCAGCCCCGCCTTGCGGTAGCGCTCGTCCCAGGCGCGGACGTAGGGGATGGCGCGCAGGCAGTTGATGCAGGAATAGGTCCAGAAATCGACGAGCACGACCTTGCCGCGGAGCTGCTCGCGGGTGAGGGGCGGCGAGTTCAGCCACTGGACGGCCCCGTCCAGCGCCGGAAGCGGGCCCTCGTCGGGAAGGAGGGTGGCGTTGCCGGGGCCGGTGCGCACCTCGGTCATGCGCCCGCCGCTTGCTTCGCCGAGGCGGCTCGCCACGCCCTGCTCGAGCGCGAAGGTGCCCTTGGCGGAGAGGCGGGTGAGATAGGCGGTGTCGAGGCCGAGCGCGATCGCGGCGACGGCGACGAGGATGACGACGCCGAGCACCCGGCGGACCCACTGGCCGGCGCCGAGCGAGCGCTTCATCGCCTTGAAGACGCGCCCGCCGATGAGGAGCGCGAGGGCGAGGGAGGTCGCGGCGCCCAAAGCGTAGGCGAGGAGCAGCACGGTGGTGCCGAGCGTCGCGCCGGACAGCGCCGCCCCGGTGAGGATGATGCCGAGGATCGGCCCCGCGCACGGGGCCCAGAGAAGGCCCGTCGCCACGCCGAGGAGGAGCGAGGGACCGATCCGCTCGCGTCCCGGCTCGGTCCCTGCGGTCGCGGCCTCCGAGAGGCGGCTGCCCCAGCCGACCAGCGGCTGCATGGCGCGGTCGGCCAGCGCCGGGAAGACGAGCGTCAGCGCGAACAGGGCGAGGAGGAGCAGCGCCGCCCAGCGGCCGATGCGGTTCGCCTCCACCACCCAGCCGCCGCCCACCGCGGCGAGGGTGGCGACGAGCGCGAAGGTGAGCGCCATCCCCGCCAGCAGCGGCAGGCCGCTGCGCAGGAAGGAGCGATCGGCGCGGGCGAAGACGAACGGCAGCACCGGCAGGATGCACGGGCTGAGGATGGTCAGCACGCCCCCCAGATAGGCGAGGAGGATGAGGATCATTGCGCCGGCCGCTCAAGCGGGCCGGAAGACGAGCGCGAGGCCGTTCATGCAGTAGCGCAACCCCGTCGGCTTCGGCCCGTCGTCGAAGACGTGGCCGAGATGGCCGCCGCAACGCCGGCACAGCACCTCGTTCCGGACCATGCCGAAGGTCCGGTCGCTTTTCGTCACCACCGAATTGGGAAGGGGGCGGAAGAAGCTCGGCCAGCCGGTGCCGCTCTCGAACTTGGTCGACGAGGCGAAGAGCGGCAGTCCGCAGCCCGCGCAGGCGAAGACGCCGTTGCGATGCTCCCTCAGCAGAGCGCTGCTCCCCGGCCGCTCCGTCGCCGCCTCGCGCAGAACGGCGTAGCGCTCGGCGCCGAGCGCCCGGCGCCATTGGTCGGCGGTCTTGGTGACGTCGAAATGCTGGGCAGCCGCCTCTCCGCCGGCGGGACGGAACAGCAGCAGCGCCGCCCCGCCGAGCATTCCGGCGCCGAGCAGGGCGCGGCGGCTGATGTTCGTATCCGACATGAATTCTCCCCTCCTTCGAGCCTTTCCACCTTTATACGTCGCGCGCGCCGCGCCGGATGCAGCCGGCGCTCAGGTGCGGACGAGCTTGCCCGACGCAATGACGGGGCCGGTCGGCAGCCCGGTTGGAGAGCCGCCCTCCGGCTCCACCGACACGGCGAGCATCACGCCCTCGCGAAGATCGCTTGCCATCGCGCCGGGCACGACCATGCGCATCGGCGCGCGGGTGGAGACGATGCCCATCGGATGGGGATTGCCGCCGGCGGCGGGGATCAGCCAGAGCTGGTGGGAATGGCCGGCGGCGGGCGCCATTCCGGCGGCCGCCGCGACGATCAGGGTGCGCCCCGCCGGGTCCCAGGTGGCGACGAGACGGGCCGGCCCGGTCTGCGAGGCGAGGGTCGCGACCATCGGCTCGCTTGGGGATGCGTCCGGCCTGGTCGCCAGGACCAGCGCCAGCGAGGCGGCGAGGGCGGTCGCCGCCGCCGACCAGGTCCGCCACAGAACGACCCGCCGCTTGAGCTCGACCACGTTCGAGCCGGGTTCCGCCGGGAGCGGGAGGGCGCGCTCGATACGGCCCCAGACGTGCGGGGGCGGCGGCGCCTCCGCCACCTCGTCGAGGAGCGGCGCGAGCCGCCCGCGCCACCGCCCCGCCTCCTGTCGAAAGGCCGGATCTGCGCCGGCGAGCCCCCGGGCGCGCGCCAGCTCCTCCCCGCTGAGCAGGCCGAGCGCATATTCGGCGGCGAGCAGGTCGCGCTCTTCCGGATCGGTGCGGCGTTCGTCGGTCATCGCTCGAGGCACCCCCTGAGGCGCATCAGGCTGCGGCGGATCCAGCTCTTCATCGTGCCGAGCGGCACCGCCTCGCGCTCCGCCAGCTCGGGATAGCTGGCGCCGTCGAGGAAGGCGGTGCGGATCAGCCCGCGCTGCTTCTCCTCCAGCTCATCGAGGCAGGCCGCGAGACGCTCCCGGTCCTCTGCCGCTTCGAGAAGGTCGATCGCGGACGGAGTCTCGTCGGCTATCTCCGTCGCGGCTTCGATCGGCGCGGAGGCGGGCCGCCGGACCCGCAGGCGATCGATCGCCTTGTTGCGGGCGACGACGGCGAGCCAGGTCACCGCGCTGGCCTTGGCGGCGTCGTAGCTGCGCGCACGGCGCCAGACGGCGACGTAGGTTTCCTGCAGCACCTCGTCGGCCTCCGCCTCGCTGCCGAGCAGGCGCAGGCAGATGCCGTAGAGCTTGGCGGACGTGCGGGCGTAGAGATCGGCCAGCGCCGCGCGGTCGCCGCCGGCCACGGCGTGCAGCAGCCCGGCGAGGTCGCCGCTCTCGCGGGAGGCGGTCAGCGCGGCGGCCGGGGAGTCCATGGCACCGTCATGCCCGATGGCGGAGGCGGAAAACAGGGACGGCATCGATTTTATCGCTCTGCCGTCCCTGCCTTCCAGGGGCGTCAGGGCATCAGCACCGTGTCGACGACGTGGATCACGCCGTTCGACTGCATGACGTCGGCGGTCGTCACCCGCGAGGTTCCGCCCTTCGCGTCGGTGAGGACGAGCCACTTGCCCTGCATCCGCGCCGTCAGCGGCTCGCCTTGGACCGTGGTGAGGCGCGCCATGCCTCGGCCCGCGCGGATCTTCGCCGCGATCCCCGAGGCGGTGAGACGGCCCGGCACCACGTGATAGGTCAGGATCTGCGTCAGCTGCGCCTTGTTCTCCGGCATCACCAGCGTGTCGACGGTGCCGGCCGGCAGCTTGCCGAACGCCGCGTTGGTCGGCGCGAACACGGTGAACGGCCCGGCGCCCGACAGGGTGTCGACCAGCCCCGCCGCCTTGACCGCGGCCACGAGGGTCGTGTGGTCCTTCGAGTTGACGGCGTTCTGGACGATGGTCTTGGTGGCGTACATCGGCGCGCCGCCCACCATCGGGTTGCCCTTCGCAAGCGCGGTGGTGGCGCCGGCCAGCGCCAGGACGGCGGCGAAGGCGACGGCGGGACGGGAGTGAAGCTTCAACATGCGGATCCTCCTTGAGCGCAGCCTCGCTGGGCTGCCGAGGGAGGTACGAGGGCCCGCGCCCCGCGGATGCGTCGGGCCGGAAAATCCGTTCAGCCGCTCCAGGGCTGTCCTTCGGGAGCGCCGCGGCCGAGCTTGTCGGGCAGCGGCTCCCCTTCGGGGGTGAAGGCCAGCGACACGGAGTTGATGCAATAGCGCTCGCCGGTCGGCGGCGGCCCGTCGGGGAAGACATGGCCCTGGTGGGCGCCGCAGCGGGCGCAGACGATCTCGGTGCGGACCATGCCGTAGCTCGTGTCGCGTATATATTCGAGATGGCCCTCCGCCACGGGCGCGGTGAAGCTCGGCCAGCCGGTGCCGCTCTCGAATTTCGCCCCGCCCCTGAACAGGGGCAGGCCGCACAGCCGGCAGGTGTAGACGCCCGGCCGCTTCTCGGTGAGGAAGACGCCGCAGAACGGCGCCTCGGTGCCATGCTCGAGCAGGACGCGCCGCTCGTCGCCGCTCAGCTCCGCGGCCAGCGCGTCGCGCTGCTCGCCGTTGGGGGGCGCGAGGTCGAAGGAGGAAGCGGCGTGGTCGTTCATCGTCTCGTCTCGATCGGGAGGGGGCCGGCGCGGCGGGCAGGGTCGCCCGCGCGATAAGGAGGCCGGGCCCTCCGGAGAGCCCGACCCCCACCGTGAGAGGAAGCTATTCTACTCATCGGCGGGCCCCTCATAGCAGATCGATCCGGGTTGATCGACAATCCGTCTCGAAGGTCCCGCCGCGGGACGGAGGCCGGCCGGCGGAGGGGGAGGCACGGTGTGGGGCTTCACTCGGCCGCTTCGGCGACGGGCGCGGCGCCGGCGCCGGCGCGGGGGCGCCGCTCGGGCTCCGCATCGGCTTCGGCGAGCGCCGTGGCCAGCGCCTCGCTGAGCTGCTCGGCGGTGAACGGCTTCGACAGGACCTCGACGTCGTCAGGCCGCTTGGCGATCGAATCCGCCTCGGCATAGCCGGTGATGATGATCGCCGGCAGATCGGGCCGCGCCTCCCGCGCCTGGCGGATCACCTCGGTGCCCGACAGGTGGGGCATGGCATAGTCGGTGACGAGCAGGTCGCAGCGGGCGCCCTCCCCGGCGAGAAGCGCGAGGACCTGGTCGCCGTCCCCCGCCTCGGCGACTTCGTGGCCGAGGTCGCGGAGCAGGGCCGCGGTCGTCTGGCGGACGCCCTCATGGTCGTCGACGAGGAGCACGCGCAGCGGCCTCGGCGCGCGCGGCTGCGCCGCCGACGGGCCGGGCTGCGCCGTGTCGCCCGCTTTGCTTTCCTCGCCGCGCGGCAGCCAGATCTCGGCGCGGGTCCCCTGGCCGGGCGCGCTGCTGATGTGGAAGGCGCCGCCCGATTGCTTGGCGAAGCCGTAGACCATGGAGAGGCCGAGGCCGGTGCCCTTGCCGACGTCCTTGGTGGTGAAGAAGGGCTCCATCACCTGCTCGAGCACGTCCGGCGCCATGCCGCAGCCGGTGTCGGCGACGGTGAGGACGACATAGTCGCCCGCCGCCAGGCCGGCGATCTGCTCCGGCCCGGCGAGGCGGTTCTGCGCATGGACGGAGATGGTGCCGCCGTCCGGCATGGCGTCGCGGGCGTTGATGATCAGGTTCATCAGCGCCAGCTCGAGCTGCGCCTGGTCCGCGAACGCGCACCACAGCCCCTCCTCCATGTCCCATTCGAGCTCGACCAGCCCGCCGAGCGTATGGGCGAGGAGGTCGGTGACCGCGGTGGAGAGGGCCGCGATCTCCACGCAGGCGGGCTGGAGCTGCTGGCGCCGGGCGAAGGCGAGGAGGCGGCGCACGAGGTCGGAGCCCTGCTCCGCCGCCCGCCGGGTCATGTTGAGGATCTTGAGCTGCTCGTCGCCAAGCTCGGTGCGCCGCTCGATCAGGCCGAGGCCGCCGAGCACCGCGGCGAGCAGGTTGTTGAAATCGTGCGCGATGCCGCCCGTCAGCTTGCCGATCGCGTCCATCTTGCGGGCGTGGACGAGCTGGCTCTCGAGCTCCTTGCGGTCGGTGATGTCGAGCAATGTGCCGGCATATTCGATCGGCTGGCCCTGCGCGTCGCGCAGCAGCACGGCCTGGTCGAGGAAGTGGCGGTACTGGCCGTCGGCGCATTGCCAGCGATATTCGACGGCGAGGGAGCGTCCTTCCCGCCGCCCGGTGAGCGCCGCGACGACCCGGTCCCGGTCGTCGGGGTGGAGCCGCTCGATCCACACGTCCGGCGACGCCTGGATCTCGTCGAACCGGTAGCCGGTGAGCGCGGCGAGATTGCCGCTGACGAACCTGGGGGCGCGCGGCGAGGCGTCGATCGCCTCCAGGTAGAGGACGATCGGAAGCGACTGGATGATCGCCCCCTGCCGCTGCTCGGCGAGGCGGAGCTCCTGCTCCGCCCGCAGCCGCTCGGCGTTGGCGCGCAGGTTGGCGTCCATCAGCGCCTGCTCGGCCTTCGCCTTGCGCTGGATCTCCTTGGTCATCGCGAACAGGTCGGCGAACACCGCGACCTTGGAGCGAAGCACGACCGGGTCGACCGGCTTGAAGACATAGTCGACCGCCCCCATCGAATAGCCGCGGATGAGGTGCTCGGTCTCCTTGTTCACCGCCGAGAGGAAGACGATCGGGATTCGCTTGGTCTGCTCGCGGCTGCGAATGATCTGGGCGGTCTCGTACCCGTCCATGCCGGGCATGTAGACGTCGAGCAGGATGACGGCGAACTCGCCCTTGAGGAGGTGCCGGAGCGCCTCCTCGCCGGACCGCGCCTCGACCACCTCGCCGAGATCCTCGAGGACGGTGCGGATGGCGAGGAGGTTGTTGCCGTCGTCGTCGACGACGAGGACCCGCGGCCGGTCGGCCGCCGCCTCGGACGTTTCCGGGCCGGCGCCGGGCGAGGCCTCGCTCCCGGGGGGCGCCGTCGTCATTTGCGCGCCCACTATTCGGCCGCCTCGGCGGGCTGCGCCACCGTGAGGCCGCCCTCGCGGGCCCGGGCGATCCACACCCTCAGCAGGGCGAGGAGGAGATCGATGTCGACCGGCTTGGCGATATAGTCGGACGCGCCTGCGTCGAGGCACTTCTGGCGATCGCCCTTCATCGCCTTGGCGGTGACGGCGATCAGGGGCACTTCCGCAAGGGCCGGGCGGCGCCTGATCTGCTGCATCGTCTCATAGCCGTCCATCTCCGGCATCATGATGTCGATGAGGGCGATGTCGATGCCGGGCGTCTGCTCGAGGATGAGGATGCCATCCTTGCCGCGCTCGGCGTGGAGGACCTCCACGTCGTAGGTCTCGAGGACGCTGGTCAGCGAATAGATGTTCCGGATGTCGTCGTCGACGATCAGGATCTTCGTGCCGGCGAGCTCGGGGACGGCGCGGTTGACCGCGGCCGGAGCGGCCTCCCCCTCCTCCGGGACGATCTCGACGATCCGCGTCGAGGTCCGGACATGGGCCTCGAGGTCCCGGAACACCCGCGCCAGCGACTCCCGCTCCGCGGGCTTCTCGGTCACTCCGAACGCGCCCATGTCGAGCACGGAGGAGAGCCTGTCGGCGCCGGAGATGACGTGGATCGGCACGTGGCGGGTGTCGGGATCGTGCTTGAGGAGGTCGAGCAGCACGAAGCCGTCGATGTCGGACAGGCCGAGATCGAGGGTGATCGCGTCCGGCTGGAGCTTGCGCGCCATCGACAGGGTGCCGGCGCCGGCGGTGGAGACGACGCCCTTGAGGCCGGCCCCCCGCGCCAGGTCGAGGAGGATCGCCGCGAAGGTCGGGTCGTCCTCGACGATCAGCACGAACGGGTCGTCGCCGAGCGCCTCGCGGTCGTCGCTGATCTCGAAGCCGGTCGGAAGCGCCGACGGCACCGTCGCCCCGGTATTGTCGTAGCGGACGTTGGCGCCGCCGGAGGTGGTCGCCGGCGCGATCGCCTGGAGCGGAACGAACAGGGTGAAGGTGGAGCCCTCGCCGGGCTTCGACCTCACCTGAAGCTCGCCGCCGAGCAGTCGGGCGATCTCGCGGCTGATCGAGAGGCCGAGGCCGGTGCCGCCATATTTGCGGCTGGTCGTGCCGTCGGCCTGCTGGAACGCCTCGAAGATCAGCTTCTGCTTGTCCTCGGGGATGCCGATGCCGGTGTCGGTGACCGCGATCTCGATCGCCTTGTCGACGTTGCGCAGGACCGGATGGTTGGTGCTCCAGCCGCTGTCGGCGCAGCGCACCGCGAGCGTCACGCCGCCGTGCGAGGTGAACTTGAAGGCGTTGGAGAGGAGGTTGAGCACGATCTGCTGCAGCCTTTTCTCGTCGGTGCGGATCGTCGCCGGCAGGCTGTCGTCGAACTCGACATTGAAGTCGAGATTCTTGTCGGCGGCGAGTTGACGGAAGGTCCGCTCCATATGCTGCTTCAAGGCGCTCATCGGCATCTCGCCGACCTCGATCGAGACGGTGCCCGATTCGATCTTCGACAGGTCGAGAATGTCGTTGATGAGACTCAAGAGGTCCGAACCCGCGGAGTGGATGGTGCGGGCGAACTCTGTCTGCTTCTCGTTGAGGTTGCCCTGCGGATTGTCGCCGAGCAGCTTCCAGAGGAGGAGAAGCGAGTTGAGCGGGGTGCGCAGCCCGTGGCTCATGTTGGCGAGGAACTCCGACTTGTACTTCGAGGTGAGG
>JAFANP010000062.1 GCA_019232625.1 Alphaproteobacteria bacterium | reverse complement strand
CGTCATCCCCGGCTGCGTGTTCACTTCAAGAAGGTACAGCCCGCTTTCGCCTTGCTCGTCGTCCCAGCGGAAGTCGGAGCGCGAGCAGCCCCGGCAGCCGAGCCGGCGGTGCGCCTCCAGCGCCATCGCCATCGCCGCCTTGGCGATCTCCGCCGGAACCTGAGCCGGGCAGACGTGAAGCGTCATACCGTCCGTATATTTGGCGTCGTAATCGTAGAAGCCGGATTTGGGCTGCAGCTCCGTCACCGCGAGCGCCTCCTCGCCGAGCACGGCGACGGTCAACTCGCGGCCACGGATGAACGGCTCGGCGAGCAGCCGTTCGAAATGCTTCCAGGGGCCTTCGGTATCGCGGCCGATCGGGTCGCCGTAATTGCCGCCTTGCGTGACGATGGCGACGCCGACCGACGAGCCTTCGTTCACGGGCTTCACCACATAGGGGCGCGCCATCGGGTCCCGTTCGTAGAGGCTCTCGCTCGCGACGATCTCGCCCGCCGGCATGCGGATGCCGTGCGGCACCAACACCATCTTGGTGAGCTCCTTGTCGATGGCGATCACCGAGGTCTCGAGCCCGCTATGGGTGTATTTGAGGCCCATTAGGTCCATCAGCCCCTGGACGGTGCCGTCTTCCCCCGGCGTGCCGTGGAGGGCGTTGAAGACGACGTCCGGCTTCGCCTCGGTCAGCCGCTGGGCGACGTCGCGACCCATGTCGATGCGGCTGACGCGGTGGCCGAGGCTCTCGAGCGCCTCGGCGACGCCCGCGCCGCTCAGCAGCGAGACCTCGCGCTCCGACGACCAGCCGCCCATCAGCACGGCGACGTGAAGGGGGGGCATCAGATTCTCCCCCCGTGCGGGAGGATCGCCTGCGCGGCGCAGCTCACGACGTCACCCCCACGCGCTGTATCTCCCACTCCAGTCGGACGCCGGAACTATCGAGGACCCGCCGCCGCACTTCCTCGCCCAGCGCTTCGATGTCGGCGGCCCTCGCCTTGTCGAGATTGAGCAGGAAGTTGCAATGCTTTTCAGACACCTGCGCGTCGCCGATGCGAAGGCCGCGGCATCCGGCCGCGTCGATCAGCTTCCACGCCTTGGTGCCGGGCGGATTCTTGAACGTCGAGCCGCCGGTGCGGCTCCTCAGCGGCTGGCTCGCCTCGCGCTCGGCGGCGATCCGGTCCATCTCCGCGCCGATCGCCGCCCGCTCGCCGGCGCGGCCCTCGAACAAAGCCTCCACCACCACGGCGCCGGCCGGAACCTCGCTGTGCCGGTAGGTATAGGCGAACCGGGCCCTGGGCCAGGTCTCGACGCGGCCGTCGCGCAGCACCAGCGTCGCCTCGACCAGCACGTCCGCCACCTCCCGGCCATAGGCGCCGGCGTTCATCCTCACGGCGCCGCCCGCCGTGCCGGGTATGCCGCGGAGGAACTCGAGCCCGGCTATGCCGGCGTCGCGCGCCTTCGAGGCGACGGTGATGCCCATCGCCCCGCCGCCCGCCCGCAGCCGGTGGCCCGGCTCGACGCGGACATGGCTCATCGCCTTGGGCAGCCGCACCACCACGCCCGGCACGCCGCCGTCGCGGACGATGAGGTTCGACCCGACACCGACCGGCAGCACCGGCACGTCGGGGTCGAGCCCGGCGAGGAAGCCGGCGAGATCCTCGGAGTCGCTCGGCTTCACCAGCCACTGCGCGGGACCGCCGGTGCGGAACCAGATGAAGTCGGCGAGCGAGCCGTTGGCTTCGACCTCGCCGCGGAACCGGACCTTCTCCGCCATGTCCGAGACCGCGCTCATTTCGTCGCCCGCGCCTCGCAGATACCGTCGGCGAGGCCCGCCGCCCATTTGGTGATGTCGCCGGCGCCCAGGCAGATGACGATGTCGCCGCGCGCGGCGAGATCGCGCAGGTTGCGGCAGAGGTCGTCGAGATCCGCCACCGCCTTCACGGCCCGGTGGCCGCGCTCCTTCAGCCCCTCGACCAGGGCTTCGGCGTCGACGCCCTCGATCGGCTCCTCGCCGGCGGCGTAGACCGGGGCCACGAAGACGATGTCGGCGTCGTTGAAGGCCGCCTGGAACTCGTCCATCAGGTCCCTCAGCCGGGTGTAGCGGTGGGGCTGGACGACCGCGATCACCCGTCCGACGGCGCCTTCGCGCGCCGCCGAGAGCACCGCCTTTATCTCCGTCGGATGGTGGCCGTAATCGTCGATGATCGCCGCGCCGTCGACCTCGCCGACATGGGTGAAGCGCCGCTTGACGCCCCCGAAGCTGGCGAAGCCCCGCGCGATCGTCTGGTGCGGGATGCCGAGCTCGGCGGCGACGCCGATCGCGGCGAGGGCGTTCTGGACGTTGTGGCGGCCCGGCATGGGAAGGGCGACGTCGCGGATCGTCGCCACCTCGCCACCGCGGTCGCGCAGCGCCACGTCGAAGAGGTTCCCGCCCGCCACCGGCCGGACATTGTCGCCGCGGACGTCGGCCTGGGCGGCGAAGCCGTAGGTGATCACCCGCCGGTCGCGCAGCCTCGGGATGATCGTCTGAACCTCGGCATGATCGACGCACAGCAGCGCCGCGCCGTAGAAGGGCACGTTCTCGACGAACTCGACATAGGCGTCCTTCACCTTGTCGAAATTGCCATAATGGTCGAGATGCTCAGGATCGATGTTCGTCACCACCGCGATCTGGCCGTCGAGGCGAAGGAAGCTGCCGTCGCTCTCGTCCGCCTCGACCACCATCCAGTCGGAGCTGCCGAGCCGCGCGTTGGAGCCGTAGGCGTTGATGATGCCCCCGTTGATCACCGTCGGGTCGATCCCGCCGGCGTCGAGCAAGGCGGCGATCATCGAGGTGGTGGTGGTCTTGCCGTGAGTCCCGGCGACGGCCACCGTGGATTTCAGCCGCATCAGCTCGGCCAGCATCTCGGCCCGGCGGACGACCGGGATGCGCCGCTCATAGGCGCAGACGAGCTCCGGATTGTCCTTGCGGATCGCGGTGGAGACGACGACCACCGCCGCCTCGCCGAGATTGTCGGCATGATGGCCGATCAGGACCGGGATGCCCGCCTTGCGAAGGCCCTCGACGACATAGCCCTCCGCGACGTCCGAGCCCTGCACCTTGTAGCCGAGGATGTGCATCACCTCGGCGATGCCGGACATGCCGATGCCGCCGATGCCGATGAAGTGGATGGTGCCGATGTCGGTCCCCACCCCCCTCATGCAAAGGCGCCGTTCGGGATGGGGCGAAGGATCACTTCCTCGGCCGGCAGCAGGTCGGCGCCGGGATCCCGGCCGGTGCGCTCGACGAGGTCGGCAAGGTCCTCGGCCGCCCGCGGCCGGCCGACGGCGCGGGCGCGCTCGGCGGCATTGGCCAGCGCCTCCGGGTCGAGCGCCAGCTTCTGCATCTGCTTGGCGAGCTCGATGGGCGTGAAGCGGCTTTGGGGGATGGTCCGCGCGCCGCCGGCCCGGGCCATCTCGCGCGCATTGGCGGTCTGGTGGTCGTCGGTGGCGCTCGGCAGGGGGACGAGAATGGCGGGCCGTCCCGCCGCGGTCAGCTCCGCGATCGTCGAGGCGCCGGCCCGGGCGATGACGAGATGCGACCAGGCGAGGCGCTCGGGCATGTCCTCGATGTAGGTGGCGAGCTCCGCCGGGATGCCGAGCGCGGCGTATCGGGCGCGGACCGCCTCGAGGTCCTCGGCGCGGCATTGCTGAGTCACCTGCAGGCGGCGGCGGAAATGCTCGGGCAGGAGGCCGAGGCCGTCCGGCACCACCCGCGACAGCACCGTCGCCCCCTGGCTGCCGCCGGTGACGAGGACTCGGAACACGCCCTCCCCGGTCAGCGCCGGAAAAGGCTGCTCGCGCAGCTCCAGCACCTCGTCGCGCACCGGGTTGCCCACCAGGTGGGTCTTGGCCGCATAGCTCTTGGGCAGGCGGTCGACCTGTTCATAGGCCGTCGCCACCGCGTCCACCTTGCCGGCCATCAGGCGGTTGACCCGGCCGAGCACCGCATTCTGCTCGTGGATCAGCGAGGGAATGCGGTCGCTTCTCGCCGCCAGCAAGGCGGGAAGGGCCGGATAGCCGCCGAAGCCGATCACCGCGCTCGGCCGGAACGTCTCGTAGAGCCGCAGCGCCATCGCCCGCCCGGTGAAGATGTTGCGCACCGCCTTCAGCCAGCCGGCGGGGCCGCCGCCGAGGCGGCCGGCCGGCAGGATGTGGACCTGGACTCCTTCGAACAATCCGGGGATGCGCGCGCCGCGATCGTCGGTGACCAGCGCCACCCGGTGGCCGCGCCGGATCAGCGCTTCGGCGAGGGCGTGGGCGGGGATCATGTGCCCGCCCGTTCCGCCGGCGGCGAGGACGTAGTGACGGGAGAATACCATCAGCGACCGCTCCACTTCACGACATAGGGTGAGCGGTGGAGATAGGGGTTGCGCCGGGTGAAGGCGAGCAGCAGCCCCATGCCGATCGACAGCGCCACCATAGAGGAGCCGCCGTAGGAGATGAAGGGCAGCGTCATCCCCTTGGAGGGGGCGATCTGCACGTTGACCGCCATGTTGATCAGCGCCTGCATGCCGAACTGGCAGACGAGGCCGGCGGCGGCGAGGACGACGAAGCGGTCCTCCTCGTGGAGCAGGCGGATCAGCACCCGCGCGACGATCGCCATGTAGAGGATGGCGATGGCGAGGCAGGCGATGATGCCGAACTCCTCGCCGATCACCGAGAAGATGTAGTCGGTATGGGGCTCTGGGAGCTGGAACTTGTGCGTGCCCGCCCCGGGCCCGGCCCCGAACAGGCCGCCCGCGGTCAGCGTCCTCAGCGCCGAATCGGTCTGGTAGGTGTCGCCATGGTCGAACAGGAAGCCGTCGATGCGGGTATGGGCGACCGGGTAGAAGAAATAAGCGAGGATGACGACCGCCACCGCCCCCGCGCCGAGGATGGCGAGGAAGCGAAGCGGCGCGCCGGAAAGGGTCAGCAGCAGCACCCAGACCGACGCGAAGATCACCGTCTCGCCGAAATTGGGCTGCTTCATCAGCAAGAGGGCGATGAGGCCGGTGACGATGCCGGAAAGCGGCACGACCGGCAGGCTCTCGTCCTGGCCCTTGAGGGAAAGCAGCCAGGCGATCGAGACGATGAACATCGGCTTCAGGAATTCGGACGGCTGGAACTGCGCGAAGCCCATGCCGAGCCAGCGCCGCGCGCCGTTCACCTCGCTGCCGATGATCGGCACCAGGAAGAGCAGGCCGATGAAGAAGACGGTGCCGATGAGGCACAGCCGCTTCGCCTTCTGGCGCGGCAGCATCGACACGCCGATCATCACCGGCAGCGCGAGGGTGATCCAGACCAGCTGGCGGTAGAAATAGTGGAGCGGGGCGAAGGTCATGCCGGCGCCCGAATAACGCTGCCCCGCCGCGGGCGAGGCGGCGGCGACGGCGACGAGGCCGATAGCGATCAGCACCGCCACGAAGAGGAGGAGGACCCGGTCTATCTCCCAGAACCAGCGGCCGGCGGCGCTCCGATCGGACCGGCCGAGCCGGTTGGCGCCCTTGCTCCTCACATGTCCGACGACGCCCATCACAAAGCCTCCACCGCGGCGCGGAAGGCATTTCCGCGCGCCTCATAATCCGTGAACTGGTCGAACGAGGCGCAGGCGGGCGAGAGCAGCACCACCTCCCCCTCCCGCGCCGCCGCGGCGGCGGCGCCGACGGCCCGGCCGAGCTCGCCGCACTCGCTCACCGCGACCCTCGGCCGCAGCAGCGCCGCGAATCTCGGCCCGGCCTCGCCGATCGTATAAGCCGCGCGGACGTGGCCGAGCCACGGCTCGCAGGCGTCGAGATCGTCCGACTTGGGCCGCCCGCCCAGGATCCAGTGCACCGCCGGGTAGGCGGCGAGGGCGGGCGCGGCCGAGGCCGGGTTGGTCGCCTTGCTGTCGTTGACGAAGAGCACTCCGCCCCTCTCGGCCACCCGCTCCATGCGGTGGGGCAGCCCGGGAAAGCTCTCCAGCGCCTGCGCGATCGCCGCGTCGGCCACGCCCAGCTCGCGGGCCGCGGCCACGGCGGCGGCGACGTTCTGGGCGTTGTGCGGGCCCTGCAGCGAGGGCCATTGCGAGGAATCCTTCACGTCGCGGGCGGAGACCAGCACCAGCCGGCCGGTGATCGCCCCGGCGAGGGCGCGGGTATAATCGTCGTCCCCGGCGATCACCGCCGCGTGCCGCTGCGACTGCATGGCGAAGAGCCGCGCCTTCGAGCCGGCATAATCGTCCATGCCGTCGTAGCGGTCGAGATGGTCGGGCGAGACGTTGAGCAGCACCGCGACCTCGCAGTCGAGGCTCTGGGTGAGGTCGATCTGGTAGGAGGAGAGCTCGAGGACGTAGACGCCTCCCGCCGGGAGCGGGTCCTGGGCGAGGATCGGAAGGCCGATATTCCCGCCCATCAGGGTGGGGATGCCGGCCGTCCTGGCGATGTGGTGGATGAGCGCCGTGGTCGTCGACTTGCCGTTGGTGCCGGTGATGCCGACCACCTTGTGCGGCGGCAGCGAGGCGCGGGCCTGGGCGAACAGCTCGATGTCGCCGGTCAGCGGCACCTTCGCCTCGCGGGCGCGCGCCGCGATCGGGTGGCGGTTGAGCGGCACGCCGGGCGAGACGACGATGCCGGCAAATCCGTAGAGGGAGGTGACGAGCGGGTCAGCGATCCTCAGCGCCGCCTCGGCGGTGGGGCGGAGCTTCTGCCGCGCCTCCTCCTTCTCGTCCCAGGCCATGACGCTCGCTCCGCCCGCGAGTAGCGCCTCGACCGTCGCCAGCCCGGACCGCGCGAGGCCGTAGACGGCGTAGCTCCTGCCGGAAAAGGCGCCGGACGTGATCACCGGAGCTTCAGCGTCGAAAGGCCGGCGAGGGCCAGCACGAAGGCGATGATCCAGAAGCGGATCACCACCGTCGGCTCGGACCAGCCCATCTGCTCGAAATGGTGATGTATGGGCGCCATCTTGAACACCCTCTTGCCGGTCCGCTTGTAGAAGAAGACCTGGATGATGACGCTCATCGCCTCGACCACGAACAGCCCGCCGATGATGCCGAGCACGATCTCGTGCTGGGTGGCGACGGCGATCGCGCCGAGGGCCCCGCCGAGCGCCAGGCTTCCCGTGTCGCCCATGAAGACGGCCGCGGGCGGCGCGTTGAACCACAGGAAGGCGAGGCCGGCGCCGACGATCGCGGAGCAGAGCACGGTGAGGTCGCCCGCGCCGAGCACATGCGGGATGCCGAGATAGGAGGCGAACTTCGCGTTGCCGACGAGGTAGGAGATGACGAGGAAGGCGAGGCTGGCGATGATCACCGGCATCGAGGCGAGGCCGTCGAGCCCGTCGGTGAGGTTCACCGCATTGCCGAACGCCACGATGACGAAGGCGCCGAAGAAGGGATAGAGCAGGCCGAGGTCGATGACCGGCCCCTTGTAGAAGGGGATGTAGAGCTCGGTCCCCGCCCCCCAGGTGATGATCGCGCAGCCGATCCCGGCGACGAGGAATTCGGCGAGCAGCCGGATGCGCGCCGAGACGCCCTTGTGGCTGCGCTTGGTGACCTTGTCGTAATCGTCGAGGAACCCGATCAGGCCGAAGCCGACCGTGATCAGCATGCACGCCCAGAGGTAGCGGTTGGTGAAATCCATCCACAGCAGCATCGAGACGCTGAGCGAGGTGAGGATCATCAGGCCGCCCATGGTGGGGGTGCCGCGCTTGGCGAGGTGGCTTTGCGGCCCGTCGAGGCGAATGGGCTGGCCGTGGCCCTGGCGCACGCGCAGCCAGCCGATGAACTTCGGGCCGATGATCAGGCCGAGGAACAGGGCGGTCGCGGTCGCCGCGCCGGCCCGGAACGTGATGTAGCGGAAGAGGTTCAGAACCCCCGGGAAACCCAGCTGTTCGGCAATCCAGAGAAACATCAGCTTGTCCCGCCCGCCAGCGCCTCCACGAGCGCGGCGAGCCCAATCGAGTTCGATCCCTTGACGAGTATCGCGTCGCCCGGGCCGATCTCGCCTGTCAGCAGATCGACGGCCGCCGCCGTGTCGGCGACATGCGCGATTTTAACCTTTTGGCCAAGCGCTTTTGCAAGCGGCGCCATCTCTTCGCCGACGAGAATCGCTCGATCGACGCGCGCCGCCTCGACGGGGTCCGCGAGACCGGCGTGGAAATCGGCCGAGGAGTCGCCGAGCTCGCGCATCGCGCCGAGCACGGCGATGCGGCGCCCGGCCGCCTTCGTGGCGCCGAAGGTGCGGAGGGTGGCGGCCATCGAGGCCGGATTGGCATTGTAGCTTTCGTCGATCAGCAGCGCCTCGCCGCCCGGCACCGCGATGCGGCGGCGCTCGCCGCGGCCCTTCAGTCCGGGCATGTCGGCGAGGGCCAGGCCGGCGGCGGCGAGGTCGCCCCCCATCGCCTCGACCGCGGCCAGCACCGCCAGAGCGTTCGACACCCAATGCTCGCCGGGCTGGGAGATGGTGAAGGTCAGCTCCGCCCCCGCGAGCGTGGCGGTGACCAGCGATCCGCCTCCGGGGGCCTCGACCACGTCTCGGGCGTGGACGTCGGCGTCGCGGCTGAGGCCGAAGGTAACGATCCGCGCCGCATGCGGCCGCGCCGACGCGGCGAGGCTGTCGCGATGCGGGCTGTCGAACGGGACGATCGCCGTGCCGCCTTCCTCCAGCCCCTGGAATATCTCGCCCTTGGCGGCGGCGATCTCCTCCTCGCTGGCGAAGAACTCGCGGTGCGCCGGCGCGATCGCGGTGACGATCGCGACGTGCGGCCGGACGAGACGGGTCAGCGCCGCCAGCTCGCCGGCGTGGTTCATGCCCATCTCGAAGACGCCGTAGCGCGCCTCCCGCGGCATCCGCGCCAGCGACAGGGGCACGCCGGTATGATTGTTGTAGCTCTTCAGCGACCGGTGCGCGCCGCCGGGGGCGGAGCGCTCGAGCGCGGCGTAGAGCGCCTCCTTGGTCCCCGTCTTGCCGACCGACCCGGTGACGCCGCAGATCCGCGCGTCGGTACGGGCCCGCGCGGCCCGGGCGAGATCGTCGAGGGCGCGGGTCGTGTCGGCGACGCGGACATGCGGCCCGTCGACCGCCTCGCCGGTCAGCGCGCCGGCGGCGCCGGCGGCGAAGGCTCCCGCGACGAAGCGGTGCCCGTCGGTGCTCTCGCCCTTCAGCGCGATGAACAGATCGCCCGCGCCGACCTCGCGCGAGTCGAAGGTGACGCCGGTCGCCTCGAAAGCGCCGTGGGCGCTGCCGCGGGTGGCATCGGCAATCTCGGCGGAGGTCCAGAGGGGGGGCGTCATGCCGCGCACTCCCTTGCGACGGCGACGTCGTCGAACGGAAGGACCCGGTCGCCGACGATCTGGCCCTGCTCGTGGCCCTTGCCGGCGAGGAGGACGATGTCCTCTGCGCGGGCTTCCCCGATCGCCGCGGCGATCGCCTCGCGGCGGCCGGGCACCTCGCGGGCGCTCGGCGCGCCTTCCAGGATGTCGCGGCGGATCGCGCCCGGATCCTCGCTTCTGGGATTGTCGTCGGTGACGATTGCGAGGTCGGCGAGGCGGGCGGCTACCGCCCCCATCTCGGCGCGCTTGCCGACGTCGCGGTCGCCGCCGGCGCCGAAGACGATGATCAGGCGCCCCGCGGCGTGCGGCCGCAGCGCGGCGACGGCGGCCTCGATCGCGTCGGGGGTATGGGCATAGTCGACGTAGACGGGCGCCCCCGCCCGGCTGATCACCGCCCGCTCAAGCCGCCCCCGCACGGGCTGGACGCGCGCCAGGTGGGCGAGGGTCTCGCCGAGATCGCCGCCGGTGGCCGTCACCAGCCCGGTGGCGGTGAGCGCGTTCGCCGCCTGATAGGCGCCGATCAGCGGCAGGTTCACGTCGTGGCGCCGTCCTTCTACTTCCAGCACCAGCCGCTGCCCGAGCTGCGTCGGGATCCTCTCCACCAGTCGCAAGGTCTCGCCCCGCGTGCCGACGGTGATCCGGCGCAGGCCGCGGGCCTCGACACGGCGCAATACCTCGCCCGATTTCGGATCGTCCATCCACAGCACTGCGGCGCCGTCCGGCTCCACGACCTCGGTGAAGAGGCGCATCTTCGCCTCGAAATAGGCCTCCATCGTGCCGTGATAGTCGAGATGGTCGCGGCTGAAGTTGGTGAAGGCCGCCGCCCCGACCCGCAGGCCTTCGGTGCGATATTGGGCGAGACCGTGGCTCGACGCCTCGAAGGCGGCGTGGGTAACCCCCTCGCGGGCGAGGCCAGCCATGTTGGAAAGGAAGGTGACGACGTCGGGGGTCGTCAGGCCGGTCGTGACCTGATCGTCGGCGGTCGTGACGCCGAGCGTGCCGATCGAGGCGGCGTGGAGCCCGCCCATCCGCCAGAGCTGCCGGGTCAGCTCGACATTCGAGGTCTTGCCGTTGGTGCCGGTGACCGCGACCACGGTGGCGGGAAAGGGGGCGAAGAACTTCGCCGCCAGCCGGGCGAACTCGCGCCGCGGCTCCTCCGCCGCGAGGAGGGGCGCGCCGTCCACCGCCACCCCCGGGCGGGCGACGATGGCCACGGCTCCGGCGGCGACCGCCGCGGGGATGAAGTCCTCGCCGTTGAACATCGTGCCCCGAAACGCGCCGAAGACGGTTCCGGGCGCCACCTTGCGGTGGTCGATCGCAAATCCCGTCACCCGAGAATCGCTGTCGATCCCGGCGAGGTCGCGAAGGCGCATCGGCTCAATGCTCGGCTTCGCGGTGGACGTAGGGCAGGACCTCCGACATGTCGACTTCGCGCGCCGGATCCGGAGCGACGCCGAGCAGCGCCCCGACCCGGCTCACCACCCGCGAGACGACGGGCGCGACGTTCCAGCCGGCGGTATGGAAGCCGTAGGTGTCGGCGGTCGCCTTGGGATCGTCCAGCATCGCCACGATCACGTAGCGCGGCGCGTCCATGGGAAAGACTCCGGCGAAGGTGGTGACGACCGCGGCGCCGGTATAGCGGCCGCCGACGATCTTCTCGGCCGTACCCGTCTTGCCGCCGATCCGGTAGCCCGGCGCGTCGGCCTTCCTGCCGGTGCCGTCGGTGACGACCAGCCGCAGCAGCGCCCGCATGCGCCGCGAAGTCTCTTCCGTGAAGACGCGGTGCCCGGCCGGCACCTGGTGGCCGGGCCCGACCTTGAGCAGGGTCGCCGGACGCCAGATTCCGCCGTTGAACAAGGTCGCGTAGCCGGTCGCGAGGTGGAGCGGCGTGACCGCGATGCCGTGGCCGTAGCCGACGGTCATCGTCGCGATGTCGCCCCAGTTCGCGCCGGGGGTCAGCGTCCGTCCGCGCTCGTTCAGCTCGATCGAGACCGGCTCCATGAAGCCCATCTGGCGAAGGAAGGCCTGTTGCCGCTGCGACCCGACCTGGGCGGCGATCTGGGCGGTGCCGATGTTGGAGCTTTCCTTCATGATCTCGGCGACCGAGCAGGCGCGGCCGAAGGGGTGGGTGTCGGTGATCGTGAAGCGCCCGCCGACCGGCAGAGCGCGCGGGCAATTGTACATCTGCCCGAAGCTCTTGATGATCCCCGCATCCATCGCCATCGCCACGGTGAACGGCTTGAAGGTGGAGCCGAGCTCGTAGACGCCCAGCGTCGCGCGGTTGAAGCCGGCCTCGAGCATGCCCCGCCCGGGCGAGTTCGGGTTGAGCTGCGGCAGCGAGGTGAGCGCCACCACCTCCCCGGTCCTGATGTCCATGACGACTCCGGCGGCGCCGATCGCGCTGAACTTGGCCATCGCCGCGGCGAGCTCGCTTTCAAGCGCGGCCTGCACGCGGGCGTCGATCGCGAGCGCGACGGGCGTGCCGCGCAGGCCCGGCTCGGTAAGGCGCGAGTCCAGCACCTTCTCCATGCCGGCGACCCCCTTGCCCTCCATGCTCGTCCAGCCGAGCACATGGGCGGCGAGGCCGGTCTGGGGATAGAGCCGCTCGGGCTCCCGGCTGAACTCGACCGCCGGCTCGCCCAGCGCGTTGACGGCCTGGACCAGCTCGGGAACGGCCCGGCGGCTGAGGAAGGCGAAGCTCTTCCCGGACTTGAGGATGGCGCGATACTGGTCGGCGCTCTTCTCCGGCATGAGCTGGGCGAGCTTCTCGGCCAGCTCGTCCGGATTGCTGAGCAGCCGGTTCGGGTGGATCGCGATCGACCAGGCGTCGATCGTTCGGGCGAGGGCGACGCCGTTGCGGTCGACGATGTCGGCGCGCGGCGGGATCAGCGGGTTGCCGATCTCGGAAGCGCCGGTGCGGTCGGTGAACAGCTGGAGGAAGGCGAGCCGGAAGATGACGAGGAGGGTCACCCCGGCGAAGACCAGCATGATCATCATCAGCCGCTGGTAGACCAGCGACAGGGCGTCGGGCCGGGCGGCGACGTCGCCGATCCGCGGCGGGTTGATCGCGACGGCGCTCATCGGTGGGCCTCGCCTCCCGGCGCGCGAGTCGCCGTCCGGGAGGGCGGCGCCGGCTTGGCGGTGGCCGGCTTGACCGCCGTGGCCGTCCGGCGGGGCTCGGCGGCGGCCGTGACCAAGGCGGGCTTGAGCGGCGCCGGCTTGGCGGGGGACGGCTTGGCCGTCGCGGGCTTGGCGGCGGCGGGCGGAGCGGCGGCGGCCGCGACGACGGCAGTGGGCTTGGCGGGCCTGGGCTTGGCAGGCGTGGGCTTGGCGGGCTTGGCCGCCGCCGCCGCCATCTCGTCCTTGCCGGGCTTGGTGGGCCTGGGCGCGATCGATGCCGGCTTGTCCGGGGCACGCGCCGGGCGGGCCGGCACGGCGACGTCGCCGGGCGTGTAGCTCGCCCGCCGGACCATCGGCGGCGGCGCCGCCGGAGCCGGCGCGATGGCGGGCAGCACCCGCGGCGCGGGCTGGGCGCGCTGCGGCGCGGGAGCGACCTCGGCCGAGGCCATCCTCACGTTCTGCGCCTGGTCGGCGACGGTCGAGTCGCGGCGCTCCAGCCGGGCCAGCGCCACATCGTCCTTGACGAACTGGGCCGAGGTCGGCGCCGAGAGGGCGAGGACGTCGGAATTCCACTGATCGAGCTGGGTGAGGCGGCCGCGGGTGCCGAGCTCGGTCTGAAGCGAGCGTATGTCGCGCTTGGCGGCGATGATCTGGCTCTCCACCTTGGCGAGGTCGGCGCGCTCGGTGGCGACGCGGAGCGAGACCATGTAGCAGCACAAGGCGGCGCCGCCGACGGTGGCGACCCAGATGACGGACTTGAATCCCCTCGCGATCATGCCGGGGCTCCTTCTTTCCAAGCGGCTGCGTGGGTGCGGCGGGCGACGCGGAGGGTGGCCGAGCGGGCGCGCGGATTGGCCCTTATCTCGTCCTCCCCGGCGCGGACCGGCCTGGCCACCGCCTCGAAGCTGGGCGAGGGGCCGGCGGCCGGATGTTGGGGAAAGTGTCGCGAAACGGCCGGTCGATCGCCGCTCCGCTCCTTGAGGAAGCGCTTGACCAGCCGGTCCTCCAGGCTGTGGAAGGTGACGACGGCGAGGCGGCCGCCCGGGCGAAGCACCTGCTCGGCGGCCTCGAGGCCCTCCTCGAGCTCCTGGAGCTCCTCGTTGAGGTGGATCCGGATCGCCTGGAACGTCTGGACGGCGGGGTCCTTGCGCTTCCCGGCGTGGAAGCCCGCCGCCTTGCGCACCACCTCCGCCAGCTCGGCGGTCCGCCCGATCGGCCGCGCGGCGACGATGGCTCGGGCGATCCGGCGCGACTTGGGCTCGTCGCCGTAGCGGTAGATGATGTCGGCGATCTCCTCCTCCGGGGCGTGGTTGAGGAAATCGGCGGCGCTCTCGCCGTCGCGCGCCATGCGCATGTCGAGCGGCCCGTCGGCCTGGACGGAGAAGCCGCGGTCCGGCCGGTCGAGCTGCATCGAGGAAACGCCGATGTCGAGCGCGACGCCGTCCACCGCCTCCACGCCGCGGGCGGCAAGCGCCTGACGCATCCGGGAAAAACGCTCCGGAACTAGCGTCAGGCGCCCCCCGCTCGAAGCCTCCAGCGCCGCGCCTTCTTGTATCGCATCGGGATCGCGATCGAAGGCGTAGACGCGGGACGCTCCCTTTTCGAGAATGGCCTTGGTGTAGCCGCCGGCGCCGAACGTGCCGTCGACATGGGTCTCGCCCGCCGCGGGGGCCAAGGCGGCGACGACCTCGGCGAGGAGGACCGGGACGTGCGGGGCGGCGGCGGCCGGGGCGGCGCCGGCGCTCACAGCGAAAGCCCCTTCTCTTCGAGCCGCCAGGCGGCGATCTCCTTCAGGTCCGCATCGCCCTCGGCAAGCGCGACTCGCGGATTCCATATCTCCACCGTGCCGCCCACGCCGACGAACAGGGCGAGGTCCTCGATGCCGCCCTTGCGGCGCATCATCGGCGGCAGGACGATGCGGCCGCTCGTGTCGTAGGGCACGTCCTCGGTCATGCCGAAGGCGCGGCGGGCGCGGGCATAATGGTCCTGGAGCGCGCCGCCTTTCTCCTCGTCGGCGAGGCGGCGGCGTTCCATGTCCTCGTAGAGCTTGCGGGCGTAGCCGCGGCCGTAGGCGGTGAGGCAGGGCGAGACCTCGTGGGCGCCGACGACGATGGCGCGCGCGTCGGAGCGGCGCTCGATGACGGAACGGACGAAGGCAGGGACGGAGAGACGCCCCTTGGCGTCCACCGCGTTGAGCGCGCTTCCCTGGAAGAAGTCGTCGATCTCCACGCCCCTGTACCCGCTCCAAACGCGCGGACCTTCCCCGTTCGCGGAAACGCGCATGGTCTGCGGCCGCGTGACTCACCGGTCAGCTGGAGAAGTGCCCCGTTACTCTAGAGAGCGGTGGATAACATCACGGCCCCGGCGAGGGAAGGGGATTTCATGCCATTTTTGGGGATTTCATGCCTTTATGAGGGAGATGGCTACACTTTCGCGGTTTGTTCATGCTTCGGTTCGAGGCCTGTTCCGATGGAAGAGCCTGTGGATAAGTTTGTGGCTAGACTCCGCCGTCTCACGATCGAGTCGCTTCGGCCGTCGGCCCCCAGCCGGCTTTACAGCCAGCCGCCGCCCGGCGCGGGCCCGATGCCGATCGTCGCCGCTTTGCCGGCGCGCGACCGGCCGGACCTACGGCTTCGGCGTCGCCCCCGCCGCGCCGTTGCCGTCGTCGTTGCCGGGGGCGACGCCGAGCTCGGCGAGCGGCTCCTTGGGCAGCGCCTCGTTGGCCGGGCCGGAGGCGGCCTGGCCCGGGCTCATCTGGCGGCCGGCGACGTTCGCCGCCGAATCCTCGCTCGTCGGGCTCGCGAAGATCGCGCCCAGGAGGACGAGGATGAACACGAACGCCAAACCGGTAAGGCCGATGCGGACACGTTCACGCTGTTGCACGCGGCTGAGCTCTCCATCCCCGCTTCGTTTCGGGACGGAAAGGTAACCGAAGGAACCCGGCTTGTCGAACCCCGCCGCGAGGCGGCCGGAGGCGCTTGGTTGAAAACGGCTTGACGGCCCCTCCCGGGGCCGCGAATTGATGGAGAATGCACAAGTCCCTCCCCCGCCTTGCCGTCGCCCCCCTGGCGGCCCTCCTCGCCCTTTCCGCCTGCAACAACAAGCCGACGACGATCGTCGCCGGCGAGGACGATCCGCAGGCCGAGCAGCTCAAGAACGCCAAGCCGGTGGCGCCGCCGCCGATGATCCAGGCCAGCCGCACCTATCGCTGCGCCGACAACAGCCTCGTCTATGCCGACTTCTACACCAACAACACGGTGGCGGTGCGCACCAAGAAGGACGCCAGCCCGACCGTCCTCACCTCGCCCGACGGCCAGGCGCCTTATGTCGCCGACGGCTATTCGGTGAGCGGCAACGGCAACACGATCAGCTATTCGGGCCCCGGCAAGGGCGCCCAGAAGTGCGACACCAAATAGCCTCCGGGCTGCGTCATGCCTGAATGGGACACGTACTTTTTCGCGAAAAAGTACGTGTCCCCCTTTCCAGAGGGCCCTAGAGGGCCTGAATGACGCGCCCGATCACGCCCGACATCGTCGCCGAGCACGGCCTCTCCCCCAAGGAATATGAAAGGGTCCTGCACGCGCTCGGGCGCGAGCCCAATCTCACCGAGCTCGGCATCTTCTCGGTGATGTGGTCGGAGCATTGCTCCTACAAATCCTCGCGCGTCCACCTGAGGAAGCTGCCCACCGAGGCGCCCTGGGTGATCCAGGGTCCCGGCGAGAATGCCGGCGTCATCGACATAGGCGACGGCCAGGCCGCCATCTTCAAGATGGAGAGCCACAACCACCCCTCCTACATCGAGCCCTATCAGGGCGCGGCGACCGGCGTCGGCGGTATCCTGCGCGACGTCTTCACGATGGGCGCTCGGCCGGTTGCGAACCTCAACGCGCTGCGCTTCGGCCGCCCGGACCACCCCAAGACCCGGCATCTCGTCGCCGGCGTCGTCGCCGGGATCGGCGGCTACGGCAATTGCGTCGGCGTGCCGACGGTCGGCGGCGAGGTGGACTTCCATTCCGCCTATGACGGCAACATCCTCGTCAACGCGATGACGGTCGGCATCGCCGAGCAGGACAAGATCTTCTATTCGGCCGCCGCCGGCATCGGCAACCCGGTCGTCTATGTCGGCTCCAAGACCGGCCGCGACGGCATCCACGGCGCCACCATGGCCTCGGCCGACTTCTCCGAGGACAGCGAGGAGAAGAGGCCCACCGTCCAGGTCGGCGACCCGTTCACCGAGAAGCTGCTGATCGAGGCCTGCCTCGAGCTGATGGCGTCGGACGCGATCGTCGCCATCCAGGACATGGGCGCGGCGGGCCTCACCTCCTCGTCGGTGGAGATGGCGTCGAAGGGCGGCGTCGGCCTGGAGCTCGACATGGGCGCCGTCCCCTGCCGCGAGGAGGGGATGACCCCCTACGAGATGATGCTCTCGGAAAGCCAGGAGCGGATGCTGATGGTGCTGAAGCCCGGCCGGGAGGCCGAGGCGGAGGCGATCTTCCGCAAATGGGAGCTCGATTTCGCGGTCATCGGCCGGGTGACCGACACGGGGCGGCTCGTGCTGCGCTGGAAGGGCGAGGTCGAGGCCGACATCCCGCTCGCCCCGCTCGCCGACGACGCGCCCTGGTACGAGCGGCCCTGGGTGCCGACGGCCAAGCCGGCGCCGCTCGCGGACATAGCGGAGCGCACCGACGTCGCCGCCGACCTCCTCGCGCTGATGGCCTCGCCCGATCTCGCCAGCCGGCGCTGGATCTGGGAGCAATATGACCAGATGGTCGGCGCCGACACCGTCCAGCGCCCGGGCGGCGACGCGGCGCTGGTGCGCGTCCACGGCACCCGCAAGGCGCTGGCCCTCACCACCGACGTCACCCCCCGCTACTGCCATGCCGACCCGCACGAGGGCGGCAAGCAGGCGATCGCCGAGGCGTGGCGCAATCTGTGCGCCGTCGGGGCGAGGCCGCTCGCCGCCACCGACTGCCTGAACTTCGGCAATCCGCAGCGCCCCGAGATCATGGGCCAGCTGGTCGGCTGCATCGAAGGCATGGCCGAGGCGTGCCGCGCGCTCGACTTCCCGATCGTGAGCGGCAACGTCAGCCTCTACAACGAGACGAAGGGCGAGGACGGTGCGAGCAGCGCCATCCTGCCGACTCCGGCGATCGGCGGCGTCGGGCTGATCGCCGACTGGAAGAAGGCCGCGACCCTCGCCTTCAAGGGCATAGGCGACGTCATCGTCGTCATCGGCCGGCGCCGCGGCCATCTCGGCCGCTCGCTGTGGCTGCGCGAGCGGCACGGCCGCGAGGAAGGTCCGCCGCCGCCGGTCGACCTCGCCGCCGAGCGCGCCGCCGGCGAGTTCGTCCGCGCCGCCATCGCCGGGGGCGCGATCACCGCCTGCCACGACGTCTCCGGCGGCGGGCTGGCGGTGACGCTCGCCGAAATGGCGCTCGCCGGAAACGTCGGCGCGCTGATCAACAAGCTCCGGCCGAACCGCGCCGCCGACCTCTTCGCCGAGGATCAGGGCGTCTACGTCGCCACCCTGTGCGACGATTGCCTGCTCACCTTCCTCCGCCGCGCCCACGCCGCCGGGGTCGAGGTGGAGGCGATCGGCCGCACCTGCGGCAGCCGCCTGATCTTCGAGCTTCCCGACGGCGACCACGCCATCCCCCTCGCCGATCTCCGCGCGGCCCATGAGGGCTTCTTCCCGAAGCTGATGGACGGCGAGTTGCCAGTCGCCTAGAGTGAGTCCTCTTCATATTGAAGCGTAGCCTGCGTTGCGCAGGTAGTTGGCGCATTCGTTGGGTTGGAAGGCGTCGAGGAGGGTGCCGATGCGCTTCCATGTCGCGTCTACGGACCGCTCGGCGGCTTTGCGCAGCAGCAGC
>JAFANP010000005.1 GCA_019232625.1 Alphaproteobacteria bacterium | reverse complement strand
CGGCGCGAGCCTCTTCACCTACGACGTCGAGAACCGGCTCGTCTCGGCGAGCGGGGCGCGGACGGCGCAGCTCGCCTACGATCCGCTGGGCCGCCTTTGGCGCGCGACCGGGCCGAGCGAGGCGGTGGAGTTCGTCTACGAGGGCGATCAGGCGCTGCTCGAGACGGCGCCGGGCGGCGGCCTCACCCGCGTCTACGTCCGCGGACCGGGCGAGGACGAGCCGCTCGTCTGGTACGAGATCGGCGCCGGTGGCGTCGCCCGCTACTTTCTCCACGCCGACCAGCAGGGCTCGATCATCGCCGCCGCCGACCTCGCCGGCAACGCCGCCGCGATCAACCGCTACGACCCCTGGGGCGTGCCGGCGGCGGGCAATGCCGGCCGCTTCCAATATACCGGCCAAGCCTGGCTCCCCGACCTCGGCATGTATTACTACAAGGCGAGGATCTACTGGCCCGCGCTGGGACGGTTCCTGCAGGTCGACCCGATCGGATACGACGACCAGATCAACCTCTACGCCTATGTGGGGAATGATCCGGTGGACCACAGCGATCCGACCGGTACGCAATCTTGTCCGGACAGTAAGACGGCCTGCCCAGACATTGCGCTTCCACCACGTGTGGTTCGCGAGACGCTTGCCGCCAAGGTTCCTCGACCGACAAACCAGGAAGAGACTGGTGGACAGGCAATAAAGAACAACAAAACAGGAGAAATATCTTATCGGACTGGGTCCGCTGCTGGACGCGGAGACGCAGGATCCTTTTCGCATAACCGAGCTCCTGACGGATCACATACGATCCTCCGAAGCCACGCTCACATCCGTACCAATTACTTTGATCGCTCAGCACGAGCGTCCCAGGAGTACACCGGAAATAATGCGCCGGGGAGAGACGATCAGGCCGGCATGCATCAGGGCAATCGGGCCGTTCAGACGATAGGCCCTGATGTCACGACCACTATATTTAGACAGAACCGTCAGGACTTCTTGGTTGTTGATTCCGGAGACCGCTCGAAGCTACCAGACGTTTCTGGGCAGAAAATCATTGTCCTTGATCATGACCCGGAGTGAGGCGTCAATGAGGCTAATGCGGTTCGCTCTCATCATTTTCGTAACAATGTCCGGTCCGGCTTGCGCTATGAAGGAGGCGGATCCATCCACGAATTGCGACGTCTACTCTCTCTCGCAGATAATAGCGCAGCCGCTGGCTCATGCGGGAAAAACGTATTGTGGCAGGGTCTATATTCGTCGCGTTGGCAAGACCATACGACTATCACGTCGAAAAGGCGAACGGCCATCGAACGATACAGTCTTGCTCGTGTCCCTTAGCAACCTGCCGCTCCCTCGTGATATTGGGCTCATTCCGATCCGATACCAGATCGAAGCGACCGTTGAGCCGCAGGTCGACTGTTTTCGTCCAACCGTCGATCACGCGGATGCTGACGAGACGTGCAGCCCTTTTACGCACCCGATCTTCTTTCAATTGCATTCTGCGCGGCGAGTGAGATGAGCCGCGGGCAAGCGCGTGAATTCGACATTCTCAGCTTTAATGCCCTTGTAGCCTGGCCGCTTTTCGGAAGCTGATAAGAACCGCTCACGGAGCGCTCCGGACTGCTGAGTAGGCTTTCGCTTTTCTTGTTTCCAATTCGGGAAGGTCCTTCGTCGACCTTGGCCAGCTTAGCCGCCGACTTCACTGGGGAGGCTGCGCCTCCGCCGCGCCGCCAGAAGCTCTTCCCCGAGCATCCTGATCGCGAACGGCGATCGAGGGCTTCCGCACCCGCATCCGAACCAGCACCCCCGGCAGCAACAAGGCAACGCGATCACGGGTTAATCGCGGCGACGAGCCTCGACGCGGGCCGGGAAGGTGACGTTGGCGTCGGCTCCGGCGGCAGAACTTGCGTCACGCCCGCGGCGCCTGGCGCCTGTAGCTCAGCGCCTCGGCGACGTGGATGCGGCGGACCTCGGCGCTGCCGGCGAGGTCGGCGACGGTGCGGGCGACCCTCAGGACTCGGTGGAATCCGCGGGCGGAGAGGCGCATCGCCTCGGCCGCCTGGCCCATCAGGCGGCGGCCGGGCTCGTCGGGCGTCGCGACCGCGTCGAGCAGGTCGCCGTCCGCCTCGGCGTTGGTCCTGAGGCCGTGGGCGGCGTAGCGCTCCGTCTGGAGCCGGCGCGCCTCCGCCACCCGCGCCGCCACTTCGGCCGAGCCCTCGGCGGGCGGCGGCAGGACGAGGTCGGCCGCGGCGACGGCCATGACGTCGACATGGAGGTCGATGCGGTCGAGCAGAGGCCCGGAGACCCGCGCCTGATAGTCGGCCGCGCAGCGCGGCGCCCGCGAGCAGGCGAGCGCCGGATCGCCGAGATGGCCGCAGCGGCATGGGTTCATCGCCGCGACGAGCTGGACTCGGGCCGGGAAGGTGACGTGGGCGTTGGCGCGGGCGACGGAGACGGCGCCGGTTTCGAGCGGCTGGCGGAGCGAATCGAGGGCGGCGCGCTGGAATTCGGGCAGCTCGTCGAGGAACAGCACGCCGAGATGGGCGAGGCTGACCTCGCCGGGGCGGACCCTCAGGCCGCCGCCGACCAGCGCCACCATCGAGGCGGAATGATGCGGCGCGCGGAACGGGCGGCTGCGGACGAGGCGGCCGCCGTTCAGCGCCTCGGCGACGCTTGCGATCATCGAGACTTCGAGGGCTTCCGGCGGCGTCAGCTCGGGGAGGATGCCCGGAAGGCAGGCGGCGAGCAGCGACTTGCCGGCCCCCGGCGGCCCCGTCATCAGCAGATTGTGCCCGCCCGCCGCGGCGATCTCGAGCGCGCGCTTCGCCGTTTCCTGGCCCTTCACCTGGCGCAGGTCCGGGCCCCCGCCGGGCGTCTCGGCCTCGCCGGGCTGCGGCGGGCGCAGCACCGCGCTGCCGCGGAAATGGTTGAGGAGGGCGATGAGGTCGGGCGCGGCGACGATCTCGACGTCCCCCGCCCAGGCCGCCTCGGACCCCTGCGCGGCCGGGCAGACGAGGCCGAGGCTGCGCGCGGAGGCGTGCATCGCCGCGAGCAGCACGCCCGGCGACGGCGCCACCCGCCCGTCGAGCCCGAGTTCTCCCACCGCGACATAGCCGGCGAGCGTCTCGGCATCGATCGCGCCCATCGCGGCGAGCAGGCCCAGGGCGATGGGAAGGTCGTAATGCGAGCCTTCCTTGGGCAGGTCGGCCGGGGAGAGGTTGACGGTGATGCGCTTGGGCGGGAGCGTCAGGCCGATCGCCGCGAGCGCGGCGTGGACCCGCTCCCGGCTCTCGGCCACGGCCTTGTCCGGCAGGCCGACGACGAGGAACTTGGGCAGGCCGCTCGCGATCTGCACCTGCACCTCGACCGCCCGCGCCTCCAGCCCGAGGAACGCCACCGTGGCGACATGTGCGACCATCCGAACCCCCCCTCGTCCTCACCGGGACGAAGGGATGTTGTACGTATTCCGCAATTTCTTCCACCCCGTTTTGCGGAAAAAGCGTCTTGCGTCGATAACACAGCCGCCCCACATGCGCGGCCATGACCAATCGGAGGCATAGCGGACCGACCCGCCACCCCGCCGTCCGCATGGCCCTGGTGGGGCTCGGCTTCTTCCTCATCGCGCTGACGCCGGTGGTGGGGCCGATCCCCGGGCCGGGCGGCGTGATCGTGTTCGCGGCCGGCCTGACGCTGGTGCTTCGCTACAGCGACTGGGCGAAGAAGCAGTACGTCAGGTTCAAGCGCAAGCACCCGCGCAAGGGCGCCTGGGCGGATTGGGGGCTGCGGCGCGGCAGCCACCAGAGGCGCGAGGCCCTGCGCAAGGAGCGGGAGGCGGCGGAAGCGGCCGCGCCGCCCGAGGCGCCGACCGACCTCGAGGGCGGCGCGGTGGTGGAGACGGCGGAGCTCCACGTCGGCGCGCTGCACGTCAACCAGGCCACCGAGCCGGGCCTTCGCGATTGACTTTCGGCACGTCCTTGCCTATCGGCGCGAGCCACGGCGGCCGCCTCCCAAGGGGTGGCCCTTTTGATTTCAGCTATCGAGGTATGAGCGATGAAGCGCACCTTCCAGCCGAGCCGGCTCGTCCGCAAGCGGCGCCACGGCTTCCGGGCACGGACCGCGACGGTCGGCGGCCGCAAGGTCCTGGCGGCGCGCCGCGCCCGCGGCCGCAAGACGCTGTCCGCCTAAGCCCGCCGGGCACGCCCTACACCATCCTCACCCGACGCGCAGACTTCCTGGCCGCCAATCGCGGCCGGCGCGCCCCCATGCCCGGTTTCGTCCTTCTCGTCCGCCCCCGCGGCGACGGCGACCCGGCGGTACGGCTCGGCATCACCGTGACCCGGAAGATCGGCGGCGCGGTGGTGCGCAACCGCATGAAGCGCCGCTTCCGAGCGCTGGCGCGCGAGCTGCTGGGCGAGCTCGGCATAAGCGGCGCCGACCATGTGCTGATCGGCCGCGGCGGCGGGGTGGAGCGGGACTTCGCGCTGCTGCGGGCCGAGCTCGCCAAGGCGCTCGGCAAGGTCTCCGCGGGGCTATGATCGCCCGGCTGCTCATCCTCGTCGCGACCGCCTGGCAGAAGGGGCCGTCGCGGGCGCTGCCACCCAGCTGCCGGTTCCAGCCGAGCTGCTCGGCCTATGCAATCACCGCGCTTCGGCGCTATGGGGCGCTCCGCGGCAGCTGGCTGGCGGCCCGCCGCCTGCTCAGATGCCATCCGTGGGGCGGCTCGGGCTACGATCCGGTGCCATGATCTTCCGGGGCTTAGGGGACTTTAGGTGAACGAGCAGCGCAACATCATCCTGGCCGTCGTCCTGTCGGCGCTCGTGCTGTTCGGGTGGACCTTCGTCAGCCAGCGCTGGATCCCGACCGCGAACCCGGCCGCGACCAAGACGGTGAAGGGCAAGCAGGTGCCGGTCGCCCGGCCGCAGGCGGGTCCGGCCGCCGACGGCGCGGCGGCGATGCGCGACCGCCAGCTGGTCCTCGCCGAATCGCCGCGCGTCGCAGTCCAGACGCCGCGCCTCCAGGGATCCATCAACCTCAAGGGCGCGCGGATCGACGACCTCGTCCTCCTCACCCACCGCGAAGGCATCGCCAGGAACTCGCCCCCCATCCGCCTCCTCTCGCCGGGCGGCGCGAAGGACGCCTATTTCGCCAGCTTCGGCTGGTCGGGCGACGGCGTCGCCCTGCCCGGGCCCGATACGGTGTGGACGGCGAGCGGCGCCCGCCTCGCGCCCGGAAGCCCGGTGACGCTGAGCTGGACCAACGGCCAGGGCCAGCGGTTCGACATCGTCATCGGGGTCGACGACGGCTACATGTTTTCGATCGCCCAGCGCGTCTCCAACGGCGCGGCGGGCGCGATCGCCGCGCGGCCCTACGGACTCGTCAGCCGCGCCGCCGCCTCCACCGACCACGACAGCTGGACGATGCACGTCGGCCCGATGGGCGTGTTCAACGGCTCGGCCAATTACAAATGGGGCTATGACGACCTCAAGAAGGAGGGCGGGCAGACCTTCTCCACCACCGGCGGCTGGGTCGGCTTCACCGACAAATATTGGCTGACGGCGCTGATCCCCGACCAGGCGAGCAGCGTCGAGGCCTCGCTCCGCCCGGGCGGACGCGGCGGCTTCCAGGCCGACTTCACCACCCAGCCCGCGATCGTTCCGCCCGGCAAGGCGGTGACCTATACCAGCCGCTTCTTCGCCGGCGCCAAGGAGGTGGAGCTGCTCGACCGCTACCAGGATGCCGGCGTCGCCAAGTTCGACAAGGCGATCGACTGGGGCTGGTTCGAATGGTTCATGAAGCCGATCGTGGTGCTGCTCGGGTGGCTTTACGCCCATATCGGCAATTTCGGCCTCGCCATCATCTGCCTGACGATCATCATCCGCACGCTGATGTTCCCGATCGCGCAGAAGCAGTTCAAGTCGATGGCGGCGATGCGCGTGCTGCAGCCGAAGATGAAGGACATCCAGGAGCGCTACAAGGACGACAAGCCGCGCCAGCAGCAGGAGATGCTGAAGCTCTATCAGGAGGAGAAGGTGAACCCGATGGCGGGGTGCCTGCCCATCGTCATCCAGATCCCGATCTTCTACGCGCTCTACAAGGTGCTGCTGGTGTCCGTGGAGATGCGCCACAAGCCGTTCGTGCTGTGGATCAAGGACCTCTCGGCGCCCGACCCGCTGACTCCGGTCAACCTGTTCGGCTACCTCCCCTGGACGCCGCCGCCCTTCCTCGCGCTCGGCGTGCTGCCGATCCTGCTCGGAATCACCATGTGGATGCAGATGAAGCTCAATCCCCCCGCCACCGACCCGGTGCAGCGGCAGGTGTTCGCGATCATGCCGTGGATGATGATGTTCATCTTCGCGCCCTTCGCGGCGGGGCTGCAGCTCTATTACGTGATGAACAACCTCTACGGCATCATCCAGCAGCGCTGGCTCTACGCCCGCTATTCGCCCGATGCGCTGGAGGGCCGCAAGAAGCCGGCCAAGCCGTGAGCGAGGACGAGGAGGCGGCGCTCGACGAAACGGCCCGGAAGCTCTTTTCCGGGCCGATCGCCTTCTTGAAGTCCGCGCCCGGCCTCCAGTTCCTGCCCGACCCTAGCGCGCCGGAAGTAGCTTTCGCGGGGCGGTCCAACGTCGGCAAGTCCTCGCTCCTCAACAAGCTCACCCACCGCACCGGCCTCGCCCGCACCTCGAACACGCCGGGCCGGACGCAGGAGCTGAACTTCTTCGACGTCGGCGCGCCGCTGCGCTTCCGGCTGGTCGACATGCCGGGCTACGGCTTCGCCAAGGCGCCGAAGGACGTCGTCAGGAAGTGGCGCTTCCTCATCAACGACTATCTGCGAGGACGCGCGGTGCTGAAGCGCGCGCTGGTGCTGGTCGACGCGCGCCACGGCCTCAAGGACATCGACCTCGAGGTGATGAAGATGCTCGACGACGCGGCGGTGAGCTACCACCTCGTCCTCACCAAGGCGGACAAGGTCAAGGCCTCCGAGCTGGCCGACGTGACCGCGCGGGTGGCTGCGACCGCCGCGAAGCGCCCGGCGGCCCATCCCGAGATCATCGCCACGTCCAGCGAGACGGGGCTCGGCATGGAGGCGCTGAGACGGGCGGTGGTGGAGGCGGTCTCCTAACCGCCCTTCCTGCAGGCAGGTGGGTTCAGAGCATTGAGGGATTAGGATGACCTACCTCGTCATGCCGGACCTGATCCGGCATCCACCTTCCCTCCAAGGCGCAGTGAGTTGAAGAAGATGGACCCCGGATCAAGTCCGGGGTGACGACTCAATCCAGACCCAGCGTGCTCTAGTAGCCCATCAGGGCCAGGACCTCGCGGCGGCTGCGCTCGTCTTCGCGGAACACGCCCATCATGCGGCTGGTGGTCATCATCACCCCGGGGGTCTGGACGCCGCGGGCCGTCATGCAGGCGTGGCTCGCCTCGATGACGACGGCGAGGCCCTGCGGCTTCAGATGCTCCCAGACGCAGTCCGCGACCTGGGCGGTGAGCCGCTCCTGGACCTGCAGGCGGCGGGCGAAGCCGTGGAGGACGCGGGCCAGCTTCGAGATGCCGACGACCCGCTCGGCGGGCAGATAGGCGATCGCCGCCCGGCCGATGATCGGCGCCAGATGATGCTCGCAATGCGACTGGAAGGGTATGTCCTTCAGGAGCACGATCTCGTCATAGCCGCCCACCTCCTCGAAGGTGCGGCTGAGATGGTGCGACGGATCCTCGCCATAGCCGCTCGCATATTCGCGCCAGGCGCGGGCGACTCGGGCCGGGGTGTCGAGCAGGCCCTCGCGGTCGGGATCGTCGCCGGCCCAGCGGATGAGGGTGCGCACCGCCTCCTGCACGTCGTCCGGGACGGCGACCTTCGGCGTGGGCCGGACGAGGTCTCCGTCGGCGGATTCGCGTCTTTCGTCCATCATCAGCTCCGCCGCGGGCGGGCGGTGGTGACCCCGACAGGATTCGAACCTGTGGCCTACAGATTAGGAATCTGTCGCTCTATCCTGCTGAGCTACGGGGCCGCCGCCCAATTCCGCCTAAGGTTTCCCGGCGGGCGGCACAAGCGCGAACGGGACGAGCGCGTCAGCGACGCTCGTGCGGCGCGCCGGAAAAGGGAGCAAGCCGTGCCCTTCCCGGGACGCGAGCCCCGCCGGATCCGGGGCGAATCGCGGCTCCGCCTCGCCGGGCGGGTTCCTCGCCAACCTCGCCTTCGCCCGGCGCTGGAACGGCTGTTCGACCCAGCGGTACGAGGCCTCGGCCGCGGCCAGGGTGAGAACGATCATCAGCGGCAGCTTCGCGGGAAAGGGGAAGCGCCACGGGTCCAGATAATAGTGGATCGGAAAATGCCACAGATAGAGGCTGTAGGAACGCGTTCCGCCCCATTGCAGGACCGGAAGGCGCAGGAGGGGGTGAAGCAAGGTGGGCGGCCCAAGCGCGGCGAGCACGATCCAGGTGCACATCAGCGGGACCAGATCCCATCGCAAGGCGCGCCCGAAGGAGGCCGACAAGCCGGTATAGAGGATCAGGAAGGAGAGAATGGCGGCGGGAACCCACCAGGCGGCGCTCACCCAATGTGGCGGGCGCCTTCCCCACAAGGTCAGGAAGCAGCCCAGCATCAGACCGTCGGCGTGCGTGTCGAGCCCATTGTAGAGCCGTGGGACGCTGACGCCCGAAAGGGTGAGCGCCGTCCGCCACAGCGCAATGGAGACCGCCACGCCGGCCACCACCCACAGCATGCTTGCGCGCCTTGCATCGAGCAGCAGGACCAGGCCGAGCGGCCAAAGCAGGTAGAACTGCTCCTCGACCGACAGCGACCAAGCATGCGCCAACGAGTCGCCGCTGCCAAGCCAACCGAAGGCTCTCGCCCAGTTCATGACGCTCGCGAGGGTGGCGGCTGCGTCCCACATCTGGGGACGCCCGGTCAGCAGCCCGATACATATTGTCGAGCCGACGAGCATCCAAAGGGCCGGTATGATCCGGTACACCCGCTTCAGGTAGAAGCGCGGGAGAGAAATCTTGCCCAACCGCTGGTGATCTTGAACGAGCGACCGGGTTATAACGACGCCGCTGATTACGAAGAACAGGTCGACTCCAACGCCGCCGTTCGGAAAATACCGGCCCAATAGATGGCTGGCGATCACCGCTCCGACGGCGGCCGCTCTCAGCCCGTCTATCTCGGGAATCGCATGATGCGCCACGCAACCACAATATACCTCTTGAAGCGCGCTATCGAGTGTTCATCGAAATCGCGGCGACGCGAAGAGTGAAGTCGCTCGCCGCCGGGTCAATTCTCCGTGCCGGGCTCGGCCACCGGAAAGAGGAGCGGCGCGACCGGTATGCCCTCGTCGATCAGGCTCTCGGCCTCGGCGCGGGTGGCGCGGCCGTGGATCGGGCGCCGGTCCGCCTCGCCGAGATGGATCGCCCGCGCCTCGTCCGCGAAACGCTCGCCGACGCTTTCGCTCGTCGCGAGCAGCTGCTTCTGGACGGCGGCGGCCGCGGCCATCATCGCCTTGACCTGCTCGGGCGCGGCCGAGAAGTGCGAGGCGGGAGCGGCATTACTTTTGGCGGGGACGGCCGGGGCCATGGGCGCCTTGGCGACCTCCGCCGACCCGCAGACCGGGCAGGCGACCAGCCCCCTCCCCCGCTGGTCCTCATAGTCCGCCGAGGAGCCGAACCAGGCTTCGAAGACGTGGCCGGCCGGCGCGCAGCGAAGGTCGAAGATGATCACGGCCGCCGTTCCACCGGCGGGATCGGGCGGCGGTGGTCGATCGCCGGCACCCGGGCCCGCACCGCCGCCACCTCGCCAAGGTCGATGTCGGCGAAGCCGAGGCCGTTGACGCCGCCGCCCATGTCGAGCAGCACCTCGCCCCACGGCCCGACGACGAGGCTGTGGCCGTAGGTCTCGCGCCCGTCCTCGTGGCGGCCGCACTGGGCCGCGGCGACGACGAAGGCGCCCGCCTCGATCGCCCGTGCCCGCATCAGCACGTGCCAATGCGCCACTCCGGTGGGAACGGTGAAGGCGGCCGGGATCGCCAGCACCTGGGCGCCGGCATCGGTGAGGGCGCGGTAGAGGTCGGGGAAGCGCAGGTCGTAGCAGATCGAGAGGCCGAGCGCCCCGGCCGGGCTCTCCGCCACCACCGCCCGCTCGCCCGGCGCATAAGCGGCGGATTCGCGCCAGCTCTCGCCGGTCGGCAGGTCGACGTCGAAGAGGTGGAGCTTGTCGTAGGTGGCGCGGATCTCGCCGCCGCCGTCGATCAGGAAGCCGCGGTTGGCGAGCCTCCCGCCGGGTTCCTTCACCGCGAGCGACCCGAGATGGACCCAGAGGCCGGCGCGCGCCGCGGCGGCACGGACGGCGGCGAGGACCGGGTCGGTCTCCGGCGGGTGGAGCTTGGGCGCGGCGCGCGCCCGGTCGCGGTCGAGGAGGCCGCTCATCTCGGGCGTGAACAGCATCGCGGCGCCCCCCTCAGCGGCGTCCGCCACCGCCGCGTCGAGATCGCGCGCATTCGCCTGCGGGTCGACTCCGGTGCGGGCCTGGTAGAGGGCGATGCGGGTCATCGCCCCGGGGTGCGGCGCGGCGCCCGCCGAGTCAATGCAAGCGGGTCAGGCGCCCTGCAGCAGGCCGTCGAGATCGCCGGCGCGCTCCAGCGCGGCGAGATCGTCAGAGCCGCCGACGTGGCGTCCGTCGATGAAGATCTGCGGGACGGTGTGGCGGCCGTTCGAGCGCTCCAGCATCTCGTCGCGCTTCCCCGGCACGGAGTTGATCTCGAACTCCTCATACTCCACGCCCTTGTCCGCGAGCAGCGCCTTGGCGCGCGCGCAATAGGGGCAACCGAATTTGGTGTAGATCTCGACGCGGGCCATCATGCGCTCCTGCTGGGGCCGGCTGAGGTGGGCGGGCCGGCCGTGCCTGTCAATGCCCGGCGACAACGCCCGGCGCGCGGCGCAGTGCCGCCTCGCTCTTGTCGCGGGCGCGATCTATGCGGCGCTGCGTCTGGCGGTCGGCGAGCCACCGCATCGCCATGCCGGCGACGGAGAGGGCCGCGCCCGCGAGGAGGCAGAGGAGGATGAGCGGATCCTCCTTGGCGCTCTTGAGCGGCGGGATCATCAGCAGGACGACGCTGACGATCGAAACGAGATAGCCGTAACCCTTCACGCGATCAGGCTCCATTGTCATCGAAACGTCACATTCGAACGCCCGACCACCGGAATGGATCAACGGTTGCGCTTGACTTGGCGGAGCCGGCGCGGTTGGCCGCCAGCGCTCCTCCAACGAAAGCCTCTGCGTGCGTAAGCTTCTTCCCGCCGTCGCCTTCCTCCTCTGCGCCGCGCCGGCGCTCGCCCAGCATGAAGGGCATGGCGGGATGCAGCCCCCTCCCCCGCCGCCGGCCGTCGAGGAGGGGCACGACATGCACGACATGGACGGCCCGATGGCGGGAGACGAGCGGGGGATGGCGGATCCCAGCGCCACCCTCCTGATGAGCGGCGCGCTCGGCCCCTATGGGATGAGCCGCGAGGCCTCCGGCACGGCCTGGCAGCCCGACGTCTCCGAGCATTCCGGCCTGCATCGCGTGAGCGGCGACTGGACGCTGATGGGCCACGCCGTCCTCAACACCGTCTACGACCGGCAGGAGGGGCCGCGCGGCGGCGACAAGGCGTTCGCCTCCGGCATGGCGATGGCGATCGCGCGCCGCCGCTTCGCGAGCGGCGACATGCTCCAGTTCAGGGCGATGCTGAGCCCGGATCCGCTGATGGGAAAAAGGGGCTATCCGCTGCTCCTCGCCTCGGGCGAGACCGCGGACGGCGCGACGCCGCTCGTCGACCGGCAGCATCCGCACGATTTCTTCATGGAGCTGAGCGCGAGCTACAGCCTGAAGCTCGGCGCGCGCAGCAGCGCCTTCGTCTATGCCGGCCTGCCCGGCGAGCCCGCCTTCGGGCCGCCCGCCTTCATGCACCGCCTCTCGATCATGGACTCGCCCGAGGCGCCGATCAGCCACCACTGGCTCGATTCCACCCACATCGTCTTCGGCGTCGCCACCGCCGGGCTGGTCATGGGCCGGGTCAAGGTCGAAGCGTCGCGGTTCAACGGCCGCGAGCCCGACCAGCATCGCTGGAACATAGAGGCGGGGGCGCTCGATTCCACTGCCTTGCGCCTCTCCTGGAACCCGACCCGCACCCTCTCGCTGCAGGGAAGCTGGGGCAGGTTCGTCGCGCCCGAGCAGCTCGCGCCCGGCGAGAACCAGACCCGCTGGTCGGCGAGCGCCCTCTACACCCGCCTCTCGGCGACGGGCTGGTGGTCGACGACCCTCGCCTGGGGCCGCCGCTCGACCGGCCATGCAAACCTCGACGCCTTCGTCCTCGAAAGCGCGGTGAAGAGGGGCGCGTGGACGGTCTTCGCCCGGGCGGAGCGGACCGAGAATGACGAGCTGGTCGGCGCCGGCGGTCATCACGGGCCCGCTTTCGCGGTCGCCAAGGCCTCGCTCGGCTTCGTCCGCGACCTGCGCGTGGCGGACCATGTCAGCCTCGGCGCGGGGGCGCTCCTAGCCTTCAACTTCGTCCCCGACGCGCTCGAGCCGCTCTACGCCGGGGACCCGAAGGGCGCGATGGCGTTCGTCAGGATAAAGATCGACTGACGCGGCGGCCGGTCTCCTAGAGTCGGTCGGCGATGAGGCTTGCCCACCTCCGTTCGCCCTGAGCCCGTCGAAGCCCCTTCCTTCCCCTTTGCGCAAGGGAAGGAAAGCCCTTCGACAGGCTCAGGGCGAACGGTGCGGGCGATCCAATCCAATCTCATCGCTCTAGCCTTCCTCCGTCCGCACCACGCGGGCCCAGGCGAGGACCGAGACGGAGGCGGCGCCGGCGCGCTTGAGGGCGCGGGCGCAGGCGCCGGCGGTGGCGCCGCTGGTGAAGACGTCGTCGACGAGGACGATCGCGCGCCCCGCGACGAGCGGCTTGGCGCCGTCGCGCAAGGCGATGGCGCCGCGCAGCGCCAGCGCCCGCTCGCGCCGGCCCATCCCCTGGAGCGGCGGCGTCGCCCGGGTGCGGCGGAGCAGGTCGGCCTCAAGCGGGATCGCGCAGCGCCGCGACAGGGCCGAGGCGATCAGCGCGGCCTGGTTGTAGCCGCGCTTCCATATCCGCCAGCGGTGCAGCGGAACCGGGACGAGGAGGGCGTCCGTCCCCGCCGGCAGATGGCGGGCCATCAGCCGCGCCAGCGTCTCGGCGACCCCGGGACGGCCGGCATATTTGAGCTTCAGCGCCACCTTCCTCGCCACCTCCCCATAAGCGACGGCGGCGCGAAGGCGGTCGAAAGGCGGCGGATCGGCGAGGCAGGCGCCGCATTGCGCCTCCTCCCCCTGCGGGTGGTCGAACGGCAGGCCGCAGCGCGCGCAACAGGGCTCGCCGAGGAAGCGAAGGGCGCACCAGCAGTCGAGGCAGAAAGCGTGCGGGACCGGGACGATGAGGCCGCAGGAAGGGCAGCGCGGCGGCAGCGCGTAGTCGAAGGCCAGGCGGACGAGGCCGCGCGCGGCCGCCGCGGCGCCGCCCACCTAGCCGAGCTTCGCCTTGAACTCGCGCAGCACGGCGAGGGCGGCGCAGACGTCGTCGAGCATCGCCTTGACTCGGTCCTCACCCGGGCGGCGGCGGAGCATCGAGCCGGGCTCGAACCGGTCCTTGCCGGCGAGCGCCAGCAGCGCGTCGTCGGGGCCGAACCAGGCGTAGGTCGCCCCCGCCTTGCGATAGTCGAGAAGCCGGCGTCGGAAGGCGGGGTCGGCGAGCAGCTGCCGCGCCTCCAGCGGGTCGCTGGCATAGACTTCGAACCAGCGCTCGAAGTCGGGCTCGACATCGTCGAACTTGACCCGCTCCAGGTCCTTGGCGGGCTTGAAGAAGTTGAAGATCTTGCGGTCGGGGACGATCACGACGGTGCCCCGGGCGCCGGGGCGGCGCTGGAGGGCGTAGACCTGGCCCGAAAAGACGGTCTGGGTGTGCTTGCCGCTGCGGCGCTGGAGGCACGCCTCGTAGACGGCATGGCCGCGGCCCTCGGCGTCGGCGCCGTGGAACAGGTCGGTGAAACGCTCGCTGCTCAGCCAGGAGCCGAACAGCGCCTTGCGCGCCAGCGGATAGACGGGCGGGCTGAAATCGCCCTCCATATATTCGAGGCCGGCGCGGGCGGCGATCGTCTCGAGCACCGGCACCTTCAGCGCCTCGCCGACCGCGTGGACGGCGCCGAACGCCATGAAGACCGGGACGAGCAGCGCCGCCGCTCCGATCACCCAGGCCCACGCCTCGAAGCCGTAGCCGAGCAGTAGCCAGACCGAGAGCGGCCCCAGGATCAAGCCGGCGCCGACGTAGAGCCGGAACTTGCGCATCGCCGCCGCCCGGCTGGTGTCGAGCGAGCCCAACTGCGCGCGTACCGTCGGCGCCCCGCAGACCTCGTCGAAACAATCCGCCGTCAGCTCGATCATTCGTCCCTCCCCCGTCAGCCGGGCCGAACCTAGCCGGTCGCGGGACGCTGTCCAGAGGGTCAGGAATCGGGGCGCAGCGGCAGGGTGAAGGTGAAGCGGGCGCCCTGGCCCGGCGCGCTGTCGAGCGAGATGTCGCCGCCCATCGCGCGGGCGAGGCGGCGGGCGATGTAGAGGCCGAGGCCGGTGCCGCCGGGCTCGGCCGCGTCGACCCGCTCGAACTTCTCGAAGATGCGGTCATGGTCGGCCGGGGCGACGCCCTTGCCCTGGTCGGCGACGATGAGCGCGGCGAGATCGCCCTCGCGGTCGGTGCGTATCCAGACCATCCCGCCTTCCGGCGAGTAGCGAATGGCGTTGGTGAGGAGGTTGACGACGATCTGCAGCGCCCGCTTGAACTCGCCGGCGGCGGGGAGGCTCTCGCCGATCGAGGGGCCGTCGATCCGCACCTGGCGTCCGGCGGCGCGGACGGCGAGGAGGCCGGCGGCCCGGCGGGCGACGTCGGCCAGATCGATCTCCTCCCTGGCGGGCGCGAAGTCCGGCCGCTCGATCGCCTGGAGGTCGACGAGGTCGTCGACGAGGGCGAGCAGGTGGCGTCCCGCCGTGGCGATGTCGTCGGCATAGCCGGCATAATCGCGCTTCAGCGGACCCTCGGCGCGGGCGCCGATCGTCTCGGCGGTGGTGACGATCCGCGCGAGCGGCGCCCGCAGCGCCTTGTCGAGCCTGTCCCCGAACGCGCCGCCCGGCTCGCGGGGCGGGACGGCGGCGGCCGGCGCGGCCGATCTCGGCGCCTCGGCGACGCGGGTGGCGGATCCGCGGAAACCGGCGAAGCGGCCGTCCGTGCCGACGAGGGGGAGGCCGGCGAGGACGTAGCGCCCGCCGCGGCCGCCGCGCAGCTCGGCGGGCTGGCCGTCGAACCGCCGCTGCTCGGCGAGGGCGGTGAGGAGCGGCAGCTCGCCGGATTCGCATTCGACAAGCCGGAAGAGCGCCGTGATCTGGCTGCCGACCAGCGCCGGCGGCGCCTTGCCGACGGCGGCGGCCGCGGCGGGGGAGAGCGCGGTGAGGCGCAGGCTGCCGTCCGTCTCCCAGGTCCAGTCGGCCGAGGCGCGCAGGAAGTCGGCCTGCCGCGCCGCCGCCGGCGCCGGCGCCGGCGGGCGCGGCGGGCGAGGCGTCCAGCCGGTGATCTCGAGCGCGACGCCGGCCGGCGAGGGCTCGGCGCGGACCCACAGATCCAGGTCCCCCTGCCCTTCGGCTGCCACCGCCGGGCGCGAGACGACGATGCCGAGCCGGGCGGCGAGCCGCGCCAGGGTCGCGACCTGCGGGATGGCGAGGGTGCCGCCCGCCTCGCCGCCGGCCGAGCGCTGGAGGACGAGCAGGCGCGGATCGGCCTCGACCAGGCGGCCTTCGCCGTCGAGACGGCCGCGGACGGCGAGCTCGGCGGTCATCCGCCGATCTCCAGGATCGCGGCGCGATAGGCCGGGTCGGCGCGCCAGGGGATGAGGACGGCTTCGGCCTCCGCGGCGGGCAGCGCCTCATAGGCCTCGAGGCGCCGGGCGACCTCGTCGTCGGCCACGCCGAGCTGCAGCAGGATGGCCGCGGCGGCGGAGCGGCCCACGCCCGCGGCCCGGAGCAGGGCGGTCGCGCCGCCGCTGCCGCGCTCCGCCAGGAGCTGCCAGGCCTCGCCGGCGCCGAGGCCGCTGCGCACGGCGAGAGCGGCGAGGAGGAGCGGCAGGCCGGCTTCCACGGCGAGCCGGGCGAAAAGCCCGTCGTCGAGGCGGCCGGCCTCGGCGAGCCGCTTCGCCAGGCGGAGCGCCCGCGCGTCGACCCCCTCGCCTTCGTCGTGGCCGGCGAGCAGCGCGCCCACCGCGGCGGCGACGGCCCGGTCCGCTGCGCCCGCGGCAACGCCTTGGCGGCGGACGAGATAGGCGCGCAGCGCCGCGGCGATGCGCCAGACGAGGCGGTGCTGGATCTCGGCCGGAAGACCCGACGCGCCGACGAGCGGCTCGCCGAACGCGTCGCGGCGGGCGTTCTGGAGGATGAGGAGCGACATGGCCTCGGCGGCGACGGCCTCGTCGCGGTCGCCGGCGAGGGACGCGAGGAGGCGGTGGTCGGCCGTCGCCTCGAGCCGATGCTCCTCCGCCCGGCGCAGCAGGGCGCCGACGAGCGCTTCGTCGGCGAGGGCGTCGCGCGCCTCGATCAGCGAGGCGGCGATCGGCAGGTGGGCGGAACCGAGCGCGGCGCGGACCGCCTCGTCCTCGAAGGCGGGCAGGAGGCGGGCGCGAAGCTCGTCCTCGATGGTGCGGACGAGGTCCGCCAACAGCCGCGTCACGAGGCTGCGCTGCTGTTCGCTGAGCCGCAGCGGCTCGGGAAGGGCGAGATCCGCGGCGGCGGCCGACACGCGCGCCCGTGCGGACGCGAGCAGCTCTGCCGCGCCGTCCCGCTTTCCCCCGCTCGGCCGCCTATCGGACATGCTCCGCCTGTAGCGCGGTTGAGGTTAAGGCGCCGCTAATCCTCCGCGGGCGCGGGAAGCGGCGCGTGGACGTGACGCTGCGCCCAGAAGAAGCTGGCGCCGGCATAGACGGCTAGCACGGTGAGCCCGGTGCCCCACAGGCCGGCGAGCGCGAACGGGAGGAGCAGCCAGGCCAGCCCCTTATGCTCCGCCAGCCAGCGGCGCCCCGGCAGCGTCCGGTCGCCGGCCTCGAGGCGCAGCGCCACGACGAAGGCGGCGGTCGTTCCGGCAAGGGCGATGCAGCCCCATCCGCGGACCGGCGCAAGCGCTATGGCGAGGCCGGCCAGCGCGCCGGCGGCGAGCGAGGGCAGGACGTAGCTCCACCAGCTCCCCTCCTCCTCGTCCTGAAGGCGGACCGCGCCGAGGCGCTCGGCGACCCCCTCAACCAAGGTGGCGAGGAGGACGAGCAGCATGCCGAGCCACAGCCAATGGGAAAGAAAGGCCAGGCCGCCGAGCGTGGTCAGAATCGCGGCGGCGAGGTTGAGCGTCGCCGGCGACACGGGCCGCGGCAGCAAGGCGCGCACCGCGAGGCTTTCCAGCGGCGCGAGCAGATAGGCCGAGACCCAGTCGCGGCGCCGGGCGAGCGCTCCGGCGAACATGCGGGCCTCGATCTCGTCGAGGTCGTCGCTGCGCTCGGCGACGACGAGCTGGTCGTCCGCCGGCTCGCCGCGAAGGGCGAGCTGACGCGCCCCCGACTGGACCGCGCGCCGAAGCAGGGTGGATTGGAGATCCCAGTCGCGAAGCATCTCGGCCGTTCGCCGCAGCATCTCGCCGTCGATCAGCGCAAGACCCGCCCAGCGGCTCTGGGCATCGATCCGCTCGAAGCGGTCGTCGACCCGCACGTCGGGAACGGTGAGGAGGGTCGGCCCGCCCAGCGCCACCAGCCGCGCGACGTGGCTGTCGGCGGCGACGAGGCCGTCGGCGATGACGAGCAGCCGGTCGCCCGGGTGGACGGCCTCGGCGGCCTCGCGGGCGTTGCGCGCCACCGCCACCTTGAGGCCCTGGCCGCGCAGCCGGTCGATGGCGGCGAGCAGCTCCGGCGACACACGCTCCACGGCGACGACGATCGGATCCGCGCCGGCGGCGGCGGCGAGCCGCGCCTGGCGCTCCAGCACCGTCCGTCCGGCAAGGGGCAGAGTCGCGCGCAGTCGGTAGCCCGGCTCGTCCGCCTCGTGATAGGCGGCGATCAGCGCCGCCAGCGTCACCTTTGCCCCTTCATCCGGGCAGCGATAGGCGGCGGGGGGCGCCGCGCAAAGACCCTATCGTCGCCGCCGCCGCGGCGGGGCGCTCAGGCGGCGAAATCGTCGATCGCGGCGCGCAGCTTCCTCAGCACGACCGGATCGCCCGGCGCGCCCTGCAAGGCTTCGTCGGCGAGCGCGCCGAGGCCGACCGCGCCGAAGCTGGCGGCGAGGCTCTTGAGGCGCGAGGCGGCGATCTCCCAATTGGCGTCGCAGCGGGCGCGGCCCATCAGCTCCGCCTGGCGAACCGCGCTTTCGACGAAGGCGGAGCGCAGCTCGGCCATCAAGGCGGGGTCGCTGCCGACGGCGGCGGCGAGCGATGCGTTGAGGGCGCCGGGATCGTAGACCATCACCTTCCCTAGGCCGCGGGTCGTTAACGGGCCGTATCCTTGCGAGCTTCCCCGGCCGCCGAAAGATGGTAAACAAGCGGTATGACGATGGGGGCAGAGCGCGCGGAAGCGCCGGAGCGGGCGGAGCCGGACTGGCTCGGCCCCGCGCAGATCGAATCGGTCGAGGCCGAGGTCGCGGCCGCCGAGGACCCGCCGCGGCGCGCCTCGTCGCCGGGGGCGAGGTGGTTCGGGGCATTGCTCGTCCTGCTCGCGCTCGCCTGGACCGCCGGCTTCGCCTGGACGATGCTGCGTTCGAATCCGACCCTGACCGCGGCCGCCGCGGTGTCGTGGCTCGCCACGCTGAGCGGGCCGCTCGGCCTTCTCGGCCTCCTCTGGCTTCTGTTCGGCCGCAGCGCCCGGCGCGAGACCGAGCGCTTCACCCGCGCGGTCGAGGAGATGCGGCGGGAGAGCAATGCCCTCGAAAGCGTCCTCGAGATCGTCGCCGGCAGGATCGAGCAGAATCACGCGCGGCTGCGCGGCGAGGCCGAAAAGCTCATGACGCTCGGCGACGAGGCGTCGGACCGGCTAGGGCGGGTAACTTATTACCTCTCCAAGGAGACGGCCTCGCTGGACCGCAAGGCGGCGGAGCTGGAGAGCGCCGCGGCGGCCGCCAAGGTCGATATCGGCGTGCTGATGTGCGATTTGCCGCGCGCCGAGGAGCAGGCGCGCGCGGTCGCCGAGGCGATGAAGGAAGCGGGGCTCTCCGCGCACGGGCAGGCGGGCGCGTTGGAAGCGCAGCTGGCGGCGATCACGGCCCGCGGCCGCGAGGCGGACGAGCTGCTCGGCGGCGCCGCCCAGCGGCTGGCGGCGCACGTCGCCCGAATCGAGAGCAGCGCGGCGACCGCGGCGACCGGCATCAACGAGACGGCGAGCGCGATGTCCGCCGCCGTCGACGCGGCCATGGTCCGGGCGGCGGAAGCCGTCGAGGCCGCCCGCACCGCGCTCGACACGCAGAACGCCGCGACCATGGCGACGATCGAGCAGGGCCGCGCCGCCCTCGAGCGCGCCGGCGAGGATTCGGCGCGCCGTCTCGCCGCGAGGCTCGACGAGGTCGGCGGCCGGATCGAGGCGCTCGCCGGCCACCTCGCCGCCCAGGACGCGGCCAGCCATGCCCTGGTCACCGGCCTCGCCCGCGAGTTGGCGGAGCTCGACGGCGCCTTCACCCGCCTCGGCGGCACGGGCGCGGGCGAGACGCAGCGCCTGGCGGCGGCGGTGGGCGAGGTTCGCGACAACAGCCGCGCTTTGATTGAGGACCTCGCCGGAGGCCGCGACCGCTTCGGCGAGCTGATCGAGCGCGCCCGCGCGATGGGCGAGGCGCTCGGCGACGCCGTCGAAAGGATCGAAGGCCCGGTCCCGGCGGCTCTGGCCGGGGTCGAGGCGCAGGCGGACCGCACGCGCGGGGCGCTGGAGGCGCTGTCGCCGCTGGTCGACGCGGTGCAGGGCCAGACGCGCGACGTGGGCGAGCGGATGGAAAGCGTCGGCGCCTGGGTCGAATCCATCGCGCGGCTGGTCGGCGAGCAGGACCGCACCAGCCGGGCGCTGGTCGAACGGCTGGTCGCGGATGCCGCCGCGCTGGGGGACGCCTTCGTCGCCGCCGAGCAGAGCGGCAGCGTTCATGTGTCGAGCCTTTCCGGCGCCGTCGCGACGCTTCGGGAGGCGGCGGCCGCGCTGGACGCGGAGCTCGGCGCCGGCGGCGCCCGCGCCGACTCGCTGGTCGCCCGTTCGGCGGCCCTCTCCGAGGCGCTGGAGCGCACCGCGACCGAGCTTGGCGAGCGGCTGCCGTCGGCGCTGACGCGGATCGAGGCGCAGACCGAGCGGACTCGCGAGGCCGCCCAGTCGCTGGCGCCGGCCGTCGCCGCCGTCGAGGCCTCGGCCGACGGCGCCGCGGCGCGCATCGTGGAGGCGGAAGGCAGCATCGGCCGCCAGCGCGAAGCGCTCGACGCCCTGCTTGCGCGGATCGACGAAGGTTCGTCCGGCGCCGAGGAGACGTTGCGCTCGCTCGGCGCGGCGGCGGCCGAGGCCCAGTCGGCGGCGGCGCGCATCGCCGCCGATACCGGCCCGGAGCTGATCGACGCGCTGCTCCGCGTCCGCGAGGCAGCGGGCCAGGCGGCGGAGCGGGCGCGCGCCGCGATCGCCGAGGTGATCCCGGCTAGCGCCGCCTCGCTCGGCGATGCGGGACGCGAGGCGCTGGCGCGGGTAGTGGAGGAGACGGTCGCCGCCCAGATGGCCGAGCTTTCCGACCTGGCGCAGCGCTCGGTGGATACCGCGAGGCGCGCCTCCGAACGGCTGACTCGGCAGATGCTGACCCTGGGCGAGACCGCCGCGACGATCGAGGCTCGGATCGACGAGGAGCGCAAGGCGCGCGAGGAGAAGGAGAGCGAGAGCTTCTCGCGCCGAGTCGCCCTGCTCATCGAATCGCTCAACTCGACGGCGATCGACGTCACCAAGATCCTGTCTAACGAGGTCACCGACAGCGCCTGGGCGGCCTATCTGAAAGGCGACCGCGGCGTCTTCACTCGCCGCGCGGTTCGGCTGCTCGACCATAGCGAGACTCGCGAGATCGCCCGCCACTATGAGGAGGAGCCGGAGTTCCGCGAGCAGGTCAACCGCTACGTCCACGATTTCGAGGCGATGCTGCGGCGAATCCTCGCCGACCGCGACGGCACGCCGCTCGGCGTCACCATCCTGTCGAGCGACATGGGCAAGCTCTACGTCGCCCTCGCCCAGGCGATCGAACGCCTGCGCTGACCCGTCCCCTCCCGCTTGCGGGAGGGGGGGATACTCCCGCGATCCGCCCTATCGCGTCCAGTCGAGCATATCGATGGTGATCCAGCCGTTCAGGTAGTTGGCGTAGAAGATCGCGAAGGCGAGCGCGGAGACGAGGGTCGCCCGCAGCATCGCCTTGCCGAGGCTGAAGCGGTGCGGCGCGCTCGGCGCGTGGCCGGGCGGGCAATCCACCCCCTCCTCCTCCGGCGTGCGGACTCCGAGCGGGAGGACGACGAACAGGGCCAGGGTCCAGAACAGGATGTAGATGGCCAGGATCGACTGGAGCTTCACGCCGTCACACCCTGACCACGAGCACGTCCACGATCGGCTTCTTGCCCGTCCATTCCGCGGCGCAGCGGCGGACGGCGAGGCGGATGTCCTCGCGCAGCTTCGCCTCGTTGCCGGGATTCTTGCGGGCGGCGGCGGCGGCGGCGGCGCACGCCTCCTCCAGGAATTCCTCGCGATCCTCCTCGACGGGGATGCCCTGGAGGCCGAGCTGCACCTTGCCCTTCAGCCGGTCCGAGCCGTCGAGGGCGACGGCGACCGAGATCACGCCGAGCGCCGAGAGCTTGCGCCGCTCGTTCATCGTCGTGCCGTCGGCGGCGAGGATGACGTCGCCGTCGAGGATCAGCCGCCCCACCCGCTCCTCGCCGAGCTTCTCCGGCCCGCCGGGCGAGAGGCGGACGAGGTCGCCATTCTTCTGGACGATGCCGCGCGGCACGCCGAGGCCCATGGCGAAGCGCTTGTGCTCGACCATGTGGCGCATCTCGCCATGGACCGGGACGATGATCTCGGGGCGGATCCAGCCGTACATGGCGGCGAGCTCCGGCCGGCCGGGATGGCCGGAGACGTGGACATTCGCCTGGCGGTCGGTGATCATGTCGATCCCGCGGGCGGCCAGCTCGTTCTGGATGCGCCCGATGGCGATCTCGTTCCCGGGTATCTGCTTGGAGGAGAAGACGACGAGGTCCCCCTCGCTGAGCGCCAGCTTGTGCTGGCCGAAGGCGATGCGGGCGAGCGCGGCCCGCCCCTCGCCCTGCCCGCCGGTGGCGATGATCATCACGTCGCGCCGCGGCAGCTGCATCGCCTCGTCGAAATCCACCGTCTCGGGGAAATCGAGCAGGTAGCCGACGCTCCTTGCGACCCGAAGGATGCGGTCGAGCGAGCGGCCGGCGACGCAGACCTGGCGGCCGGTATCCTGCGCCACCTTGCCGAGCGTCGAGAGCCGCGCTGCGTTGGAGGCGAAGGTGGTGACGAGCACCCGCCCCTCGGCGGCGCCGATCACCGCGTCGAGACCCTGGCGCACTTCCTCCTCGGAGCCCGACGCCTCCTGCTGGAAGACGTTGGTCGAATCGCAGACCAATGCGAGTATCCCCTCGTCGCCGACGCGCGTCAGCGCCGCGGCGTCGGCCGGATCCCCGAGCTGGGGGAATTCGTCCAGCTTCCAGTCGCCGGTGTGGAAGACCTTGCCCCGGGGCGTGGAGATGAGGAGGGCGTTGCCCTCCGGGATCGAATGGGCGAGCGGCACGAAGCGGACGTCGAAGGGGCCGATCCGGGCGCTGCCGCCGATGTCGATCAGCCGCACCTCGACGTCCTGCGTCAGCCCCTCCTCCTTCAGCTTCTCAGCGATGAGGCCCGCCGTGAACGGGGTCGCGTAGAGCGGCACGCCGAGATCCTGGGCGAGATAGGGGATGGCGCCGATATGGTCCTCGTGGCCGTGCGTCAGCACCACCGCGAGCAGATCGTCCCGCCGTTCCTCGATGAAGGCGAGGTCGGGCAGGACCAGCTCGACGCCGGGATAGGCCGGGTCGGCGAAGGTCATGCCGAGATCGACCATGATCCACTTGCCCTCGCAGCCGTAGAGATTGACGTTCATGCCGATCTCGCCGGAGCCGCCGAGCGCGAGGAAGAGAAGTTCGTCGCCGGGTTTCATCTGTTTCCTTACTAATCCTCCCTGCCGGCGAAGCCGATGGGAAGGCAGACCGCTCGAAGAGCGGTGGAGGGGCACCGGGCCGAGCAGCCCCTCCACCATGTTCGCATGTTCCCCCCATGCGCTGCGCGCACAGGAAGGACGATTAGGTGGGCCGTTTGCTCCGCGCGTACAACAGCCCCAGCCCCTGGATGGTGAGGTCGGGCTCGATCGCGTCGAAGATGGCGCTGTGCTGGTCGAACAAGGTGGCGAGGCCGCCGGTCGCGATCACCGTCACGGGCCGGCCGATCTCCGCCTTCATCCGCGCGACGAGCCCCTCGATCATCGCCACATAGCCCCAGTAGATGCCGATATGCATCTGGTCCTCGGTCGTCCGCCCGATGACCGAGAGGTTGCCGGACGGCGCCTCGATGGCGATGCGCGGCAGCCGGGCCGCGGCGGTCACCAGCGCGTCGAGCGAAAGGTTGATGCCCGGGGCGATGATCCCGCCCTTGTAGGCGCCCGAATAGTCGACCACGTCGAAGGTCGTCGCCGTGCCGAAGTCGATGACGATGAGGTCGCCCGGATGCGCGGCGTGGGCGGCGATGGCGTTGAGGACCCGGTCCGCGCCGACCGTGCGCGGCTCGGCGACGTCGAGCGCCACGCCCCACTCGGCCCCGCTCTGCCCGGCGACGAGCGGCTCGACTCCGAAATATTTACGGGCGAGCACGTCGAGATTGTGCAGCGCGCGCGGCACCACCGTGCCGACGATCACCGCGTCCACCGCGTCGCGGCCATAGCCTTCGAGCTCGAGCAGCTGGTGGAGCCAGACGGCATATTGGTCCGCCGTCCGCCGTGCGTCGGTGGCGATCCGCCAGCGGGCGCGGATGATCCCGTCCTCGAGCAGGGCGAAGACGATATTGGTGTTCCCGGCATCGACGGCGAGCAGCATCGCGACCCTCTAGCGGCCGCGGGCCGGTTTAGCGAGGGGGGCGCGGGTCAGAGCAGGAAGACGTCGCCGGCGTGGACGACGCTGGTGGTGCCGTCCGGCAGCCGCAGGCGCAGCGCCCCGCCCGGGTCGAGGCCTTCGAACAGGCCCTCGACCCAATCCCCGCAGGCCGTGTGGGTGGCGAGGGCGGTGCCGGCGGGATGGGCGGCGGCGAGCCAGGCGGCGCGGACCGGCGCCAGGCCCTCGGTGCGCCAGCGGCCGAGCCAGCGCGCCAGTATCTCGGCCAGCGTCTCGAGGAACGTGTCGGGATCGGGCGCGGTGCCGGTCAGCGCGGCGAGGCAGATGGAGGGGCGCGGCGTGTCCTCCGGATGATGGGCGAGATTGACGCCGAAGCCGATGACGACCGCCTCCCCTTCCCGCTCGAGCAGGATGCCGGAGAGCTTCGCGCCCTGGGCGAGCAGGTCGTTGGGCCATTTGATGCTTATCCCGGCGCCGCGCGCGAAGAGGCAGAGCGCCTCGTGGAGGGCGACGGCGGCGAGCAGAGCGAGCGTCGGCGCGGGAGGATCGCCCGGGCGCAGCCGCACCAGGGTGCTGGCGTGGAGGTTGCCCTCCGGAGATTGCCACGGCCGCCCCTGCCGGCCCCTGCCGCCGGCCTGGACTCCGGCGCGCAGCCACAGGCCCTCCGCGGCGCCGTCGCGGGCGAGGGCGGCAAGATCGTCGTTGGTGGAGCCGGTCTGCGCCACGAACCTTATCTCGGCCAAGGCTCAGTTCTCCCCGGCGACCAGCAACAGGGCCTGCTCCGCGGCCCGCGAGACGGAGACGCCCTCCGGCACGTCGTTGGCGAGGAGGGAGAAGACGAGGGTTCGGCCGCTCTTCGCGGTGAGGAAGCCCGAAAGCGCGGCGCTGCCGTTCAAGGAACCCGTCTTGGCGGCGAGCTTCCCTTCGAGCGCCGTTCCCTTGAAGCGGCTGGCCAGGGTCCCCTCGACGCCGGCCACCGGCAAGGTCCTTCGCCAGGCGGCGCCCCAGGGCTGCGCCGCCGTCCAGCGCAGGAACGTCACCATGCCGCGCGGGGCGATCCGGTTATAGGTGGACATGCCGGAGCCGTCGGAGAAATCATATTGCGGGCGTGGCAGGCCGGCACGCGCGATCGTCGCCCGCACCGCCGCCAGCCCCTGCGCGATCGAGCCGCCGCCCCGAACGCGGGCGATGCGGCGAAGGAGCAGCTCGGCGTGGAGGTTCTGGCTTACCTTGTTGGTGACGGCGATATCCTCGCCGAGCGGCGGCGGCGTCAGCCGCGCCAGAGGCGGCGGGCCCGGAGCGGCGGCCGACGGAGGCGGGGCATCGGCATCGTCTGCCGGCATCAGGGCCCGGTGGCGCGCGGCGGCGGCGCCGGCCACCTTGACCCCGCGTGCCTCGAGGAGGGCCTTGAGCCGCCACGCGGCATAATGGGCCGGGTCGTCGACGCCGAGGCGGAGGCGCTGGGGCGCCGCGTCGGCCGCGACCGTTCCGCTGATCCGAAGGACGAGGCTTCCGGGCAGCCGGTCGACCCGCAGGTCGCTCTTCGCTCCGGCGACGGTCGTCGCCCGGTTGTCGACGCTGTAATAGCCGAGATGGTCGAGCCTCGGCGGCGCGCCGGGGGCGGCCGGCGTGACGGTGAGCACAAGCTCATTGTCGTCGAGCGTCAGCGCCGAGACGGCGGTGCCGGACGGCGTGGGGATGTTGTTCCAGCTCATCCCGGGGCTCCAGCGCTCGTCCGGGAACCAGCGGTCGTCGCCGATCACCGCCGCCACCCGCTTCGTCCGTGCCGCGACGGCGTCCGCGAGCATGCCGAGGCAGTCGACTCGGCAGTCGGCGGCGCTCGACAGGCGGGCGTCGCCATGGCCCTCGAGCACCACGTTGGGCGCGGCCGGCGGCCCTTCGAGGCCGACGCTGGCGCCGCCTTGCGCGTCCGGAGCGTCCAGCCCCGTCAGGATCGCGAAGGCCGCGGCGGTGGTGAAGACCTTGGTGTTGGAGGCGGGGATGAACCGGCCTTCGGGCTGGATGGCGACCAGCTCCCGCCCGTCCTCCGTCGCGACGACGAGGCCGAAGCGCGGCCCCGGCCCCGCCTCCGCGAGCTTGGCTTCCACCCGCTGCTGGAGCGGCTGCCCGGCCACGGCCGCGGGCCACAGGAGAAGCAGGGCGAAGGCCGCGCGTCCGATCATCGCCCCAAGCCTAGCGCGCGCGGCGACGGATCAGAAGAGCGCGCCCGCGGCGTTCAAGGCGGCGGCGCCGAGATAGGGGATGGCGAAATAGCCGAGCGGCGAGACGAACAGCGCCGCGACGAGGATCAGCGCCGCCTGCGGCAGGTCGCGGGTCTCGGCGAAGGCGGCCGCGGGCTCGTCGAAATACATCGTCTTGACGATCCGCAGATAATAATAAGCGCTGATCACCGAGGTGGCGATGCCGATTGCGGCGAGCCAGGTGAGGTCCGCCTTCACCGCGGCGTTGAACACCAGGAATTTCGGCCAGAAGCCGAACAGCGGGGGCACGCCCGCGAGGCTGAACATGAAGGTGGCCATCGCCAGGGCCAGCATCGGCCGGGTGCGCGACAGGCCGGAAAGCGCGGCCACCGCTTCCACCGGATGGCCGTCCGCCCCGCGCATCCTGAGGACGACGAGGAAGGCGCCCAAGGTCATTGCGATGTAGACGGCCATGTAGAAGAGCACCGAGGCGACGCCGTCGCGGGTGGCCGCGGCGAGGCCGATCAGGGCGAAGCCGACATTGTTGATCGAGCTGTAGGCGAGGAGGCGCTTGATGTTGGGCTGGCCGATCGCGGCGACTCCGCCGAGGATGGTCGAGGCCAGCGCCATGAAGATGACGATCTGCCGCCATTCGAAGGCCGCCGGGCCCATCGCCTGGACGGCGACGCGGGTGAGGAGCGCCATCGCCGCCACCTTCGGGGCCGAGGCGAAGAAGGCCGTGACCGGCGTCGGCGCGCCCTCGTAGACGTCGGGCGTCCACTGATGAAACGGCGCCACCGAAGCCTTGAACGCGAACCCCGCGATCACCAGACCGATGCCCGCAAACAGCAGCGGGTCGCCGAGCACGCCGCCGGCGAGTTTGTTGTGGGAGACGGCAGTCGCGATCGCGGTGAAGTCGGTCGAGCCGGTCGCGCCATAGACGAGCGCCAGCCCGTAGACGAGTGTCGCCGAACCGACGGAGCCGATCACGAGGTACTTCAAGCCGGATTCGAGCGACCCCTCGCGGCGGTGCTCTGAGGCGCACAGCACGTACAGCGGGATCGAGAGCAGCTCGA
>JAFANP010000013.1 GCA_019232625.1 Alphaproteobacteria bacterium | reverse complement strand
AGCCTGTCCTGAGCGACGCCGCAGGCGGCGTCGAAGGGGACCGTATCGAAGGACCGTCCTTCGAGACGCCGCTTCGACTTCGCTCAGCGGCTCCTCAGGATGAGCGGAAGCAGTGCGTCAACCTGTTTCCTCAATGCTCTAGCGGCGCGCCTCGACCGCGGCGAGGGCGGCGGCGACCGCCTGGTCGACGTCCAGATCGCTGGTGTCGAGCAGCACCGCGTCCTCCGCCACGACGAGCGGGGCGGCGGCGCGGCCGCTGTCGCGCGCGTCGCGGGCGCGGATGTCGGCGAGCACGTCCTCGTAATGGGCCGGCATGTTCATCCGCCGCAATTCGTCGTGGCGCCGCCGGGCGCGGACCTCGGCCGCGGCGGTGACGAAGAGCTTCGCGTCCGCCTCGGGCGCGATGACGGTGCCGATGTCGCGGCCGTCGAGCACGGCCCCGCCCGCCTGTTCCGCGAAGGCGCGCTGACGCTCGACGAGCGCCTGGCGGACCATCGGATAGGCCGAGATGCGCGAGGCGACTCCGCCCACCGCCTCGCTCTTTAGCTCGGGATCGGCGAAGTCGACCTGCGAGAAATCGCAGGCGCGTAGCGCCGAGAACTCGCTCTCCGGGTCGCCGTCCCAGCGCAGCAGGTTGAGGGCGACGGCGCGGTAGAGGAGGCCCGTGTCCATGTGCGGAAGGCCGTAGTGGCGGGCCAGCGCGCGGGCGATGGTGCCCTTGCCGCTCGCCGCCGGGCCGTCGACCGCGACGATCATCGCGCAAGGTCCCCGAGCAAGGCGGAGAAGCCGGGGAAGCTGGTGTCGGCGGGGCTCATGTCGGCGACGATTACCGGCCGCCGGCACATCAGGCCAGCCACCGCGAAGCTCATCGCGATGCGGTGGTCGAGCCGCGGATCGATCGTCGCGCCGCCGGCGAGCGGCTCCCCGCCACTTCCCTGGACGACGAGGCCGTCCTCCGCCTCCTTCACCCGGGCGCCGATCGCCGCCAGGCCCTCCGCCATCGCCGACAGCCGGTCCGATTCCTTGACCCGAAGCTCGCCGAGGCCGCGCGTGCGCGTCTCGCCCGCGGCGAAGGCGGCGGCGACGAACAGGATCGGGAATTCGTCGATCATCGAAGGCGCGAGCTCCGGCGGCACGTCGACGCCGCGCAGCGGCGCGTGACGGACGAGGAGGTCGCCGACCGGCTCCCCGCCTTCGTCCCGCCGGTTGGAGACAGTGATGTCGGCGCCCATCTCGGCGAGGACGGTGAAGAGGCCAATGCGGCCGGGATTGAGGCCGACGTTGGTCATCCGCACCTCCGAGCCCGGGACGATCGAGGCGGCGACGGCGAGGAAGGCCGCCGCCGACGGATCGGCCGGCACCGCCACGTCCCGCGGCCGAAGCTCGGCTTCGCCGCGAAGGGATATCTCCTCCCCCGCGACGCCGATCTCGGCGCCGAACGCCTTCAGCATCCGCTCGCTATGGTCGCGGGTCGCCACCGGCTCGATCACGCGGGTGACTCCGGGGATGTTGAGCGCGGCGAGCAGCAAGGCGGATTTCACCTGGGCGGAAGGGACTTGCATGCGGTGGGCGAGCGGCGCGGCGGGGGCGAGGCCGCGCAGAGCCAGCGGCAGGCGGCCGCCCGGGCCGGCCGCGACGTCGGCGCCGAGCCGGGCCAGCGGGGCGATCACCCGCCCCATCGGCCGGCGCGACAGCGAGGCGTCGCCGGTGAAGACGGCGGCGATCGGGTGGCTGGCGACGAGGCCCATCAGGAGGCGAGTCGAGGTGCCGCTATTGCCCATGTCGAGCGCCTGGCGCGGCTGGAGGAGCCCGCCGGTGCCGACTCCGTCCACCGCCGCGCCGCCGCCGTCCCGGGCGATGCCCACGCCCATCGCGCGGAGCGCCGCGGCGGTGGCGGCGACGTCGGCGCCTTGGGACAGGCCGGCGATCCGGCTGCGCCCCCGCGCCATCGCGGCGAGCATCAGCGCCCGGTGGGAGATGGACTTGTCGCCGGGAAGGGGGCAGTGGCCGCGCAGGGGGCCGGACGCCCGGAATGTCGCGGCGCGCGCCTCGCTCTGCCTCATGGGCTTGGCTTTTGACAGCGGCCTACCCATGTGGCAAGGCGCGCCGACCTCGCGGCCGGAGCGCCGTTTCCAATCGAATCTGACCGGAGAATTTCACCGATGGTGAAGGCTGAATGGGGCACGAAGCGCACCTGCCCGAAATGCGGCACCCGCTTCTACGACCTCGGCAAGGAAGACCCCGTGACCTGCATCCAGTGCGGCATTGCGTGGGATCCGGAGCCGGTGCTCAAGTCCAAGCAGCCGCTGCCGTTCGACGCGCCCAAGAAGGAGGTCGTCGTCGACGAGAAGGAGGACGCCGACCTGGCCGCGGAGGATCTCGCCATCGACGAGGATGCCGAGGAGAATCCCGACGACGAGGTGGATCTCGGCGGCGACGACGATATCGGCGTGCCGGGCGCGGGCGACGACGAGGACGAGGTCTGACGGACGGGGAGATTGGGGACAGTTACTTTGGAGGATGGGGACAGTTACTTCTCCGCACGCCCGTGGGGGGCTGCGCACCGAGGTGCGGAAAAGTAACCGTCCCCTCGCTCGTCCCTTGCCCGGGCCCTTTCGCGGGGCGTGCGGAAAAGTCACCGTCCCTGTTGCCAAGGCGCCGAGCCTCCCCTAAATCCGGCGCCGCATCGCCGCCCTCCCAGGGGCGGCCGAAAAGGTTCGGGGCCGTAGCTCAGCTGGGAGAGCGCTGCAATGGCATTGCAGAGGTCAGGGGTTCGATCCCCCTCGGCTCCACCACCCCTTCCAGGCCGGCATGGCCGCCGCGAGCCCGGACGGGCCTTCCCGTCCCTCGAACGCGCATCGGATGTTCGGCAAACGGCCGCTCAGGCCTCCCAGGCCGCCGACCGCACGCCGCCGCCTCGCAAATGGGGACAGTAACTATTTGTCCGTGAAAGGCCGGACAAATAGTTACTGTCCCCCTTCAGTTCGGCCAGGCGCGGGCGCCGGCTAGCCAGGTTTCGAGCACCTTGGTCTCGCGGATCTGCTGGGCTCAGGCCGCCGATCCCGCGCCGAGCGCCTCGCAAATGGGGACAGTAACTATTTGTCCGTGAAAGGCCGGACAAATAGTTACTGTCCCCCTTCAGTTCGGCCAGGCGCGGGTGCCGGCTAGCCAGGTTTCGAGCACCTTGGTCTCGCGAATCTGCCGGGGCGTCGCGCCGGCGAAGATGTCGCGGTCGATCAGCACGAAATCGGCATATTTGCCGCGTTCGAGGCTGCCGAGCCGGTCCTCGGCGAAGCCGGCATAAGCGGCGGTGCGGGTGAAGGCGGCGAGCGCCTGCTCGAGCGTCAGCCGCTGCTCCGGGATCCAGCCGCCCGGCGGCTGGCCCTCCGAATCCTCGCGGCTGATCGCGGCGGCGAGGCCGGGGAAGGGGTTGGGCGATTCGACCGGATAGTCGGAGCCGAAGGCGAGCGGCGCGCCGTTCGCAAGCATCGTCCGCCACGCATAGGCGCCGGCGAGCCGCTGCATGCCCATCCGCGCCTGCGCCATCCGCCAGTCCGACGTCTCGTGCACCGGCTGCATCGAGGCGACGGTGCCGAACCGTCCGAAGCGCGGCAAATCGACCGGATCGACGATCTGGGCGTGCTCGATCCGCCAGCGCCGGTCGCCCTTGTAGGTGTCGGCCAGCTCCTCGATCGCGCCGAGTATCTGGGCGTTGGCCGCGTCGCCGATGGCGTGGACGGCGACCTGGAAGCCGTCCATCGCGGCCCGGCTCATCAGGTTGCGTATCTCGGTGTCGGAATGGAAGGGGAGGCCACGCTGGTCCGGCTTGTCCTTGTAGGGCGCCTTCAGCCACGCCCCGCGCGAGCCGAGCGCGCCGTCGGCATAGAGCTTGACCCCGACCAGCTTCAGCCGGTCGCCGTAGAGCCACGGCGTCGGCCGGGTGCCGCCGATCGCCAGCGCCGAATCGAGCCCGAGGCCGTAGGAGAGGATTCGGACCTTGAGCCGACCCTCGTCGCCGGCGCGGCGCATCACCAGCCAGTCCTCGACGCTCGTCCCCATGTCGGCGGTGGCGGTGATCCCGTATCCGAGCAGGATCTGCTGCGCCTTGACGAAGGCCTGGTCGCGCATCAGCGGCAGCGGCGGCGGCACGATGCGGTCGACCAGCTGCTGGGCGGCGTCGATGAAGATCCCGGTCGGCTTCCCCGCCGCCATCTCGATCCGGCCGCCGGCGGGCGCCGCAGTCCTCCCATCGACCTTCGCCTCGCGCAGCGCCGCATTGTTGGCCCAGGCGGCGTGGCCGTCGACCCGCGACAGCCAGACCGGCCGGTCGCTCACCGCGGCGTCCAGCTCGGCGGCGGTCGGGAAGCGGCCGAGGCCCCAGCTCTCCTGGTTCCAGCCGCGGCCGACGATCCAGCGCGGGGTGGGGTTGGCGGCGGCATAGGCGCGGATCCTCGCCTGCGCCTCGGCGAGGCTATGGGTGTCGCCGAGGTCGAGCTGCAGGGCGCCGAGCCCCAGTTCCATGACGTGGCCGTGGGCGTCGATCAGGCCGGGCAGGAGCGTGCGGCCCTTGCCGTCGAAGCGGAAGCGCGGGCGCTCCGGCTTGCGGTCGCCGCGCTGGTAGAGCTGCTGGACCTTGCCGTCGTCGCCGACCAGCATCGCGGCGAAGCGGACGAGGCGGCCGTCCTTGTCGAGCGTGTAGCCGTTGACGTTGTCGACGAGGACGTCGGCCTGGGCGGCGGCGGCGGCGAGGAGGAGGACGGCGAGCGCCGCCATGAGCTGCTTCACGGACATGGCCAGGGCGATAAGCGCAGTTTCAAGCCCGCGCCAGATGGCGTAGACGCCGGCCCATGGCCAGCCCAGCGACCGTCGACCCCCTCCCGCTCACGCTCGACGACATCCACGCGGCGGCGCGGCGCATCGCGGGGGCGGTGATCCGCACCCCGGCGCTGCCCAGCCGGACTCTCTCGGCGGTCACCGGGGCCGAGGTCTGGGTCAAGTTCGAGAATTTGCAGTTCACCGCCGCCTACAAGGAGCGGGGCGCGCTCAACAAGCTGCTGCTGATGGCGCCGGATACGCGCGCGCGCGGCGTCATCGCCTCCTCCGCCGGGAACCATGCCCAGGCCGTCGCCTATCACGGCGCGCGCCTCGGCGTCCCCGTGACCATCGTCATGCCGCGCACGACTCCGAGCGTGAAGGTGATGCAGACCGAGGGGCACGGCGCCCGAGTCCTCCTCCACGGCGAGCTCTACGACGAGGCCTATGCCGAGGCGCGGCGGATCGCGGCTGAGGAGGGGCTGACCTTCATCGCCCCGTTCGACGATGCCGAGATCATGGCCGGCCAGGGCACGGTGGCGGTCGAGTTCCTCGAGCAGGCGCCGGAGATCGAGACGCTGGTCGTGCCGATCGGCGGCGGCGGCCTCATTTCCGGAATGAGCATCGCCGCCCGCGCCCTTCGGCCGGACATCGCGCTGATCGGAGTCCAGGCGCAGCTCTATCCCTCGATGTACTGCACGATCACCGGCCGCGACCTGCCGTCGGCCGGCGACACCCTGGCCGAGGGGATCGCGGTGAAGCGGCCCGGCGAGATCACCCGCGAGATCATCCGCGCCCTGGTCGACGACATCCTCCTCGTCTCCGAGCGCGACATCGAGACCGCCGTCAGCCTCTACCTCCAGATCGAGAAGACGGTGGCGGAAGGGGCGGGGGCGGCGGGCCTCGCCGCGCTCCTCGCCCACCGCGAGCGCTTCGCCGGGCGGAAGGTCGGGCTGGTGCTGACCGGCGGCAACATCGACACCCGGCTGCTCGCAACGGTGCTGCTGCGGGACCTGGCCCGGTCGGGGCGCATGGCGCGCCTGCGCATCCAGCTGCAGGACCGCCCCGGCGCGCTCTCCTCGGTGGTGAGGCTGTTCGACCATCACGGAGTCAACATCATCGAGATATACCACCAGCGCGTCTTCACGACGCTTCCCGCCAAGGACGCGTTCATCGACATAGAATGCGAGGCTCGCGACTCCGAGCATCTGGAAGCCCTGGTCGACGAGCTCGGCAAGGCGGGGTTCAGCGTCCACCCGGTAGAGATTCGCTAGGCGCTCCGTCCCGCGCTGGAACGCCCCCCGCTTAACCACGTTTTGCGCGGGCGACGCCCTTTCCAAGCCGGCGGGGAAGCCGCATAAACCGAACGGCAACCACGCCCCTTAAGCCTGTCGGAGCCCCGTTGAGCGCACCCTTCCGCTTTCCCCGATTCTTCGTCACCAGCCCCGCCCCCTGCCCGTATCTGACCGGCAAGACGGAGCGGAAGGTGTTCACGGAGCTGTCGGGCCAGCATGCCGGCGAGCTCAACGACGCGCTGGGGCGGATCGGCTTCCGCCGAAGCCAGGGCGTCGCCTACCGGCCGAGCTGCCTCGATTGCGCCGCCTGCGTCTCGGTCCGGGTCGTCGCCGGCGACTTCCAGCCCAACGGGACTCAGCGCCGGCTGCTGCGGCGCCACGCCGACCTCGAGGTGAGCGCCTGCAAGCCGTGGGCGACCGAGGAGCAATATGCGCTGCTGCGCCGCTACCTGAAGCGGCGGCATCCCGACGGCGGGATGGTCGGCATGGACGAGAGCGACTTCGCCGACATGGTGGAGCAGAGCCCGGTCCGGACCTACGTCATCGAATATCGCGAGCCTTCGAAGGACGGCCGCCCCGGCCGCCTCGTCGGCGCCTGCCTCACCGACCAGCAGGGCGACGGGCTGTCGATGATCTACAGCTTCTTCGAGCCGGACGACGAGGCGCGGCCCGGGCTCGGCACCTACATCATCCTCGACCATATCGTCCGGGCCGGAAAGGCGGGGCTGCCTTACGTCTATCTGGGCTATTGGGTCGAGAATTCGCGGCGCATGGCCTACAAGGCCCGCTTCCGGCCGATCGAGCGGCTCGGCCCGCACGGCTGGTACCGCTTCGAGCCCGACCAGCGCGAGCTCCCGCTGGGGCGGTGAGCCCCGATCAAGCAGAAGGTAGGTCCCGATAGAGGTCATGTCGGCACGACGGCTGGGGAAGAGCAAAGACAGTTTTAATATTCCTCCCGTAGACCGCGTCCGATGGGGTGGGGGAAAAGGCTATTCGACCGGCTGACCGACGCGGGCGAGGCGGAGAGCCTCGCCGGACGGGTGCTGCTCGATGAGCGCTACCGGGCGCTGCAGCGTCAGATACCCTTCCTCTACATCGTCATCCTCTCGAACCTCCTCGGCCTCGCCCTCGCCGCGGGCGGCGACCTCAGCGCCCCGTTCAAGGCGGTGACCCTGCTCGTCGCGCTGATCGCCTTCCGCCTCGTCCACTGGCTCAACGCGAGGGACCGGACGCTCGCGCCCGAGCGGATCCTGAGGGAGCTGAAGAAGACCTGGATCTACGCCATCTTCTTCAGCGTCGGCTTCTGCACCTGGTCCTTCTACCTGATGGATTACGGCGATTCGGACGCCTACAATTACGTCGTCCTGTTCGGCAGCCTCGCCGCGATCGGCTGCGCCTACGGAGTCAGCCGCTATCCGGCGGCCGCGAAGATCCCGCTCCTCCTCGTCGGCGTGCCCCTGTCCGGCAAGCTGATCCTGACCCTTCAGGCGGCGCATATCGGCATGGGCGTCAGCCTCGGCGTCGTCCTCCTCGTCCTGATGCGGCTGCTCAGCCTGCAGGAGGAGGGATTCAAGGCGCTCGTGGAATCGCGCACCGGGATGAACCTCGAGCGGGAGCGGGCGCGGCGCGCCGAGCGCCTCGCCAAGGCAGAGAAGGCGAAGGCGAAGACCATCGCCGACACCGATCCGCTGACCGGCCTCGCCAACCGCCGGGCCTTCCTGCGCATCCTCGGGCGCCGCGCCGCAGCGGCGACCCGGTCCGCCGAGGGATTCGCCCTCGGCACCGTCGACCTCGACGGGTTCAAGCCGATCAACGACACGTTCGGCCATGCCGCCGGCGACGCCGTCCTCAAGGAGGTCGGCCGCCGACTCGCCGCCGCCGCCGTCGGGGAAGGGGCGCTGATCGCCCGCACCGGCGGCGACGAGTTCGGCCTGCTCCTTCCGGGCGTGCACAGCGACGCGGCCGCGCGCTCCGCCGGCGCGGCCGTCTGCGCCGCGCTGCAGGAGCCGTTCCGAGTCGAGGGGCGCGAGTTCCGCATCTCCGGCTGCTGCGGCCTCACCTTGCTCAGCCGGGACGATTGCCACGTGGAGGAAGCGCTGGTCCGCGCCGACACCGCGCTCTACCGCGCGAAGCAGAACGGCCGGGCCGGAGTCGCCGTCTTCTCGCCCGACATGGACGAGATGCACCGGCGGCGAAAACAGGTCGAGACGGCGCTTCGCGAGCCCGAGGCGAAGGACCGGATCGGGATCGTCTTCCAGCCGATCCGCGACCTCGCCACCGGCGAGCTGCGCGCCTTCGAGGCGCTGGCGCGGTGGGACCATCCCGAGCTCGGGCGGATCCCGCCGGACCAGTTCATCCCCGTCGCCGAGCAGATCAACGTCATCGAGGAGATAAGCGACGCTCTGCTCGCGGCGGCGGCGGTCGAGGCCAAGAAGTGGGCCGCCGCGGTCCGCCTGTCGTTCAACGTCAGCGCGGTCCAGCTGTGCACCGCCGGTTCGGCGGAGCGGATGCTGGCGGTCCTCGGCGAGGCCGGCATGGACCCCGGGCGGCTCCAGGTGGAAGTCACCGAGACCGCCTTGCTGGTCGACTTCGAAGTCGCCCGACGCAACCTCCAGTCGCTTCGCGAGGCGGGCGCCCGCATCGTCCTCGACGATTTCGGCGCCGGCCACGCCTCGATCTCCTACCTCAGGGAGATGCAGTTCGACGGCATCAAGCTCGACGGCTCGCTGGTCGCGCCGGTCGCCGATTCGCTGCGCAGCCGCCGCCTGCTCAAGGGCGTGCTCGACCTCTGCGCCTCGATGGGCCTGCCCTGCGTCGCCGAGCATATCGAGACGGAGGAGCAGATGGCGCTGCTGCGCGAGCTCGGCTGCCGCGACGGCCAGGGCTTCATCCTGTCGCCGCCGCTCCACCCCGCCGCCGCCGCGGCCCTCGGCGCCCCCGCCGTCCGCCGCCTCGGCCGCCGCAAGGCGGCGTGACGCTCCGCTCCAGGAGAAGAGGGCCGGCAAAAGGGACAGTCTGGTGACAGTCACGTGACTGTCACCAGACTGTCCCGAGACTGTCCCTCGGCGAGGGGCGACGAAAAACCGGCGCCCGCCGGGTGGCGGACGCCGGTTCGCCCCTCGCGAAGCGCCGCGCTCTACGCGACCTTCGCCGTCTCCAGGTCCTCGGGATCGCGAAGCACGTAGCCGCGGCCCCAGACCGTCTCGATATAATTGTCGCCGCCGCAGGCGAGGGAGAGCTTCTTCCTCAGCTTGCAGATGAACACGTCGATGATCTTGAGCTCCGGCTCGTCCATGCCGCCGTAGAGATGGTTGAGGAACATCTCCTTGGTGAGCGTCGTGCCCTTGCGGAGCGAGAGCAGCTCCAGCATCGCATATTCCTTGCCGGTGAGGTGCACCCGCGCGCCGTCGACCTCGACCGTCTTGGCGTCGAGGTTCACCGCCAGCTTGCCGGTCTTGATCACCGACTGCGAATGGCCCTTGGAGCGCCGCACCACGGCGTGGATGCGGGCGACCAGCTCGTCGCGGTGGAAGGGCTTGGTCACATAATCGTCGGCGCCGAAGCCGAGCGCGCGCACCTTCGAATCCATCTCGCTGATGCCGGAGAGGATCAGCACCGGCGTGCCCACCTTGGCGAGCCGCAGCTTCTTCAGCACGTCGTAGCCGTGCATGTCCGGCAGGTTGAGGTCGAGGCAGATGATGTCGTAATCGTAGAGCTTGCCGAGGTCCAATCCCTCCTCGCCAAGGTCGGTCGTGTAAACGTTGAAGCCTTCGCCGCCGAGCATCAGCTCGATGCTCTTGGCCGTCGTCGGCTCGTCCTCGATCAGCAGCACGCGCATAGTGACTCGCCCCTTCGTTCAGCGGTGCCGCGGCCGACCGGCCATGGGCCCCCTGTGAGATTCATTAACCATCGAAGGAGTGAACGCAAAAGGTTAATTTCGAATTAAACGAGGATTCCCAATGAGTCGCGCCACCGTTGCGCGAACGCAACAGGCGCCGGCGGGACGGCTTCGCCGAAGCTCCAAAGGCCGGCTTCGAGCAAGCGCCCCAGCCGTCGATCCGCTCGCGCGCCGGCGCGGAACGCCCTCACTCGCCCACCGCGGCGCCGCCGTGCCGGGCGGGGACACTCCGGTGTCAGGGACACTCTGGTGACAGTCACGTGACCGTCACTCGCCGGGAGGCGGCGCGGAGGGCGGCCAGGGCCGTGACGGCGCGGGGCCGCTGGAAACGCCCGGGGGCACCGGCGCGGGACCGGCTAGGCACGGCGAAATGCCCGCTCCCGCCGCGGGTCGGTCAGCAGCGACGAAGCCGCCCCCGACGCGCCCCTAATAATGGATCGCTCGCCCATAGGCGTCGAGGACGCTCTCGTGCATCATCTCGCTCAAGGTCGGGTGCGGGAAGACGGTGTGCATGAGGTCCGCCTCGGTGGTCTCGAGCTGCCTCGCCACCGCATAGCCCTGGATCAGCTCGGTGACCTCCGCGCCGACCATGTGGGCGCCGAGCAGCTCCCCCGTCCCGGCGTCGAACACCGTCTTGACGAAGCCCTCCGCCTCGCCGAGCGCGATCGCCTTGCCGTTGCCGATGAAGGGGAACTTGCCGACCTTCACCTCGCGCCCCTCCGCCTTCGCCCTCGCCTCGGTGAGGCCGACGCTCGCCACCTGCGGCCGCGAATAGGTGCAGCCCGGGATGTTCCAGGTCTCGAACGGGTGGGGATTCTTCCCCGCGATCGCCTCGACGCAGACGATCCCCTCGTGGCTCGCCTTGTGCGCGAGCCAGGGCGGGCCGGTGACGTCGCCGATCGCGTATATCCCTTCGACATTGGTGCGGCCGAAGCCGTCGGTGACGATGTGGCCGCGCTCGGTCTTCACGCCGAGCGCCTCGAGGCCGATCCCTTCGGTGTTGGGGACGATTCCGATCGCGACGATGGCGTGGGAGAAATCCTGATCGCCCTGGCCCTTGATCGAGGCCCCGACCCCGCCCGGCCCCGGGGTCAGCTTCTCGACTCCGGACGAGACGTGGATCTTCATCCCCTGCTTGGTCAGCGCCTTGTGGACGAAGGCGGAGACCTCCTCGTCCTCGACGGGCAGGATGCGGTCCAGCATCTCGACGATCGTCACCTCGGCGCCCATGTCGGAATAGAAGCTGGCGAACTCGACTCCGATCGCGCCCGAGCCGATGACCAGCAATTTCGTCGGCATGACCTTGGGCACCATCGCGTGGCGGTAGGTCCAGATCCGCTCCCCGTCCGCCTTGGCGAAGGGCAGGTCGCGGGCGCGGGCGCCGGTGGCGACGACGATGTGCCTGGCCTGGAGCTCGGTCGCCTTGCCGTCCTTGGTGACGGTGAGCGCGCCCTTACCCTTGAGCGCGCCCTCGCCTTCGACCACCGCCACCTTGTTCTTCTTCATCAGCCCCTTGACGCCGGCGTTGAGCTGGCCGGCGACCTTGCGGCTGCGATCGACGATCCTGGCGAGGTCGAAGCCCGGCTTCTCCGCCGACAGGCCGTAGGCGCCGGCGTGGGTCATATAATGGTAGATCTCGCTCGTCCTCAGCAGCGCCTTGGTGGGGATGCACCCCCAGTTGAGGCAGATCCCGCCGAGCTTCTCCCGCTCGACGATCGCCACCTTGAGGCCGAGCTGGCTGGCGCGGATCGCCGCGACATAGCCGCCGGGCCCCGAGCCGAGGACGATGAGGTCGTAGGTTTCAGCCATGAAATGCTCCAGCTAACCCCTCTCCCATTTCGGGAGAGGGAGGGGCCCGCCGCGAAGCGGCGGGAGGGTGAGGGACCGAAGCGCGGCGGCGATCGCGGTGGCTACCGCTTCCGCATCGCCGAGCACGTCGTTGTTCCAGAACCGCAAGACCCTGAACCCCCGCCGGCGCAGGAAGGCGTCGCGCGCCGCGTCGGCCTCGCTCTCGGCGTGCTGGGAGCCGTCCGTCTCGATGATCAGCCGCTGTTCGAAGCAGACGAAGTCGACGATGTAGGGCTCGATCACCTGCTGGCGGCGGAACTTGAAGGTGGCAAGGCGCCGGTCCCGGAGCAGGGTCCACAGCCGACGCTCCGCCTCCGTGGGATGCGTGCGCATCCATTTCGCCCGAGCGAGCAGCGCCTTCCGGGTAGGGAACCTGCCCTCACCCTCCCACCCGCTGCGCGGGCGGGCCCCTCCCTCTCCCGAAATGGGAGAGGGCAGCATCAGGCAATCATCCCCAGCGGGTTCTCCACCAGCTCCTTGAAGCGCTTCATCAGGGCCGCGCCGTCGGCGCCGTCGATGGCGCGGTGGTCGAAGCTGCCGGTGGCGCTCATCACGGTCGCGATCTGGAGGCTGTCGTCGATCACGTAAGGGCGCTTCTCGCCGGCGCCGATCGCCATGATCATGCCCTGCGGCGGGTTGATCACCGCCTCGAACTGCTTGATGCCGTACATTCCCATGTTCGACAGGCTGGCGGTGCCGCCCTGATATTCCTCCGGCTTGAGCTTGTTGTCGCGGGCGCGGGCGGCGAGGTCCTTCATCTGCTCCGAGATCGCGCTGAGGCTGCGCGCGTTCGCGTCGGCGACGATCGGCGTGATCAGGCCGGTGGGGGTGGAGACGGCGACGGAGATGTCGGCGCGCTTGAAGGAGACGAGGTCCGTCGGCGTGTACATGACGTTGCACTTGGGCTCGTCGATCAGCGCGACCGCGAGCGCCTTGATCATGAAGTCGTTGACCGAGAGCTTGACGCCGCGCGCCGCGAGGCTGGCGTTGAGCTCCGTCCTGAGCTTCAGAAGCGCGTCGAGGCGGATGTCGACCGTCAGGTAGATGTGCGGGACCTGCTGCTTCGATTCGGTGAGGCGCCGCGCGATGGTCTTGCGGACGTTGGAGAGCTTGGCGACCTCGTGCGGGATGTCCGGGATCGGATGGGCGGCCGCGGGGGCCGGCGCGGCCGCCGGGGCCGGCGCCGCCGCCTGAGCGGGCTGGGCGGCCGGAGCGGCGGCGGGGGCCGCCTGGCCCGGCTGGGCGCCGTCCACGTCGGCCTTGACGATGCGGCCGCCGGGGCCTGAGCCCCGCAACGACGCGAGGTCGACGCCGCGCTGCTCGGCGAGGCGGCGGGCGAGCGGGCTCGCCTTGATGCGATCGCCCCCATCCGCCTTGGGCTGGCCCTGTCCCGAGGGCGATTCGGCCGGCGCCGCCTCGGCCGGGCCGTGGCCCTTGGCCTCCGGCGCCGGGGTCGGCGCCGGCGTGGCCGGCTGGCCCGCGCCCGTCTCGCCGCCGTCTTTGGCGACCGGCTCCTTCGCCGCCGCAGGCGCGGAGGCGGCCGCGCCGGCCTCCTCGCCTTCGCCGGCGAGCAGCGCGATCACCGTGCCGACCTTCACCTCATCCGTGCCGTCAGGGACGAGGATCCTGGCGATCGTGCCTTCGTCGACCGCCTCGAACTCCATCGTCGCCTTGTCCGTCTCGATCTCGGCGAGGAGATCGCCGGCCGCCACGCTGTCGCCCTCCTTGACGAGCCACTTGGCGAGCGTACCCTCCTCCATGGTCGGGCTTAGCGCCGGCATCTTCAATTCAATCGGCATCGGAAGCGGACCTCCTGGCATCGCTGCGCGCGGGCTTGCCCAAAGACCAGTTTGGCCGGGGCGGTCAAGCCTCCCGCTTGCGCACCCAACTCTTCTGGCGCAGCATCGTGCCGCAGCAAGCGGGGGGCCCATGCGCGCCTATCTGGTGGTGATCGACGACAGCGAGGAGGCGCGCGCCGCCCTGCGCTACGCCGCCCGCCGCGCGGCGCGGACCGGCGCGGGCGTCGACATCCTCACGGTCGTGCCCCCACCCGAATTCGTCCAATGGGGCGGCGTCCAGGCGGCGATGGAGGAGGAGGGCCGGCTGCGCGCCGAGGCGATGGCGCTGCAGGCGGCGAGCGCCGTCGACGAGGAATCGGGGGTCGAGCGCAACGTCCTCGTCCGCCAGGGCGACGCGGTGAAGGCGATCGCCGACCTCCTGCGCGAGCGCGGGGACATCGCCGCCCTCATCCTCGGCGCGGCGGTGGAAGGCGGGCCGGGGCCGCTGGTCAGCCATTTTTCCGGGGCCGTCGCCGGGAGCCTCCCTTGCCCGCTGGTGATCGTCCCGGGCGGCCTCGACGACGCGGCCCTGGACCGGCTCGGCTAGATCATGGCTCCCGGTATATGGCTGGACCATGATTCACGCTTCAGGCTGAATCAGCCTGAAGCGATCATGATCTAGGCGTCAGCCGCGCTCGCCCGGCCGCGGCGGGGCGACGACCCGGCAGCTGCAGCGCCGCTTGACGGTGCGGCGCGGAGCGACGCGGACATGCTCCACGACCGTGTCGTAGACGATGCGCGTCTCGACGACCGGCGCCTCGGTCACCGTCGTCGTGGTGACGACCACCGGCCCGTAGCCGTATCCATAGCCGTAGCCCGGTCCCGGCGGCGGCGGGGGCGGCGCGCAGCGGCGGTCGCAGCGCGGCGCCGGCGGCGGCGGCGGGGCGTCGTAGCCGTAATCCTCGTCGCCGCGATCCCAATTGCCGTCGCCATAGTCGCCGTCGTCATAATCGCCGTCGGCATAAGCGGGCACGCCGTCGTCCTCATAGTCCCAGCGGTCGCCGTAGCGGTCCCAGTCCCACCCGTAGCGCCCGTCGAGCACCCGGCCGCCCCGGTCGATCAGCAGCGCGTCGTCATAATAACGGATCCACTGGCCGCCGCCCCAGGGCTGGGGAAATCCGTAGTGCGACCAGTTGCGGATCTTGAACTGGCGCCCCCACCAGCGTTGCGGGACCCGGCCGCCGCGGTCGATGCGCTGCCAGCGCATCATGTGGTGGCCGCCGTTCATCGGCGGGTGGCCCATCATCGGCGGATGCCCTTTCATCGGCGGGCGACCCATCATCGGCGGGTGCCCGCTCATCGGCGGACGGCCCATCATGGGCGGGTGCCCGCTCATCGGCGGGTGGCCCATCATCGGCGGGCGGCCGGTCATCGGCGGGTGGCCCATCATCGGCGGACGGCCGGTCATCGGCGGGTGGCCCATCATCGGCGGCGGCGGCGAGGGCGGCGGCGCGGCCTGGGCGGCGCCCTGGCTCCACGTCACGCCCGCGGCGGGGGCGGCGGAAGCGGCGGCCGCGGCGCCGGGAAGCTGGAGGCTGACGTCCGGAAGGCCGTAGGCCGGGCTTGGGTCGGGAACCGTCTGCGCCGAGACGGAGAAAGGCGCGAGCGCCGCCGATGCCGCGAACAGAGCGAGCCTGAGCTTCATCATGGTTGGATCCCCTTATTGCGCGCAAGGCCTGCCGCCCGGCCGGAGTCGGAGCGGCGTTAAGACTTTTTTAACGCTTGAGGGACGGTTTCGCTACCGGAGCAACCTTGGGGCGAGAATCCGTCCCAATTCGAGACAGCCGGCGACGTCGGCGGCGTCGAAGCGGGCGGGCCGCGGGCTGTCGAGGTCGAGGACGCCGATCAGCCGCCCTTCATGGACGATCGGCACGACCAGCTCGGACGCCGAGGCGCTGTCGCAGGCGATGTGGCCGGGGAAGGCGTCGACGTCGTCGACGCATTGCGGCTCGCCGGTGGCCGCCGCGGTGCCGCAGACGCCCTTGCCGAAGGGGATGCGGATGCAGGCGGCGCGCCCCTGGAACGGCCCCAGCACCAGCTCGCCGCCGACGTTGCGGTAGAAGCCCGCCCAGTTGAGGTCGGGCAGCGTCTCCCACAGGAGCGCGGCGACGTTGGCCATGTTGGCGACCGCGTCGGGCTCGCCGTCGGTGAGCGCGTCCGCGGCGGAAGCGATCTGGCGCCAGGCCTCGGCCTTGTCGGCGGTCTCGATGCGAAAGTCGTACATCGCCGCCATGTTGTCGTTGCGGGACGCCGCCGCAAGGCGCTTGATTCGGGAATCCCGCCGGACTGGGCCGCCGCCGCGGAGTCGGGAGATGCCGGCATTCCGGGACGGCCGGCGTCGGGACCCTCTCATATCCGGAGCTGGCTGCCGAGTTCGACGACGCGGTTGGTCGGAAGCCTGAAGAATTCCATGGCGCTTTCGGAGCTCTTCATCATCCAGGCGAACAGCCGCTCCCGCCACAGCGCCATTCCGGGCTGCTCCCTGGCGGCGATCAGCTTCTGCCGGCCGAGGAAGAAGCTGGTGCTCATCATGTTGAAGCCGCCGCCGCACGACTCGATCCGGACGAGATCGGCCGGGACGTCGACTTCGTCCATGAAACCGTAGTGAAGGACGACCCGGTAGAACCCCTTCCCGGCGCCGTGCGCTTCGAGCCTCTTCGCCGGCGGGACGTGCGGGACGTCCTCGACCTTCACGTTCAGGATCAGGACGCGCTCGTGGAGCACCTGATTGTGCTTCAGGTTGTGGAGCAAGGCGGAGGGGATGGCGTCGGCCGAGGTCGAGAGGAATACCGCCGTGCCGCGCACTCGGTGCACCGAGTGCGCCGACTTGACGAAGACCTCGACCGGCAGCGCGTCCTGCTCCAGTCGCCGCCGCATCAGCGACCGCCCCGTGGCCCATGTGGTGAGGATTGTGAAGATCCCTGCCGCCACGACCAGCGGGAACCAGCCGCCGTCCGCCACCTTGGTGGCGTTCGAGGCGAAGAAGGTGCCGTCGACGATGGCGAAAAGGCCGATCGTCGCTGAGGCGACGTATCGATTCCACTTCCACACCTGGAAGACCAGCACCGCCAGCATGATGGTGGTGATGATCATCGTGCCACTGACCGCGATTCCATAAGCGGAGGCGAGGTTGGTGGATTTGCGGAAGCCGAGGACCAGCAGCACCACCATCGCCAGCAGGCCCCAGTTGACGGACGGGATGTAGATCTGGCCCGACGCCCTCGCGCTCGTATGCTCGGTCCGAAGGCGGGGCAGGAATCCCAGTTGGACCGCCTGGTGGGTGACCGAGAAAGCGCCCGAGATCACGGCCTGGCTGGCGATGATCGTCGCGGCCGTGGCGATGAGGACCAGGGGCAGGCGCGCCCAGTCCGGCGCCATCAGGTAGAAGGGGTTCTCGACGGCCGACGGGGTGCCGAGAAGCAAGGCGCCCTGACCGAGATAGTTCAGCGTCAGGCAGGGGTAGACGAGCCCCAGCCAGGAAAAGCCGATGGCCCTGCGTCCGAAGTGGCCCATGTCGGCGTAAAGCGTCTCGGCACCGGTCATCGCGAGGAAGACCGATCCCATGGCGAGGAAGGCGAGCTTCGGGTCGTCGGCGAAGAATCGGACGGTCCAATGCGGGCTCAGCGCCCACAATATCTCCGGATGCCGAAGGATGTTCACGACCCCGAGGATCGCGAGCGCGGCCAGATAGACGAGCACGATCGGGCCGAAGATCGCGCCGACCTTCGCCGTCCCGCGCGACTGAACGAGGAAGAGGCCGATCAGAACGACGATCGCGGCCGGGACCACGATGGGCTCCAGGCTCGATTGGACGATCGTCAGCCCTTCGACCGCCGAAAGGACCGAGATGGCCGGGGTGATCATCGCGTCTCCGTAGAAGAGCGCCGTCGCCAGGACTCCGAGCATGACGAGGCCCGCTGTCCATCTCTTCTCGCCGAGATTGCGCGAAATCAGCGCCAGCAGCGCGAAGGACCCTCCCTCCCCCTTATTGTCGGCGCGCATCGCGACGAAGACGTATTTGACGGTGACGACCAGCATCAGCGACCAGAAGACGAGGCTGAGCACTCCGAAGATATGCAACCGGTCGACCGCCAGCGGATGGGGTCCGATGAAGCTCTCCTTCATCGCGTAGAGCGGGGAGGTGCCGATGTCCCCGTAGACGATGCCGACGGCGCCGAGCATCAATGCGGGCAGCGAATGCCCGCCTTTCCCCTTCGAGATGTCGGCCGGCGGGGGGACGGCTTGTGCGAGAGCAGCCATGATCGCGGCGCTGTGCGGTCGGGCAGCATAAAGATTCCATGTGGATTAAGCTGGAGCGGCATGAAGAAAGGGCGATAATCGGCGCCCAGGCACTCGACCCGGGCGGCTACCGGGAGCAACTTATGCTCATGGCTCGCACTCTCGTCGACGGACGCTCCGCCGCGGCTCGGCTTGGCGGCTATGCCGAAGCCTCGCTCATGGTCGCGGCCTCGACGCTGGTCGGCCTCGCCGTCGCTCCGAGATGGGGCAATTCGGCCGTCGACCTGCTGTACCTGCCGGCCGTGCTGGGTGCTGCCGTGACGGCCGGGCTCGGCCCCGCGCTCTTCGCCGCTCTGATCTCCGCGCTTGCCTACAACTTCTTCTTTACGGCTCCGCACCTGACCTTCCGGATCCAGAACCCGAACGACGTCGTCACGGTGCTCGTGCTGTTCGGAGTCGCGATGGTCGCCAGCCAGCTCGCCGCATCGGTCCGCAAGCAGGCCCGGCTCGCCCGGGCCCACGCGGCCCGCAACGCGACCATAGCGGGTCTCGCGCGGCGGTTGCTGACCTGCACCACGAAATTCGAGATAGCCGAGGTAAGCAGCCATGAGTTGGGCCAGGTGTTCGAATGCAACGCCACGCTGGTCGGCGGGGTGCCGGAGCCGCGTGCCCTCTCGGGATCGGTGCGCTTCGCTCCCAACGACTTGGCCGTGGCCGCGCTCGTCCTCGACAAGGGCGAGCGTGCCGGCCGAAGCGTCGACCGTGCGGCCACAACCGAGTGGCAGTTCCATCCGGTGAGGTCCGGGAGCGCCGTCATCGCGGCCATGGGGCTCGCCCGCGACGACGGGGCTCCGCCTGTCCGGGCCGATCAGCTGCCGCTTCTCGATAACCTGCTCGATCAGGTGGCTCTCGCGCTGGAGCGCGGGCGGCTGGAGGAAGAGGCGCGCGAGTTCGCCCGCCTTCGGGAACGTGACCAGGTGCGTTCGGTGCTGCTCTCGACGATCGCTCAGGATCTCAAGCCCCCGCTTCAAGCCATCGCCGAGGCGGCTGCCGAGCTGCGTCGAAGCGGGTCGGGCGACAAGGCTCTCATCTCGCTCGTCGGGATGGAGGCGTCCAAGACCCAGCGCTATTTGGCCAATCTGCTGGACGCCGGTTCCGAATCCGATCGAAGGCCCGTCGTGCTCGACGGTGTCACGATCGACCTGTTCCAGCGGGCCGTATCCCGCGACGGAAGCGAAATTCATCTGACTCCCAAGGAATATTCCGTCCTCGCGGAGTTGGCGAAGCATCCTGGGCGGGTTCTGACCCACGCCCATCTGCTGCGAACCGCCTGGGGGCCGGCCCAGGAGGGGCAGATCGAGTATCTCCGGGTCGCCATTCGCGGCCTGCGCCAGAAGCTCGAGCGCGATCCCTCGCGACCCGACCTTATCCTCAACGAGCCCGCGGTCGGCTATCGCCTCAGGGTGAACCCGCTGCGAGGGCGGGGGGGTTCCGGACAGGAGGCAGGTGCCAATAGCGGCTGACCACCCGCAACGGCCCCCTCAGTCCAGCCTGACCTTCCCCCGCCCCTGCTTGACCGCGCCGCGCCCTTTCTTCTCGTCGACCCGCTTGGCCTTGGCCGCGCGGCTGGGCTTCGTCTTCACGCGCCGCGCCTGCCGGACATGGGCCTTCGCGATCAACTCCGACAGCCGCGCCCGCGCTTCCTCGCGGTTCGCTTCCTGGGTGCGGTGGGTGCGGGCGGTGATGACGATCTCGCCCTCGCTCGTCATCCGGCTCCCGGCGAGCGCCTTGAGGCGCTGGTAGACGGGTGGCGCGAGGCCGAGCTTGAAGACGTCGCAGCGCAGCTGGACGGCGGTCGCCACCTTGTTGACGTTCTGGCCGCCGGGGCCGCTCGAGGCGATGAACTTCTCCTCGAGCGCCTCCTCGGGAAGGAGATAGGGCTCAGGCGTCGACATCGCCGAAGCCCGCGCCGACGAAGGCCGGCGGCAGCGGCGCCTTGGCCTCGACCGGCGGCTTGCCGTCGCGATCGACCCGGATCGACAAAGCGTGGAGCAGCATCGGTCCGCGCCCGGCGCCGTAGACGGGGTCGCCCGAGATCGGGATTCCGATCCCCTCCGACGCGTGGACCCGGATCTGGTGGGTGCGGCCGGTCTCGGGCGAGAACAGCACCACCGCGCGCCCGTCCCTGACCGCGACCACGCGCCAATCGGTGGCCGAGGGCTTGCCGGCCGGGTCGCCGACCATCCGCCAGCCCTCCGCTTCGCTGGAGACCTTCCTCAGCGGAATCTCGATCCGCCCCGCTTCGCGCTCCGGCACGCCGTCGAGCACCGCGAGGTAGGTCTTGGCCACCTTCTTGTCCTCGAAGGCGCGCTGGAAGCGCTTGTGGGCCTTGGGGTTGCGGGCGAGGAGCAGGCAGCCCGACGTGTCGCGGTCGAGCCGGTGGACCGGGAGCGGGGCCCGCTGGAAGCCGAAGCGGAAATGCTTGAGATAATCCTCCAGGCTCTCGGGGGTCTTCGCGCCGGGGTGGACGGCGAGCCCGGCCGGCTTGTCGATGACGATCGCCTCGCCGTCGATGAAGAGGACATATTTCTCCCACATGCGCTTCCACTGCCATGTCCGGCGCGGCGGCGCAAAAGGGCGCGTTTTCACCCGAACCACCGAAGCGCCAGGGGGCGTGCGCCGGAGCCGTCGCGGCTTGCCGGCCGTCCTTGCCTGCGGCGCTTCGGCGAGGAGGAGGGAGGCCGTCGGGGGACACTCTGGTGACAGTCACGTGACTGGACACTCTGGTGACAGTCACGTGACTGTCACCAGAGTGTCCCTGGGCGCGTTTCGCTCGGGCGGTGAGCGGCTGGATCCGTCCAAGGCCGTTCGGGCCGGGCTTGTCGGAGCCTTCCTTTCCGTCCGGGAGGCAGGAAGAAGGCCGGGCTGTCCCAAATCGGGCTTCGGCTCCGCTCGAACCTCCGCGGCGAGGGTGGTAGAGGCGCGTAGAGCGGGGCGGAATGACTCCGCGCCGAAGGAGGAGAGGCCGATATGCGCGACTTGTTGGTCGGGGAGCTCAGCCAGGTTTCGGGGGCCGGCTGGAACCGGTGCGCGCCGCGCTGGTGCCAGCCCGCTTGGAGCCCCTGCGTCGACGGCGGCAACAGCAGCTCCAGCTCGAGCTCGAGCAGCTCCAGCTCCGGTGCGAGCAGCTCCAGCGCGAGCTTCAGCTTCAGCAGCTCGAGCTCCAGCAGCTCCAGCTTCAGCTTCAGCAGCTCCAGCTCGAGCTCCAGCAGCTCCAGCAGCTCGAGCTCCTTCTTCTCCGGCTGACGGGACCGAAGGGGGCTGCGCCGCCCGGCGGCCGGGCGGGAGGTGAGCGCTTCCAGCGCCGGTGACGGCGAGCGGGGGACACTCTGGTGACAGTCACGTGACTGTCACCAGAGTGTCCCCAATGTCCACGGACCTGGTCGGGCTTGCGCCTCCTGGTGGAGGTGCGTCGGCGTCGTGACGCATCCGGGCGATTTGTGTAGGAGGGTGCCGGCAGCCGGCGCGGGGAAGCGCCGCGACCGGGGAGGAGCGCGACATGACCGAGACGCACAAGGGATCCTGCTTCTGCGGGGCGGTGGAGATCGAGGTGGAGGGCGCGCCGGCGGAGATGGGCTATTGCCATTGCCGCTCGTGCCGCTCCTGGTCGGGCGGGCCGGTCGCCGCCTTCATCCTCTACCCCAAGGACAAGGTGCGGGTGACGAAGGGCGAGGACCGGCTCGGCGGCTTCAACAAGAACGGCTTTTCCGACCGGCGCTGGTGCACCGGGTGCGGCGGCCACGTGCTGGTCTACCATCCGAGCCTGCCTGTCACCGACGTCCACGCCGCCACCGTCCCCTCGGTGCCGTTCCGCCCGGCCGTCCACCTCAATTATGCCGAGACGGTGCTGCCGATGAAGGACGGGCTTCCCAAGATGCGCGACTTCCCCGCCGAGATAGGCGGCTCGGGCGAGACGGTCGCCGAATAGGCGCGCAAGGCCGGCGGCCGAGCCCGGCCGTCGCGTCCGGCCGACAGGCAAATGGACTGGCCCGGACGGCGGCGCTAAGGACCGCGCGATGAGCGCGCATGGCGAGAGCAACCGCACCTTGATCATCGCGCTGGCCGCGAACCTCGGCATCGCGGTCTCGAAATTCGCGGCGGCGGCGGTGACCGGGTCGTCGGCGATGCTTACCGAAGGGGTGCACAGCGTCGTCGATTCCGCCAACCAGCTGCTCCTGATGTGGGGGCGGCGGCAGGCGCGCAAGCCGGCCGACGCGCGCCACCCGTTCGGCTATGGGCGCGAGCTCTATTTCTGGAGCTTCGTCGTCGCGGTCCTCGTCTTCGCGCTCGGCGCCGGAGTCTCGGTCTACGAAGGCGCGGTCCACATCCTCCATCCCGAGGAAGCGGTGTCGCCGCTGATCGCCTACGGCGTGCTCGCCGTCGCCTTCCTGCTCGAGGGCGGCTCCACGCTCGCCGCCTTCCGCGAGTTCCGCGAGGCGAAGGGCCGGCTCGGCTGGGTCGAGGCGATACGGCGCTCCAAGGACCCGCCCGGCTTCATCGTCCTCCTCGAGAACGGCGCGGCGATGGCCGGCATCGCCGTCGCCGCGCTCGGCCTGGCGCTGGCCCAGCTCACCGGCAGCCCCTTCTGGGACGGCGCGGCGTCGATCGTCATCGGCCTCATCCTCGGCCTCACCGCCTTCTTCCTCGCCGTCGAATCCAAGGCCCTGCTGATCGGCGAGGCGGCGGACCCCGAGCTGGTCGAGGGGCTGCGCGCGACGGCGTCGGGGCGGGCCGGGATCGTCGGCGTCGGCCACGTCCTCACCGTCCATTCCGCGCCCGACCAGATCACCGCCCTGCTCAGCGTCGACTTCGAGGACGCGCTCAGCGCCGCCGACGTCGAGCGCATCGTCGCCGAGGTGGAGCGCGACGCACGCGCCCGCTGGCCCGAGGTGAAGAGGCTGTTCATCCGCCCGGAGCAGGGCGCCGTCGAGCGGCACCGGGCCTGGCTCGCCGGCAGCGTCTCTCGACTCCCGCCGGCCGGCGGGTCAAGCTGAATTCCTTCCTTTGCCCCTGGGGATCACGACATGAAAGCGCGCCACCTTCTTGCGACAGCCTTCGCCGCAGCCGCCGCCGCCGCGGCAGCCCCCGCCGCGGCCGCAGAGACGGTCGTGGTCACCGCCGACCGGATGATCGACGTGGTCGAGGGGCGCGTCGTCCAGGAGCCGGTGGTGGTGATCACCGACGGCCGGATCGTCTCGGTGGTCGGGCGCGGCGGGGCGCGGCCCAACATCCCGGCCGGCGCGAAAAGGATCGACCTTCCCGGCAAGACGCTGCTCCCCGGCCTCATCGACATGCACGTCCACCTCACCTCGCTGGCCGAGATAGGCGGCTATCGCGGCCTCCAATATACCGACAGCTTCTGGTCGGCGGTGGGCGCGGCCAATGCGGTCAAGACGCTGAGGGCCGGCTTCACCACCGTGCGGAACGTCGGCGCCGACGGCTTCCAGGACGTGGGCCTTCGGGAGGCGATAGACGGCGGCTGGCTCGAGGGGCCGCGGATCGTCACCGCCGGCTATGCGATCGGCGCGACCGGCGGCCATTGCGACAACAACGCGCTGCCCCCGTCGCTCGACCGTAAGGAGCCCTCGGTCGTCAACAGCCCGGAGGAGGCCCGGGCCAAGGTCCGCTGGCTGCACAAATATGGCGCCCAGGTGATCAAGATCTGCGCCACCGGCGGCGTCTTCTCGCTCGGCGATTCGGTCGGCGGCCAGCAACTCAGCCTGGAGGAGATGAAGGCGATCGCCGACGAGGCGCACATGCTCGGCCTCAAGGTCGCCGCCCACGCCCATGGCGACGAGGGGATCAGGACCGCGATCCTCGCCGGGATAGACACGATCGAGCATTGCAGCCTCGCCAGCGACGCCACCATCGCGCTCGCCGTCCAGCACCGCACCTGGTTCGACATGGACATCTACAACGACGACTACATCCTCGCGACGGGCACCGCCAACGGCACCGAGCAGGAGAGCCTCGACAAGGAGAAGATGATCGGCCTCAAGCAGCGCCAGACCTTCCAGCGGGCGGTGCGGGCGGGCGTGCCGATGCTGTTCGGCACCGACGCCGGGGTCTATCCGCACGGCGACAATGCCCGCCAGTTCGCCAAGATGGTGGAGTGGGGGATGACTCCGATGCAGGCGATCCAGGCGGCGACGCGCAACGCGGCGCAGGCGCTGGGGCGCGAGGGCGACGTCGGGGCGATCGCGGTCGGCCGCTACGGCGATCTCGTCGCCGTCTCCGGCGATCCGCTCAAGGACGTCCGAACGCTCGAGCATGTCGACGCCGTCATCAAGGGCGGCAAGCTGGTCAGGCGCGACTGAGGCCACCCGGCCGAACGCCCTCCCGGGCATAGCCGTCCATCAGCCGCTGCCAGTCCGCGGCGTCGGCGCCGGCGGGATAGGCGTGGCGCGCCGGCGTCTCGGCCCAGGGCAGCTTCTCGTCCGTCCAGAGCTCGACATAGGGGACGACCCAGCCATGGTCGTCCAGCGTCGGGGCGCGAAGGTTGACGAACCAGTCGAAGCCCTCGGCGCGGGTGAACAGCCAGGCGAGGCAGTGCGGGCAGTGATGGTGGCGCGACACGGGCCCATGGAGGCCGCCTATCACCGGCTCGCCGGCGGTCACCTCGAGGCCGCTCGCCGGCAGGGTGAGGGTGAGCGAGAAGGCGCTCGCCGACATCCTCCGGCAGCCGGTGCAGTGGCAGGCGCCCGAGAGGAGCGGCGGCTGCGTCACCCTGAGGCGCACCCGGCCGCAGCGGCAGCCGCCTTCCCAGGGAAGCTTCCAATTCTCGTCCATCCCGCCTCCTCGCGCCGCCCCGCGCCGCACGGGCCAATTTCGCGTTGCGCGCGGCCCCTGTCCAGGCGCTATGGAGCCGGCATGGCCGAACCCGATCGCTCCGAGGTGCTGAGGCGCTTCCACGCCGCCGTCAACATGGACGCCGCCGAGCTGGAGGCATGGCTGGAGACGGCGGAGAGCCGGCGCGTCGGGCAACGCAAGGCGCCGGGGTCGGAGTCGGTCGGTCACGCGTCGGGGCGGCGGATCGTGCGCATCCTGAGGACGGCGGAACCCGACCTTGGCGACGAGGATTACCGCCACATGCGCAAGGTCGCCGGCTTCGTGACGAGGCATCGCGCGCAGGAGCCGGCCAACCCGGTCACCTCGCGGTGGCGCTACTCGCTGATGAACTGGGGTTGCGACCCGCTGAAGGACTGAAGGAGCAGGAGCGGATGAAGGGCTATTGCGAGAATATCGAGGCGCGCACGCTGGGGAACGAGGATTTCCGCCGCGTCCTCTATACCGGCCGCAACCTCCAGCTGGTGCTGATGACGCTGCCGCCCGGCTGCGACATAGGCGAGGAGGTGCACGAGGATCGCGACCAGTTCTTCCGGATCGAGGAGGGACGGGGCATCGTCTACATCGACGGCGCGGCGAACCGGGTGGAGGACGATTTCGCCGTCATCGTCCCCGCCGGCGCCCGCCACAACGTCGTCAACGACACCGACCGTCCCTTGCGCCTCTACACGATCTACGGCCCGCCCGAGCACAAGGACGGCGTGGTCCACAAGGACAAGGAGCAGGCCGAGCGCGACCACGACAACGACGAGTGGACCGGCGAGACGACGGAATAGCCCCCGCTTCTCCTCCCCTGCCTTTGCAGGGGAGTGGGACCATGCGAACCATGGTGGACGGGCTTGTTCGGAGGAGGCCTTCGGGCCGACACGCCCCCTTCCAAATTCCCCCCGTTGACCCATATGCCTCTCGCGGGTATAGGCCGCCTCGCCCGCGGAGCCCTGGCGTTCCTGGAGCGGGCAAGAGCTTGAACATTGCTGTCGCGTCGCGAGGGCCAGGCGGCTGAGAGGTCGCCCGGGTTTTCGCGTTTTCTGCGCGCCGGTAAAGTAACTTGAAGGAAGTGAAGGGCTTCATGCCGACGATCAACCAGCTGATCCGCAAGGGTCGCGAGCCGCAGAAGGCCAAGTCCAAGGTCCCTGCGATGGAGCAGAACCCGCAGAAGCGCGGCGTCTGCACCCGCGTCTACACGACGACCCCGAAGAAGCCGAACTCGGCGCTCCGCAAGGTGGCCAAGGTCCGCCTGACCAACCAGCGCGAGGTGATCAGCTACATTCCCGGCGAGGGCCACAACCTCCAGGAGCATAGCGTGGTGCTGATCCGCGGCGGCCGAGTCCGCGACCTTCCGGGCGTGCGCTACCACGTCCTGCGCGGCGTGCTCGACACGCAGGGCGTCAAGGACCGCCGCCAGTCGCGCTCCAAGTACGGCGCCAAGCGGCCGAAATAACCGGGAGAAAGGGGACACATACTTTCAGCCGCCGAGGTGCCCGGTCTGGTGCCGCCGCGCGGAATGTATGTGCCCCACCCCGCACACCCTAAGTAAGCCCCGGACGGGTTCCGGACCAGGCTGAAGAGAGAAGGAAACACTGCCAATGTCCCGTCGTCGTCGCCCCGAGAAGCGCGAAGTCCTCCCCGATCCCCGTTTCGGGGACGTGGTGCTCACCAAGTTCATGAACTCCGTCATGCTCGACGGCAAGAAGTCGGTCGCCGAAGGCATCGTCTACGGCGCGCTCGACACGGTCGAGACCCGCGCCAAGCGCGACCCGATCGGCGTGTTCCACGACGCGCTCAACAACGTGAAGCCGGGCATCGAGGTCAGGAGCCGCCGCGTCGGCGGCGCCACCTACCAGGTGCCGGTCGAGGTCCGCCCCGAGCGCGCCCAGGCGCTGGCCATTCGCTGGCTGATCGGCGCCGCCCGCAGTCGCTCGGAGAACACCATGTCGGCGCGCCTCTCGGGCGAGCTGATGGACGCGGCCAACAATCGCGGCAACGCGGTCAAGAAGCGCGAGGACACGCATCGCATGGCCGAAGCCAACCGCGCCTTCTCGCATTATCGCTGGTAGTGACTATATAGGGTCGGGACGCACCGGCGTCCCTCCCCAGCACCGTTCGCCCTGAGCCTGTCGAAGGGCATTCCTTCCTCGGGCCTCCGCCAAGGAGAGGGCTTCGACAGCTCGGCCCGGACGGGACGCGGGGTTGTCACCCGACCAGAAGGTTCACCGCCGGACGTCCGGCATTGGAGTTCAAGATCATGGCCCGCAGCCACCCGCTCGAGCGTTATCGCAATATCGGCATCATGGCGCACATCGACGCCGGCAAGACGACGACGACCGAGCGCATCCTCTATTACACCGGCAAGTCCTACAAGATCGGCGAGGTCCACGAGGGCACGGCGACGATGGACTGGATGGAGCAGGAGCAGGAGCGCGGCATCACGATCACGTCGGCGGCCACGACCTGCTTCTGGAACGACCACCGGATCAACATCATCGACACCCCCGGCCACGTCGACTTCACCATCGAGGTCGAGCGCTCGCTGCGCGTGCTCGACGGCGCGGTCGCCTGCTTCGACGGAGTCGCCGGCGTGGAGCCGCAGTCGGAGACCGTCTGGCGCCAGGCCGAGAAGTACAAGGTGCCGCGGATGTGCTTCGTCAACAAGCTCGACCGCACCGGCGCCAATTTCGAGATGTGCGTCGGCATGATCCGCGACCGCCTCGGCGCGCGCGCGGCCGTCCTCTATCTGCCGATCGGAATCGAGAGCGGCTTCAAGGGCCTCGTCGACCTGGTCGAGAACCGCGCCATCATCTGGCTCGAGGAGAGCCTCGGCGCCAAGTTCGAATATCAGCCCATCCCCGACGATCTGGCCGACGCCGCCGCCGCAGCCCGCATGGAGCTGATCGAGATGGCGGTCGAGCAGGACGACGAGGTGATGGAGGCCTATCTCGGCGGCGAGGAGCCGGACACGGCGACGCTGAAGCGCCTGATCCGCAAGGGCACGCTCAACTTCTCGTTCGTGCCGGTGCTGTGCGGCTCCGCCTTCAAGAACAAGGGCGTCCAGCCCCTGCTCGACGCGGTGGTCGACTATCTGCCGAGCCCGCTCGACATCCCGCCGGTGGAGGGCCTGAAGCTCGACGGCGAGACCGTCGACACGCGCCCGCCGTCCGACGACGCGCCCTTCTCGGCGCTCGCCTTCAAGATCATGAACGATCCGTTCGTCGGCACGCTGACCTTCGCCCGCATCTATTCGGGCAAGCTCGAGAGCGCCTCGACCGTGATGAACTCGGTCAAGGACAAGAAGGAGAAGGTCGGCCGCATGCTGCTGATGCATGCCAACGACCGCGAGGACATCCAGGTGGCCTATGCCGGCGACATCGTCGCCCTGGCCGGCCTCAAGGACACGACGACCGGCGACACGCTCTGCGCCGCCAACGCGCCGATCATCCTCGAGCGGATGGAGTTTCCGGACCCGGTCATCGAGGTTGCCGTCGAGCCCAAGACCAAGGCCGACCAGGAGAAGATGGGCGTCGCCCTCAATCGCCTCGCCCGTGAGGATCCGTCCTTCCGCGTCTCGTCCGACAATGAGAGCGGCCAGACCATCATCAAGGGGATGGGCGAGCTCCACCTCGAGATCCTGGTCGACCGCATGAAGCGCGAGTTCAAGGTCGAGGCCAATGTCGGCGCGCCGCAGGTCGCCTATCGCGAATATCTGAAGCGTCCGGTCGAGTTGACCTACACGCACAAGAAGCAGTCGGGCGGTTCGGGCCAGTTCGCCGAGGTGAAGGTCAAGCTCACCCCGGGCGAGCGCGGCACGGGCTTCGTCTTCATCGATTCGATCAAGGGCGGCAACGTCCCGAGGGAATATATCCCGTCGGTCGAGAAGGGCATGCGCGAGACGGCGGAAACCGGGTCGCTGATCGGCTTCCCGATCATCGACTTCTCCGTCGAGCTGATCGACGGCAAGTATCACGACGTCGACTCCTCGGCGCTCGCCTTCGAGATCTGCGCCCGCGGCGCGATGCGCGAGGGTGCGCAGAAGGCCGGCATCACGCTGCTCGAGCCGGTCATGAAGGTGGAAGTCGTGACTCCTGAGGATTATCTCGGCGACGTCATCGGCGACATCAACAGCCGCCGCGGCCAGATCCAGGGCACCGACAGCCGCGGCAACGCGCAGGTCGTCGAGGCGATGGTGCCGCTGGCCAACATGTTCGGCTACGTGAACGAGCTGAGGTCCTTCACCCAGGGCCGGGCGCAGTACACGATGCAGTTCTCGCACTATGACGAGGTGCCCGCCAACGTCGCCGAAGAGGTCAAGGCGAAGCTGGCATAAGCCGGAAATTGTGGTTATGGGCGCGTCCGCACCGGGCGGCGCGCTCCGGAAAAAGTTTGAGCAGAAGGTAGGAAGACAATGGCGAAAGCTAAATTCGAGCGGACGAAGCCGCACTGCAACATCGGCACCATCGGTCACGTCGACCACGGCAAGACGTCGCTGACGGCGGCGATCACCAAGGTCCTCGCCGAGACCGGCGGCGCCACCTTCACGAGCTACGACAATATCGACAAGGCGCCGGAAGAGCGCGAGCGCGGCATCACCATCTCGACCGCCCACGTCGAGTATGAGACCGACAAGCGCCACTATGCGCACGTCGATTGCCCGGGCCATGCCGACTATGTGAAGAACATGATCACCGGCGCGGCGCAGATGGACGGCGCGATCCTGGTCGTGTCGGCCGCCGACGGCCCGATGCCGCAGACCAAGGAGCACATCCTGCTCGCCAAGCAGGTCGGCGTGCCGACCATGGTCGTCTTCCTCAACAAGGTCGACCAGGTCGACGATCCCGAGCTGCTCGAGCTGGTCGAGCTCGAGATCCGCGAGGAGCTCTCCAAGCGCGACTTCGACGGCGACAACATTCCGATCATCTCGGGCTCGGCGCTCGCCGCCCTCGAGGATTCGAACCGCGAGATCGGCCACGACGCCATCCTGAAGCTGATGGCCGCCGTCGACGAGTGGATCCCGCAGCCGGAGCGTCCGCTCGACCGTCCGTTCCTGATGCCGATCGAGGACGTCTTCTCGATCTCGGGCCGCGGCACGGTCGTCACCGGCCGCGTCGAGACCGGCGTCGTCAAGGTGGGCGAGGAAGTCGAGATCGTCGGCATCAAGGACACCCGCAAGACCGTCGTCACCGGCGTCGAGATGTTCCGCAAGCTGCTCGACCAGGGCCAGGCGGGCGACAATATCGGCGCCCTCATCCGCGGCGTCGGCCGTGAGGAAGTCGAGCGCGGGCAGGTCCTCTGCAAGCCGGGCTCGATCAAGCCGCACACCGACTTCTCGGCCGAGGTCTACGTCCTCTCGAAGGACGAGGGCGGCCGTCACACGCCGTTCTTCGCGAACTATCGTCCGCAATTCTACTTCCGCACCACGGACGTCACCGGCGAGGTCATCCTCCCCGAGGGCACCGAGATGGTGATGCCCGGCGACAACGTGCAGCTCGGCGTCAAGCTGATCGCGCCGATCGCCATGGACCAGGGCCTGCGCTTCGCGATCCGCGAAGGCGGCCGGACCGTCGGCGCGGGGGTTGTCGGCGAGATCACGAAGTAGTAGAGGCACGCGCAGCCGCCCGGATCGGGAAGATTCGGGCGGTTCGCATTTTTGTTGAGTAAGGGTGGCGCACCACCCGTCATGCCGGACTCGATCCGGCATCCACCTTCTTCGGGCCGTGAGGTTGGGAGGTCGGGTGGATCCCGGATCAAGCCCGGGATGACGATTGAGCGGCGCCCCCGTGTTGGCTCTTTGCAATCGGTAAGCAGGTCATGGAAACGCAGAACATCCGCATTCGCCTGAAGGCGTTCGATCATCGTGTGCTCGATCAGGCCACGGGCGACATCGCCGACACCGCTCGGCGCACGGGTGCTCTCATCCGCGGGCCCATTCCGCTGCCGACGCGCATCGAGAAGTTCACCGTCAACCGCTCGCCGCACGTCGACAAGAAGTCGCGCGAGCAGTTCGAGGTGAGGACGTACAAGCGGCTGCTCGACATCGTGCAGCCGACCCCGCAGACGGTCGACGCTCTGATGAAGCTCGATCTCGCCGCGGGTGTGGACGTGGAGATCAAGCTGGCCTAAGAGGCCGGCACTCTCGCCAGCCGCTCATCCCGGGTAGGGACCGAGCCTGGGGAGGACCCGTATCGAAGGACGATCCTTCGATACGCCTTTTCGGCAAGCCCAACGGCCCCTCAGGATGAGCGGCTGGCGGCTTGAGGAAATAGGGTGATACCGCGGGAGCCGAGCTCCCGGACTGCGTCCCCGCCGTTTCGCCTTCGGGCGGAGCAATAGCCCAGGCGGGGCGCGCATCTTTTTCGGGCTAACACGCCCCCGGAATTGTCCGGGGGCCTCTGTATAAGGAGCTACGATCGTGCGCACCGGCGTGATCGCGAAGAAAATGGGGATGACCCGCCTGTTCCAGGAGGACGGCCGCCACGTGCCGGTCACCGTCCTGGCCCTCGACAACGTCCAGGTCGTCGCCCGCAAGGACGCCGACAGCGACGGCTACACCGCCGTGCAGCTCGGCGCGGGGACCAAGAAGGCCAAGAACGTCGCCAAGCCGCAGCGCGGCCATTTCGGCAAGGCCGAGGTGGAGCCGAAGGCGCGGGTCGCCGAGTTCCGGGTCGCCGAGGACGCGCTCCTCGAGGTCGGCGCGGAGCTTTCCGCCGACCATTTCGCCGTCGGCCAGCTGGTCGACATCCAGGGCTGCACGCAGGGCAAGGGCTTTGCCGGCGCCATGAAGCGCTGGGGCTTCGGCGGCCTTCGCGCCACCCACGGCGTCTCCGTCTCCCACCGCTCGCACGGCTCCACCGGCAACCGCCAGGATCCGGGCCGCGTCTTCAAGAACAAGAAGATGGCCGGCCACATGGGCGCCCGCAACCGCACCCAGCAGAACCTCGAGATCGTCCGCACCGACGTCGAGCGCGGCCTTCTCTTCGTCAAGGGCTCCGTGCCCGGCCACAAGGGCGGCTGGCTGCTCGTCAAGGACGCGGTGAAGGTCGCCCGTCCCGACGCGGCGCCCTATCCCGCCGGCCTCCGCCAGGCGGCCAGCAACGACACCGCTCCCGCCGAGACGCCGGCCGAGACCGCCGCGGCTCCGGAAGCCACCGAAGGCCAGGAAGGCTAAGCCATGAAGGTCAAAGTTCAGAGCCTCGACGGCACGGCCGGCGCCGACATCGATCTCAACGATGAGATTTTCGGCGTCGAGCCCCGTCCCGACATCCTCCACCGCGTCGTCACCTGGCAGCTCGAGAAGCGCCGCGGCACCGCCCGCGCCGCCCGCGAGCGCTCCGACGTCGCCCGCACCGGCAAGAAGTACGGCCGCCAGAAGGGCGGCGGCACCGCCCGCCACGGCGACCGGCGCGCGCCGATCTTCATCGGCGGCGGCAAGGCGCACGGCGCCCGCGTCCGCGACTTCAATCCGGGCCTCAACAAGAAGATCCGCGCGCTCGGTCTCAAGATGGCGCTTTCGAGCCATGCAAAGGCGGAGTCGCTGATCGTCCTCGACTCGTTCGAGGCCGACAAGACCAAGACGCTGGCGGCGCAGTTCGCCAAGCTCGGCACCGGCAAGACCGTGCTGGTGATCCACGACGAGGCCAACGGCGCGCTCGCCGCGCGCAACCTGGTCGGCGTCGACACGCTGCCGGCGGTGGGCGCCAACGTCTACGACATCCTGAA